>CAZJHQ010000003.1:0-4787 GCA_964545915.1 uncultured Candidatus Kuenenia sp. | reverse complement strand
GCCGGTGAGCTCTTAACGAGGCTCGTTGGGGGCCGATGATCGGGGTTGCGTGCCCCGCCGGCGGTTTCGGTTTCGGCCGAACCGATCCGGATCGCATGCCCCTCGATCCAGGCACCCCCGTCTTTTTTTCAACGAGCTCTCCGCATCACACGACACCACGGCATCGCGGTGGAAAGCGTATCGCCTCGTGCTCCCTCACCGGGACCGCGGAGCCTTTTTCCCTTCCCGGGCAGCCCAGGCCTCGAAGGCCGGCTGCGGCGCGGCCCGAAAGACCTTCGCGAACGCGGCGTCGAATGCCGCACCGCCATCGAGCTCGGCGACGAGCTGCTTCAACCGGGCTCCGGTCGCCAGCGCGCCGACGAAGCCGCCCGCCGCCGTGGCGGTCGCGACCGGATCGGCGTGGCCACCGAGGAAGTCGGCCGCTGAGCCGAGCCCGGCGACCGCGGCCGGCACGTCCCGCCTCCATTCCTGCACGACCGGCGCCTTGGGCACGATCCGCGTCGCCATGACGCGGCCCGCTCCCCGGGCGAACCACTCCGGCACCATCCGGCCGGCCAACGCAGCGCCGGCGAGTTGCTCGACGAGCAGCGCCCGCGGATTGTCTTCGTCATCCCCGCTCGGCAGCAGCACCGCCCCATAGGCGACTTCGCCCGACACGCCGACGTGGCCCACAAGGCCCTTGGGACGCTCGGCATTGAGCACGTTCTGCCAGAGGGCGGAATAGTCGTACGCCTGGCGAAACACATACACCACGACGCCGCCCCGCAGCAGCGGCCCGGCGTCGCCCAGGAGTTCCCGGCGCACCCGCTCCGCCAACGGCTCGGTCTCGGCTGCGAGTTCCCGCATCCGAGCGGCCGGCAGATTACCGATCAGGCACACGCCCCCCACCAGCTCCGCCAGCGGCTCCTCGTCGGGAATCGCCCGGCGCCACAGTTTCCGCCCCGCTGCGAACCGGAGCTTCTCCAGATCCGCGTTCGACATGCTGCGGGCCCGACCGGCGGCCACCAGCGTCTCGAGCGGCGTCGTCGCCGCCAGCATGTCGAGCCGCGCGCCCTCGTCCACCCACCGTTCGATCATGGCGATCACGTCGGCGGCGAGGGGCTGCTTGTTGAGCGGCATCCGCTGCCCCTCGATGTCGCGGCCACGGAGCTTGCGAACGAGCAGGCTCGCCCCCCCTTTTCCGGGCGTCGCCAGCGGCCCGCTGCGGCCCCCTTTGAGCAGGGCATCGAGGCTCGTCATCCGCAGGTTGGCCTCGGGGTCCTGCTGCCCGTGGCAGCCGGAGCACTCCTTGAGCAGCACAGGCGCGACGTCGATCGCGAACGAGACTTCCCCCGGTTTGAGCGCGACCGGCCCCGCAGGCGGCGCGACCGGCGGCGGTGCGGCGGCGGCACGCACCAACTGATCGAGCGGGATGGTCGGGTCGGCGGCGTCATACGGGGCACCGGCGTCGATCCACTTCATCAGCGTGCCCACCTCGTCGGGCGACACCTTGCCGCCTCCGCGCGGCATGTTTCCCGAGAGGATCACCTCCACGAGCCGGCTGGCGTTGCCGGCGCCGCGCTGCACCACGCCGGTCTGCATGAGGTCGGCGTAGGACGCCATGTGAAAGTCCCCTTTGCGGCCGGCCACGTGGCAGCCGCCACACTTCGCCGTCAGGATCGGGGCAACCTGCTTCGAGAACGAGATCGCTTGACCGGATGCCGGCAGGCCGCAGCCCGCCACGGCCAGGAACGCGACCACCCGCAGCGACCGTCTGCCTGCAACTCCCATCGATCAGCCTCCGAGTGCTCCGGCTCCCGTCAGTTCGGCCGCTCGCGAGCTTCCCGCTCCGCAGCCAGGCGGTCAGCCACCGACCGCATTCGCCGACGCCGGCGCCGTCGGCCCGGCCCCGCCGGCTGCTCGCCGGCCAAACGCGGGGGACCATCAGCCTGCCGCGCTGCCTGGGCCAGGGTGACACCGGCGGTGGCCGCCACCGTGGCGACGACCGCAGTCAGCCAGGCCGCGCCGAGGCCGAGTCCGAGCCGCCCGCACGCCCTCGCGCCCGCGGCG
This sequence comes from uncultured Candidatus Kuenenia sp., assembly GCA_964545915.1. Classification (GTDB taxonomy): domain Bacteria; phylum Planctomycetota; class Planctomycetia; order Pirellulales; family UBA1268; genus QWPN01. The sequence continues at coordinate 2,738 of CAZJHQ010000003.1, read as the reverse complement.
TCACCGAGCGCGCCGAGGAGCGCTCCCAGGCCCAGGACGACCGCGAGCAGCACGGGTAGCAGTAGCGTGGCCACCAGGGACCAGGCGAGCCCACGTCGCAAACCGTCTTGGTTCATCAGGACTGGACTCCGTCGATCTCGTGGCTGTCGACCGGTGACAGCCAATCACGGCGGAGATTGTCCCGTCGCTGCGTGGCAGCCGTCAAGAAAGCCGGGCTGCGGCATCGCGGCCGGTGGCTCTACAATGCCGGCGGACTGCGGCGGGAGGCTGCGGCCACGGCGGCGGAGCTCGGGCATGAATCGGAGCGGGCTTTCTCGGCTGGCGGGCGGCAGGCTGGCGGTATGGCTGCTGGCCGTCGTCGCCAGCACGGCCCGGGCCGACCGGGTCGAGCTGGCCGACGGCCGCGTGCTCGAAGGCCGGTTCGCGCTCCTGCCGGGCGTGGCCGTCGACCCCTTGAACCCCCAGTCTTCTTCCGCCGGCACGCCGATCCTGATGTGCGACGACGAGCTGACGCGCACGATGGTGTCGAAGCGGCGGGTTGTGAAGACGGAACCGGGCCCAGTCGACGCCGGCCAGGAGACGATCCGCATCCCGCAGCGGGTGCCGGAGAAGGGCCGCCGCGTGGCGGGCATGGGGGCGGCGATCGAGACGACTCCCTTCGACGAGTTCGGCCGCCGCATCCTCTCGCTGTCCACCGCGGGCGGCAGGGTGGACGTGGTGCAAGGGATCACCGAGATCACGCCCCGCTGGACGCGGATCGAGGGCCTCGTCACCGAAAACCCGGTGATCCTCGACATGCGACTGGCCACGAACGCGTTGCCCCGCGACGTGCTCAAGCGGGTGATCGAGCAGCACATCGACCGCACGAACGCGGACCAACGGCTGCAGGTCGTGCGGCTGCTGATCAAGGCCGAGCGATACGAGGACGCCCGCAGCGAGCTCGACGAGGTGCTGAAGGACTTCGCGAGCCTGGCCGAGCTGAATCGCGAGCGGAAGCGGCTCTCGGAGCTCGCGGCGCGGCGGATCCTGGACGAGATCCGGATGCGGGGCCGCGTCGGGCAGGATCGACTCGCCTTGCGACTGCTGGAAAACTTTCCCACCGAGGACGTCGGCGGCGAACTGCTGGAGGAGGTCCGCGAGGAACGCGACCGCTATCGCGACCGGCAGGAGGCGGCCCGCCGGGTCGTGGCCGGTCTGCGATCCCGGACCGAGGCGATTGAAGACCCGCAGGAGCGGGCGGCGGCCGCGGTCGTCGTGGCCGAGATCGAGCGGGAGCTCACCTTCGGCACGCTCGACCGGCTGGCCACCTTCGAGCGGCTCGGTGGCGACCCGGCGTTGCCCGCCGCCCGCGCGGTCGCCCTGGCGATCAACGGCTGGCTGCAGGGCCCCACGATGGGCGACGACAACCTCAAGGTGGCGCTGTCCGCCGTGCGGCTGCGGGAGGCGCTCCGCGAGTACCTCCAAACGCCCGACGCCCCCGCCCGCGAGGCGGCGCTCGCCCGCATGCGAAACGAAGAGGCCTTCAGCGCCGCGACGATCGCCGGCATCGCCCGGCACATGCGGCCGCCCCTCGATCCGCCACAGCCGACAGCACCGGGGCAGTTCACCCTCGACGTGCCGGGACTGCCCGGTATGGGCAACGTCCGCTGCCTCGTGCAGCTCCCGCCCGAATACGATCCGCTCCGCGGCTACCCGGCGATCGTTTCGCTGCACGCCGCCTGGACGACGCCCGAGAAGCAGATCGAGTGGTGGGCCGGCATGCCCGCCGCCGACGGCACGCGAATCGGTCAGGCGACCCGCCACGGAGCCATCGTCATCGCACCCGCCTGGGCCCGCGACCACCAGACGGCCTACGAATACTCGGCCCGCGAGCATGCCATCGTGCTCGCAGCGGTCCGCGAGGCCTGCCAGCGGTTCGCGATCGACACCGACCGCGTGTTCCTCTCCGGCCACTCGATGGGAGGCGACGCCGCCTGGGACATCGGCCTCGCCCATCCCGACCTGTGGGCGGGAGTGATCGCCATTTCGGCCGCGGCCGACCGCTACGTGCACCACTACTGGAAAAACGCCGCCACGCTGCCGCTGTACGTCGTGGGGGGCGAACTCGACGGCGGCACGATGCAACGCAGCGCCGTCGATCTCGACCGCTACTTCCTCAAGGGATATGACGCGACCTACGTGGAGTACCGCGGCCGCGGCCACGATCACTTCGCCGAGGAACTGCTGCGGATCTTCGACTGGATGGGCCGCAAGCGGCGGAAGTTGCCGACGGCGATCGAGGCCGTGTCGATGCGGCCCTGGGACCGGTTCTTCTGGTGGCTGGAGTTCGCCGAGGCGCCACCGAAGACCGTCACGCTGCCCGTCAATTGGCCGCCGGCAAAGGGGGCCGGGCCGCTCGAGATCGAGGGGCAGGTGACTCCGGGCAACACGATGACGGCCCGCTGCGGGGGCCGCGGGGTGCGACTCTGGCTCGGCCCGGAGATCGTCGACATGACGCGGCCCGTCACGGTGACGCTGGCCGGCACGCGGCTCTTCAAGGGCCCGGTGGTGCCCGACGAGCGGGTGCTGCTCGAAGACCTGCGCCGCCGCGGCGACCGCCAGCATCCCTTCTGGGCCGTCGTCGAAGGGCCGCGGTGATCGGCGGTGGCTGACTGTTGGCAAAACATCGCATCGTGCGATTTTTGATAGGGGTAGGGAGGCCCGATTGGGTTCGGGCCCCCCTCCCTCCGAACCGTGCT
>CAZJHQ010000002.1:128843-144257 GCA_964545915.1 uncultured Candidatus Kuenenia sp. | reverse complement strand
ACCCGGCCCTCCGGGCCTGGCGCTCACACAAGAAGCCCCGGGCGGGAGCCCGGGGGGATTATTCACGCGAACTCGCGGCCTCGTGCCGCGGTTCGCTTGGCGGGCCTGCGCCCGCTGCCAGTAAACCCGGCCCTCCGGGCCTGGCGCTCACACAAGAAGCCCCGGGCGGGAGCCCGGGGGGATTATTCACGCGAACTCGCGGCCTCGTGCCGCGGTTCGCTTGGCGGGCCTGCGCCCGCTGCCAGTAAACCCGGCCCTCCGGGCCTGGCGCTCACACAAGAAGCCCCGGGCGGGAGCCCGGGGGGATTATTCACGCGAACTCGCGGCCTCGTGCCGCGGTTCGCTTGGCGGGCCTGCGCCCGCTGCCAGTAAACCCGGCCCTCCGGGCCTGGCGCTCACACAAGAAGCCCCGGGCGGGAGCCCGGGGGGATTATTCACGCGAACTCGCGGCCTCGTGCCGCGGTTCGCTTGGCGGGCCTGCGCCCGCTGCCAGTAAACCCGGCCCTCCGGGCCTGGCGCTCACACAAGAAGCCCCGGGCGGGAGCCCGGGGACTCCGGGTGGCATCCCTTCCCGGGTGCCATGCGATGCGGGTTCGAAGCGGGAAATCGTGTGCAGTCATGCCGCATGGACGGCGGGGTGGTTTTCGTGCCCGGTGTCCCCGGGTTGCCACCCGGGGCTTCTTGGAAACACGACAGCATCGACCAGAAGGACAGCCCCGACCCCGTCGTCGAGTGTTCATTGGCCCCGCACATTTGCCCCGCAGTCAACGTGCGTCCCGCCGAAGACGCGTCAGGCCGGCAGCGGCCGCGTCATCTCCACCGGCACGACCCAGGCGTCGTACTGCTCGGGCGTGACGTAGCCCAGGGCCACGGCCGCCTCCTTGAGGCTCGTGCCCGCGACGTGGGCCTGCTTGGCGATCTTCGCCGCCTTCTCGTAGCCGATGTGGGTGTTGAGGGCCGTGACGAGCATCAGCGAGTCGTCGAGGTGGTGCTTGATCCGGGCCAGGTTCGGCTCGATGCCGGTGGCGCAGTGGATCCGCATCGAGTCGCAGGCGTCGGCGATCAGATCGGCGCTCTCGAGCACGTTGTGGATCATCACCGGTTTGTAGACGTTGAGCTGAAAGTTGCCCTGGCTGCCCGCGAAGGCGACGGCCGCGTCGTTGCCGAACACCTGGGCACAGACCATCGTCATTGCCTCGCACTGCGTGGGGTTCACCTTGCCCGGCATGATCGAACTTCCCGGCTCGTTCTCCGGGATCGCGATCTCCCCGATGCCGCACCGCGGGCCGCTGGCCAGCCAGCGGATGTCGTTGGCGATCTTGAGCAGGGCCATCGCCAGGCCGCGCTCGGCGGCGCTCACCTCCACCAGCGCGTCGTGGGCGGCCAGCGCCGCGAACTTGTTGGCCGCCGACACGAACGGATGCCCCGTCTCCTGAGCGATGTGGCCCGCGGCCAGGTCGCCGAATCGGGGATGGGCGTTGAGCCCCGTGCCCACGGCCGTGCCGCCGATCGCCAGCTCGTAGAGGCCCGGCAGGGCCCGCTCAATGCCGGCGATCCGGTCGTCGAGCTGGGCCCGCCATGAGGAGATCTCCTGGCCGAGCGTGATCGGCGTGGCGTCCTGGAGATGGGTGCGGCCGATCTTCACGAGATCGGCGTGCTTTTTCTCCAAGGCGAGAAAGACGTCGCGGAGCTGCCGGACCGCCGGCAGGAGCCGGTCGTGGATCACCTCGACGGCGGCGATGTGCATGGCGGTGGGGAAGGTGTCGTTCGACGATTGGCCGCGGTTGACGTCGTCGTTGGGATGGACGGGCTTCTTCGAGCCCATCGTGCCGCCGGCGATCTCGATGGCGCGGTTGGAGATCACCTCGTTGGCGTTCATGTTCGACTGCGTGCCGCTGCCGGTCTGGAACACGACCAGCGGAAAGTGATCGTCGAGCGTGCCGGCGATCACCTCGTCGGCCGCCTGCACGATCAGCCGTACCGTGGCGGCCGGCAGCTGCCCCAGCTCGCCGTTGGCCAGGGCCGCCGACTTTTTCAGGATCCCGAGCGCCTTCTTGACGGCCCGGCCCCACTGGAAGCGATCGACGCCGATCTTGAAGTTGTCCCGCGACCGCTCCGTCTGGGCGCCCCAGTAACGGTCGGCGGGCACCCGCACCTCCCCCATGCTGTCGGACTCGGTGCGAAACGCGGCGGCTGCGGCGGACATGGGGGGCCTTTCGAGCGAGAGGACGCGGCGGGAAAGCCGTGATTCTCCGGCTGCCCGGGGTGGTTTTCAACCGCCCGCGGCCGTCTGCTCGCGCCACCAGGCCACCGTCCGCGCGAGGCCCGTGTCGAAGTCCTGCCGCGGCTCCCAGCCGAGGAGTTTCCGGGCCCGCGAGATGTCGAGCCCGCGGCGCGGCTGGCCGTCGGGCTTGGTCGGGTCCCAGGCGATCCGCCCGGGATAGCCGCAGGCCGCGGCGATCTTCACCACCAGGTCGCGGATCGGGATCTCCAGGCCGCCGCCGAGGTTGATCGGCACCGGCTCGTCCATCACCTCGGCGGCCCGCACGATTCCCTCGGCCGCGTCGTCGACGTAGAGAAACTCCCGGGTCGCCGCGCCCGTGCCCCAGCAGACGACTTCAGGAGCGTTCGCCAGCCGGGCCTCCTCGCACTTGCGGATCAGGGCGGGGATGACGTGGCTCGACGCCGGGTCGAAGTTGTCGCCCGGTCCGTAGAGGTTCACGGGCACGGCGACGGCGCTGTGCAGGCCGTATTCGCGGCGGTAGCCGTCGAGCATCACGAAGATCGCCTTCTTGGCGACGCCGTAGGGGGCGTTGGTCTCCTCGGGATAGCCGTTCCAGAGGTCGTCCTCCCGAAACGGGACCGGGCAGTGCTTGGGGTAGGCGCAGACGGTGCCCGTGTGGACGAACTTGGCGAGGCCGCGGCGGCGGGCGTGCTCGACGAGGTGCAGACCCATCGCCATGTTGGCGTAGAAGAACCGACCGGGATGGGCCATGTTGGCGCCGATCCCGCCCACCTCGGCGGCGAGATGGATGACCACGTCGGGCCGGGCGTCGTCGTAGAGCCGCTCTACGGCCGATTCCACGGTCAGGTCATAGTCGGCCCGCCGGGGCACGAAGATCCGCTCCGGCGCGACGCCGCGGCCGGCCAGCGCGCGGCACACCGCCTTCCCGAGGAACCCGGCCCCACCGGTGACCACGATCCGCTTGTCCGCCAGGTCCAGCATGATGTCCCGCTTTCCGCCTTACCTGTTGGGCAGGCCGATGTCGTGTCCGGCGGCCATGAGCACCTGCTCCTTGCGGGCCAGTTCCAGGTCCGACTCGACCATCAGTGCCACGAGTTCGTCGAACGAGACCCGCGGCTTCCAGCCCAGCTTCCTGCGGGCCTTCTGCGATGTGCCCAGCAGCAGATCCACCTCCGCCGGGCGGAAGTACCGCGGGTCGATCTCCACGAAGTCGGCATAGTCCATGTCGAGTCGGCCGAACACCTTTTCGCAGAACTCGCGGACGGAGTGTGTTTCGTCGGTGGAGATCACATAGTCGTCCGGCTCGTCCTGCTGGAGCATCAGCCACATCGCCTCGACATAGTCGCCGGCGAAGCCCCAGTCGCGCTTGGCGTCGAGGTTGCCGAGATAGAGCTTCTTCTGCAGACCGAGCTTGATGCGGGTCGCGGCCCGGGTGATCTTCCGCGTCACGAACGTTTCGCCGCGCCGCGGGCTCTCGTGGTTGAAGAGGATGCCGCACGAGCCGTGGAGGCCGTAGCTCTCGCGGTAGTTGACGGTGATCCAGTGTCCGTAGAGCTTGGCCACGCCATAGGGCGAACGCGGGTAGAAGGGCGTCGTCTCCGACTGCGGCGTCTCCACCACCTTGCCGTACATCTCCGAACTCGAGGCCTGGTAGAAGCGGATCTGGTAGCCGACGGCGTCTTGGAAGTCGCGGATCGCCTCCAGGAGTCGGAGCGTGCCGACGGCGGTGACGTCGGCGGTGTAGGTCGGCTGGTCGAAGCTCACGCGAACGTGGCTCTGGGCGGCGAGATTGTAGACCTCCGTGGGGCGGATCTCGCGAATCAACCGCGCCAGGCCGTTGCCGTCGGCCATGTCGCCGTGGTGCAGGACCAGCGGCCGCTCCACTTCGTGGATGTCGCGATAGAGATGCTCGATCCGCTGCGTGCCGAAGGTGCTGGAGCGGCGAACGAGCCCATGAACTTCGTAGCCCTTGTCGAGGAGCAGTTCGGCGAGATAGGAGCCGTCCTGGCCGGTGATGCCTGTGACCAAGGCCCGTTTCGAATTCAGCGACACGACTGACCCTCCTGTGGTGGACATGATTCGCTCATGGTGCTGGCCCGGTGCCTGGCCCGCCGACCCATGACAATACCGTTCTGCTCGCAATCGACAAGCCGAATAGCCTGGGAAAACCGGCCCCGTCAGCCGCGGGCGGCCGGTTCGGTGGCCGAGTCCGACCCCTCGGCCGCCCGGGCTGCCGCCACCGCCTGGTCAAGCACCGGCAGGAGCGCGGCCAGGAAATCAACGCATTCCTGCACTGACTGGGAGCCCTTGATCCGCGTCTCGTCGATGATGGCGTAGAGTTTGTAGACGGCGTCGGTGCCGGCCAACTCGATGCGGGCGATCTGTGGGGCCACCCACCCTTTGTCGATCCCGTAGGTCCAGACTACGCGGAGCGTCTGCCCCAGCTTGCGGAACGTCCCTGTGAAGGTCTCCGCCTTGCGGCCGTCGCTCAGCGGCACGGTCTGCCGATGCTCCGACTCACCGACCTCGAAGCCGGCGCCCGGGTAGCAACGGTCGGGTGTGTGACCCGAGGCGTCGTGCGGTGTGGCGCAGACGATGAACACCGAGACGCGGCTTTTCGTCCGCACGTTGCGGTACTGCCGGGCGATGTGCCCGACCGCGCCGGCCCGCTCGAGCTCCTTGGGGTCCGACGCCAACTCCTGCTCGAACTCCCAGTCCCCAAACCGCTCGGGAAACACCCGCTCCAGGATCGCGGCGTCGCGTTTCAGGGCGCCGCTGACGTCGCGGTTGCCCCAGCGATCCGTCCACAGTCCCTGCAGCACGGTCACCGCCGCGACGAGTGCCACCGCGGCGGCGAGGGTCGCCCAGCCCACCGCCGGAGAACGTGCCGCCGGCGTCTGCTGCTGTTCCGCCGCAGGCTGCGGGCCGCCCGGGAGGATCGCCATCGGCTTCATTGCACCCACTCCCGTTGCTGGCGTCCGATCGCAGCCCGTCCTCAACTCGGCAGTGGCGATGCGTAGAACCGCCGCGACGACGAGTCGGCCACGCCGTTGACCACCGTGCCCAGGACCCGCACGCCCACGCCCCGCAGCTTGTCCACCGCCGCGATCACCAGCGGCACGCGGCTCACGTCGCGCATCGTGGCCACGAGGGCCACGTCGCTCAACTGGCCGAGCAGGAGGGCGTCGGCGAAGGCGAGTACCGGCCCGGCGTCGATGACGACGTGATCGAACGACTCCCGAAAGCCTTTGATTACCTTGGCCAGTTCCGGCCGCGACAGGGCGGTGATCGCCGCGTAGTCGCAGGTGCCGCCGGTGACGGCGAACAGCCCCTCGATGGCCGTCGGCTGCACCGCCTCGTCGTTGCCGATTTCGCCGCGCAGCAGCTCCGGCAGGCCGGCCCGCAGGTCGAGTTCGAGCGCCAGGTGGACGTTGGGATGCCGCAGATCGCCATCGAGCAGGAGCGTGCGCTTGTCGGAACGGGCCAGACTGGCGGCGAGCTGGGCGGCGAACGTCGTCTTGCCCTCGTGCCCCACGGCACTGGTGACGAGAATCACCTTGGGGGCCTCGCGACCGGTCTGCGAGATCACGGCCCGCACCCCGTCGACGCTCTCGGCCATCTCGCCGGCGGTCGACCGCTTCCGCGACCGGGACACCTGCGGCAGGGTGCCCACCACCCGCACGCCGACCCGTTGGGAAATCTCCTCCGCCGTGCTCACCCGATCGCGAAGGTATTCGAAGACCACCACGGCGCCGGCCCCGAGCCCGAGCCCGCCGAGCCCGGCGAGGATCGTGAGCATGATGCGGAACAGCTCGTCGCTGCCTTCCGGCACGCTCGCCTCCTCGATCAGTTCGACGCGGGCCGGCAGGGCGATGTCGACCTCCGAGGCCTGCAGCTGCATGCCCATCTGCTCGGTCACCTTCTCGAGCTGCTCAATCTCCGACCGCCGGGCCGAGAGGTCGGCATTGGCCTGGCCGAGCTCCGTGACTTGCTTGGCGACCTTGTCGAACTCTTTCGACTTCGCGTCCAGTTCCTGGGCGATGATCTGCCGCCGCATCCGCAGCACGCCCGGGCCATCCACGGCCCCGGATTGGCGGCCGGGGGCGTCGAGCGACATCTGGGCGATGACCTGCGGCCGCAACTCCGCGCCCCGCTGCCTGATCCGCTCCATGAGGCTCGCCCGTTGCGATTCCAGCCGCTTCACGGCTGGATCGTTGGCCCCGCGGGCGCTCCGCTCGGCCTGGAAAGTCATCGCCTCGTCAAGCGACGCCAGACGGTCGCGCAGTTCGGCGATCATCGGGTCGCGGGCCAGCATGGCATCGAGCATCTCGTCGGGAACGGCCTCCTCGTCGCTGATGTCGCCGCGGGCCTTGGCGTCGCGCACGGCGAGTTCGGCATCGAGGACCGAAAGGTCGCGCTGCATCGACGTCAGTTGGGCCCGCAGCGTGCCCACGTGGTCGAGGAGCAGGCTGCGTTGGGTGGCGACTTCGATGCTGTCGCTGGCGCCGAGCGTCTTCGCGAGATTGTTGTATTGGTCCCGCCGGCGCCGGACCTCGGTCATGTTCTGCTTGTACTGCCGCTCGATGGTGTCGCGGCGCTCGAGACGGTCGGCCTTCTCCTTGTTGACGACGTCGCTCAGATAGGACTGCGTGACCGCGTTGACGATCTGTGTCACTTCCTTGGCGTTCTCGCCGCGGAGCCGGACCTGGATCACTTCCGACTCCATCGGGGCGGAAACCTGAATGTTTCGGGCCAGCCAGCCAACCTGGTCCTGCTTTTCGTCCCGGAGCGTCTTGAGCTCCGAGACCCCGGGCCGCCGGAGGGCCGACATGAGCACGAACGGACTCTTGATGAGCTGCACCTGGGTCTTGCGGTACGACTCGTACTCGGCATTGTCGCGGCCCCCGACGCCGAACATCCCCGACTTGTCGCGGACCCGCAGCCAGGCCACCGCCTCGAAGCCCTTCGGCATGAACAGCCAGATCGGCACCGCCAGGGCCGTGGCAGTGACCAATCCCAGGGCGACCGCCGGCAGCCAGCGCCGCCGAAACGCGTGCCACGCCCGCTTGTAGTCGATACCACCGGCGAGCGGATCACCCGCCGAGCCGTAGGCCGGCGGGAAATACTGCGGCTGCACCGGGGCCAGGCCGGTGTCGCGGATGGGCGCCAACACGCCCGCGGACGCGCGTTCCGCGTCGGACGTCGTCCGCTGCGTGCCTTCGGTTGACGGGTGTGAGTCGTTCATGTCACCGCAGTCTCATCATCTCCATATGGAGGCGGAGGGCTCCCAGCCCACGCCGAACCGACGGCCCTTTAGTCTAGCTTACTTTTTCGGCAGTTCCCGACTGGGCAATCGCGGGGAACGCCGGGGCCTTCCGGGCTGCGGGAACCGCGGGATTTCCGGCGTGCAGGCCGGCCCGGGGCGCGGTCACGACCGCCGGGGCGGCGTCCTCCGCCACGAACAGGCTCGCCAGCAACTGCTGCAGACCGAACAGCATCGCCAAGGCGAGCACCATCATCAGGCCGCCGGCAATGGTGCTGTCGTGGAAGTGCGCGGCAAATTCCTCGTCGGCGTGGACGTGGAGAATCCCGGCCGTCATGATTCGCACCGCATTGACCAACAGCGCGATCGGCACGGCACCGGCGATGACGACCGCGTTCTCCCACCAGTTCCGGCCACCGACGAGCACGAGGGCCACGGACAGGGCGACGAAGATCGTGAGCATCCGCAGCCCCGCACAGGCATCCACGACGTTGAGCGCATGCCCGCTGACATCGATGATGTTGCCCGATCGCCAGGCGTCATAGCCGAGCGTCTGCAGCGCGAACGTGCTGACAATCGTGGCCAAGGTTTGAAGGGGGCCGAGCAGGTACCGCGTCGCCTCGTCCGGCAGGGGATACATGAAGATCAGGAAGGCCACCGGAGCCCAGGCCCAGCGAAACATCTTCCAGCCACCGGCGAGCAGAAACACGCCGGCCAGGGCGGGCACGAACGTGTACATGTCAATCGTTACGATCCGGTAGCTCGCGCACCACAGCCGCAGCGCGAAACTCCCGACGAGCAGCCCCATGCCGGCCAGGCGTGCCGACAGCGGCACCGGCTGCACGGGCTGCCGCCACCAGAAGAGCAGCCCCGCCGCGAACAGCGGCACGATCCAGCCGTGGGAATACTGTGGGTTGTTCCAGCTCGATTGGGCGTTCAACAGGCCGGGCCAGTAACTGTAGATCAGCAGCGGCGTCAGGATGCCGATCACCAGCCAGGCGAGCCGCTGCTCGGGCATGCGCATCTCGGCCGCGAACTCCGCCGCCCGCCGCCGGCAGCCGACGAGAAAGGGCTCGTCGAGGTCTGGGAGCACCGCTGCCGGCGCCGGCGCAGAAGCCCGGGCCGCCGCGGTTTGAAGAAGGGGCTGAATTTTGGCCATGACGTTCTTCCCTGCGTCGACAACCACATCATACCCGCGCGGCAACGCGATTTCCCGCGGTCGTTCAGGGCCGCGAAGCGATCCGCTCCGCCCAGTGCCGGCCGAACCGCTCCACGGCTGCCACGGCCGTCACGACCGCCACGATTTGCCAGCCGCCGGCGGCGCCGAGGAGCGTGAAGACCGCATGCGAGCGGCTCCGCGCTCCGCCACTCGCCCACCATCCCGCCGCCGTGCCCGCTGTCCATGCGGCGAGGGCGGCCAGACGCGGCTGCTCCGCCGGCCAGGTGCCCCCCGTGGGCAGCACACCGCAGGGCAGGACTGCCGGCACGGCGACCGCCGCCAACCCGGCCGCGATCACCGCCACGCGGGCCGCGGTGTCCGGCACCCGGCTGCCGGTCGCCGCGATCAGCACCCAGGCCACGAGCGTCAGGGCCGCGATGCCGTGGAATGCGAATCGCGCCCACGGCAGCCAGTCGCCCCGCAACAGCATGCGATCGACACCGCCATGGACGAGGTCCACGGCCGCGATCGCCGTCACGAGCAGGCCGCAGCCGGCCTCGACGAGCGGGTACCGGGCCGGGATGGGGGCCGCACAGTCGCGACAGCGGCCACGCAAGAGCAGCCAGCCGATCACGGGCACGTTGTCGCGGGGGCGGACGGCCGCGCCGCACCGCGGGCACCGTGAGCGACCGTGGACGACCGACGCCCCGCGGGGCACGCGATGGACGACGACGTTGAGAAAACTCCCCAGCATCGCCCCCCACACAAAACCGCAGGCGAGGACCGCCGTTTCGGCCCACGGAAAGAGCTCCGTCCACGACGGCGAGACTGCGGCCGGCATGTCATCTGGGTCCGGGGGGATGATTTGGTGTAGGGTACCGCCGATTTCCCCCGCGCGCAGGCCGCCGCCCATGAACGCTCCGACCGTCGCCGTTCCGCAGCCAGACCGCCGGCGGCTGCCACCGTGGCTGAATCTCGTGCTGCGGCTGGCGGCGACGGGAGCCCTGATGGCCTACGCCGTGCGGGACGTGAAGTGGTCCGACCTGGGCGGGCACCTGCGCAACGCGCATTGGAAGTGGTGGCTGGCCGGCCTGGCGGCCAGCGTGCTCGTCCAGGTGATCGCGGGGGTCCGCTGGGCGGCGCTGGCTCGGCCGCTGGGCTTCTTGCGGCCGCGGCGGTTCTTCATCTGGCGGTTCTTCGAAGGCATGTTCTTCAGCCTCTGCCTGCCGTCGTCGATCGGCGGCGACGTGATCAAGGCCTATCGCGTCGGCGACACAACCTCGCGCCGCCTGCTCGCCGGCTGCTCGGTGCTCGCCGACCGGCTCACCGGTCTGGCCGCGCTCGGCGTATTGGCCGGCACGGCGTTGGCGGCCGGCGAATATCGTCTCGGTCTCCCCGCTGCCCTGGGCGTGGCCCTGGCGCTGCTGGTCGGCGTCCTCGTCGCCTTCTGGCTCGGGCTGCAGTCGATCGACCGGATCATGAATTGGCTGCCGGAGTCGCATCGGGCCCGGGCCTTCCTCGCGCAGTTGCTTCCCTACCAGCAGCGGCCGCTGCTCATCACGCAGGCCGTGGGCTGGAGTTTCCTCGTGCAGATGGGAGGCGCGGTGGTCGTGGCGCTCATGGCCCGGACGCTGCAGGTCGAACTGCCGCTGGTGGTCTGGTTCTCCGTCGTGCCGCTGGTCGCGCTGCTGATGGTGCTCCCGGTGAGCATCGGCGGCTTCGGCATGCGGGAGAACGCCATGGAGATGCTGCTGGGCAAGTACGGCGTCGCCAAGGACCAGGCGATCGCGGTGGCCTTGCTGTGGGGTCTGGGGACGATCCTCACGGGCCTCGTCGGCGGCCTGCTGTTCCTGCTCGACCGGCGGGCGGAGCCGGCGTCGGCCCCCGACGCCTGACACGCGGCGATCAGTCTCCTGCCCGGCGGCGGGCGTCGAGCAGGAGGATGCCGGCGATCGTCTTGGCGTCCTCGATCCGGCCGTCGCGACACATGGCGACCGCCTCCGCCCAGGGGACCTGTCGGGTGCGGATCTGCTCGCCGGGCTCGAGGGCCTGCGGCCCGGCCACGAGATCGCGGGCCACGAACAGATGCATCCGCTCGCGGAGGATGCCCGGCGACATCCAAAAGGATCCCGCCGCCTCGATCGTGCCCGCGCGATATCCGGTCTCCTCGGCGAGCTCGCGGGCCGCGGCGGCCGCCAGCGGCTCCACGCGGTCGAGCGTGCCCGCGGGCAGTTCCAGGAGCGTGCCACCGACCGCCACCCGCACGACCTCGACCAGGCACACCTCGTCAGGCGTGACCAGCGGGACGACGACCACGCTGCCCGGGTGGACCACGACCTCCCGGGCAGCGACGCTGCCGTCGGCGCACGGCTGCGGAACCCGCACGACGCGAAACCGACGCGTCTCGAGCAGCAGCTCCTCCATCACTTGTGCCGCGGCTGGCAGCGGCAGCGGCACGACCCGCGCGGGTTCGCCACCGACGTCGAGCGGCTGGTCGCCCGCCAGCGCCTTCAGCGGCACGAGCGCCAGTCCGAGCCCCGCGGCGAGCCGCGGCGAGAAGCAGGTGGATGTCACCCGCGCCACGGGCGCGTCGCCGCAGCGGACCTCGGCGCCGGCCGGCACGGCCCGCGCCGTGGCGAGGCCGACGAGCCGGCGGTTCACGTGGCCCAGCGCGTCGATGCGGGCCACGGTCTCCTGGCCGAGATAACAGCCCTTGGTGAACGAGATCGCCCGCGCGTCGCCGTCGAGTTCCTGCGGGAGCGACTTGGGGAGGATGTCGGCCGGATCAGGCCAGCCGGCCTCGATCCGCACCGCATCGGCAGCCGTGGCAGCGGCCCGCGGCAACGCCGCGGCGTCGAGCCAGGCCGCGAGCCGCGGGCCGTCCTCGGCCGCCACCTGCACGAGAAACCCGTCGGGGCCGCACCAGGCGGGCCGCGCGACGGCGGCCGCGATCTCACCGAGCTGCATGTCACCATGCGCCAGCGGCTGCGGCGGTCGGGCTCCCGAACCATGGCTCGCGAGCCAGGCTTCTGCGCCGGGCCCGATGAGCAGGAAGCTCGCCCGCGCGGCCGACTCGTCGGTCAGCGCGACGTCTTCGCGGATGTGATAGTGCTCGAGGTGGTCGCGGAGCGGCGCCGCGACGTCCGGCGCGGCGTCGATCCACAGTCCGGTGCCGGTGCGCATGATCGAGGTCAGGGCGAGCACCGCGCCGCGGGCGTCGGTGAAGAAGCCTGCGCAGCACCCGCCCGGCTCGAGCCGCGTAACGGCGGCCGTGGTGAAGTGGTCCACGAACGCCACCGCGTCCTTGCCGTGGGCGCGGAGGCAGGAGCGGGCGGGCAGGGGAATCCAGGCGGCGCGCGGGCCGGCTGCGGCCGACGGCGGCACGGCGGGGGTGGGCGCGGGCGACATCGAAGCACTCCTGCGGGCGGGGAATCGCCACGCCATTGTGGTGTTCCCATCGGCCGTCCGGCAGTCCCCGAAAAAATTTTCGCCGCCCCGCGAACGACCTGTGGCCCGGCTGCGTACCAGCATGCACCGCGACACGATCGCGGCACTCGCCCCGATCGACAGCGGAGACCCGACGATGGCGACCGTTCATTGTGACCGCAATCTTCACGACGACGGGTTCGATGAGGACGACGACTCCTACCAGGATCCGCTGGCGCTCGCGGACGCCGAGTACTCGGACGTCTGCCGCGCGGAGGCGGAGGTCGGCGGGCCGGCGGGCCGCGACGGCGTGCCGCGGCCGGGCCCGACGCTGCACCGCATCGCCGCCGTGCGACGGCAGCAGGGCGTGACGCTGCGGAACGTCGCCCGCCGGTTGGGGATCGCGATGGCGGTGGTTCGCCGCCAGGAGCAGCCCGACGCCGACCTGCGGCTCTCCGACCTGCACCGCTGGCAGCAGATCCTCGAGGTGCCCGTGGCCGAACTGCTCGTCGAGGGCGACGGCCAGTTGTCGGGGCCCGTGTTGGAGCGGTCGCGAATGGTGAAGTTGATGAAGACGGCCGCCGCCTTGCGGGAGCGGACGGCCGGCACACCGGAGGGACGAATCGTTGCGATGCTCGTCGAGCAGATCCTCGAGATCATGCCCGAACTCGCCGACGTGACCCCCTGGCACACCGTCGGCCAACGACGGACGCTCGAGGACGTCGGCCGCGCCGGCCGCAGCCCGGTTCCCGAGGACCTGTTCCGCAGGCAGTGAGAGGCCCACGACGGCCCGGCTTGTTCGCCGTCGTGGATGCGTCTACCATCCCGACGTCACGGGGTGCCGCGGTCGCCCCCGGGTCTTTCCTCGCCAGGGTATGTCGCGTGTTTTCCTTCGTCGGAGTCCTGGGCATCGCGCTGGTGTTGTTCGTCGTGGTGGCGGCCACGGCCCGGGCCGTGCTGGGCCGCTGAAGCGGCCGCGCCGCGGGCGAGCAGGGCGATGAATCCGGCAGCCAGGCCGACGAACACGACCCAGGCCGTGATCGCCAGGCGCCAGTAGTCGCGTAGCCAGACCAGTTCCGGTGGCTCCGCGCTCTTGGGAACCTTCCGCTGCACCGGGCCGTCGCGGCCCGACTCGCGCCGCATCTGGGCCCGGAAGGCGTCCCAGTCGGCCTGCACTTCGGGCGTGGAGAGCGCGACGAGCCGCGTTTCCCGCCAGCGGAGGAAGGCCCATGGGGGGGCGGCCATCACGGCCGCCACCGTCAGCAGACCGGCCGCCGCCGCCAGCCACGATCGGTGGCCTGCTGTTCGTTTCATCGTGCCCTGCGCCTTTTGCGTGTCGTGCCCCGTTTTCCGGGTCCGGATCAGTCTGGCAGCGCGGGGGCGCTGCTGCTACCGTCCCGCCGCCGGTGGCACCGCGCCGGCCCTTCCAGACGAGGAGAACGGTCCGTGCTTCGTTTCGCCCCGCGCACCGCCCGCCTGCCCGCCCTGCTTGTCGGCCTCGCTGTCTGCCTCACCGCCGGTCCCGCCCGCGGCCAGACCGGCTGGCTGCCGACGGCGTGGTTCTCCCAGGATCAGCTCGACCCCAAGGCGATGTTTCCCCTGGCGGAGAAGGATGGTCCCTGGCTGGTGCTCGCCACGACCTTCCGTGGCGCCGGGGCCCGCGAGGATGCCCGCCGGCTGGTGCAGGAACTGCGGTCGCAACACCGCCTGCAGGCTTACACCCACGAGAAGTCGTTCGACTACACGGGCACCCAGAAGGGCGTCGGCTTCAACCCCGACGGCAGCCCGAAGACCATGAAGTATGCCAACGCGGCCCAGGTGCTCGAGGTGGCGGTGCTCGTCGGCGACTTCGCCACGTGTGAAGATCCGCGCGGCCAGAAGGTGCTGCAGCGCATCAAGACATTGCAGCCCGAGGCACTCTCGGGCAACGGGGGCAAGAGCCGCGCGTTCTCCGACTTCCGGACGATGGCCGGACTCGACAAGGCCAACAAGGGCCCCATGCACCTGGCCTTCATGATCCCCAATCCGCTGCTCCCCGCGGACTACTTCAATCGCCACGAGGTCGACGCCTTCGTCCAGGAGATGAATGCCGACGTGACCCACAGCCTGCTCGACTGCCCGGCGCGGTACAGCGTGCGCGTGGCGACGTTCACCGGCTCGGGCATGATCGGCCAGGCGGCCGAGTCGACCACGTCGGCCGGGACCACCGGCGGCCTGGTCGACGTGTCGAAGCTCGTCGGCGCGCTCCGCGGCCAGGGCTGGCAGGATCCGAAACTGCGCAGCCTGCAGAGCGAGAGCCGGCTCGTCGAGGCGGCCGACAAGGCCCATCGGCTCACCACGGCCCTGCGGCGGGCCGGCTTTCAGGCCTGGGAGTTCCACGATCGCGAGTCGAGCGTCGTGTGCGTCGGCAGCATCAACCAGCTGGCCGTGCAGGATGCCGACGGCAAGGCGGCGGTCAACCCCGAGATCACGAAGATCATCGCCGCCCTCGGCCCCAATCCCGCCAAGCTCGCCCAGGGCGTGATCGAGCCCCGGGCCTTCGACGGCATCTTCCTCGACGTCGATCCCAAGCCGATCGACGTGCCGCGGGTGCCGACGAAGCGGCGGTGAGGTCAGAGGCTCCGCCGTCATGCACCCGCCCGCCACGCTCGTGCTCGGCACGACCAACGACGGCAAGCTCCGCGAACTCGTCGAGCTGCTCGCGCCGTTCGGCATCCCCTGCCGGTCGCTCCGCGGGCTCCCCGGGGCCGTCGACGTCGAGGAGACCGGGGCGACCTTCGCCGAAAACGCCGCCCTCAAGGCCGGGCAGCAGGCCGCCGCCTTGCACGCCTGGGTGCTGGCCGAAGACAGCGGCCTGGTGGTGGATGCGCTCGGCGGGGCTCCGGGCATCTACTCGGCGCGGTTCTCGGGGGCCGTGCCCGCCGGTGCGACCGGCAGCACCGACGACCGCAACAATGCGCTGTTGCTCGAGAAGCTCGCCGGCCGGCCGCCCCGCGAACGCACCGCCCACTACGCCTGCCATGCGGCGCTAGCCGATCCGACGGGCCGCATCGTGGCCACGGCGGCAGGCACCTGTGGCGGCCTGATCGCCACCGCACCGCAGGGCGCGGGGGGCTTCGGCTACGACCCGCTGTTCATCGTGCCGGAATACCACCGCACCTTCGGCGAACTGCCGGCGGCGGTGAAGGGGGTGATCAGCCACCGCGCCCGGGCGATGCGGGCCATCATCCCGGCGATCGTCGCGCGGCTGTGAGCGTGACTGTGGTGCGTGACTGTGGTGCGTGACTGTGGTGCGTGACTGTGGTGCGTGACTGTGGTGCG
>CAZJHQ010000002.1:17158-128743 GCA_964545915.1 uncultured Candidatus Kuenenia sp. | reverse complement strand
TGGGATCGCCGCTGCCGGGAAGCCCGAAGCGTGAGCTGAGGGAATGCGGGTCGATTCCCGGAAACCGCTCCAGCCTCCGTCAGCTAGCGTTCCTTGTGGAGCGGTGTTCTCCGGCCGTCCCGGGCTGAGGAAAGCGGGTCGCGTCGGTCGTCAGTCGGCTCTGGCATGACGCGCGAACAGCTCCCGTTGAATGGCCTGCCATCGTGCCTCCGCCTCGGATTCGAGTTCGCGGATCCTGCGGCCTTGCGGCGTGGACGGAGCGAACCGGTTGGCCCAGGTCCGCAGCGCGAACAGTTCCCGCCACCGCTGCCGCGGCGGAAGGCGGCGAAATCGCTCCGCGTCCGCGCGGATCACGGCCCGGTGGTCGGGAAACGCAGGGCCGCTCTCGTCGTCAGATGCTGGTGGAGAGGGCATGCACTGAAGTGTCGCCCGACGGCGGTCCCATGGCAAGCACCAGGCTGCGCGGCTGAACGGCGGGCGACCGGTCGGCGGGCATGTGCTGGTGGGATCGCCAGGCGGCGGTGTGCGGCGGATCACTCAGCCCGCTGCTGTGCCTGCCGCCGCTGCCGCTGCTGCTGCCGCTGCCGCTCTTCAAACCCTTTCGGGATCACGACGTGCTCGGACGCCGGCCAGCGATCCGGAGGCTGGCGTCGTCAGAGGCCGTCTGCCTCGCGGATCAGTGGATCGAGTCCTCTGAGCCGATACCGCCGGCACAGTTCACGGATTTCGTCGCGGTCGGCGGCCGGGTTGCGGCGGAGAAGTTCGACGATGTCGGCCTTCGATTTCATGCCTCCCGCATACAGCTTCAGGGCGACGAGATTCGCCAGGGGGATGATCCGCAGGCTTCCCCCCGCGAGCATCGGCAGCGTCGCATCGGCGAGGCCTCCATCGATGACCGCAGGAAATCGCTCGCCAAAATTGACGATCTGAATCAGTCCAAACGGCCCGATGACGTCGATCACGCCGCCCAGCGGATCCTGGCCATCCGGTTCACGCCAGGCCACGTCGAACCCCGCCTCGCGAAGCTTGTCCGCGACCGTGGCGAGGTCGCGAATGGCGACGTTCACGCCGAGATCGATGTCTTCCGTGTGCCGGACGTAACGATGGGCGGCCAGGGCTGCCGCGCCGATGACGACGGCGCCGATGCCCTGCTCGGCGAGCAGGCCGGCGACCCGCTCCGCTGTGTCAAGCAGGCTTGGCTGAGGTGCCATCGCCATCGTCCGCTCGGGTGCCGTGCTGGAGCCCTGCAAACCGGTCCTTCAGGCTCAGTGCCAGCCGGATGCGTTCCTCCACCGACAGCCGCTCGATGCGCTGTCGTTCGAACTCCTGCGACCGCTCGATGCAGCCGCTGCGGCGGGGACGATGAACGGGACGCGGGGAACGTGCCATGCTGCGAGTATAGTGCGGCCGTCGCATCGATCGAAACAAGCGGCTTGAGCGCCGTGCGGCGGGGGCCCGGCCGAGTCCGTGGGCAATCGGCCGGGCTTCGGGGCGGCCACTGGTGGAATCGCCAGGCGGCGGTGTGCGGCGGATCACTCGGCTCGCTGCTGTGCCTGCCGCCGCTGCTGCTGCTGCCGAGTTTCAAAATCTGTTGGAATGACGAAGTCCTCGGTCGCGCTGCCGTCTGGTTCCTGGATGAGTTCGAGCGTCTCGATGAGCGGGATCTCGACGTCTTCCTTGGCGATCAGGGCGGAGAGGGTCTTGGGGGAGATTTTCTTCAGGTTGGGGAGTATCAGAAGGCCTTTTCGCGTGGCGAGGGCTTTGGCAATGGCCACGGAGTCGGGGGAGTCGAGGGCGGTGATCTTGCGGAGCTCGCCATCCCAGTTTTCGCCAGCAGCTACCGCCGCCGCGGCTTCGGCGTCGAGCGTGGTCAGGCGGTTGAGGTCTAGTCTGACGTGCTTGAACTGCGCGAGCGCCTTGGCGGAGTCGGCATCGAGCGTGGTCAGGCCGTTGAGGGACAGAAGATCGCCCTTGAAATTGGCGAGCGCCTTGGCGGTCTCGGCGTCGAGCGTGGTCAGGCCGGGGAGTTGCAGCCCTTCGACCTTAGACTCCGCGAGCGCCCTGGCCGTGGCAGCATCGAGCGTGGTCAGGCCGTTGAGGCGCAGGTAACCCTGCTCGAACTTTTCCGCCAACTTCCGTGCCTGCTCCGGCGTCAGACGCTCGATCTTGTTCGTGTCTTTGGGCAACTCGTCGGCCATGGCGGGGCGGGGCGTGGCGATCGACAGGACGATCGCGACGAGGGCCGCGGCGGTGAGTCCGGCGGCGAGCAGGGCCCGGGCATACGAGAGCCGCGTGCCGGCACGGTCGGCCTCGAGAGCCTTGACGGCGAGGTCGTCGGCGCAGTGTTCGCGTTCGTCGCGCAGTTGCCTGGAGATCCACCAGGCCGCGGGATGGTGGAAAAAGAGCACGTCGATGCAGGCCTGGAGCAGGTTCATGAGGGTGTCGCGGCTGCGGTCGAGGCCGCGGTGGGCGTGGCGGGTGTCAGCGCAGCGTTCCCTGCGCGGGCAGGCAGCAGCGCGCCCGCGGGGCTCCCAACCGGCACGAGAAAAAACGTGACGACGGCCGCCGCGGGCAACGCGGCGAGGGCGGTGGCCGCGAGGCGGTAGCGGGGGGCGAGCGTGCCTGCGGACTGCCGAGGGATGAGCCGCAGCGCGACGGCAAGCGCGGCGGCCACGGCCGCGGCCTGCCAGAGGGAGTGGATGCACACCCAGCCCAGCCGTGCGGCGGCCGGGGAGGCGAGGAGTTCGGTCATGCCGGACGGGACGAGTGCTGCAAAGTGCATGGCGGCGGTCCTTGGCGTGAGGTGGGGCGGCGAGACGTGGCGACGGAGACGTGGTGAGGGAGACGGAACGAGAGCTAACGGCCCTTCGATTCCATGCGGTCGAGGACGCGGCGGATCTCCGCGAGTTCCTCCGGCGAGGCCTTGCGGCCGGCGAGGGCGTGCAGCACCAGTTCGGCCGCAGCGCCGCCGAAGGCCCGCTCGACGAAGTCGTCCACGAGCAGCTTTTGGGCCTTGGGCCGCGGCGTGGCGGCCCGGTAGACATGCGCCCGCGACGAATCGTCGCGGAGGACGAGCTGCTTCTCGGTCATGACCTGGAGCATCGTGAGCACGGTGGTGTAGGCGAGGTCCTTGCCATGGGCGGCAAGCGCCGCGTGGACGTCGCGGACCGTGCAGGGCTCGCGGTCCCAGAGCACGCGGAGAATCGCGAGCTCGGCGGGTGTCGGATGGAAGGGGGCGGTCATGGGGCTGGCTCCGGTGGGGGCAAACTTTCCGAGAAGGTTTTGCGGTGCCCTGCAGTTACTTGGTACGTAGAGTATAGTACTTCTTTTTTAGTTGACGTCAATGCCGGTCGCGATATTTCTCTGACGCCCGTGTGGCGTCACGCGTGGCTGGCCGCGCCGGCGGCGAGCCGGTGGCCGATCACCCGCAGCACCTCGGGCGTGCCGTCCATGCGGCCCGCCAGGGCGGCCAGCGCCGGCGCGAACCGCCCCGCCTCGTCCACGAATGAGCGGACGCGGTCGCGGGTCACTTCCTCGAGGAGCGCGAAAGCTCCGCAGCCCATGGCGGAGAGAAAATGGCTGTTCATGAGCTGCTCGGCATGGGCCCGTTCGGGGAGCAGGAGCATCGGCTTGCCCAGATGCACCGCCTCGCCGATGAGCTGGTTCCCGGCGGCGGCGACCACGGCCCGACAGCCGGCCAGGTCTTCCACGAACCGCCGCTCGTCGATCGCATGGAACGACACCTGGCCTACCGACTCGCGCTGACCGAGGCCATAGACCCGCACCGGCAGGCCGCAGTCGGCCAGGGCCTCGATCGCCGAGAAGGGCGTGTGTCGGCGCACATAGCTGACGATGAAGCCGTCGTCGCGGGGCGTGGCCGCTCGGATCTCCCGGCGCAAGAGCGGGCCGACCTGCACCACGTGCTCCCAGCCGCGCCGCAGCGGCGGCCGGAAGAAGGCGGAGACGACCGTGTCGGCGGCCTCGGTCACGTAGAGCCAGACGGCGCGGCTCATGAACCAGGCGTTCCACTGGAGCGTCCAGGGGAGGGCGTCGAGGTCGTAGGCGAGAAGAAAATGCTGGTGATCCACGCTCACCAGCGGGATACCCATCCGGCCCGCGGCCCGGGGCAGCGCCGGCTCGAAGTCGACGACCGCCAGTTCGGCCCCGAAGGCGTCGAGCTCGCCGAGCATCCGATCGACGAGCGGCCCGAGTTGGCGGGCC
This sequence comes from uncultured Candidatus Kuenenia sp., assembly GCA_964545915.1. Taxonomy (GTDB): domain Bacteria; phylum Planctomycetota; class Planctomycetia; order Pirellulales; family UBA1268; genus QWPN01. The sequence continues at coordinate 124,522 of CAZJHQ010000002.1, read as the reverse complement.
TGGTAGTCGAGGCCCGCGGCGATCGACCGCACGACGTCGAGCCGACCGGCCGTGTACTGGAACACGATGCCGGGAATCTCCACGATCCGGACCCGCGGCTGGTCGGTCGCGAACCGCCGCGACAGCATCTCGAAGGCGTCGGCCGATGTGTAGACCAGCAGGTCGTGTTCGGTCGCGAGATGTTCGATGAGCGTGCCGGTGCGGGTGGCGTGGCCCCGTCCCTCACCGCACAGGCTGATGGCGATCTTCGACATGGCTGACGGCCGCTTCGGTCGAAAACTGTTGTAGCAGGCCGACCAGGCGGTAGGTTGAAGGGTTCGCGGAGGCCCGGGCGACGGGCCGGCCGCCGCCTCCCCGGGAACCCTGTGCATGACGCTCGCGTGTCGCTCGCTCGCCCCCCTCGTGGCCGTGGCCGTGGTCGGGGCGTGGCTCGCACCTGGTGGCCGTGCCGATGAATCTGCGGCCGTCGTCGCCCGCGTGGGGGTGACGACCATCACCGCGGCGCAGGTCGAGGCGGCGCTGCGTCGCGGGAACGGCGCGTCATTGCCGGCCGGCCAGCAGAGGCTGCAGGCCGAGGCGGCCGCGCTCGAACAGCTCATCGATGCGGCCCTGCTCGAGCAGGTCGTCGCCAATGCGGCGATCACAGCCGATCCGGCGGCGGTCGAAGCGGAGGTGGCAAAGTTGCAAAAGCAGATCACCAGCCGCGGCGGCACGTTCGCCGCGTTTCTCGCCCAGACCGGCCAGGACGAGGCGACGTTCCGCGGCCAGGTCGCCCTGGAAATTGCCGTTCGGCAACTCGTGGCCCAACGGCTTACGCCGCAGTCCGTGACGGGCTATTTCGAGAAACACCGCCGCGAGATCGACGGCACGCTCGTGCGGGTCAGCCACGTGGTGCTGCGGCCCGACCTCGGCCGGGGCGAGGCGGCGGTCAAGGAATGCCTGGCCCGCGCCGCCGCCATCCGGGGCCGCATCCTCCAGGGTGAGACGACGTTCGCGGAGGCGGCCCGGGCCCACTCGGCGGGCCCGAGCCGGCGCCGGGGCGGCGACATGGGCTACCTGCCGCGGCGCAGTCTGGCCCACGAGGAGTTCGCCAAGCAGGCGTTTGCGCTGGCCAAGGGGGACATCTCCCAGCCGTTCGTGACGCCGTTCGGAGTGCACCTGGTGCAGGTCACCGACGTGCAGCCGGGGGACCGCACGCTCGTGTCGCTGCGGCCGCAGATCGAGCAGCTGATGACCCAACAGATCGTCCGCGACGCGCTGGCGGCGGCGCGGCGCGAAGCCCCGGTGGAGATCATGCCGGGAGTGCCGCACTTCGACCCGGCGACGCCGGCCGACGGCTCGCAGCCGCGGCGGGTGATCGTCTCCGAGGCGGCCGCGCAGCCGTGAAACCCGCGGCAAGCACGGCTGTTTCCGGGTTGCCGGGGACGTGAGCGATCGGTACCCTCGCCCCCCCATGAGAGTGCGATCGCTGCTGCTGGGTGTCTGTATGGTCGTCGTGCCGCTGCTGGCGATGTTCTCCCATCATCTGCCGCCGCGGCTCTTCGTCACGGCGCGGAAGAGTGTGTGGGAACCCGTCGCCGCGTGGGCCGGCTGGAAGCCGTCCCCGGCGCCGCGGCCGTCACTGGTTCCGGACCCGCCCGAGCCGCGCCCGGCCCCGGCGGTCGCCGCGCAGCCGTCGGCGGCGCGGGGGGCGGTGCTGCCGGCGGCCGTGCTCGGGGATTCCGCATCCCCCGACCGTCGGGCGCTCGAAAGTCGGCTCGCGCAGCTCGGCGCCACGGCGATCGACTGCCAGCCACTGCCGGGAGGGTCCGACATCCTGGCCAGTTGTCGGGTGGCCGTCGATCCGGCGGGCGAGTTGCAACGAGTCTTCCAGGCGGCCGGCGTGGATGCATCGGCGGCGTTGGGGCGGCTGGTGGCGGAGGTCGAGGCCTGGAGGCATCGCACCGCGTCCCGTGCGCCGGCCATGCCAGGATCCTGACAGGCAGCCGCCCGGCGGCTCGGGTGAGCGTGATTTCATGCGCCAGCGTCCGCGTGCCGACGGCCGACTCGCCACCGCCCTCGCCCGGGTGCATGGGTTCGTCGGGCCGTTCGACACGGCACGGTGGGATAACCCGGCGGCTCGGCCCCGCCCAGGCCGTGTGGCGGCCGACGACGACGAGCGGCCGGCCAAGGCAATCGGCGTTCCGATCGGCCGGCACGTGCGTTCGGAGGAACTCGCCAGGCTCGAGGCGGCGCTCTTCCTGGCCCGCGAACCGCTCACCACCCGCCGGCTCGCGAAGCTCGCCCGGCTCGACGACGGCACGCGGGCCCGGTCGCTGATCAAGGAGCTGCGGCTGCTGCAGGATGCCGCGGGGTCGGCGTTTCGCGTCGAGCAGATCGCGGGGGGCTTTCAGTTGCTGACGCGGGCCCCGTTCGGGCCGTGGGTGCGGCGCCTGCAGGATGCCGCCCCGGGGGGCCGCCTGTCGCCCGCCGCCCTGGAAACGCTCGCCATCGTCGCCTATCGGCAGCCGACCACCCGGGCCGAGATCGAGGCGATCCGGGGCGTGGGGAGCGAGGAGATGCTGCGGCAGCTGATGGAGCGGGATTTCGTGGCCATTGGCGGCCGGGCAGAGGACCTGGGCAGGCCGAATGTCTATGTGACCACGCGGCGGTTTCTGGCGGCCTTCGGACTGGCCCGGCTGGAGGATCTGCCGGCGCTGGCGGTCCTGCCCGGGGCAGACACCGTGCCCGGGAGCGACCTGGCGGCGGGCGACGGGCAGCACTGAATCGTCGCGCCGGCCGCTTGCAGCCGATCCCGGCGGGCGACACACTTTGGGCCCCGGTCGAGATCGCGTTCGCCGGGGGGCTGCACCCGAAAAGTTTTTTTCCGGTGGCCGATTGGACGATGTTCCCCCGATCGGGTACAGATTTCGACCGTGGTTTCGGTCGCCAGAGACTCCAGGAGGTTTTCGCCGTGACGATCGTTGCGAGTGGCAGAGGGCAGAACGACGTGTTGACCGCCGACGTTTTCTCTTGGAGTGAGATGCCGGAACTTCTGGCCGCCGAAGATCTGTTCGAAGCCGCTGCCGGCGTGCATCCCGGCAATGAACTCGTCGCCCGCGATGACGATGACGACGACTTCGACGACGATGAAGAGGAAGAGGACGACGACGAGGAAGAGGACGAGGAGTTCGAGGACGAAGACGACGAGGAAGAGGAAGTCGACGACGAGGAGTGGGAGGAAGTCGACGACGAGGAGGAAGAAGACGACGAGGAGGAGGAAGACGACGAGGAGGACGATGAGGAGTGGGAAGACGACGACGAGGACTGGGAGGATGAGGACGAGGACGAAGACGAAGACGAAGACGAAGACGAAGACGACTGATCACGTCGGCTGATCACGTCGGCTGATCGCCGCGGCCCTTCCATGCCGCACGACGAAACACCACGGCCGCGGGGGCCAGGCTCCTGCGGCCGGTTGTGTTTCCTGCCCGACCGCTAGCTGTCCGTAAACAAAGCCCTCCATGGCCTTTGTCCACTTGGCCGACCGTGGAAACGCCGAGGGTTTTCCCGGTCTGCTATTGCGCTTCAAGCGTCACTCGGGTGAAGCGGCCGCGACGCTCGACGTCGATCACGGCCCGCTGTCCCGCCGCCTGGAGCCGGGCGACCATGTCGGCCTGATTCGCGACGTCCGCGGCGTCGACGGCCAGAATCCGGTCTCCGGGGAGCAGGCCCGCGGTGGCGGCGGGTGAGCCCGGAGCCACCCGCACGACGACCGGCGCGGCCACCTCGCACGCGTCCTCGCGGGTGCCGATGCCCCACCGGCCGCGGTGAGCTCCGACGGCGTCGTGAATGACGGCCTCCAGGCGGCGCTTCGTGGCGTTTGATTCCATCCGCGACTCGGGGCGAAAGATCCGCCGGGGCCCCGGATCGTCGGCTACGGCCCGCACGAACCCGAGCGTGAGCCGCACCACGGGAGGAATGCCGTCGAGGTTGACCAGGTGTGCGTCGTCCGAAGGCCGGTGATACTGATCGTGAAGACCGGTGTGGAACATCACCGTCGGGATCTTCGCCGCGATGAAGGGATAATGGTCGGAGTCGTCCTCGACGTCCCAGTCGAACGCCAGTTCCAGCCCGGCGGCGTTTTCGGGCGCGTTGTTGGCACGCACGACGGCCGACCGCAGGCCCGGCGACGTGCGGGTGCCGTAGACTTCCAGGCGGCCGCCCCGCAGCCGGCCGATCATGTCCAGGTTGACCGAAAAGACGACGGTCTTTCCCGCCACCGCCGCCGGCCGGACGCGGAGGAAGTGGTGGGAGCCGAGCAGTCCCTTCTCCTCGCCGTCCCAGAAGGCGAAGAGGATCGGCCGGCGTGGCCGGGTGGCGAGCTGCTGCATCGCCTCCATCAGTTCCAGCAGGCCGGCCACGCCGGAGGCGTTGTCATCGGCACCGTTGTGGACGAAGCCGAACGGGCCGTAGCTGTTGTCGGCGTTGCCATAGCCCACGTGGTCATAATGGGCGCCCACGACCACCAGTTCCTCGGCGGCCGCCGGATCGCTCCCCGGCTGGAGAACCAGGATGTTGCGCATCGTGCCGAACGCCTGGTAGAAGGAACCGGCGTCTCCGGCGGGCTCGAGGCCGCCACCGGCGGTTTCCCGGAGCCGCTCGATCTCGGCGACGATGTACGCCCCGGCGGCCCGGCCGCCGCGACTGCCCCCCTCGCGGCCCTCGAAGGCGTCGTCGGCCAGCGCGGCCACGTGCCGGCCCGCATCCGCGGCGCGAATGCTCGCGTGCGCCTTGGAGAGCATTTCGGCCGCCGGTGCCGTGTGATGGGCCGCGGTCAGGGCGAGCATGGCGGACAGGGCTGCAACGGCACGCATCGAATGCCTCCTTGCGGGACGGCAGCCCGCGGTCCAGAATAGACCGGTCGATCGGGTCGCGAGTCCACGGCGATTTTCGCGGCTTCGGAGAGGTGGCAGAGCGGTCGAATGCGCGTCTTTGCTAAAGACGTGTCCGGTCAAAAGCTGGACCGCGGGTTCGAATCCCGCCCTCTCCGCTGGTTGGTTTTGCAGGGTTTCGCGGCGAGGTGCCCTGTGCCGTAGAAAGTGGACTGTCCGGGCCCGATGGAGTGCCCCAGTTCCGCTCGCTGCCGCTGCTCGCGCGTGGGTGCTGCGCCGGATTCTGCGCCGCTTCGGGGCCAACTTCGGCGTTGGCTTTCCGGACAGCTTCTTTCCGGATCATGAGGTAGCTCTTTTCAGCCACTCGCATGCTATGGCCCATCCACTGGCAGATCTCGTTCGCACTGAAGCGATTTTCGGCGTGTAACTCTGTCTCCCGGGAGCTGCGCAGATTGTGGAACAGTCGAACCCAGGGCTTCAGTCCCGCCCGCTGGATGATTCGCTCAAACGGCGTTCGGAGGTTTACGCTGCGCCATCCATCCGGCCCCAGGGCTTTTAGGCGGTACGCCTCGTTGACCACGTAGACAGCTCCCTCAGGGGCCGCTTCAAAGGCTCGCTCCAGATGGGGGCGCAGGATGCTGAAAATCGGGACGAAGCGGGATTCCTTGCCCGGGTGGTGTTCCGTTTTCGGTGACTGAACGTGCATTTCGCCCTCCGATGGATCCCAGTTGATGTCGGACCAGCGCAGCGAGAGCACTTCGCTGGGGCAGCGAAGACCGGCGAAACGACAGAGCGCGATGATGATCCGCCAGTCCTCGTTGGGGCAGGCGTCGATCAGCCGCATGGTGTCCTCCAACGAAATGAACCAGCGCTTATTCGGCAGATGCACCTTGATCCGAACGTCGATGAAAGGGTTGGCGGGGATCAGCCGGTGCTTCACAGCCGAGCGGAAAACCTGGCGACCGAAGTCAAGGCGTTTCTTGATCGTCGCCGTGGCCAGCCCGGCCTTGACGAGATGCTGCAGATAGTCCTCGGCCATGCCCTCTGTAATCGTCGCGATGTCGGTGTCACTGCCGAAATAGTCGCACAGACCTTTCTCGCCCTGCCGCCAGATTTCCTTGGACGCAGGCTTAACGTCGTTGCGGCCGTCGATGTATCGCCGAATGAACGCGGCGAGGCGGGTAGAGCATGCTTGCACTCGCGCCCGGATTAGCCCGCCCTTGGCTAATTTGGCGGCTAGGGCATCGTCCAGGTCGGCGACCCACTGGGTCAAATCCGCATCCATGGGCTGCTTCAGCCGCAGACACTCCAAGAGTTGCTCTATTCGCCGGGAAAAGGCTTCAGCGTTGCGCTGGCTTACCTTGCCGAGCCGAATCGCCGTCCGCCGACCATCGGGGTGGATGAACTGGATGCGACGCAGACCGTTACCTTCGTTGCTCACGCTCGCCATCGTCTAGCCTTTCTTTTTTGGGCCCCGAGACGGGCCAACTTGCCAGCCAAAAAAATCCACCAGGCGGTCGATCGCCTCCATCGACAGGCCCCGCTTCCCGCTGCAGAACAGGGACAGCGTGCTTTGGCTAATTCCCGTTGCTTCCGCTATGCGGTAGCGGGACACGTCAGACATGGCGATCGCCCGCCGAAGTTGTTCGCTGAGTTGCGGTTTCCGACGCACCATGAGTCTACCTCAATACTTTGCAGATGAAAAGCCTGGGTCGGGCCGATTGGGCGTCGGCCGCAGCGGTTGAGTGTCTGGGTTCGAAGAGCGGAGCCAGTCTTCCAACGCCGCTTTTGAGTACAGCACGGTCTTACGCTTTCCCGAACCGATGCGAGTGCAGGGAATCGCACCGTCATGGGTCAGTTGCCAAAGGTGGCGTTCCGAGATGGACAGGGCGCGTGCAGCATCTTTCGGACGCAGGGCGAGGCGGTGGTCGGGGTGCATAGGCAGAGTCCTTTCTGTCAGCGGGGAAGACGAAACAACAAGCCCGGGTGGCGGCGACTTAGTCCGTAGTGTACGGCCGTACCATTTTGCGGCAAGCAAAGTCCCGTGCTATTTCGGGCGGCTTCGAACAGCTCCGTGCGGCACCGCATCTTGTGGTCCTGAAGCTGAAAAAAAGTGGTGCGCGGAATGCGATTGCCGGGCATTAGTCCAGTGAGAGGCGACTCTCGCCAGGCCCTGATGCCAAACGGTCTGCAGACTCGGCCTTCCACCGAGGGCCAGCAGTGCGATGCTGGCGACAACCCTTCAGTGGGTGAAGAGAAGGCAAATCCGCCGCGACCCTGCCCTACCGAGGGAAATCCGGCGGTGCGGAATAAGCCCGGCACGCTGTCGACTCCAGCCGGGAGCAAAAGGCACGTGGTGCTCGTCCGCACGGGGTGTGGAGGAAGACAGGAAACCCCGCGTCAAAACCATCCTGTCCGCTGTGCCGGCTCCGAAGCGTTGCCTGGCTCCAGCGACTTCCCATTTTTTGGGGAGTCGCTGCGCACCCACCAAAGCCTTGCCTGGCGGGGCGGGCGGGGAGCAGCTGCGGCAGCGGGGCGACGATCGCTCCCAACGCCCAGAGACGCCGCGACGAAGCCGCAAGCCCCGGCCAGGGTGGTCCCGCCGGTTGGCCCCGGATCGCCCGCCAGGGGCCACGCGGGAGCCCCAGGATCGACATTCCAGAGCCCGGAGTACCCACCATGAAAACGTGCGACGCGAGCCCTGCCGGCAGGCCGGGCATTGCCCAAGAAGTCCCCGCCGAACTGGTTTGCCGGGACTGCCTCCGCCCAAAAGCGATCGATGAGTTTCGCCGACGTTGCCAGGGAGGAACACAGCGAATCCGCCAATGCCGGTCCTGCCACGCCTATGCGGAGCGGTTGCGGCGATATGGGAAGCGGTCAGCCGGTCACAGCCGGGAAATGCGCAAGATGCTGACACGCCTTCGAAGGGCTCGCTCTCAGCGCGAGGTCGAAATAGTCTGCGCAGCGATGGTCGCGGCCTTTGGGGGGCCACAGCGGTTCCTGGCTCGGTGGACGCAGCAGGTGGCGGCAGAGCTGCCGAAGGGCGGCCTGGCGGCTTTCCGACATCTGGATGCGATCCTCAGGCTGATCCGTTACTCGGACCAACGAGCGGCCGATCGCGTGCAGGCCGAAGGAACGTGGCTGCGCAGTCTGTCTGACACCGAACTGGAAAGCTTGTTGCCGTTGCAGGATCCTCTGGCCGACTCTTGATCAGTTGTTTTGGGCAGTCAGTTGCGTCCGAGATCGCTTGCGCAGCCGACGAAAGTTTTCGCGTTCGCTTTCAATCCCGCGAAAACGAGGATGACGCCCGCCGGCCGCCAAGCTGGCTGCCTCCGTCGCCGGCCTTCCCCGCGGATACGGGGACAATCGCAGCCACGCCGGGTGATTGCTCACTCTACTCGGTCCACCCCCGCACGCACGGGGACGATGTCATCGATCTTCTTAATGCGCTCTTCGGTATCCGGTTCACCCCCGTACGCACGGGGACGATGAGCACGTCTGCCCACGCCATGCGCCACATGTTTCCGGTTCACCCCCGTACGCACGGGGACGATGTGGTGGCCGTTTTCGCCGGGGAAAACGCTACTTCGGTTCACCCCCGTACGCACGGGGACGATGGCGTGCAGCCATCGCGGCATCGGCCAAGCCCTACGGTTCACCCCCGTACGCACGGGGACGATCGCCCTGACCATCTCCATCGACTTCGACCGGACCGGTTCACCCCCGTACGCACGGGGACGATGGTGAGTAGGTCTGCTTCTGGATCCACAGCGGCGGTTCACCCCCGTACGCACGGGGACGATGCCGGTGTCGCCCCGCATGATGCGGAACATCTCCGGTTCACCCCCGTACGCACGGGGACGATTTCCACACGCACGCCATCCGTCCTGACGCCGTCGGTTCACCCCCGTACGCACGGGGACGATTGGGTTGCTACGGTCCAGGGGTCACAGAATCTCTACGGTTCACCCCCGTACGCACGGGGACGATGCGGCTGCCGATCGGTTGATCACCAACAGCATCGGTTCACCCCCGTACGCACGGGGACGATTGCAGGTTGAGGCCGTGCGGTGAATGAATACCTCGGTTCACCCCCGTACGCACGGGGACGATGACGGCGACGCCGCCCTATGAAGGCACGCACTGGCGGTCCACCCCCGTACACACGGGGACGATGTCCTGGGCGTAACTCTGCGCGGATACATGGACGGTTCACACCCGCTCGCACGGGGACGATGGCTCTCGGTACCGGCGTGCCACTGCCTCTCTCCCTCATCGAACGACAGCCAGCGACAAGAGCCCCATACCAAACGCCTTGCCTCGGCCTACGCCATTTAGCACGGCAGCGTGGAGTCGCTCTGGATCCACACAGGTCAGAAGCCCTTCAAACATCGCTGCATTGAAGTGCTTGGGCCGCTGCTGGCCGACAGGCTTCATGGTCAGGCTCGTTACCGGCTGCACCCGCAGTTGCTTGGGGTAGTCGCCCACAGTGAATCCATGCCGCTCGGCCCACACGCCCAGCCGCTGCCTCCAAGCGGTGAACTCAGGGTCGGGCTTTCGACGGCCGTCGCCATCCGCCGGAAGGAGGCATCGAATCGGATGCTCACTCCGGGCCTTCTGTCCGTTCTGCAACTTGCCGGCGGGAATGGTTCTCCGTGTCACCATCTGCGCCGCAAGCCGGAACCGGAACGTCTGGCCTGCCGCGAAGGTCGGATCGTATTCCCGGACTTGTGGCTCCCCTGCCAAAAGATGAGGGGCATTCTGGAAGGCGTAATCCCACCTCGGCTTCTCCGTGGACTGCACCAGGATTCGCAGCGGCGGTTCAGGTTCAATCCGAAACAGGAAGCCTCCCTCCTGTCGCTTTGGTTTTGCGAGAGAATCAGATGACCACGTTCCCAGGAAGAACGGATCCTCCTTCATCCGGTGCGTGTCGGGAAACGCCATCCAGATCCGCTGGTGGACGCGGTAAGTCTGCTTCATCCAATCCAAACCCGGCCTGGGCTTGTCAGGATGATCGCCGGGGTTCACAAGCAGTTGGGACAGGAACATGGGTTCTCCAATCACTGCGGCGCGTCGGCCAGAAAGTCTGCTGCGCGGGCGTTTTCCAATATGGCCCTGCGGCGACCAAGGCGCCGGCTGGTGAGCAGCACGGATATCTGTCGCAGGATGACTTCCCGTTGGGTTGGATCGGCCGGATCTACCCGGGTCTCCCGCATGTCATTGCCGTACTCCAACTGGGTGCAGGCGTCATGGCAGAGGCGACACAGCGACCGAAGGTCTTCGACCTGCTCCCGGCCGACGTTCTCGTATGTGACGTGATGCACCTCTTCAGCGGCTGACTTGCAGAAGACGCACAGGCCGTTGTCGCACTCCAGCCGCTGCTTGCGAATCGACTTCCACTGCTCACTGGTGTAGTCGACGCCAGCCCGGCCAGGACGAGCACGGGCGATTCTGGGGCTCCGAGCAAGCGGAGCCCTCAAAGTAGACAGCACCACCCAGCGGGCGCCGTGGCTCGGATACTGAAGCGTCCGCGGTACGTCATGGACGAGCCTGGCATGTTTGGGCGGGGCCTTCCCCGGCGCGTGTTCGATCACGGCATCCACTTCCGTAGTAGCTCCTTCAGGGAACGGCCGATCCGTGTGGTACGGCTGCGATTCCAGGGCCTCCTTCAGGTCGACATACTCGCCGATACCGGCCACCACCGGCTCCGTGGGGATGCAGCACTTTCGCCCGAGGAAGACCGGCCACGCCGGATTGTCCAGGGCATCCGTGGCCTGTTGGATAACCGTGGCAGCCCCATGCAGGGCAACCAGGAATGACGCATCCAACAGATACTCGCGGCGACTCAGGAGCGTCTCCGGTTCCTTAGTGCTGGCGGTGTACTTGATGCCGCCCTTGGCCTGCCGAATGCCGATACCGGCTCCTGCGGTGTGGTAGTCCCAATCTGGTGTGCCCGGGCGATCCAATCGCACGCCCATCGTCAATGTAACGAGGGGCTCCAAAGCCTCTGGAGCCTTGGGGCGAGGCACTCCCATGGCGCAAAGGATCATGCCTAGCACCCCGGACTTGCTGGGATAGGGATCGGTGCGTCGGATCTGCAGACGGGAGCCGGTGCCCCAAGACTGCATGGGGCCCGACAGTCGCAGGAGCAGGGTGTTGGGTACAGTCATCGCACCCCCGCCGGCTGCGACACCGCCTTCTCCACGGCTTTTGTGAGGGCTGCCAATGACGCTGCACGCTCGGCATCGAAAGGAAACCGCACGTCCGCCGCATTGCCCACGGCCAACAGAAACCGCTGCGTGTCTTCCGGAGCGAAGGCGGCAGCAACCGATCCGCAGTAAGCACTCAGAGCCTCAGCAGACTCCCGCATCAAGTCATCCCCGCGCACAGCCTCCAGAAAAGCGTTGGCGTAACTGATGGGCTGCTTCTTTTCCGACACTTCCACCAGAATCACCTCGGGCACCGAGTGGGCTGCGAAGCTGTTCTGCTTGCCCGTTGGGGTGGCCAGGGCCGCGGCCTGGATCAGGACGGCGGCAGCACGGCGGGCTTGATTCGCTGAATCATTGCCCAGGTGCTTGGTCAGGGCGTCGGTGTCCACGTTCAGATACTTGTAGTAGACGGCGGAGTTGTAGAACGTCACGGTGTCACCGGAACCCAGGAAGGCCGCGCCCTTTGCGTCCACTTGCGAGGTGATGAAGTCGCCTTGCCGATCATCCATCGCCGTGAAGTAGTCGCCCTCGGTCAGCGCCTCATGGGTACTTAAGGCATGGGCTACCTGGCAGGCCGCCTCCACATCAGCGATGAGATCACTTGTGGTCATTCGACCGAACAGGCCGATGTCTACCGACATGGACTCCTTCGCACGGAACGCTTCATCCCGGAAGGCGGCAATGGCTGTGTCCGCCTCCTTGTCCTCCTCCTTGGATCGCTTCTCCTTGCGGCCAATCAGCTTGGCGTAAGCCTTGGGGTGCTTCTTCCGTAGTTCAGTGACCAGGCTTGCGACCTTCTTGGCGAACGGTGGCGGAAAGAACACAAGCTGCGGCGTCACATCGATGCCGGTGGTTTCGCCGTCCTTGGCGTCGCCTTCGTCGCCCTCGCCCTTCGCCTCCTTTTTGAACTGGCCAGCGATTCCGGCCTTCACGCCTTCGATTTCATCCGCCGGAATCACACCGGCCTCTAAAAGCGCGTCGCCGACCAAACGGGGCAGATACTTGGTGCGGTTGGCAGTAGTGCCCCCAAAAGCCTCCTGGAAGGCATCCGACAGCCGAATGTTTCTCTTCAGGCATTGGCTGCTGATGCGGCCCCGGGTCACTCCTCCGAAAATGCATTTTTTGGGTTGGCCAGTGTCATCGCGGTTCAAGTTACCGGGGGGCATGGACTGCAGGATGTGGATCTGAACAAACATGGCATCGCTCCTTTTGGGGTTCACGGGGTGACGGTGTGCATGAACTGGCAGAGGCCGGGCCAATCAATCCCGGCAGGGGCTGGTTTCTGGGCGTGACGGCGAATCGCTTCTCGGAGGGCTGCTTCCAAGTGCCGGCCAACGGGAACGGCCCTCGGATAGACCCGTCCCTTGGCCGGTGAGTCCCGAAGGGCCAGGTCACGCCATGGTTGATATGAACCGGAAGTACGGCCGCCCGCGGGCCTGAGCCGTCCCGCGGTTGCCATCACCTTTAGGGCCAACCAAGCAGCGTTCCGAGATGGCAGGGTTCGATCTCTATTTCGCAACGGCCAGTACAGCCCGGTAAAGATGTCGAACGCCGCAGGGCTGTGATTCAGCGGCCGGTTCGCTGCTTGCTCAAGAACCGCCCAGGACGCGTTATCCAACCCAGCCGCCAGCCGAACAAACTTCAGCACTCCGGCCGAGGGCCGCGCGGACTCCAGTTGCGGTAACGCCCTTTTGTCGCCGGCCTGCCACGGCACTGAGTCATGCCAGAACTCAGCCCGCGATGGCGCAGACGTGTCGAAACCCTTTAAGGCTTCGCAGCGATGATCGAATGACTTGTTGTTGGCTGGATTGGTGCAGGGCAGAACCACCAGCCAGTCCTCATGGCCAGGGTTTGCTGCCACAACGGCCGACGTGGGCGCGGGTTCGATCTTCTTGCCGAACCGCTGCTCAAAAAGCTTGCGAAGATCGTCTCGGATCGCCGCTTCCAATTCGTCGTCTGCCTTCACGGTGGCTGATGTATCAGCCCTATGAAATGCAGCGATGTCCTTCCAGGTTGCCAGATAGTCTTTGTCCAGCATGCAAGCCGGATTCTTTTTAAAAGCTATAGGACCAACAACCGCAACGCGGCTAGCACCACAGCGAACGCAGGCGCCAGCAGGGTGTGCTGGACCAAGGTGAACCCGTCTTGCGTTCCATGTAAGGCCTTCCAGGAGGGCGATGCCGGCTTTGCGTGTTTTGGGGGTAAATGCGCCCGTCCATTGCGGGTTCCCGAATGGCCGGGTATCAGGCACCAAGTTAAGCCCCAACGTCTCGCAGAATGATCGGCCTAGAGCTAACGGCATGATCGGTGGAGCCCCGTGAAGGGCAGGCTGAAGCCCAGGGCCACCGGATTGCATCCAGGGGATGAGGCGCAGTAGGCCTAGCGTCGCACATGCAAGGCATAGCCTTGCGGACTCATCGTCCCCGTGGTCGAAGTGGGCGACATTCGTACCGGTGGCTGACTCGGCGAACAAATACGCGGGCGAATGAGTCAAGGAGGCTTGGACATTCAGATCCTGAAGAAATGGCCGGCGAGAATCGAAGAGGTCAAAGCAACTACTCTCCTTAGTCAGCCCTTGGATTACGGCCCCCGGCATCCGCCCAGACAGGAGGGCCTTTCGTAGCTTCACAACGCCAGCCTCGTCCTGGGCCTGCCAGTACAGGAGCGTCAGGAGAAAGCGGTGGATGGCGAACAGATCCATCGGGGACGCCGCAACGATGCGGTGAAGGGCGGGAGAGTCTTCCAACGCCTCCAGCACCGAAAGGCGTCTCAGCCGCGCCCGTGAATCCATCAACTCCAGCCATGGAGCCGTCAGGACATTCCAGGAAAACGCAGTGGCCGATGGCAGTTCTTTCCGTGAAGCGGCAGTGCGTGCCATGCAAAGGTCTCCAGATCGACAAGCCAGAAACACCGCGCTAAGCGACGCCCAAGACTCCCACTTCGAAGTACCACAAACAAGGGGGTCGCGGCCTTGCCTGGGACGTCCTCCAGAGTACGGATGACATGGACAACCATGGTCCGCGGCCCGCCGGGAAGGAGCCCGCAGCCGCACTCCAGCAGCGGGAATTAGCGGGCGAAACGGGGAATCTTTCCCCAGCCGACGGATTTTTTCGGCCGATGCGCCCCATATATATGTGGGCGGTTTGTGTGCACGCTGAAAATCGACCACGAGGCCGATTTTTTCCCTTGCAGCGTGAGGCTAGTTGTGGCGACGGACCGCGCCGCATCCCCAGCCGAACCGGCTGCAGGATGCCCCGCAACGTCCGGTAAAGGCTTTGGCCGATTTTCAGACCCGGCCGAAAGATTTTTTCCGGCCATCGTCCCGACCCATTACGGCGACCGAACGAACGGCCGCCTATCCGACGAACGACTAAGTGAAAGCCAGAAAATCGACTGGCCACAGATTTTTGCCTCTGGCTCGCAGCAACTACTTGCGGAGCCGATCGCAAATCCCGACATGGTGGCGGCGGTTCAAACAGAGAGCCCAAGAACCCGGGAATCTTTCGTCCCCGCTCGCAGCCCTTAGCGGGCGTTGAACGACCGGCCACCCGGCGACCAGGTGCAAGCAAAAAAATCAACCGGTGGCGGAAAGTTGTTCCGGCGAGCCGGAGACTACTTGTGGCGACCGACCGCACATCGCGGCAGGGTAGGGAGGGTCGATCGACCAGCACAAAAAATCCCGAAAATCTTTCGGCCCCGCTCGCGACTAGTAACGGGGGCCGAACGAACGGCCGCCCGCCTGCCCCGGTGAACACCGAGTGTTTTCGCGGGGCGGGAAGATTTCCCGGCGCCGGTACGGAAAACATATAGCTACGACCGAACGAAAGCCCGGCTAGCGGCCGACTGGCGCGGCCAAAGCCCAAAAAATCGCCCGCCGCCGGATTTTTGCCCCCGCGTCGCGGCAACTATTAGCGGAGCCGGACGCACACCGCGGCACGGTGGCGGCGGTTCCCCACCGGCTCGCCAAAAAAACCCGGAAATCTTTCGGCGCCGGTGGGGAATACCTATTGGCGGCCGAACGACCGCCCGCCCGCTAAGTGCCTCAAGGGCAGCCAAAAATCACGCCGCCGCCGGATTTTCTTCCGGCCAGCCGGATTCTACTTGTGGCGACCGACCGCACACCGCGACCGGAGCCTATTGCGCGGGCTTGGTGAGGTCTGGAGATCAAACATCGGGACGGATTGTTTGGCTACTAGCGGCCTACTAGTGGTAGCGAACCGCTTGTCCGATCGTAGTTCGAAGGTTGGGTGCTCGCCGGCGCAGGCCGGGTGATCAAGCTGGCAACGGGGCCAGCCCAAATCACCCGGCTGAAGTCGGCCTTTTTCATTGATGGAGGGACCATGAACTTTGATGAGGTGGAGCCTGATGCCTGCATGCACGGTGTGGCAGTCGATGTGGCCAACGAGATCCGTGAGCATGTCCGCGATCTCTATCTGCGGCAGCACCAGAGGAACCAGGAGACAGACGGCGCCATGGCCAACGTCGTTCTGGCTGGGCTGACCATGGTGTGGCTGGAGTCGGTGCATACGGTCTGGAACACGCCGACAGGCGAGTCGGCCATGTGCCTGCTCAAGGGCGTGAAGCCGGAGGCCCGGGAAGTCAAACGGGAGATGCAGCGTGCAGCCCGTGACTTCCTGCGGCGGAGTGGTTGGTGGGTGCGGAGGACCAAATGAAGTATCACCAGATCATCATGGTCAGGCGGGTTAGCCGGCAGTTAAGCGAGTTCCGGCAGTTCTATGTGCCGGTCGAAGAACGCAACGGTACGTGGGTTACGTGCGGCCCAATGCGTGAGGAAACCGACCGAGTCACGCAGATGTCCATCTTTTGCGGCCTGGCTGAATACGAAGGCAGCGAGATGGAGCCAGCCGGCCCACTGGAGGACATTGCCACCTCAGATGGCTGGCGAGTGGTCGCCCGGATGTGGTTGCCGGATGACTACGTGCCTCCATCCGCCGAGGTGCTTGAAGAAGGCTATCGGCGGGCGCGGGCCTATCTGCAGGAGATGTTGCGCGATGCGTAGTGTTCCGAAAACCGTTTGGCTGCGGGGAGCAGAAAAAAAGGAGAACCGAATGGAATACCAAAAATACGTGATCGTTCGCCTGCCAGAACCAGAGACAGGCATGCCGGAGTACAGGCGATTCAGCGTGCCAGTCCGGAAGGAGGCAGGCCGCTGCATCCCTGCCGGCGTACCATACGAAGAGACACATCTATACGACGCGGACGATATCGCCCTGGATGTGTTCTTCGCACGCGAGCAGGGGACGGCCACGGAGGGCGGTTCGCTGGGTGATGTTTCGGCCCCTGACGGATGGGGCGTCGTAACCAGAGAGTGGCTGCCCGATGACTACACGCCTCCTAGCAAACAGGAGCTGCGGCAGCGTGATATCGACATGTTGCGGGACCTCAAGGGCATTGGTGCCGTGGATCAGGACTTCGACCCTCTTGGAGAACACGGATGACTAGCCTGCTCAGCGCCGCATTCTTCTTGATCCTCATCTACTTCATGTGCTGCCGAAGGCATTGGTCGGCAGCTGGCGGCGTGTCCCCTGCGGTTTGGAAAAACTCTGAAGCAGTGATGACTCATAAGCACTGCTTCGCTTGGGTCTCCTAGCCATTTTGGCGGCCTGGCTTGCGGCCAGAAATCCGCGACCGGCCGAAAGATTTTTCTCCGGCTCGCCGCTACTACTTGTGGCGGCCAGTCTGAGACTAGGCCCAATCGGGTAGGTCTGGCGAGGTCGGGAAACCTAACGCCAGGAGCGTGTTTTTGAGGTTTGCCGGTTAGCAGGCGCAGAAAACTGCGCGACCAACTGCAGTTCGTTCGTTCGGTGGTTGTCACGCCGGCACAAGCCGGGTGGTCAGGCTGGCAACAGGGCCAGCCACCATCACCCCGCTGAAGTCGGCCTTACTTGTTGATGGAGGGCAGATGATCTTCGATCAGGTGGACGAGAATACGTGCATGCATGACAAGGCGTTTGAGGTGTCAGACGTTCTTCGGGAGCAGGTGCGTGAGTTGTATGCCGAGATGTTTCGCAGAAACGGAGAACTGCAAGGGTCGATGGCTAACGCTGTGCTGGCTGGCCTCACGCTCTTGTGGCTGGAGTCAGTCCACAACGTGTTCGGCAGCATGGACTACGAGTCCGCTCTGAACCTGGTGCGAGACTGCAAGCCGAATGACGGGGCCGTGCATCGGGAGATGCGGGCGGCGGTCAGGGATTTTCTGCGGCGTTCACGGTGGCTCAAGACCAAGCGGAGGACCAAATGAAGTACCAGTTCTATGTCATCGCCAAGCCCGACCCAGACTACGGGGAGGCGTACCGTTCGTTCTCAGTTCCCGTGCGCGAGATCGAAGGCCAGTGGGTTCCGTGCGGCAAGCCATACGAAGAGACGCACCTGCATTCACGCCCTGGCCTGGGACTGCATGTTGTCTCTTACGACGCAGCATCAAGCACGTGCGGGCCGCTGGACGGCATCGAATGCCCGAACGGCTGGGAGGTCATGTCTCGCACGTGGCTGCCTGACGATTACACGCCACCAAGTGCGCAGGAGATGCGGCACCGCATGATCGACGCGGCTCGCAAGCTGAAGGACATGGGTGTCATTGACCAGGACTACGAACCCATGGAGGACGAACAATGTTTAGCCTACTGAGCGCCGCATTCTTCTGGACTCTCATCTACCTGATGAGCACCAGGAGGGACTGATCGCTGGCGGGCCACGTGGCGCTTGGAGTTCGGAAAAACCCTCGGAACGGGATTGATGCAGAAGCGACACAACGGCTGGGGGCCCTCCCCGGGGGGCCGGGCCAAGGAGCCCGGCCCCTGAGGGCGGCTGCTCACTTACCGCGGCCGACGGGATGCCCGGCTGCGGCGAGGGCCAGGATTGCCCGCCTGGCTTCCTCGGGTAGGTTGGGCCAGACCTCGGCCAGCGCGGCCGGAACGCCCGCGGGCGGCGAATGAGTGCCCCGTGCGCCGGATTCTGCGCCGCCTTCCGCCGGAAGTGGCGTTTCGCCGCCAGCTGGACCGCGGGTTCGAATCCCGCCCTCTCCGCTGGTTGGTGAACGTCGAATCGAACATGCCTTGTTTCCAAGGCCCATTGCACAGCGAGTCATTGTTGACCTCCATGACTTCGCTGAAACTTTGCTGACGCCCTGCCGCCCTCGGGCGGGTTTGGCTCGGGCGTCGGCCCCCACGCCGCCGGCGGCTCGGCCACCCTTCCCCGGCCCCTTGCCGAAGGCACGGGCCCGGTCGGCCTCGCGGCGGGCAGCCAGATCCCGCATCGTCAGCTGGGCCTGCTCGTCGGCGATGTGGACGTAGATCCTTAGCAGACTGTGGAACAAGTCTGCCCGAGCAGGATGCGAGGAATGCCGACCGTGGAAACCCTCGGCGTTTCCACCGGTCGGCCAAGTGGACAAAGGCCATGGAGGGCTTTGTCCACGGACAGTTAGCGCCTCCTCGTCGATGTGGCCGACCCAGCGATGGAGGTGAAGAAGTCCACCCCGGCGAGTACGGCGATCGTGCAGAAGGAGTGCCGGAACTTATGGTTCGTGCCCTCCAGCCCGAGCTTCGCGAGCACGGTCTTGCCCCCGGGCACGACCTCCTGCGCCCAGATGTGGGCCACGGGGGTCGGTCCATCCAGCGTCAGGCCGTCGCACGCTCGGCGAAAGAGATCGAGGATGCCAGACGAACGTTGGAGCGGGCGAAAGATGCAGTCGACGACACGTATCGAAGGCTGATCGACGAAGAACTCGGTTGGGCATGGGCCTTCCAGGACGCGGAAGCGGTGCTGGAAGACCGCGCAGCCACCCTGGCGGCTCTGCAAGCGGATCCACCGTCCGATCCCCAGGCCACCCTGGATGCCGAAGCTGCGATCAGCGACGCACGGAATGCCTTAGCCGAGGCATCGCTCGCGGAAGCTCGGGAAGCAGCGAACGAGAGACTCGACGAAGAGGAGTCTACGACGGCCCGCGCGGCCTTGGCCGCGGTTGAAGTGGCGCATGCCCACCGCCCCCACCGCGCGAACGCTGGATTTCCGGGGACGGACGTGGTCGTTGGTACACTCGTGGCCATGGTACCCGATGGACGTGCCCGTGTTCGCGATCGATTGGTCGCCCGACACCAGCTGCGCGCCGCTCGAACGTGCCTGCGTGGGGGAGCCGCACGGTGATGCCAGACATCCATCGGGACCCGCCGCGGACGCTCCGCGAGACCCTCGCCTGCCTCGGGCCGGGGATCATCCTCGCCAGCTCCATCGTCGGCTCGGGCGAGCTCATCGCCACCACGACCGTCGGGGCCGAGGCGGGATTCGTCTTGCTGTGGTTGATCGTGGTCGGCTGCGCGATCAAGGTTGCGGCGCAGGTGGAGATCGGCCGAGCGACGCTCGTCCAGGGCCGCACGCCGCTGGTCGCGTTCGACGCGGTGCCGGGGCCGCGGTTCGCCGGCCGCGGCTGGATCTACTGGGGCTGGGTCGCGATGGTGCTGCTCGTCATCGTGCAGCAGGGGGGCATCCTCATCGGCGTCGCGCAGACCCTCTCCGCCGGGGTCCCGCTCACGCAGCAGGGACGCGTCTGGAACCGCGTGCACGACGAGGCGGCCACCACCCGGATCGCGGAGGCGGCCGCCCGTCGCGGCGGCGATGCAACGCGGGCCGATGCGTTGCACGCCGAGTTCATCCGGCTCGAAGCCGAGGCGAAAACGCTCGTGAAGCCTCTCGATGAGACCGTCTGGGCCGTCGTCACGGCCATCGCCACCTCGGCGCTCCTCGCCGTCGGCCGCTACCGTGTGATCGAGCGGGTGTCGATCGTGCTCGTGGCCGCGTTCGTGGCGGTGACGCTGCTTTCGGTCGTCATGCTCCAGTTCGATCCGGCCTGGGCGATCTCGGCCACGGAGCTGGCAGGCGGTCTCCAGCCATCGATCCCGCCGGCGGTGGGCGGCCGCTCGCCGCTGGTGACGGCGCTGGCCACCTTCGGGATCATCGGCGTGGCTGCCGGGGAACTCATGGTCTACCCCTATTGGTGCCTGGAAAAGGGCTACGGCCGCGCCGTGGGGCCGCGGGACGATTCGCCGGCGTGGGCCGAGCGGGCCAGGGGCTGGATCCGCGTCCTGCAGTTCGACGCCTGGCTCTCGATGGTCGTCTACACGACCGTGACCGTGTCTTTTTACCTGCTGGGCGCGGCCACGCTCGGCCGGCTCGGTCTTCGGCCAGCCGGCGACGAGATGGTGCGGTCGCTCGGGGCGATGTATGCCCCCGTCTTCGGCGACTGGGCGAGCGGAGTGTTTCTCGTGGGCGCCTTTGCCGTGCTCTATTCCACGCTCTTCGCGGTCGCCGACGGCAACGCCAGGATCATCGGCGACGGCCTCGTGCTCGCCGGGCTCCTCCCCGGCGACGAGGCGTCGCGCCGTAGCTGGACGCGGCGGGTGGCCTGTGCCTGGCCCCTCGTGGCGCTCGGGCTGGCCCTCGTGATCCGCGAGCCGGTCGGCATGGTGCTCGCGAGCGGCGCCGCCCAGGCGATCATGCTGGCGGCGCTCGGCGTGGCGGTGCTCTACCTGCGATACGACGCCGTCGATCGCCGGCTCGTGCCTTCGAAGGCATGGGACGGTCTGCTCTGGATCTCGTCGGCCGGCCTCGTCGCGGTCGGCCTCTGGACGGCATGGCAGCGGCTCACCCTGCTGCTGTAGGCTGCGAACGCGGGCTTCGCTTTCCACCGTGAGCCACGGCTGCGGTGAGCTATGGCTGCCCCGTCGTCAGCCGCGAGTAATCCAGGAGGCGATAGGCAGCGTCAACCGCATCATAGTCGTTGTACCCGAACGTTTTCGTGCCTGCTGTATAGTCTGCCGTCGTACGATGGAATCCTTTGGACAAACCACCGTCCACCGGGTCCTGGGAGACCAGGATGCTCTGCACAAGGGCATCGGCCTTGGCCTTCCAGAGCGGGTCCTTGGTCTCCTGCCACAGCCGCGTCCAGACATAAACCAGACTGCCCGCATTGCGAATGCCGAGACCGGCAGCGCGGGTCCAGCCCCAGCATGAGGGGCGCGTCTCCAAGGGTGCGTAGGGGTTGAGCCGGCGATCCCAGTTGACATGCCGCTCCTCGCACCAGCGGGCGATCTCCATCGCCAGCTTCAGGTCCTTGTCCTTGGCATCGGCGTAATCCAGCAGCCAGGTGCAGTAGGACAGCGCGTGGGGCGCGACTCTGTCCTGCAGGAGTTTCATCTCCATGCTGTGATGCCCCACATTCTGCCAGAACATCTCGGGCAGACAGTAGGTCTGCACCCATTTGTTGGCCCTGGCCTCGTTCTGGACAAAGTCCTGAACGCCCAGTTCCTTGCGCAAGCGCCCGAGGAACCAGAGCACCGCTTCCCCGCCATTTTCGCGTGCCTCGGAGGGCCCAAAATACCCTCCTCCCCAAAGCTTCTTGCCGGTCGTCTTATCCCGGCCGGGCCAGGCGCCGTCCTCGGGATCCTGGGCGTCGGCGAAGGCTTTGGCCAGATCCAGGGCGGCGTCGCGGAACCGCGGGTCCTTGCCGACAGCGTAAACGTCGAGATAGGCCAGGCCGTACCAGATCATCAGGCAGACGTTGCCAGCATAGACGGTGGGCAGCCCCCCGCGATGCCCGCCGTACATGAACCAGGCCGTGCGTTCAGCCAGCACCAGGGCGTCGCGGCGCTCCTCCGGGTTGTCGGACAAGGCCGCGATGAGCGTGCAGGCGCGTGTAAACGTAGCAGGGCAATCGCCAGAACCCGGCCCCAAGACAAAAACATTCTTATAGGACAGGTACTCGTCTGCGTCCCGTATCCACCGGGCTGCGGCCAGGGCGGCTTCTCTGGCGGTCCGGTTCGGGGCCCAGTACGGCCCGGCGAAGGTGGCCATTTTCATCACCGGCACGCCGTTCTTGAAGCCAGGCAGCGCCAGACCATTGATATGCGTATTGCCGGGCTGCGGCCAGCCGTTCTTCAGGGGATCGCCGCCGATGTACTTGTACGTCTTGCCCGGAAATTCGGCCTGGCCGATCTCCTTGCCGGCGGCATCCAACCCTGTCGCGGTAATCACCATCCTCACTTGGCCATCGGGCGCCTCTTTCCAGAGTTGGGTCAGTGGCATCCAGGGCTTTTCAAGTTCGCAGGAAAACGGTTCGGACCACGGTCCAATCCGATCCTCCGGCCTCTTCGGAGGAACCGCCGTGATGCGATACTTGACCGCTCCCGGCACCTCGTTGAAGGCGATGGTGGGAGCGTGCAAGGCGGGGAAATTCTTGCGCTCGCCCTGCATGTGGATCAGTGCCGTGCTGTAGAACGGCTGCTTGCCTGGTTCGCCGGGCCGGATCGGCTGAAGTGATTCCTCCTTGGCTTTGGCGGCCAAAGCGCTGTCGGGCTCCAACGGCTTGCCGTTGGGCTCCCAGTTGCGATCAGCAACCTGCAGTGACGGGAAGGGCTGGTGGCGGCTGACGCGGGCCCGGAAGCCGGTTTCTTCGGTCACGCCGCCGGATTCCCACGTGGCCAGGCCGACCGCGTAGTCGCCGATGATGGTGCCCTCGAAGCTGACGACGCCCTCCACCGGGGACTTGTCGGTCTTGGTGAGCGCGATCGCCCCCTTGAGTTTGTTGCCCTCGACGATCGTCTGGCCGACCGCCGCGGGAACCTCGAAGGATGTCCCGGAAGCGTTCACTTTCACTCGCTCAATTCTGCCATCGCGAACGCGCATGCGCACGATGAGGCCTCCACGGAGAACACCCGATTCCATGGGCGAACGGCCGCTGAAATTGACGCCAAACGGAACCAGGTCGATCTGCGATTCGGTCGCCGGAGCCTGGGGATACACGCTGCCGCGCACCGTGATCGGATCGGCCTTGCCCAGCAAGGCACTTTTGGCCGCAGCGGTCTTGACCGTGCCCTCGACCTTGCCGCCCTTCGGCGCCACGTCGAGAGACACTTCATCGGTGAGGACGGGAGGCGCCTTGGCATCTTTGTTGCCGAGCCGCAGGCTCAGGAGGGTGAGAAGGTCGGGGGTCTGCGTGAGCGCGAGCGTGCCGGTGATCCGGCCATCGGCCGCGACCGTGAGCTGGTCGGGCTTCGCCAGCCACGGGGTATTGCGCCCGGTCTCGAAGGCGAACACCGAGACGATCTTGTTGCCGTCGCGCAGCAGCTGCAGATCGACGATGCCCGCGGCGCCATCGAACTCCACATGGACGACGTCCTGGGCGGCGGTGGCCGGTCGAGACGCGGCCAAAAAGAGACAGGCCACCCATGCCAGCACTCCCCGCAGCGCAGTCCACCGGATCGCGAGCGTCATGGTCTCCCCCCTTATTCGTGGTTCGTTCCTTACGGTTGGCAGCGCTCCAGGTCATGCCGCACGGCCCGGTCGTCCGCATCCGACGCGAAGTCGCACGGGATCGAGCAGCACACGGGCTGCCGCAGAGGACATTCGCCGACCGCGAACGAGTTTACCCAAACGTGAGCGTGCTTACGCGTGGAGTACGAGAACGCCACGACGAGCCCCTGGCCGCACGCGGTGAAGGATGGGACGCCCAACAAGACTTCCGCATGCGTTTGACGGATGACGAGCGTTCGATGGGGTGTGGCTCTGGGCCCGCCAGAGCTTGTGATGCGGTGCAAAGTCTCGGGCCTGCGGCAGAGTGGATTCCCGATCGCTCCGAAACAAAGGCTCGTTCAGCCCGTCATGCGTCGGGCCCTCCGAACCATGAACGACACGCTCTCGTTCATGCCCGTCGGGACGAGCACGACCTCAGGATGGGCGGCTGCGAATACCCGGAACACCTCGTCGCAGAACCCTTGGCCGACCGTGCCGAGCTCCCGCTCCGAGAGTCCAAGATCAGTCAGGGCGGGCCGCACTTCTCCCCAGAGCCGGCCTTCCTCCAGCCCCCCGAGCGTGCGCTCCCAGTGGGTTTTCGGAAGGACATACCGAGCCCCTCGGCCCGCCCCTTCTCGGACCAGCCGCTCCTGCGCGACAAGTGCCCTGAGTCGCCGCTGGGCGGTCGCCCGCGATACGCCGAGCAAACGCATGGCTTCATCGTTCGAAATCACGCCTCGGGCTCTCGCGTGCGAGAGCAATGGATCGGGGGATCCAGGAACCATGACTGGTTCTGACCTATTCTTTGGAAAATCAGTCACGCCATCGTGACGTCGGGTGAAGCGGTGATCAATGCGCCCCAATCAAAAGGTGATCAAAGGATACAGCTCCCCCTGCGGGTGGTCCGCTTCGGTTTCTCATGCCCGTCCAGCAGTCGATCGATCACGGCTTCAGACGCCGACGAGTTCTCGGAAGTCGGCTTCGAGGGCGTCGAGGCGGAGGGAAAGTCCGGTCAATGGCACCACCGCAACGGTCTCCCGGCTGAAGAGCGACTCGTGAGCCTCAGGGAGGGCGGGCTGGGCGTCCGGAGTCGGTTCCCCGAAACGCCACGCATCCCCCGCGATGGCGATTTTCTCGCCTCGGCCCCGAACTTGGCCCAGGCAATCCGCGCCGTATCGTGCGTGCGGGGGTTTTGATTCGCGTCGCAGTAGCCTCCGGCGATACGCCCGTCGCCCACATGCCCGCGCGAACGATCAGCCCTTTGGGCTGACCCTGGTCAGGAAACTGCCGGCAGACCGCGATCTGGTCGTCGAGGCTGGACTGCCGCTGCTCGGCATCGAGTTTTTCGGCCCGCCCCCCGCGGGCGAACCGGATATCATGGGTGCAATGGCTCCAACCGCAGGCAAACAGGCGAATCCTCCGCTCACGATCGTGTTCTTCGGCCTCGGGGCCGTGGGCTCGAGCATGCTCATCTGTCTGGCCGAGCTGGCCGAGCGCGACGGCATTCCCGTCCGCTTCAAGGTGTTCTCGATCGATCCGGCGGCCGCCCGCGACGCGCTCTACCACGCCGAGCGGCTCATGAAGCGGATCGAGATCATCGGCGTGCCGAGCTTCGATCCGCTTCTGGCCCGCGACGGGCCGGAGGCCGACAAACTTGCCGGGGCCGCGCTCCTCGTCAATGCGGCCATCCCGCAGTTCAACTGCCCGATCATCGAGTTGGGCATCCGCCTCGGCGCCCACACCCTCGACCTCGCCTCCGACATGTACAACCCGGAAACGGCGAGTTCCCTCACCTTCAATCAGTACGCCCACGACGCGGCCCTGCGGGAGAAAGGAGTGGCCGCGCTCATCAACATGGGCGTTTCCCCGGGCATCACCAACTTCCTGATCGGTGATCAGATTTGCCGGATCAGTTCCGAGCACCGCAAGGAACTCGAGATCGAGTCGATCGACCTCTATTTGCTCGAAGACATCGATGCCGACGCCGTCATCTTTTCGTGGGCCCCGGCGGTGGCGCTCGACGAGCTGTCGCAGAGCCCGCTGCAGCTGCGGAACGGGCGGATGATCGTGCACGAGCCGTTTACGGCGGCCCGCGACTACCAATTTCCGTACGAGCCACGGATGTGGCGGCAGTATCCGCTCTACCAGGAGGAGCTCCTGTCGCTCCATCGCTCATATCCCCAGGTCGAGCATATCGGCATCTACACCGGCGGCTCCGAGGTGGAGCTCGTCAAGGCGCTCCATCAGCTCAATCTGCTCTCGAAAGAGACGCTCGGGGCCAATCCGGAACTGACGATCGAGGCCGTGGTGCGGGCGGCGATGCCCGGCATGAAGAAACCCCGGCGGATCGAGGACTATCTTCGCTCGGGTGTGATCCGTCGAACCCACTTCTGCGCCGCGGCGGAGATCCGCGTGAGCGAGTGGGTGCGAAACGAGCGGCAAACGATCATCGAGACCGTGGGCCTGAGTTTCCTCCGCTACCGCGAGCTGCTCGGCACGCCGTACGCGGGTGCCACCTACATCTCGTACCCCACGGCTGTGGGCGCCGCGATCCTCGGCTGGCATACGCTGTGCCACGTGCGGGCCGAGCCGGGCAGCATTGCGGGCGTGGTCACCGGCGAGGATCTGGCCCGAATGTTGCCGCGACCGCGGATCGACGCGGTGTTCCGCGATCTCGTGGCCTGGGACATCGATCTCTTCGCAAGCACCCGTGACGCGACGGGCGTGGAGAGCGGGCCGACGACGAAGCGGTAAGTCACTTTCGGCCGTGAAATCCGGCGACCGAAGCCCACGGCCGCGGCGCCGAACTCCTGACATCGTGACGCTCGGCGGCGTTTGCGGCCCGCTGCGTCTCGCCCCACGCCGTCAGTGAGAACGGGACGAGCGGTGCGGGCGTGCCGGCGCACAGAGCCCCAGCACCCCAAACTCGAGGGCAGACTCCAGGGCGGCGTGCCGCTGCCGCCCCGTCGGAACGGCGTCATGACCGGCGAGCGCCAGCGACGCAAAGCCGTGGACGACGCTCCACGCCTTGAGCTCCGCGCCTTCCCGCCGGCTGGCAGGCATCAGACCGTCGGCCACGAGCGCGTCGAGTGCACGGCCGAGCAGTTCCCACGGCGCCGGGGTCGCCAAACCGGCCGCGCCGGCGGCCAGGCAGGCGACGCCGCTCCCGCTGAACATGAGGCGAAAGAGTTCCGGATGCGCCATCGCGAACTCGACGTACGCCCGCCCGACGGCCTTGAACCGCGCGATCGCCGGCCTCTCGTTTCCCCCGCTCTGGGCCGCGCGATCCATCGCTTTCAGCATCCGGCTTGCCAGTTGCTCGAGTCCGCCCGCCGCGGCAGCGGTGAGGAGCGCCGACTTGTCGTCAAAATGTCGGTACGCCGCATTCGCGGACACGCCCACGTCGCGGGCTGCTTCCCGGAGGCTGAAGGCGGCCTCCCCGCCCTGCTCGATCAGTCGCACCGCGGATGCAATCAGCGCGTTGCGGAGATCGCCGTGGTGATACGCCTCGCGTGTCTGGCTCATAAACCCATGTTGACACCGTCTACTTCGGTTGTCAAAGTGTACGGTGTCCACATTGTGCCTGGCGACGGAAAGGAGCTTCCCGTGACCGCAATTCACCGCGTGCTTGTTTGTGGCGCCACTGGGCGACAGGGCGGTGCAGTCTCTCGGGCGCTCTCGGCACACGGCTTCGAGGTGCTCGCGTTGACCCGATCACCTCAGGCCGCCGCAGCCAAAGAACTGGAGCGCCTGGGAGCTCAGGTCGTCGGTGGCGACCTGAGCCAGGTGGCATCGCTTCACCCGATCATGAAGGACGTAGACGCTGTTTTTTCCGTGCAGAACTACTGGGAACGTGGTGTCGGGGCCGAGGGCGAACTGCGGCAAGCCGAGAACCTTTTCGCGGCCGCCGAGGAAAACGGCGTCCGTCATGTCGTGCAATCGATCATGGCTCGGGCGCGCACGTATGACGGCATCGCGCACTTCGAGTCAAAGCAGCGCATCGCCGATCGACTGCGGCTCGGACCGCTCCCCTTCACGACGCTTGGCACGGTCTGGTTCATGGACAATATTCTCGATCCCAAGATGGGCGGATCCCAGACGCTGCCGATCCTTGCGGGCTCACTCGCCAGCCGCGTTTCCTTTCCGATGGTGGCCACAGCCGGCGATTCTGAAGGTGCGTGTCGATGGGCTCAGGTCCACGCGTGGAAAAATCCTGGCCTACGTCTGGAACCAAGGCGACGGATTCCCTTCGGAAAAACAAAAGACGCTCAAGATTGCCGAGGTCGCGATCCGGGGCGGTCAGGCTGAGGTCGACGTCGAGGTTCCGGCGTCGGAGACGCGGTTGGCGGTATCCGTGATGCACGACGAGAACGGTAACGGAAAAATGGACAGCAATTTTCTGGGTATACCGCTCGAAGGGTACGCGACGTCGAACAACGTGCCGCACTCGATGGTCGGTCCGCCGCGGTACAAGGATGCCGAATTCGAGATCCGGGGAACACCTGCGATCGTCCAGATCAAGATGCTGTATTGATCCGCTGGGGCTTTCACGACAGTGGTTGAATTCGCTCGGCACTCAACGTGAGAGGGTAGCCAAATGGCATGGTGGAGCAGCATGGTGTCGTCGGTCGCCTTCGGGATCGCACTTGCCGTGGCGGCATACAGTTGGCGGCGGATGCGCGTGGTTTCACTCGGGGTGATGGCCTGGTGCGCCGCAGCCTGGGCGATTTCGCTCCGCGGCTTTTTTCAAGATGCCGGGGGGTGGAACGCCGCCGACATTCCCGGCTTCCTCCTATTCGGCACCTTGATGACGCTGCCGCTGGTGGTGCTCGCATACGGGTGGTATCGCTCACCGGCGTTTCGCGGGTTTCTCGAAGCGACCCCAGTTCCCTTGCTCATCGGTATTCAGGTGTATCGGCTGGGCGGCGGCATTTTCCTCTGGATGCAGGCGGAGGGCCTGATGCCATCCGAGATCGGCATCGTCGCCGGGTGCGCCGATACGTTCGTCGGCATCACGGCGATTCCGTTGGCGTGGGCGGTCGCGAGGAACATGGGTGGCGTCCGCGGGCTCGCGATCGGCTGGAATCTGCTCGGTATCGCCGATTTCCTGGTCGCGGTGAGCATGGTGTCGCTGTCGTTCATCGGTGTCTTGTCCTTGCAGCCGGCCCCCGTCCGCATCGGTCTGCATCCGCTGGCGCTCATATCGCTCTTTCAGTTGCCGCTCTCCATCGCCATACATCTGCTCGCGATTCGCCGGCTCATGTCGCCAGGCTGAGCCGGCGGAACCAACGACCAGGAAACCGACCCATGGGCTGGGTTGCCCTCAAGATGCTGACGGGAGACCGGGCCAAATACCTGGGCCTCGTATTCGGCGTGGCGTTCGCCAGCATGCTCATGTCGCATCAGGTGAGCATCTTCTGCGGGCTCATGCTCCGCACGGCCAGCCAGATTCTCGACGTGCGTGACGCGGGCATCTGGATCTGTGATCCGGAGTTGCAGACTATCGATGAGATCAAGCCGCTCGCGGACACCGATCTCTACCGGGTGCGGAGCGTGCCCGGGGTGCGCTGGGCGGCACGGCTTTCGAAGTCGCTCGGCCGCGTCCGCACCGCCGATGGCCGCTACCGCACCGCCATCGTCATGGGCCTCGATGACGACAGCTTCGTCGGCGCTCCCCGGCAGATGCTGCTCGGGTCGTGGCGTGATCTGCGGCGGCCGGACGGGGTGATCCTCGATGACGCGGGGTTCAACTATCTCTTTCCGGGCGAGCCGGTCGCCGTCGGCAAGACGCTCGAAATGAACGACCGCCGCGTGGTCGTCGTGGGCATCTGCCGGGTCGCCGCGCCGTTCCAGACGTTTCCCGTCATGTACTGCCGCTACAGCCAGGCGCTGCAGTATGTGCCACACGAGCGGAATACCCTCGGCTTCATCGTCGCCGACGCCGATCCGGGAGCCGATCCGGCCGCGGTGTGCCGGCGGATCAGTGAGCGGACCCGGCTCGCGGCCTACGACGCGCGGTCGTTCGTGTGGCTGACGATCGGCTACACCATGCGCTCCACCGGCATCCCCGTGAACTTCGGGATCACCGTGGCCCTCGGTTTCATCGTGGGAACGGCCATCGCCGGCCAGACCTTCTATCTGTTCACGCTCGAGAACCTGAAGCAGTTCGGGGCGCTCAAGGCCATGGGCGTCACCAACAAACGGATCCTCGTCATGATCCTCCTCCAGGCGGGCGTCGTCGGCGGTCTCGGCTACGCGCTGGGCATGGGAGCCGCCAGCGTGTTCTTCGAGGTCACCAAGGACATCTACCACCTGCGCGGATTCTTCCTGCCCTGGCAGGTGGCCATCGGCACCGCCGGTTCCGTGGTGGTGATCATGTTCCTCGCCAGCGTCGTCAGCATCCGCCGGGTCTGGACGTTGGAGCCGGCGATCGTTTTCAAGTAGTCACGGGTGTTTCCTTGATTGCCACTTCCGCCAGCCCCGCCGCCGTCGCCTGCACGGGCGTCACGAAGTTCTTCGGTTCGGGCGACACGCGGGTCCAGGTGCTCCACGGAATCGACGTCGAGGTCGCCCCGGGAGAGATCACGCTGCTGGTCGGCCCTTCGGGCTGCGGCAAGACGACGCTGATCTCGATCGTCGCCGGCCTGCTCGAACCGACGGCCGGCGACGTCCGGATCTTCGATCGAGCGCTTGGCGATCTGCGCGGCGATGCGCTCGTCGCCTTTCGCGGGCGGATGATCGGCTTCGTCTTTCAGCAATACAACCTGCTGCCGGCGCTGACGGCGGCCGAGAACGCCTGCCTTCCGCTCCTCGTCCAAGGCCGGCGGCGGAGCGACGCCATCCGCGAGGCCCGCGAAATGCTTGCCGCCGTGGGGCTCGGCGGCAAGGCGGACGCTCGTCCCGCCCAGCTCTCCGGCGGCCAGCAGCAGCGGGTCGCGATCGCCCGCGCGCTCGTCCATCGTCCCCGGCTCCTGGTCTGCGACGAGCCCACGGCGGCCCTCGACGCCGATTCCGGCCGCACCGTCATGGAACTCTTGCGGCGCGTGAGCCTGGACGCGGATCGGGCGGTGATCGTCGTCACCCACGACAGCCGGGTTTACGGATACGGTGACCGCATCATCGAGATGGGCGATGGTCGCGTGATGGGCGTTTCCCCCGCGGCCGGCTTCCGGGAGTCACACTCATGAGCGGCAAGATTGGAACTCTGCTTCTGCCTCTGCTGGCCCTCGGTTCCGCGGGCTATGCGAGCTGGCACGTCTACTGGGCCAACCAGCCGCTCCCCAAGGCCGCGCCGCCCATTCCGCCGGTGACGGCCCCTTTTTCGCGGACGCTCGCCGCCGCGGGAATCGTCGAACCGATCACCGAAGACGTGGTCGTCGGCACGCACGTCTCCGGTGTGGTCGAGCGGGTCCATGTGGCGGCCGGCGATCGCGTGGCGGTGGGCGCGCCGCTGTTCGGCATCGACACGCGACAGGCCGCCGCGGAACTCGCCGTCCGCGAAGCCGGCCTCGCCGATGCCGAGGCGCATCTCCACCGCCTCCGATCGCTCCCCAGGCCTGAAGAGGTGCCGGCGAGCGAGGCGCGGGTCAGCGAGGCTCGGGCAGCCATGGTGGCGGCCGAGGATGCCTACCGCCGGACGGCGCGGCTCGCCGAAGCGCGGACAGTGCCCGAGGCCGAGCTGATCTCGCGGCGGGCGGAACTGGAACAGGCGCGACAGCGGCTCGCCGCCGCCACGGCGGACGATACGCTGCTCAAGGCCGGCGCCTGGAAGGAGGATATCGCCGTCGCCGAGAGCGCCGTCAGGCGTGCCCGGGCCCAGGTCGAGCAGGCCCGCACCGAGATCGAACGGCTCACGGTCACGTCGCCGATCGACGGCGACGTGCTCAAGGTCGACGTTCGCGCCGGGGAGCAGGTGGGCACGGCAGTCGGCCAGCGGCTCATGGTGCTGGGCCGTGTGCAGCCGCTCTGCGTGCGGGCCGACTTCGATGAAAGTGAGATTCCGCGGTTCGACAAGACCGCGAGTGCGCGGGCTCATCCGCGCGGCGATGCCGGCCGATCCTATCGGCTGCGATTCGTGCGTGTGGAACCCTATGTCGTGCCGAAGCAGTCGCTCACGGGCGACAACCGCGAACGAGTCGACACCCGTGTCCTGCAGGTCGTGTACGCCGTGGAAGACGATGCGCCTGGGCTGTTCGTCGGCCAGCAGGTGGACGTGTTCGTGGAGCTCGGCGACGTGACGGCAACGGGCGACAAGGCGGTGGCGGTGCCGCCCGCCGCTTCTGGCGGTTTGTGCATTGAACGGCCCGTCCGCCACACCATATTTGGAGCATTCCGTCGGTGATGATTTCCCCCTGGAGTTCTCCTGCCATGCATCTGTCCCGCTTCGCCCACGGTCTCCGCTGCCCAGTCGCCATCGCGCTGGTGATCGCGGCCGTCGGGCTCGTCGCGTCCGCCTCCGCGGCGGAGCCGGCCCGGCAGCCCAACATCCTCGTCATCTGGGGGGACGACATCGGGCAGTTCAACGTCGGGGCCTACAACCTCGGCATGATGGGCTACAAGACGCCGAACATCGACCGCATCGCCCGCGAGGGAGCGTTGTTCACCGACTGGTACGGCCAGCAGAGCTGCACCGCGGGACGGGCGGCGTTCATCACCGGGCAGTCGCCGATCCGCACCGGCCTGACGAAGGTCGGCCTGCCCGGGGCCCCCGAGGGCATGCGCAAGGAAGATCCCACGATCGCCACGCTGCTCAAGGCACGGGGCTACGTGACCGGCCAGTTCGGCAAGAACCATCTCGGCGACCGTGACGACATGCTGCCCACCAGCCACGGCTTCGACGAGTTCTACGGCAACCTGTACCACCTCAATGCAGAGGAGGAGCCGGAGCACCCCGACTATCCGCAGAACCCCGAGTTCAAGAAACGGTTCGGCCCGCGCGGCGTGATCCACTCCTTCGCCAACGGTGCGATCACCGACACCGGCCCGCTGACCAAGAAGCGGATGGAGACGATCGACGAGGAGGTGAATGCCAAGACCCTCGCCTTCATGGAGAAGGCCAAGCAGTCCGGCAAGCCGTTCTTCGTCTGGTGGAACTCCACCAAGATGCACATCTTCACGCACCTCAAGCAGGGCGTGGCGGGGAAGACCCGGCTCGGCATCTACGCCGACGGCATGGTGGAGCACGACCGGCAGGTGGGTGAGATCCTCGCCAAGCTCGATGAGCTGGGGCTCGCCGAGAACACGATCGTCATGTACTCCACCGACAACGGGGCGGAGGCGTTCACCTGGCCAGACGGCGGCACGACGATGTTCCGCGGCGAGAAGAACACGCAGTGGGAGGGGGGCTATCGCGTTCCGTGCGCGATCCGCTGGCCGGGCGTGATCAAGCCGGGCACGGTGATCAACGACATCGCCGCCCATGAGGACATGCTCACCACGTTCTGTGCCGCCGCCGGCGACACGGCGGCGAAGGAGGACCTGAAGAAGGGCCGCCAGATCGGCGATCGCACCTACAAGGTGCACCTCGACGGCTACGATCTCGGTCCCGCCCTCCGCGGCGCGGCGGCCTGGCCGCGGAAGGACTTCATCTACTGGACCGACGACGGCAGCGTGGCGGCGCTGCGGTACGAGAACTGGAAGGTCACGTTCCTCGAGCAGCGGGCCCACGGCATGCACGTGTGGCAGCAGCCGTTCGTGGAACTCCGGGCCCCGACGCTCGTGAACCTGCGGATGGACCCGTTCGAGCTCGCGCAGGACATCGGCATGGACTACCAGCGCTGGTACCTCGAGCACATGTTCGCCATCGCGCCGGCCGCGGCGTACGTCGGCGAGTGGCTGCAGAGCTTTCGGGAGTTTCCGCCGCGGCAGAAGCCGGGCAGCTTCAACCTCAACCGCGTGATGGAGGCGGTCACGGCGGGAGCCGGCTCGGGCCGCTGAGGCGGTCGGCGCGGGGCGGTCGCGGGCGTCAGGCCCGCGCCCGCCGCAGGGTTTCCGACGGCAGTTCGCCGAACTGCCGGCGGTACCGGGCAGCGAAGCGGCCGAACTCCCAGATCCCGTGCCGCGTGAGCACGTCCGCCACCGTTTGGTCGAGCGGTGCCCCGGCCCGCAGGACGCGGCGCACGACGTGCAGCGTGCGGAACATCAGATATTGCTTGGGTGGCACGCCGTAGGTTTCACGGAACGCCCGCAGCAGCGTCCGCTCGGTGACGTCGATCCGGGCGGCGAGGCTGCGGGCCGTCGGCGTCGCCGGTGCGGTCTCGATCACGGCCATGGCATCACGCACGATCGCGGCGCGATCGAGCCGCGGCCGGCCCGTGATCGAACGGGCCGGCTGCGGTGCCGGCAGGCAGGCGGTCACGGCGGCGACGAGGTCGAGGCCGGCGGCGCGATGGGCTTCGCTCTCGGCCGGCCGGTCCATGAGCGCGCCAGCGATACGCTGCACGAGGTTCCGCAGCCGTGGCACGGCGCCCGGATGGCAGGCGACCCGGCCACTCACCGGCAGCGCGGAAGTGGCGATGGGGCAGTCCATCGGGAGGGCGATCGAGCACCAGGCATGGGCGTAGCGCCGGACTTGGATCCGAAAGTCCGCCTCGTGGGGAATGATGAACAACGCATCGTCGTCAAGCTGCTCGGCGTTGACGACGTGCGCCCCCGCATGGGTGAGCGGCAGGAAGACCGTCGGCCCGGGGTGCGTGTTCGCGCCGTAGCAAAGATTGCCACCACCCTCCTCCGCCACCTGCAGGAGAACGTTCCCCAGGGGCACGACGCCCAGCGTCCAACGGGGGGTCTCGACCGCGTCGCAGACGAGCCGGAGGTGGGCGCCGCTGATGGCATCCGCCCAGGCATCGAAATCATCGAAGGCTATCATGGGATTCAGAATAAGGACGCCACGCGGCCGGTGGCAATCGGCCGCTTATGGCGGAAAGTGCATGGGCTGGCGACGGTTTCTTCGCCGCTCGTCAGTATCGCCAGCCGACGCCCACGTTGGAAAAGAACGCCGGCGTCGTCTCGTTGAGTCCCCAGCCCACGCGGAGTCCGATCTCGAGGTCCTCCGTCGCCAGCACGTGGCCACCGCAACTGGCGTACTGGATGTTGAGCGGGATTTCCTTGCCGGTCGAGAAGATGCCGAAGTATTCGACATGCGCGTTCCACCGCGGGCCGACGGGGACCTTGATCACGCTCGACGGCGCCCATTGGCTGAAGGCATCCGCCTCCTCGACGCCGGTGCCGTACCGCATGGCCGTCGTCCACTCCCAGCCCCCCGCGAATCGCCATCCCCATGCCTGGCCGCACACGAGCGTCGACTTGTTCGACGGCCCGGACACGGGCGTGTAGCCCTGGAGGATGGCGGCCGACCGGGGCAGCCAGCCATCCTGCTCGGTGGTCTCGACCTTGGTGCCGTAGAGGATGCGGCTCTCGTTCTCGGTCTCGATGTCTTCCCCGCCGAACTCACTGCCCGAAACGGTGCCCGGTCCGCCGGCCTCGTAGTTGAACCCGAGGCGGAACTCCACCTTCTCGCCCCAGCCCCGCCGGAGCAGCACCTCCGGGAAGCTGTGGGCTTCCGGCCCCAGACGGTTGTCGATGAACGAGTATGAAGTCTCGAGAATCGACGTGTCGGGGCCGGCCGTCGTCGGGGCGAACGTGAACGAGTCGCGATCCGTCTCGAGTTCCTCGCGGCGGATCGTGGGCTGCTGGCCACGGACCTCGAACGACCCAGTCCAAACGGCTGCGCAGGCGACGAGGCCGAGCACCAGCCGGCGGAAGCCCGTCTTCGCCATCAGCACTTCCCCCGTCGACTTCGGAGCAATCGGTACGACCCGAACCAGGGCTTGAGGCGACGGGTTTGCGGCGGAAAAGACACAGAGCCTGGGGGGATTCTGCGGCCGGCCTGAAGGCGGGGAAATCCGGGGAGTTTGCCCAGCCGCTGCCGATCGGAGGATCCGGCGAGGTGGCCCGTGACTTTTTCTCCTGTCCTGCCCGGCGCGACGGATATGCCGGTGGTGGGGCCGAAATCAGGGTCGGCGTCGGGCGCGGGTGGGTAAGGCGGCGGACGATTTCGTCCGCACTCACCGCAGTCGGCCGCGGGAGGATCGTGCATGCGTGGCGGCGTGAAGCATGGCGGGCGGGGCGTGGGGGGGCTCATGTGCGCGCTGGCGGCGGTGGCCGTGGCAGTCGCCCAGGAAGACGCGTTCGTCGGCAGGCCGGGCCAGGTGGGCGGATTCGAGTCCTTCGATCCGGTGCTGACCGACGAGGTTATGACGGGCATCATTCCCTCCGGGCAGGACTGGTTCCTGTTCGGGGCCGGGGGCCGTGGCGGCGTGTATGGCTGGCTCGACGGCGGCTTCGTCGGCAACTTCGGCGTGCCGGCGAGCAAGTTCAACGGCCCATACAACGCGGTCGACCGCGCCAACGAGGCGATGATGAACCAGGTCTACATCATCGCCGAACGCACGCTGCCCACCGACGGCTCGAGCGGCATCGGCGGCCGTGCGGACGTGCTCTACGGCGAAGACTTTCCGCTGGCGATGTCGCTCGGGTGGGAGACGAATCCCGGTCCGCGTGACTGGAACAGCGGGGAGTATTACGGCCTGGCGATCCCGCAGCTGTATGCCGAAGTCGGCAGCCAGGATCTGTCGCTGAAACTCGGCCACTTCTACACGATCGTCGGTTACGAGGGCGTGCCGGCCGTCGGCAACTTCTTCTACATGAAGAGTTACAGCTACCAGTTCGCCGGTCCGTTCACCCACTGGGGCGGCCTCGTCAACTGGAATGCGACGGACAACGTCGAGGTGGACGCGGGGCTCGTCAACGGCTGGAACGGCCTCGCCTCGGCCTACAGCAAGGCCAACTTCCTGGGCCGCGTCCGCGTCCGCAACGACGACAACTCGTTCGCCACGTCGTTCGCCATCATCAGCGGTGACGAGGGCAACGACTTCTCGCCGCTCTTTCAGCCGGCACCCCCGCTGATGTCGGCGAATCGCACCCGCTACAGCCTGATCTTCGAGTCGCGGCCGGCCGCCAACTGGGAGTATCTGTTCCATCAGTGGCTCGGCACGCAGGCCAAGGGGCTGGCCGACGGCGGCACCGCACTGTGGGTGGGCATCGACCAGTATCTCTACTATCGCGTCAGCGACGCCTGGGCGTGGGGCGCCCGGTTCGAGTGGTTCCAGGACACCGACGGCACCCGCGTCGGCCTCAACCGGCCGAGCAATCCCAACCACGTCCCGCTGCCCGGCAACTTCTACTCCCTCACGCTCGGGCCGAACTGGACGCCGACCGGCAACTTCCTCATGCGGCCGGCGTTCCGCTGGGACTTCTTCGGCGGCCCGTACGGCGGTCCGCGGGCGCCCTACAACGACGGCATCAGCAACCAGCAGACCATGCTCGGCTTCGACATGATCCAGAAGTTCTGATCTCGCGCCGGGCCGTCGCGGTCTGCGGTCAGCGGCGATGGCGAGCGGCCGCAGCGGCAGTTGCGTGCGGCGCGGAAGGAGGCCCACCGCTGCTTCGCGGGTCGAGTACGGGGCGACGCTTTTCGCACCGCGAGGTCAAGGCTCGAATACGACACCGGCTTGGTCGTGGGCAACCCCGCCCTGACCGTTGTTGGCCAGGAGCGGTTCGTGCAAGAGGCTCAAGGGGAAGCGCATCACCCCGGCGTCCAGATCGTCTTCTTCTCGCCGCCGCCGGCCGTCTCACCGCCGGGCGTCCACAGCTTGCCGGGCTCGGCGGCGGGGGCCGCCGCCGGCATGCCGGGGGGGGCGGCGCCGGGCATGCCGCCTGGCGCACGGCCGGCGAGGGCGTTGAGATCGATTCCCGCCTCCATCAGCACCTCGGCGAGCGCCTGCAGCACCTGCTGGTCGCGGGTGTGCTCGCGCCGCAGATGGTCGAGCAGCCGCATGATGTCGGCCTGATCGCCGCGCTGCAGACGGACGCGGAGCTCGGCCACGTCGAGCATGCCGTCGTTGGCCTTGAGAGCCTTGGCGATGCTCCGGAGCTCGCCGAGCAGTTCGAGCTTGCGGACCGTGGAGTCGGCCCGCTCCTCGAGCACGCCGTACGCCTCCCAGCGGTCCTCCGGGGTCGTGTCGCCACGGGCGACGACGGCCTCGGCGGCCCGTTCCGCGGCCCGGTCGAAGCCGGCATCGACGGACGTCACGAGCACGCCCCGCAACTGGTCGAGGTCGACCTTCGTCATGTCGAGGCGATGCCAGCGGAGCGGTGGCACGCTCTCGAGCGGCTTCTCCTCCACGATCGGCGTCGCGGGCGGCATGCCGAGCTGCTGGCGCACGGCCGTCCACGCGTCGGCGGCGTCGCGGCGGCGCGACGTGGCCTCGCCCTCGGTCACGAGCGCCTCGACGCGGCGGCCGCCCTCGGCGTCGGCCAGCGCCTGCCGCGGCGTCTTGCCGAGCAGTTCTGGCAGCGGTGTCTCGGGCCAGCGGTCCACGAACCGCGACCAGAGGGCGGCCTGCTGCCGGGCCATGAGCGTGTCGAACAGGCATGGGCTGCCGGCGGCCGGCGGTGCGGTCGGGGGCTCCGGGGCAGGCATGCGGAACTGGGCGCCCATGAGCCACGACGTCGGCGCCGTGGCGGGCATCCCCGCCGCCGCTTCCGCCCCCGTGAACGTGCAGCCGAGCAGCTGCTCGGCGATCGGCCGCGCCTCGGCCACGTCGGGGGCGAAGCCCTGCAGCACGGCCTCCGGTTCGCGGTCGGTCTGGCGGCCGAAGACGAGCAGCGAGGCGAGCATGCGGGCGGGGCGATCGCCGCCGGCCGCCGGCTCGTAGATCCGCCACACCGACCGTGGCGGCACGGCGCCCCGCGACACCCAGCTCGAGCGGTCGAACGGCGCCGTCTCGCAGCGGCTGTCGTGCCGGAGTTTGTCTTCGAGCAACTCCAGCGCGGTCGTGCCCTCTTCCCCGGTGCCCACGGCCAAGGCTGCGATCGCGGTCGCGAACGACACCAGCGGCGAGCGGTCGGGATCGGCCTCGGTTTCCAGCGCGATCGCCCGCCCCGTGGCCTCGATGGCATCGTCGTGCGGCACATCCCGCAGCTTCGCCACCGCCAGCCAGGCCTCCGCCGCCTCGAAGGGCCGGGCCAGCATCTCGCAGACCAGCGCGATGTTGGTGAACAGCTCCCGGCTTTCGCCCGCCACGCTCTTGAGGCTGCGGAACGTGGTCAAAGCCTTGGACAGCCGCCACTGGCGGGCATGCTCGAGTGCCGCGTCGAACTCCGGCCGCCAGGCCGCGTCGGCCGCGGTCGGCGCGAGCCGCACCTTCGTCCGCAGAGCGGGCGGCACGCCGGCCGAGCCGACGATCGCCGCCAACAGCCGCCGTTCCTCGTCCGAGCCGAGGCCACGGTCGATGAGCCACTCCACGATGCCCTGCGCGAAGCCGACGTGGCCGAGCTGGGCACCGGCCTGGACGAGCGTGGCCGCGATCCGCACGAGTTCGGGCGACACGTCGTGCCCCCCCTCGGTGCGGCCGGCGGCCAGGGCCGTGATCCGGGCCTTGTCGAACAGCGCCGCGGCCTCCTGCACGCGGCCGGCGACGGCGTCGGTGACGGCCGCCTGACCGAGGGCGAGCGGGTTCTCGGGATGGGCGGCGAGAAACGCCTGGCTCGACACGGCGGCCTCGGCGAACTGCTTGGTGCCGAGTTCCAGCTTCGTCCGCGTGGCCATGAGGCAGGGGCGGCCGGGATGTTTGTCGGACAGCCGCCGCACCTGGTCGAGGGCCGCCGAGATCTGGTCGCCCTCGATGAGCCGATCGAGTTGCTCGAGGTCGCCGACGAGGTCGGCGCAGCAGAACTTGATCTTCTTGCCGGTGCCTCCCGGGCAGGGGGCGTAGGTGTCGATCGCCATGAAAGAATCGGCTCCGGGGGGCGTGCGGCCCGCGGAAAACGCGGCTGCGGACCCTGAAATGTACCAGAGGGCACCCCTGGCGAAAGCGGCCGCGCGGCTTGCCCGCCTCGGCCACGGCCTGCATACTCGTGAACCTGCGAGCGAGGGCAGGCGGCCGGCGCGGCAGGGCCTCGCGCCATCTCCGCGAGGCGACCGGCGAACCATCACGCATTCGTCCCGTGCAGCAGCCGCGCATCCTGATCGTGGACTCCGAGGGCCCCGAGGGTCTGCCCTACGCGCGGCTGATCGCCCGGCTGCAGCCACTGGAGGTCCGGGTCGAGACCTCGCTGGAAAAGGCCCTCGGCACGCTGGCCCGCGACTCCTGGGATCTCGGCGTCGTCACGGCGCGTTCGGGTCCGACGGCCGACGTGCTCTACGGCGCCCTCCACAAAGCCGACCCGCAGCTGCCGATGGTGGTGGTCGACCCACGACCGTCGGTGGACACGGCCCGCGCCTGTCTGCAGGCGGGCGCCGGCGACTACCTCGACATCGCCCGCACCGAGACGGATCTCGAGGACGCGCTCGTGCGGCTGCTCACGACGTCGCGGCGGCGGGCGGCCGAGGAGGTGCTGCGGCGGGCCGTCGAACGCCCCTATTCGTTCGACGACTTCCTGGGCGCGAGCCTGGCGATGCAGCAGGTGTATTCGATCATCGAGCGGGTGGCCGTGAGTTCCGTGGACGTGCTGGTCACCGGCGAGACCGGCACCGGCAAGGAGCTCGTGGCCCGGTCGATCCACAAGCGGAGCCGGCGCAGCCCGGGCCCCTTCGTTCCGGTCGACTGCGGCGCGATTCCCGACGCGCTGATGGAAAGCGAGTTGTTCGGCCATGAGCGCGGCGCGTTCACCGGCGCCGACGCCCGGCGGATGGGGCTCGTCGAGTTCGCCGACGGAGGCACGCTGTTTCTCGACGAGGTCGGCGAACTGCCGCTGCCCCTCCAGGCCAAGCTCCTGCGGGTGCTGCAGGAGCGGCGGGTGCGGCGGGTCGGAGCCCGGCAGGAAAACGCGGTCGACGTGCGGGTCGTCGCCGCGACGTCGCGAAACATCGATCAGATGGTGGAGCGGGGCGAGTTTCGCCGCGACCTCTTCTACCGGATCAACGTCGTGCGGATCGACCTGCCACCGCTGCGGTCGCGCGGGGACGACATCGGGCTGCTGGCCGAGTTCTTCGCCAACCGGGCCGCGCAGGAGATGGGCCGCCCGGTGGGCGGCCTGTCCACCGACGTCTACCAGATCCTCAAGAGCTACCACTGGCCGGGGAATGTCCGCGAACTGCAGAACGTGGTGCGGCGGGCGATCGCGATGACGCGTTCGCCGATGGCGGGCGTGGACGACCTGCCCGACGAGGTGGTGGCGGCGGCCGGCCGCGCGGCCGGCACGGAGGCGGGGGCCGTCGGCTTCTTCGCCCAGCGGGCCGAGCACGTGGCCCGCTTCGAGAAGCAGTATCTCGCCGACCTGCTGACCAGGCATTTGGGCGACGTGTCGGCCGCGGCCCGCGAGGCCCGGCTGCCTCGGGGCACGCTCTACCGGCTCATGAAGGGGCACGGCCTCGACGGCGCCTCGTTTCGAAAATAGCGCCGCGCCGGCGCGACAGCGCGGTTCGCGGCGGGAAAAACCGCACGGGGGTGGGCGGGGCCGCGGGGCGCCGCACCGGCGCGACGCGCCAGGAACGCGGAACGGCGTGAATCCCGCAGGTTTTCGTTTGGCACGGGACGTGCAGTTTCTTCGGCCGTCGGCCGCGACTCACGTCGGCCCTGAAGTCGATACCCGCTCCCAAGGAGACGAAACCA
Organism: uncultured Candidatus Kuenenia sp.; assembly: GCA_964545915.1. Classification (GTDB taxonomy): domain Bacteria; phylum Planctomycetota; class Planctomycetia; order Pirellulales; family UBA1268; genus QWPN01. The sequence continues at coordinate 83,461 of CAZJHQ010000002.1, read as the reverse complement.
TGAAGAAGATCGAAGCGATCATCCGACATTTCAAGCTCGAAGAGGTGAAGGACGCGCTCAACGCCCAGGGCGTGAAGGGCATGACCGTGACCGAGGTCCGGGGCTTCGGCCGGCAGAAGGGTCACACGGAGACGTACCGCGGCGCCGAGTACTCCGTCGACTTCCTGCCTAAGGTGAAGATCGAGGTGGTGGTGAGCGACGACGAGGCGCCGGCGGTGATCAGCAAGATCATGACGACGGCCCGCACCGGCCAGGTCGGCGACGGCAAGATCTTCGTGACGAACCTCGCCGAGGTCGTCCGGATCCGCACTGGCGAGACGGCCGCCGCCGCGATCTGATCGCTGTGGCCGCCGGGCCATCCAGGGCCGCGCCGGGTGACGGCACTGTCGTGCCGTCACCCGCGGGCCGATTGGCCTTGGGCTGCGGACGGGGTGTTTTTGGAAGTCGGCCGTGCCAGGGTGATCGTGCGTCGCAGGCCCGTGCTTGGGAACAGGAAGAAGCCCTCCTTGGTTCACTTCCGATGGCAGCGTCGCCCCGTTTCGCGAAGCCATTCCGCCATGGTCGATACCAAGCGAAAGCCCCCCCATCCGCCGAAGCTCACGAGCCTCGAGAGCCTGCGTCAGGCGGCCGAATGCCTCGAGACCCTCGCCCATCCGCACCGGCTCTGCATCCCCGAAGTCGCCGCGAACCGGCGTGCCCGCCTAGGATTCATCACGCTCCCGCCGTCGATCACCCTTGTCGACAACGTATCGCCAGATCGCGACACATGCCCATTCCAGTCCCTTTCCTGACCCCCCGGAGGCTGTTTCCATGATCGCCACCATTTCTCCCGCGCAGCTCGCCGACCTGCGCCGCAAAGGGGAAAAAATCACCCTCATCGATGTCCGCACGCCGGCCGAGTTCGGCGAAGTGCACGTCGATTTCGCCCACAACATCCCGCTCGACCGGCTCGACGCGCAGGCCGTGACGGCCCTCAGCGGCGGCGGGCCCGCCTACTTCGTCTGCAAGTCGGGTGGCCGCAGTCAGAAGGCCTGCGAGAAGATGCTCGCCGCGGGCCTCAAGGACGTGATCAGCGTCGCAGGGGGAACGGCCGCCTGCGAGACCGCCGGGGTGCCGGTGGTGCGCGGCCGCAAGGTGATGTCGCTCGAACGGCAGGTGCGGATCGCCGCGGGCGCGCTCGTCGCCGTCGGTGCGGCGCTGGCCGGCTTCGGCCCCGAGGCGCCGATCAATTGGCAGGCGATCGGCGCGGGCCTGGCCGGCTTCGTGGGCTGCGGACTCGTGTTCGCCGGGATCACCGACACCTGCGGCATGGCGATGCTGATCGCGCGGATGCCATGGAACCAGGCCTGCCGCACGGCCACCACCTGCTCACGTTAGCAGGCTGTCAGCGGAGACACCGCCATGAAGATCCAGCAGTACTACCTCGCGTGCCTGTCCCACGCGTCGTACATGATCACCGACGACAAGACGAAGACGGCCGCGGTGGTGGACCCCCAGCGTGACATCGACCAGTACCTCGCCGCCGCCCAGGCCGGCGGGTATTCGATCAAGCACGTGTTCCTCACGCACTTCCACGCCGACTTCATCGCCGGCCACATCGAACTCCGCGACACGGCGGGGGCGACGATCCACCTCGGCCGGCGGGCGGAGGCGGAGTTCTCGTGCGTGAAGATGAAGGACGGCGACGTCGTCGAGTTCGGCGACGTGAAGCTCGAGATCATGGAGACGCCGGGGCACACACCCGAGGGCATCTCGATCCTCGTCTACGATCTGGCGACGAGCCGTACGGAACCGCTGGCCGTGCTCACCGGCGACACGCTCTTCATCGGCGACGTGGGCCGGCCCGACCTCCTGGCGAGCGTGGGCGTGACCGCCGACGAACTGGCCGACATGCTCTACGAGAGCATCACGAACAAGCTCGTGAAGCTGCCCGACGCCACGCTCGTCTATCCGGCCCACGGGGCCGGCAGCATGTGCGGCAAGAGCCTGTCGAAGGAGACCGTTTCCACGATCGGCGAGCAGAAAAAGTTCAATTACGCCCTCCAGCCGATGAGCCGCGAGGAGTTCAAGAAGATCGTCACGGCCGATCAGCCGGAAGCGCCGGAGTACTTCGTGCACGACGCGATCCTGAACCGGCAGGAGCGGGTCTCACTTGACGAAGCGATGCGAAAGACGCTCAAGCCGCTCTCGCTCGACGAGGTGCTTGCGGTCGGACGATCCGGTGGCCAGCTCCTCGACGTCCGCGATGGCATCGATTTCGAAGGGGGGCACCTGCGGGGATCCCTCAACATCGCCTTGAACGGCAAGTACGCCACGTGGGCCGGATCGATGCTCTCCCACGATGCGCCGATCGTGGTGATCGCCGCGGAGGGAGGTGAGGAAGAGGCCGTGATGCGGCTCGGCCGCATCGGCTTCGACAACGTGGCCGGCTACCTCGCCGGCGGCATGAACGCCCTCGCCGCTCGTGACGATCTCGTCGAGCGGACGGAACGGATCACCGCGCCAGCCCTCGCCGAATGGCTCGCGGGCAAGCGGCCCGACGCCGGCGCGGCACCGACCGTCGTGGACGTGCGCAGCGAGGCGGAGCACGCGGGCGGGCATATCGAGGGGAGTCTCAACATTCCGCTTCCGCATCTCGACGAGCGGATCGGCGAGATTCCGGCCGGCCGGCCCGTGGCCGTGCACTGCGAAGGCGGCTACCGCTCCGCGATCGCCGCCAGCCTGCTGCAGAAGCTGGGCCGCCGCGACGTGCACGACATCGTCGGCGGCTACAAGGCCTGGCGGGCCGCGAAGCTGCCCGCATAAAAAAGAGCTGCCGCCCCACGAGGGGGCGGCAGCCGTAGGAACCATTTGGTGGGCTGCATCAACGGCAGGCCCGTCGACTCGCCGCTATCGGCGCAGCCCTCCGGTACAGTCTTGCGTCACTAGACCACCTCCTTTCGCTACAGGAATCCCAGCCGTCACGATCACTGCGAGATCGCCGCCGGGCGGTTCTCTCCCCGGCCGTCGCCGGGGAACGACAACCAGATTATAGGCGGTCCGCCGTTTCCGACCGTCGCTCCGGCCGAGGCTCTTGATCCATGGGAAGAAGTGTCGTTCTTGCCGGCGCCGCCCGCTGCCCGCGGTGCAGCCTGCCGCCGCGGTGGTGCACCTGCGACCTCCTGCCGCCCGTGGAGACGCCACTCGCCGTTCACGTGCTGATCCATCGCGGTGAACGGTCGAAGCCGTCGAGCACCGGCCTGCTCGTCGCCCGGGCCGTGACCGCCGCCACGTGCCACGTCTATCAGCGCGAAACCCGCTTCCACCCCGCCACCGGCTTCTCCACCGACACACTCGCGCCCGGCCGCGAGCTGTGGATCCTGCATCCCGGCGGAGACCCGCTGCCCGATGCGGTCGCGGCGACCGCCGACAGCCGGCGCGGCGGCATCGCCGCCTTGCTCCTCGACGGCACGTGGCGGCAGGCCGGCGAAATGCTGCGCAGCGTCGAGGGCCTGGGGCGGTGCGTCCGGCTGCCCGAGGCCCGCCCCGAGCCGAGCCGCTACTGGCTCCGCGACCAGCCGTCGCCGCTGCAGCTCTCCACCGCCGAGGCGCTGATGGGCATGCTCCACGCCATCGGCGCGCAGGAGGCGGAGCGCCGGCTGCAACTGCACTTCGAGCTGCACGTCTACGCGACGCTCCGCGCCCGTGGTCGCCGGGAAATGGCGGAGCGCTACCTCGGACATTCACCGCTGCTCGCCGCGGCGCCGGATGCGCTCGCGGTTCTGCACGCCCGGTAGTCACGCCAACGCCATCCTGTTCCGCGGCCGGCGGCAATCGCGTCGCGCGTGTCATACGGCGGCCAAACGATCGCTTTCCGCCGCCGCGCGGCCGATACTATGCAACGTGGACTTCGTCGCGTCGGAGGCTGCGGGTATGCAGAGCATCGTTCATCTTGATCGGGCCCGGGCCCAGGAACTGGTGACCGGCGCGGAGCGGGCCGCGGTGATCGACGGTCGAGGCCGACTCGCCTTCGACCGTTCCGATCCGCTCCTCGCCGCCACGCATGGCCGGCTGACGCTCGCGCCGCCGACTGGGCCGGACGCGCCGCGCACGGCAATCGGCCGCTACCAGACCAGCCTGCGGCTCCCCGGCGTGCGGCGACTCCCCCTGTCGATCGCCCGCGAGCTGGCCCGGCACCGCGGTCACCTCTTCATCGACGACGTCGCCAGCATCACCGACGCGGTGGCCGATGCGCTGGCGTGCCACGAGGGAGGCTGTCTTTCGCTCGCCGGCCTGCGATCCCTCTCGGCCGCCGCCGCCGCTGCCCTCGGCCGGCACGGCGGCGATCTGTTTCTCAACGGCGTGCAGACGCTCCGGGCAGCGGCAGCCCAAGGCCTGGCCCGTCATCGGGGACGGCTGTCCCTCGACGGACTCGACCGACTGTCGAGCAGGGCCGCCGCGGCGCTGGCGCTGCACGGCGGCGATCTCACGCTCGACGGACTGCCGGTGCTGCCGCCGCGGGTCGCCAGGCACCTGGCCCGCTACCGTGGCGCGATGCACTTCCACGGCCTGACCGCCCTGTCGGACGGTGCCGCAGAGGCGCTGGGCGGCCGGCAGGGCCACCTCTGTCTGAAGAATGTGCGCCATCTCTCGCCCCGACAGGCACAGCGGCTCGCCAGCCACACGGGCGAACTGCACCTCTACGAGGTCGCCGTCACCGACGGCCTGGCCGACGCCCTCGGACGCCACGAGGGCGCGCTGCTGATCCATGTGCCCGACGATCTCCCGCACCATCGGCTCGAGGCCCTCCTCCAGCACCGCGGGCCGCTTGAATTGTCAGGCATCGCGACGCTCGACGAGCGGCGGGCACGGGCGCTGGCGGCGCAGCCCTTGTGGCGCGGCATCGAGGGGCTTTCGTACCTGGGCCTCGGCCGCGTCAACCGGCTGACTCCCGCCGCGGCGGCGATCCTGGCCACGCACCGCGCCGGCGGCCTGGCGCTCAACGGGCTGCGGACGCTGACCGCCGACGTGGCCCGCGAACTGGTCAGGCATCCGCTCCTCGCGCTGGACTGCGTAGAGCGGGTGAGCGACGAGGTCGCCGCGGTCCTTGCCACCCACGCCGGCGTGACGCTCGCGGTCCGCGGCATCACGCAGATCGGCGCGGCGGCACTCGCACGACTCAAGGACAACCCCGGCATCGAGTTGTCGGGCCGCTTCTATGAGGAGTAGCCAGGGGGTGGGGGCGGGCCTGTGCCGCGCCGGCAATCAACGGCCGGCGGGCGCGGGCTGCTCGTTGCCCGCCGGAACGAGCACGCTCCGCGTGCCGTCGGGAATCTCGAGTTCACCACCGGCCGGCACCACGCCACCAGCGGCGGTGGCCCGCGGCTGCGGCAGCGGCGCGGGAATCGGCTCCACGGCGAGGGCCGCAGGCGGCTGCGCGACGGGAGCCGGCTGCTGGGCTGCAGCCGGTGGCTGCGCGGGCTTGGCAGCCAAGGGCTGAGCCGGGACTGCCGCGGCGGGGGGCGACTTGACCAGCGGCGGCGCCGCGATCGCCGGCCCCACGCCCGGAGTCACGGTGACGACCGGCGCGGGCGCGACGTCGGCCGGCATCGCCAGCCGGCGACGGACGCGGCCGGCGGGGCCGACCACAATCGCCGGACCGCCGGGCGCGATCGGCACTGCCAACAGCGGATTGGGCCGCAGCGGGCCGCCCGGCGGAATCACGGCCGTGCCGGGGGGTGGGGCTGGGAGCACGCCTCGCCGAGCGAGACGGCGGGCCGGAGATGCCGTCGCATCGGCCGCGAAAGCCGCCAGGGAAACGACCGCCGCCACGATCACGACGGCCCGAACGCGGAGTGGGAACATGTGTCTGCTCCTGCGAGGCTGGCGGCACGGCCGCGCCACCGACGCTGCAGTGTAACGGGAAGGGGAAATGCAGCCCATTCCAGGAACCGGTCGGCCGCGGCGGGGTCCGGAAGCCGTCCATCGATACCCCGTGCCCTGCCGCCACGCCCGGCCGTCGCCGTCGTTGACGTCCCCCGATCACGAACGTAGATTCGACGCGATTTTCGCGGGATTCACCGCGCTGATTCGCTCGTGACACCTCCTCCTCTCGAAAGGGCTCCACGCTCCCATGGCCACCTCCCTCGGAAAGAAGTCCGCCAAGAAGTCCGCCAAGAAGTCGGGAGGCGGGGGCAAGCCGGGCCGGATGATCTATTCCTTCGGCGCCAAGAAGTGTGACGGCGACGGCACGATGAAGCCGCTCCTCGGCGGCAAGGGGGCCAACCTCGCCCAAATGACCAAGATCGGGCTGCCGGTGCCCCCGGGCTTCACGATCACCACGCAGGTCTGCATCGACTACTACAAGAACCACAAGAAGTTCCCCAAGGGCCTCGAGGAGGAGGTCGCCTCCGCCATGAAGCTCATGGAGAAGGAGACGGGGAAGAAGTTCGGCGATCCGAAGAACGCCCTGCTCGTCAGCGTCCGCTCCGGGGCCCGCGACAGCATGCCGGGCATGATGGACACGATCCTCAATCTCGGCCTCAACGACGAGACCGTGAAAGGTCTGGCCGAAGCCACCGGCAATCCCCGCTTCGCCTACGACTCCTACCGCCGCTTCATCCAGATGTACGGCGACGTGGTGATGGGCGTGCAGAAGCGGCACGAGAACGAGCACGACCCCTTCGAGGAGACGATGGAGGGGCTGAAGCACCAGCTCGGGATCCACGACGATACCGACCTCACCGAGGCTCACCTCCGCGAACTGATCAGCCGCTACCTGCGGCTCATCAAGGAGCGGACGGGCAAGACCTTCCCGCAGGAGCCCTTCGGGCAGCTGATGGGCGCCGTGGGCGCCGTGTTCGGCAGCTGGATGAACGAGCGGGCGATCCTCTATCGTCGCAAGTACAAGATCCCCGACGAATGGGGCACGGCCGTCAACGTGCAGAGCATGGTGTTCGGCAACATGGGCGACGACTGCGCCACCGGCGTGGCCTTCACCCGCGACCCGGCCACCGGCGAGGACGTCTTCTACGGCGAGTATCTCGTCAACGCCCAGGGCGAGGACGTGGTGGCCGGCGTGCGGACGCCGAAGCCCGTGGCCGAGATGGCCCACGAGCCGATGTTCGCCGGCACCTACAAGCAGCTGGAGAAGGTCCGCCAGACGCTGGAGAAGAAGTTCGGCGACGTGCAGGACTTCGAGTTCACCGTCGAGAAGAAGAAGCTCTACATGCTGCAGACGCGGCACGGAAAGCGGACGGCGCTGGCCTATGTGAAGATCGCCCACGACATGGTCAAGCAGAAGCTGATGACCGCGGAGCACGCGATCCAGTCGGCCGACCCCGACGCCCTGTCGCAGCTCCTCGCCCCGATCTTCGACCGCCACGACTACGAGGCGGCCAAGAAGAGCGGGCGGGTGCTGACCACCGGCCTGCCCGCCGGCCCCGGTGCCGCCACCGGCCAGCTCGTGTTTTCCGCCGCCAAGGCCGAGGAGCTCGCCCACAAGGGGGTGAAGGTGGTGCTGGCCCGCGTGGAGACGTCGCCCGAGGACCTCCGCGGCATGATCGCCGCCGAGGGCATCCTCACCAGCCGCGGCGGTGTGTCCAGCCACGCGGCCCTCGTCGCCCGGCAGATGGGCAAGGTGTGCGTGGCCGGTGCCGGCGCGATCCAGATCGACTATGCCGCGGGCACGCTCAAGTGCGCCGGGCAGACGCTCCGCGAGGGGGACGCGATCTCGATCAACGGCTCGACCGGCGAGGTGTTCGCCGGCGGCATCAAGACGGCCGACAGCGAGCTCAAGCAGGTGCTGATCGCCAAGACGATGAAGCCGGCCGACTCGGAGGTCTTCCAGTACTACGACTTCATCATGAAGCTCGCCGACAAGCACCGGAAGCTCGGCATCCGCACCAACGCCGACACCCCGGAGCAGGTGCGGCACGCGATCGCCTTCGGTGCCGAGGGCATCGGCCTGACGCGGACGGAGCACATGTTCTTCGAGGGCGACCGCATCGACGCCATGCGGGAGATGATCCTCGCCGAGAACGAGTCCGCCCGCCGCGAGGCCCTCGCCAAGCTCCTGCCCTACCAGCGGGACGACTTCGAGGGCATCTTCCGGGCCCTCGAGGGGCGGCCGGCGACGATCCGCTTCCTCGACCCGCCGCTGCATGAGTTCGTGCCGCACGACGAGAAGGCCCAGGCCGACCTGGCCAAGAAGCTCCGCCTCCCGGTGGAGACGGTCAAGGCCCGTGTCCACGCCCTGCACGAGTTCAACCCGATGCTCGGTCACCGCGGCTGCCGCCTCGGCATCAGCTATCCGGAAATCTCCGAGATGCAGGCCCGCGCGGTCTTCGAGGCTGCGGCCAAGGTGCAGAAGGACGGCGGGAAGGTGAAGCCCGAGATCATGATCCCGCTCGTCGGCTTCAAGAAGGAGCTCGACAACCAGGTGGACATCGTCCACCGGGTGGCCGAGCAGGTGCAGAAGGAGACGGGGCAGAAGATCAAGTATCTCGTCGGCACGATGATCGAGATCCCGCGCGGCGCGCTGACGGCCGACGAGATCGCCGAGACGGCCGAGTTCTTCTCCTTCGGCACCAACGACCTCACCCAGACCTGCCTGGGCATGAGCCGCGACGACATGGGCTCGTTCCTGCAGAAGTACACGGAGGAGGGCATCTTCAAGGCCAACCCGTTCGCGTCGATCGACGCCTCCGGCGTGGGTCAGCTGATGCAGATCGCCGTCGAGAAGGGGCGGAAGAGCCGCCCGGACATCAAGCTTGGTATCTGCGGCGAGCACGGCGGCGATCCCCACTCGGTGGTCTTCTGCCACCACGTGGGGCTCGACTACGTGAGCTGCTCGCCGTTCCGCCTGCCGGTGGCCCGGCTGGCCGCCGCCCAGGCGGCCCTCGGCAAGACGTACTGACTTCACGCCCGCCGGGCCATCCATGGCCCCGGCGGGCTTGGGCCGGCGTGGTCGCAGCCAAGGTGCGACCAGCCGGCCGGGCGATCGCACCTCCGGGCGACCGTGGCCGCCGCGGAGCGGCGGCCCTGTAGCGGCGGTCTCTGACCGTCGAATCCGGCCTGCGGCCGCTGCGTGCCGGGGTCTTCTGTAGCGGCGGTCTCTGACCGTCGTGCCCCGCTGCCGGGAAGCCCGAATCGCAAGATGAGGGAATACGCGTCGATCCACCGGAAGCCGATCCGCATTCCCTCGGCTCACGCCTCGGGCTTCAAGGGCACGGGGGGGGGCGCAACCTCGGCGCAACGACGATGCTCTCCCCTGTAGCGGCGGTCTCTGACCGTCGTGCCCCGCTGCCGGGAAGCCGGAGCCGTCTGGAAGACGACATCGGCCCGCGCCCATCCCATCGGGAGGCGCGATAGAGTGTCGCCATGGAAGCCCTGACCCCCGAAGCCTGGCGGCTGGCGGCGATCGTCGCCGTCGTCGTCGTCCTGTGGTGCACCGAGGCACTGCCCCTGGCGGTCACGGCGCTGCTCGGGGCGGCGGCCTGCGTGCTTCTCGGCGTGGCCCCGGCCAAGGAGGTGTTTCGGCCCTTCGCCGACCCGCTGATCTTCCTGTTCATCGGCTCGTTTCTGCTCGCCGAGGCGATCCGCCTGCATCGCCTCGACCGGCGGCTCGCCTACGCGGTGCTCGCCGTCCCCTGGGTGGGCGAGAAGCCCGTGCGCATGCTCGCCGCCGTGGCGGTGGTGTCGGTTGCCATCAGCGCGTTCATCTCCAACACCGTCACGGCGGCGATGATGGTGGCGATCGTATCGGGCATCCTGGCCGCGATCGACGAGGCCGCCGCGGAGACCGGTCGCCGCCCCGATCCGGCCTTCGCCACGGGGCTCCTGCTGTGCGTCGCCTTCGCGGCGTCGATCGGCGGCCTCGCCACGCCGATCGGCACACCCACGAACCTCATCGGCCTGCGGTTCATCGCCGACGAGCTCGGCGTGTCGATCTCCTTCGTCGGCTGGTGCGCGATCGGCCTGCCGATCGTGGTCGTGATGACCACGATCACCGTGCTCGTGCTCGGCCGCCTCTTCCCGGCTGGCGTCGTGCGGCTCGACGGCGTGTCGGCCTACGTCGCCGCCGAGCGGGCGCGACTCGGTCCGTGGACCACCGGGCAATGGTCGACCGCACTGGCCTTCGCCGCGACGGTGGTGATGTGGATGGTGCCGGGGTTCCTGCTGGCGGCGTTGGGTCCCGACCACGAGATCTGCGCGTGGCTCAAGGATAGGCTCCCCGAGAGCGTGGCCGCGATCATCGGCGCGGCGCTGCTCTTCGTCCTGCCCGGTGGCAACGGCCGCCGGGCCCTGGCCTGGCACGACGCCCGCATCGATTGGGACGTGGTGCTCCTGTATGGCGGCGGCATCGCCCTGGGTGAACTGTGCTTCAGCCAGGGACTCGCCGGGGCGGCCGGCAGGGCGATCACCGGCTGGATCCCGACGGGCGCATGGGCCGGCACGCTGCTCGTGGTGGCGGCGGCCATCCTGGCGGTGTTCACCAGCGAGTTCACGAGCAACGTCGCCAGCGCCACCATGGTCGTGCCCGTCGTCATCGCCCTGGGCCAGGCCGTGGGGGGCGACGCCCTCGTCGCCGCCTTGGCGGCCACCTTCGCGGCCAGCCTGGGCTTCATGATGCCGGTCAGCTCGCCGTGCAACGCGATCGTCTACGGCACCGGCCGGATCCCGCTGCGGGCGATGATGGCCGGGGGTGTGATCCTCGACCTGGTCGGCCTGGCGGTGATCGTCACCGTGATGCTCGCGGTGGCCCGGATCTGGTGAGGCGGCCGCCGCACGACCGGCGCCACCCGCACCACCCCACCCGGCGGCACGACCGCTGAATCCCGGCCGCCCGGCACGACGAAATGAACGCCGAGGCGGGTGTGTGCCCGCCCCTCGCCCGAGCAGCCTGTCAGAGGAGCCCATCCGGTGCGCATCATCCGTCGCGGCCTCGTCGCCGCCCTCGCCGTCGCCGCGTTCTCGTCGATCGCCACGATCCGGGAAGTGTCCGCGCAAGAGACGGTCATCATGGAAGGTGCCGCGCCGGGGTCCGATTGTGGCTGCAAGGGCGTCCAGCGGCCGCCATGGCACGGGAGCGTGAGGGGGCCAGCCTGCGGGCCGGCACATGCCCCTCACGGAGGCATGTTCCACGCGAACCCGTGTGGGCAACTGCACGTGCGTCAGCAGTTGCACGCGACGGGAGCGACCTTGCCGTCGCTCTTTCCGCGGCTGCACACGTGGTGCGCCGAGGGCTACATGCCCACTCCCCGGCCGCTGGCCCTGCCCCGGTGCCATCACTGCGGCATGCCGATCGAAGGCCCCGGCATGTGACCGGCCCTCGAAGCCGCCGACCGTGAGCCGCATGATCGCGGCCGCCCGGGCAAGCGGCAGGCCGACACCGGGATTTCGGTTCCTGATCCGGCCGTGAAAAAATCCGGCCCGGGGCGGCAGGGCCGCCCCGGGCCGGCATGAAACGCGTGCCGTCGATCAGACGATCACTTGCTCATCTTGGTGAGCGTCTCGATCATCGGCGTGACGACCGGGCCGAGCACATCCTTCACGCCCGGGATCGCCATCACCTTCTCGACGATCTTGCCGAGCAGGCCGAGGTTGTCGGCGATCACCTTGGCGAACGCCGGCTTCTCGTCGGCCGGCAGCTTGCCCGCCTCGGTCTCGAGCGTGGACAGCAGCGGGCCGAACTTCTCGAACTCCGGCACAGCGGCCTTGGCCGAGGCCTCGTCGGTCACGCCGGCGAGGGTCTTGCCCAGACCGGTGAACAGGCTCCCCGCGACCTTGCCGGCCTCGAGGAACCGCGGATCGATGGCGATCGTCTCGGTGACGGTGTCGACGAGATTCTTGCCGGCCTTCTCGATGACTTCCGTGCGATCGACGACGACCGGGCCGTTCTTCACGACATCCTCGCGGACGGCGACGGCACCATCACCGGCCTTCTTCTGGTTCTGATTCCAGAGGTAGTAGCCGACGCCCAACGCCCCGAGTACGAGCAGGGGGAGGAGCCAGCCGGGCATGCCCGCCTTCTCCTCGGCGTGGGAGTGACCGTGGCTGCGGGCCGGCTCGCTCGGCCGGCCGCCCGAGACGGCGCCCAGGGCGAGGTCGGGCAGCGAGAATCCCTTGGGCAGCCCGCCACGGATGTTCGCCGACTGTTCGGAGAACAGCCGCGAGAGGCCCGCCGCGTCGGGCTTGCCGCTGAACTGCTTGGCCACCATGCCGAGCACGATCGGGGCCAGGTAGGTGAGGAGCGTCTTCATGATGCCCGGCTGCATGCCGGCGAACGAGGCCAGCGCGCCGACCAAGCTCTGCAGGTTGTTGCCGCCACCGAGCAGCGACCCGAGGAGGTTGCCGCCCAGGCTGCCGAGGCCCGAGGCCTGGCTACCGCCGAGCGCCCCGGCGAGGTTGCCGAGCATGCCCAGGTCGAGCCCGCCCATGGCCTTGGCGAGCTGGTCGGCACCGCTGTTGGTCGCAGCCAACTTGGAAAACACGTTGAGCAGAGCCGGGACCGCCGCCGTCGTGGCCGACTTGGTCTGCGACTCGTTGGCGCCGATCAGACCGCTGAGCTTGCCGAGCACGTCGCCCGACGAAAGCTGACCGGCAATGAGGTCAACAAGATTCATCACTCGTCTCCAGAAGGAAGGAAAAGGACAAGGAAATCGAAACCCGAAAACTGCACAGTGAATCGCACCGGATCGCTATTGTCCCGTCTTCCCTGACGAGCGGCACCGAAATCCTCCCGGTGCCCGACATCAACCGGCCCGGCATTCCCGGACAGGCTTTGTAGATGGAGATCGGGGCGGCCGCAAGGAACCGGCATCCGCCGCCCGCGAGCCGCGCATCGCCGCACGGCTCACCAGTAGACGTAGTGCAAGAACCGCTCCCGATCGGCCGGCGGAAGGTCGTCGATTCGCGGCACCACCCAGCGGTTTTCCTCCGTGTCCACGAGCATCTTGCCGGCGGAGCCGAAGTCACTCACCTGGCTCTGCGTCCAGCGGGTGGTGAACGCGCACCGGCCGACGTCGCTCTCGACGTCGAAGTCGAGATAGCCGTGGGCGAGCTTCACGTCGTGCACGCGGCGGATGCTCCGCACCAGCGCCCGCCGCCGCAGCGCCGCGCGGACGACCTCCTGATCCGCCTCCGGCCAGGCCGCGAGGTCGCGGAGCATCCCGATCTCGATCTCCTCGCCCGCCTCGCTCCAGCCACGCACGGAGAGGTAGGCCTCGGGATGCGACGCCGGAAAGGTGCGCACCACGAACAGGCCCGCGGCCTCCGGGGCGGTGCCCTCCGCCGCCCACAGCTCGATCCGCTCCTGGGGGCCGATGCGAAAGCGATGCCCGGCCGGATCGAGCCAGACGATGCCGGGTGCCGGCGCCGCGGCAGCCGCGACGGCTTCCTCCTGCGCTGGCGACCGGGCGGCCTCGTCTTCGACCAGCAGCGTGTCCACCGTCGGCTGCTTCGAGACCTGCGTCTGGATGCGGACGAGGCGGGCGTAGATGCCGTCGGCGGCCAGCAGTTCGGCATGCGTGCCCTGCTCGACCAGCCGGCCCCGGTCGAAGGCCAGGATCCGGTCGGCGTTGCGGAGCGTGGAGAGGCGGTGGGCGATGGCGATCGTGGTCCGGCCCTTCACGAGCACGGCGAGCGCCTCCTGGATGCTCTTTTCGGCCTCGGCGTCGATGTTGCTCGTGGCCTCGTCGAGCACCAGCACCCGCGGGTCGTAGAGCAGCGTGCGGGCGATCGAGAGCCGCTGTTTCTCGCCGCCGGAGAGCCCCGCCCCGTGCTCGCCGAGGAGCGTCTCGTAGGCCAGTGGCTGGCGGCAGAGAAAATCGTGGGCCCCGGCGGCCTTGGCGGCGGCCAGCCCTTCCTCGATCGTCGCCTGCGGCCGGCCGTAGGCGAGGTTCTTCCAGATCGTGCCGCGGAAGAGAAACGATTCCTGGAACACGATGCCGAGCTTCTCACGCAGGTCGCGCATCGCGAGGTCGCGAATGTCGTGGCCATCCACGAGGATCCGCCCCTCCTGCACGTCGTGAAACCGGGCGAGCAGGCTGACGAGCGTGGTCTTGCCCGATCCGGAACGGCCGACGATGCCGACCATCTCGCCCGGGGCGACCGTGAACGAAACATCGTGCAGCACCGGCTGGTTCCGGTCGTAGCCGAAGGTCACGTTCTCGAAGCGGATCGCGCCGCGGACGTCGTCCCACGGCTCAGGTGCCGCCGGCTCGGCGATCAAGGCCGGCGTGTCGAGCAGCTCCAGCACCCGCTTGCTCCCGGAGAGGAAGCTCGTCAGCCAGGTGGTGAAGTTCGACAGCGCGCCCAGCGGCGCGTAGAACATCGCCAGGTAGGCGAGGAAGGCGATCAGTTGGCCGAGCGTCATGCTGCCGCCGAGCACGTCGCGGCCGCCGACGTACCACACGATCAATCCGCCGAGCCCGAACACGATCTGCATCGAGGCGGCGTAGGTCGTGTTCGTGTGCTCGACCCACTCCCGCCAGCGGCGCAGATGGTCGCTGGCGCCGTGGAAGCGATCGCTTTCCCGCGGCTCCTGGGCGAACGCCTTGACCACGCGGATGCCGGACAGCATCCCGGAAAGCGTCGCCATCTGCTTGCTGGAGGCGTCCCACAGGCGGTAGTGCCGCGGATAGACGTGCCGCCAGAAGATCCAGGAGCCGAGGATCACCAGCGGCACGGGGATCAGCGTGTAGAGGGCGAGCTTCGGATTGATCCACACGAGCATCGCCCCCACGCCCACGAGCTGCACGATCTGCAGGAGGAAGCCCCCCGTGATCTGGTGCATGAGCCCGTGCAGCACCTCGCTGTCGTGGGCCACGCGGCTGATCATCGAGCCGACCTGGTGCCGGTCGTAGTAGGCGACCGACAGGCTCTGCAGCTTCCGCACCATCTCGTCGCGGAGCGTGGCGGTGAGGCCGGTGCCGATCGCCGTCGCCAGCCGGCCCTTGAGCACGCCGACGACCGAAAGCAGGACCCGCGAGAACGCCAGCGCCAGCACGACCACGAGGAGGGCCGTGCGGAAATCGGGCCCGGCCGCGGCCGCGCCTGGCAGGCCGTCCCGGGCCGTGGCCGAGAGAATCTCGTCCACCATGTATTGCTGCAGCTTCGGCGGCACCAGCTCCGCGACCACTCCGAGCAGCGTGAGCCCGCACAACAGGATGGCACCCCGCGTGTAGGGTGCGAGCAGCTCGCCCACGCGGCGCAGGATCTGGCCCTTCTGCATGCACCGCGGGCAGGAATCCTCCTGGTTGGCGAGCCGCAGCCCGCAGGAGTCGCAGCGGGGCGGATCGAGCGGCCCGTCGAGCGTGGCCAGGTCGCAGGGTTCCCCCGCCACCAAGGCCGTCCGCGACCGTTCGAGCAGCCGCGCGATCTTGTGGAACCGGTTGGCCAGGGCGTTGGAGTAGCGGACGACGTCGATCCACGCGCCGTCGGCCTTCACCTGGAGCGTGCCGCCCCCGAGCCCCGCCGTCGTCCGCACCTCCGCGACCGTCGGCCAGTCCACCGCGCGGAGGACGATGCCGTCGGCCAAGGCCGCGATCCGGTCGCGGGTCACGACGAGTCGCTCACGGGCCGGAGCGCCGTCGAGCGCCACGTCGGTGTCGATGGCCAGCAGCGGCCCGTTGACCGGCGTCGATGGCGGAGCATTGCCGCGGTCCGGGCCCCCGGCCGCCGTGAAGCCGGGCCGACCGGGCGACAGCGTCGCGGCCCCGCCCGAAGGCTCACGATCCTGGACGGCAGAGTTGGAAATCGCAGTGTCCTTCACGAGCCCGGTGGCGGCGGCTGCCACCCCCGGCCGACAAAGAGTCCGAAATTGGGATACGCATGTCGATGGGGCCGGGTTCGCCGGCCCGTGGCCTACGCCTCGAGGCGTGCGGAACCGCCACCGCGCGGCCCAAGACCCGGATTCGCATGCCTGGAGGCGTGCGCCACGGGGAGAGTTCCAGTTTCGGGCCGATTGTGCCGATAATCCGGGTGGCGCGGACTGCGCCGGCAGGTGCCGGCCTCCCCCGCACCGTTCTCGGAGAGGGAAGCCCCATGGTCACGACGAAGCTGCCGTCCGGCATCCGCGAAGACATCACCCAGTGCATCGGCCGCACGCCGCTGGTCCGCCTGCGGCGGGTCACCGAAGGCTGCGTGGCCACGGTCGCGGGCAAGATCGAGAACATGAACCCGCTGTGGAGCGTCAAGGACCGGATCGCCTGCGCGATGGTCGACGCCGCGGAGCGCGACGGCCGCATCGGCCCCGACACCGTGATCATCGAGCCCACCAGCGGCAACACCGGCATCGGCCTGGCCTACGTCTGCGCCGCCCGCGGCTACAAGCTCCGCGTCACGATGCCCGAGAGCATGAGCCTGGAGCGGCGGCGGATGCTCAAGGCGCTCGGCGCGGAACTCGTGCTCACGCCCGCAGCCGAGGGCATGCCCGGCGCCGTCCGGCATGCCGAGGAGATCACCCACTCGAGCAGCCAGTTCTTCATGCCGCAGCAGTTCAAGAACCCGGCCAATCCCGAGGTTCACCGCCGCACGACCGCGGAGGAGATCTGGTCCGACACCGAGGGCCAGGTCGACGTCGTCGTCTGCGGCGTGGGCACCGGCGGCACGATCACCGGCGTCGGCGAGGTGCTCAAGGCGAAGAAGCCGGGCCTGAAGGTCGTGGCCGTGGAGCCGGCCAACAGCCCCGTGATCACGCAGAAGCTCTCCGGCCAGCCGATCAAGCCGGGCCGGCACACGATTCAGGGCATCGGCGCGGGCTTCATTCCCGACATCCTCAACCTCGACATCATCGACGAGGTCGTGAAGGTGGACGACGAGGACGCCATGGAGACGGCCCGGCAGCTCGCCAAGCGGGAGGGGCTGATGTGCGGCATCTCCTGCGGCGCGGCTGCCTGGGGTGCGTTGCAGGTGGCCCGGCGGCCAGAGAACGCCGGCAAACTCGTCGTCGTGGTGCTGCCCGACCTCGGCGAGCGGTACCTCTCGACGCGGCTGTTTCCCGAGTGAGTGGCTCGCGTCGGGGAGGTCAGCGGCGCTGGCTGAACAGCCACTCGAGCGTGGCCGCGTCGCGGTAAGCGGGCGTCCAGGAATCGTGGCCCACGCCGGAGAACTCCGTGTATTGCACGGTGCCCCCCGCGGCCCTCACCGCCTCGACCATCGCCCGCGACCGCTCCACCGGCACCACCTTGTCGGCTTCGCCGTGGAAGCACCAGATCGGCAGCGGCTTCAGCTTCGGGGCGGTGGCCTCATCGCCGCCGCCGCAGATCGGAATCAGCGCCGCGAACCGCTCCGGCATCCGCGCGGCAAGATCCCACGAGCCGTAGCCCCCCATCGAGAGGCCCGTCAGGTACACGCGGCCGGCGTCGACGGGCTCGGCCTGCATGACCGCGTCGAGCGCCGCCACGGCCGCCGCCATGTCCACGGTCATCGCGGGCTGCTGCGGGAGGCTCTTTTTGCCGGACCAGTCGACCTCCACCCACCGATGATCGACACGGCACTGTGGAGCGACGACGAAGCAGGGATGCCGGCGGCGGTTCTCCGCTTCCGCCAGCCACGTGGGCAGATACTTGAGCTGCCGCTCGTTGTCGCTGCCCCGCTCGCCGGCACCGTGCAGGAAGAGCACTGCCGGATACCGCTTCCCCGGCTCCACGATCGCAGGCTTCAGCAGCCGGTACTTGAACGCGACCGGCTGGCCCGCCTCCGGCACGGAGACCGAGCGTTCCTCGAACCCGGCAGGCACCGCGCCGTATGCCATCGGCTGCCCGCCCATCACGCCCACCACCCCGGCCAGCGCCACCACCGTCTGCCAAAGGCCCATGTCATGCCTCCACCGGCTTGTCGCCGATCTCCAGTTTCACCCGCCGGGGCATCGCCAGCCGGCCCAGCATGCCGACGCTGCCTTTCGGCAGCCCCAGGAACTCGAGCTTCTCGAACCATTGGGCGGCCTCGGCGGCCAGTTTGCCGACCCGCGTGCCCCGCAGATCGAGGTGCCGGAGGTTCTTCAGTTCCTTGAGCTGCAGGAGCCCCTCGTCGGTGATCGAGCCCCCCGCCAGGTCGAGCACGGCCAGGTCCTTGAGGGAGTCGGCCCGAAAGCCGAGCAGGATCGCGAACACGTCGTCGGCGGACGCGTTGCGGAGGCGGACCGTGACCAGCTTGTCGGCGACGTGCCCGAAGTCCTCGCCGAACGACTTTCGCAGCCAGTCGGTCTCCTCCATCTCGATCTCGCCGCCGCGCTCGATGGTTTCGGTCGCCACCTCCTGCTGCTGGGCGTAGGCCTCGATCTTCGACGCCAGCCACTCGAGCTTGCTGGCCTTGAACTTCACGTAGTCGTTGGCCTCCTCGAAGGCCTTCTGGAGGCGGATGAAGGCGGCCGGATCGCCGCCCCGATCGGGATGGGCGGCCATCGCCTTGGCGAGGTAGGTCTGCTTGACGTCCTCGAGCGTCAGCGGCGGCCGCAGGCCGAGGATCTCCAGGCACGCCGGCAGTTCCTGGTCGACGGGATTCGGCGGCACGGGGGCGGTCATTTGGGGGCTCTGCGCAGGAGGGCGAAGCTTCCAAGCGTAAACCATGGCCGTCCGGCCCGGCAAACGTCGCGCGGCCCGCCGGCTCGCCTTGATCGCCGCCGCAGGATTGCCTATCCCAAGCATCCTGCCGCGGATGGCGGCACACGGCCAAGGAGGGCACAGCGATGCAAGGCACGGGCTGGCGGTACGCGCGCGAGGTGGTCATCGCGGCGGGGATCGTGATTCTCTGCGTCGCCTGGCGACTCTGGGCCGGGGGCACGCAGGCCGATGCCGGGCCGCCCGCCAAGCCGCCGACGGCCGCCGCCAAGCCCGGGCCGCTGCCGCCCGGCGCGAAGCCCGTGGCGCTCGTCAACGGAACGGAGATCACGCACGACCAGCTGGCCGCCGAATGCCTCGCGCGACACGGCACGGCGGTGTTGGAGACAATCGTCAACCGCCGGATCATCGAGCTGGCCTGCCGGCAGGCGGGGATCACCGTTTCCCCCCAGGACGTCGACGCCGAGATCGACGCCATGTCGCGGCGGTTCAACGTGCCGAAGGACAAGTACGTGGAGCTGATCCAGCGGGAGCGGGGCGTTACGGCGCGGCAATACGCCGACGACATCGTGTGGCCGATGCTCGCCCTGCGGCGGCTGTCGGCCGGCACCGCCGAGCCCTCTGCCGAGCAGATTCAGCAGGCGTACGAGAAGCAGTTCGGCCCCGCCGTGAAGGCCCGGATCATCGTCGCCCGCACCCGCAAGGAAGCCGACGACCTGCGGGCCCGGGCGGTGGCCGCCCCGGACGACTTTCCCGGCCTCGCCCGCCGCCACTCCGTGGACGTCGGCAGTGCCAGCGCCGACGGCTGGGTGCAGCCGATCCGGCTGCACTCGGGAGAGCCGCAGTTCGACCACGCCGCCTTCGCGCTCCAGCCCGGCCAGATCTCGCCGGTGGTCCAAGTGGCCGACCAGTTTATCATCATCAAGTGCGAGGGTCATCTGCCGGCCGCGGGCGTGAAGCTCGACGACGTGCGGCAGCACCTGGCCGCCGACCTGCGCGACGCCAAGAGCCGCCAGGCGTCGGGCGAGGTGTTTCGCCGGCTCCAGGACGCCGCCACGGTCGAGAACGTGCTCAACGATCCCGCCAAGTCGGCGGCCCGCCCGGGCGTGGCGGCGCTGGTCAACGGCCAGCCGGTCGCGCTCGAGCAGGTGCGCGCGGTGTGCCTCGAGCGGCATGGCGCCGAGGTGCTCGAGACCCTCGTGACCCGGCGGCTCATCGAGCAGGCGCTCGCGCGGGAGCGGCAGCAGGTCGTGCAGGCCGACATCGACGCCGAGATCGCCCGGGCGGCGGAGTCGATGGGCTTCAAGCGGCCCGACGGCAAGGCCGACGTGGACGCCTGGCTCAAGCACATCACCGGCGCGGAGAAGGTGCCGCTGCGGCACTACCTCGAGGACGTCGTCTGGCCGAGCATCGCGCTCAAGAAGCTCGTCGGCGGCGTGCCGGTGCTCCAGGACGATCTCGACAAGGCGTTCGCAGCCACCTTCGGCCCGCGGTGCAAGTGCCGCGTGATCGTGCTCGACAACCAGCGCCGGGCCCAGGAGGTTTGGCAGCTGGCCCGGCAGAACCCCACGCTCGAGAACATCGGCAATCTCGCCGAGACCTACTCCGTCGATCCGACCACCAAGTCGCTCCGTGGCGAGGTGCCGCCGATCCGGCGCTGGGGCGGCCAGCCGGCCCTGGAGCGGGAGGCCTTCACCCTCAAGCCGGGCGAATTGTCGGGCGTGGTGCAGGTCGCCGACCGGTTCATGGTGCTGTTCTGCGAGGGCTACACGGAGCCCGCGCAGGTCTCGTTCGCCGAGGTCCGCGACGAGCTGCATGCCGATCTCTTCGAGAAGAAGCAGCGGATCGAAATGGCCCGCTACTTCACCCATCTGCGGGAGTCGGCCACGATCGACAACCTGCTGGCCGGCACGAGCCAGTCACCGACGCGGCCGAAGGGGGCGGCCGGCCAGCCGGGCAAGGGCCTGCCGGGCACGACGCTGTCCCGGGCCGAGGCCGACGACCTGGCCAAGCCGCGGGCCGGCTCCGTGAAGCAGCCCGCCTCGGGCGTCGTCCCCGCGTCACTCGACGCCCCGGTGCGGCCGCGGTAGCGATGCGTGGACCAGGCCATTCATGGCCTTTGTCCGCTGCGCCGACCGGTCGAAGAGCCGGGGCTTTCGCCGGTCGGCAATCGGCGCGGCCTCACTCCAGCTCGGGCAGCATCGCCTCGGCGGCGGCCGCCTCGCGGAGCTTCTCCAGCGCCTTGGCTTCGATCTGCCGGACCCGCTCCTTCGTCACGCCCAGCGCCGAACCGACCTCCTTCAGGGTCTGCGGCTCGCGCTCGTGATCGAGACCGTAGCGGCGGATGATGATCGTCTGCTCCCGCTGGTCGAGGCGGTCGAGGAACTTGCTCACCTGCTGCAAGCGGTCATTGGCCGCCAGCCGCTGCTGATACTCGTCGGCCCGCCGGTCGGTCGCCGTCTGCAGCATCTCCATGTCGGCCGCTCGGAACCGGTCCCGCCGCTTGTGCTCGTCGGGAATCGTGCGGGCATAGTTCTTCATGATCGCCCACGACGCATAGGTGCTGAACTTGTTGCCGCGGGCGTAGTCGAACTTCTCCACCGCGCGGATCAGCGACATGTTGCCGTCGCTGACGAGGTCGAAAAAGCTGTCGCCCGGGGACACCCGCCGCTTGGCGATCGAGACCACCAGACGCAGGTTGGCCCGCACGATCCGATTCTTGAGATCGACGATCTCGTCGTACAGCCGCTCGATCTGATCCATGAGCCGCGCGTTGGGCCGCTCGGGGTCGAGCTGCTCGCGGAGCTTGGCAGCCTTGTGCTTGAGGTAGTTGAACTTGCGGAACAGCCACACCTCCTGCTCGCGGGTGAGCAGCGGCACCTCGTAGAGGCTCGCGAGGTAGGCGGGCAGGCCACTCGGCCGGCGGACCTTCTTCACCTCGACCGGACCGGGGAACGGCTGGTTCACCACCTTCTCGGCGCTGGCCCGGGCGAACAGGGCGTTGGGGATGAAGTCGAGCGGCAGCTGGCGGATGTGCTCGGCCCGCTGGCCGAGGATCACCCGGTAGATGCTGGCCTTGGAGCGGTGGTACCGCCGGGCGATCGACTCCACCGGCTCGCCGTGGAGGTGATGCTGGTAAATCCGGGCGCAGCTCTCCGGCCGCAGCCGCCCGTCGGCGGCGGGGAAAATGGCCGCTTCGGGATGCTCCTGGTCATGCCGCTTGAGCGTGTAGCGGATCGTCTCCACGCTGCGGCCGAGCCGTTGGGCGATTCGCCGATGGACGTCGGCCGGACAGGCGCCGGCCATGGCGAGCCGCCGCGCCCAGGCGACGATCTTCTCATGTTCCTCGGTGGAGAGCTGGCTGAAACGACTGCCGCGCTCGATCCGCAGCGGGTTCGCCGCGATGAACCGCTCGACGGCGCTGGACAGAAAGCCCACGCGACGGCGGCCGCCGACGTCGTACCGCTGGGCGACGAGGCCGTGATCGCGCCACCGGGAAATCGTCTTCGTGGAGACGTTGAACCGCCGTGCCAGGTCCTCGATGGACAGCACCTGCTCATGTGGCGGCACGACGGCCGAGCCGGCCATGGTGACATGGTCGTCACCGCTGGCATCGAACAGCCGCACGCTCTGCCCCGAATCGTTGGTACGCATGGTTTCCTCCGCGTCGGCCGGTCCTTGCCGACAGTTGGTCGTGGACGAAAGAACTCCGGGGACATCCATGACCCCGTCCATCCGTGTTTCAGGACGCCCCAGTTATACGGCGACAGGCCAAGGCTGGTTCAGCGCCGTTGGGGCGAATCTTGAGTGTTTTTCCCCGTGCCGGCCCAGCCCGCAGGCGTCCTCGCGGCTGTCGCGATTCGCAACCCCATGCGCCGCTTTGAGTTGCGGCACGAGCCCCCCTTGACTCGCGTCTCATCAAGAGGCCACAGAATTGGCGGTGGGCTGTGAATTTGTGGCGATTATGAGGATGGACAGTTGGTATCGGGCCGTTTGTGCCGACCAAAGTCTGGGGGGAGTCCGGGCTGGAAGCGGAGAGCAATCGCATGCGCATGACGACAACTGCCGGATGGATCCTGGCACTCCTCCTCGCCTGCCCGTTGGTCGCCTCTTCCCCCCCCGAGCCGACGCCGCACCGCGTGCAGCTGCAACTGGACGTTCGCGGTGAGCTCTTCGCTCCCGCGGGCCGCGACACCGATCCGGTCCGGCAGCCGATCGCCGTCGAGGCGCGGTTCGACTTCGTCGAGCGGCCGGCCATCGGGGAAGACGCGGCTGCCAGCCGTGAGTATCGCGAGGCGAAGGGGGTGGTCCGCATCGACGACCGTTCCAGCGAGATCGCCCTGCCGGCAGATGCCCGCCGGGTCGCGGTCGCCCTCCGCGGCACGACACCCACGCCCTATTTGACCGACGCTTTTCTGTCTCGCGAGGAAGCGGATCTGCTCGACACCCCCTTCGACTCCCTCCTCCTCGACCGCCTGCTGCCGAGTGATCCGATCAGCGTAGGGGGGAAATGGACGGTCCCGGCGGATGCCGCAGCCGGGATGCTGACCATCGACACGATCGAATCGGGCGGCCTCCAGGCGGAACTGACCGCCGTGGATGCGGAACAGGCGACGGTGCGCATCACCGGCATCGTCGACGGCGCCGTGGACGGCGTCCCCACGCACCTCACGATCGAGGGCGAGTGCCGCGTTGCCGCCACGGCGGCCGACGACGAGCCGGCGACGTGGCGGCTCATCGCCCCCCAGGTCGCGGCAGTCACGATCCGGGAACGGCGTCAGGCCGGTCACGTCGCCCCGGGCTTCGATGTCGAAGCCCGGGTGGCCGTCGCGCGGCGGCCGGTCGCCCCCAGCGGTGCGGAGGAGACTGCCCCGGTGCCCGAACCCGCGCCGTCCATGCGCCGCCGAGGCGCTGGCCGGCCCGGCCTCGTGTGGCACGCGGACCGCGACGGCAACTACGATCTGGTCTGCGACGCCCGCTGGCGGGTGGTCGAGGACGGCCCGACGGGCCTGGTGCTGCGGCTGGTCGACCACGGCGCGCTCGTCGGCCAGTGCTCGCTGACCGCCCTGCCCCGCAGCGACGCCCTCGCCCCCCCGACGATCGCCGAGGTGCAACGCGACGTCGAGCGGTCGCTCGCGGGCCAGTTCGGCCGGTTCGAGCATGCCTCGGAAGCGACCCGCAGCGACGGCGTGCGGATCGTCCGGGTGGTGTCGGAGGGGACCGCGGAAAACCTCCCCTTCCGTTGGATCCACCACGTCCTGACCGACTCCAGCGGCCGGCGGGCAGCGGTGACCTTCATGCTCGAGGCGTCGGCCGCGAAGCGGTTCGCGGCCGCCGACCGGGAGTTCGTCGACGGCCTGGCCTTTGCCACCGTCCCCGCGCCGGACGCCCCCACCACCGGAGCCCCTGCCGACCGCGCGGCACGCGTCCCGCGCGAAACGGTGACGCCTTGACGCTGCCCCCCGCGGCTGGGATCATCTGGGACTGCCGTTGACGAGCGTTTCGGGCCCCCAGGCCAAGACCGCTCGCCATTTCCAAGAGGAGCGCCGCCGGCCCGACGTGTGAAGAAACGCGAGTTCTTCCCGGCCGCCGGAGTTCATCCGCGTCCGGAGTCGTGAGCCATCGATAAGCAGCATCGCATCAACGAGCAGATCCGCATCACGCCGATCCGCGTGATTTCGGCGGAGGGTGGCCAGCTCGGAATCATTCCCACCGAGGAGGCCCTGAATCTCGCGCGGGAGGCCGGCCTCGACCTGGTCGAGGTGGCGCCGAATGAGAAGCCCCCCGTCTGCCGAATCATGGACTTCGGCAAGTTCAAGTACCAGCAGAAAAAGAAACTTCACAAGAACCACGTTCACCACACGAAGATCAAGGAGATCCGCCTGCGGCCGAAGACCGGCGAGCACGACATCGAGTTCAAGGTGAACCAGGCCAAGGGGTTCCTGCTGCACAAGGACAAGGTCGTCGTGTCGGTCGTGTTCCGCGGACGCGAGCTGGCCCACATCGACGAGGGGCAGCGGGTGATGAAGAACATCCTCGAGCACCTCGACCCGGTCGGCAAAGTCGAGTCGCCGCCCCAGCAGATGGGGCGGAGGCTGGTCTGCACGCTGGCCCCCAAGTGATTCAAGCGATCGACGACACAAGGAGATTCCGATGCCGAAGCAGAAGACACACAAGGGCGTGAAGAAGCGTTTCCGGATCACCGCGAAGGGCAAGGTGAAGCACCGCCGCGCCGGTACGAGCCACCTTCAGGTGCGGCTGACCAGCAAGCGGAAGCGCAACCTGCGCGGCACCGGCGTTCTGGCCAAGGCCGACACCCTCAAGATCCACGAGGCGCTCGGCAAGTACAGCTACTGACCTGCCCAGAAAACCGTTGCCCTGGCCAAAAAAACCCGGGGACTTCGGGATTTGCCGGTCACCGGCCATCCTGCAACGGCCTGGGGGCGGCGGAGCGGTGCAGCCTTCGGAATGGATGCACGGCAACCGCCGCCACGCGGTGTCCGCGGGCTTCCGCCCGGGGCTTCTTGTCAGTGGTCGGGTTCACCGTTGCCCGGGAGCAAACGTCCCCGAGCGGCCCCATTCCACGGCCGGGATTGACCCGCGAAATAAAGGCCCCTTGCAATTACCGAAAATCAAGCGAAATTCCACGATTCGATCCCCTGACCGTCCGGAAGGTTTTCTGCCATGCGTACCAAGAGCGTCGTCCCCCGTCTCCGCGCCAAGAAGCGGCTCTTCAAGCGAGTGAAGGGCTCGGTCGGCGGCCGCCGCCGTCTCCTCCGGACCGCCAAGGAATCGCTCCTCCGCGCCGGCGTCTACGCCCACCGCGACCGGCGGCGCAAGAAGCGCGACTTCCGCCGCCTGTGGATCGTCCGCATCAACGCCGCCGTGCGCGAGCGCGGGATCCGCTACAGCCAGTTCATCGCCGGCCTGGAAAAGATCGGCTGCGAACTCGACCGCCGCACGCTGGCGGAGATGGCGGTCGTCGATCCCACCGGCTTCGACACGGTCGTCGCCGCCGTTCGCCAGGCCCTCGGCCTGCCGGAGCCGGCCGCGGTCGCGTGACGCCGTGACAGCCGTCCCGCTCGCCACGTTCCTCGCCGAACTCGAATCGCTGCGGTCCGCCGCGGCGGCCGCACTCTCCACGGCGGCCGACACCGCCGCCCTCGAGGCGGCCCGCGTCGAGTTCGTCGGCGCCCGGGCCGGCAGGCTGAAGGCGATCCAAAAAATGCTCGGCGGCCTCGATGCCGCCGACAAGCCCGCCGGCGGCAGGCACTTCAACGACACCAAGGGGGCGATCGCGGAGTTGCTCGCCGCCGCCCAGGGCAGGCTCGCCGGCGGAACGAGCGCCGGCGCCGCGCAGGGGATCGACGTCACGCTCCCGGGCGACCGCGTGCCGCTGGGCCACTTCCATCCGCTCACGCAGACCATCCGGCGCGTGCAGGAGATCATGGGCCGGCTCGGCTTCGAGAGCGTGGACGGCCCCGAGGTCGAGGACCAGTGGCACAACTTCGAGGCCCTTGCCATCCCCGCCGAGCATCCCGCCCGCGACCCGCTCGACAACTTCTATCTCGCCGTCGCCCGCGAGTCCGACCCGCTCCTGCTGCGGTCGCAAACGAGCACCGTCCAGATCCGCGTCATGGAGAACCGCGAGCCGCCGCTGCGGATCGTATCCCTGGGCCGGGTCTACCGGCCCGATACCGCCGACGCGACCCACTACCCGATGTTCCATCAGGTGGAGGGGCTGCTGATCGAGCCGGGCACCACCATGGCCCACCTGAAGAGCGTGCTGCGGCTGTTCGCCTCGAGCTTCCTCGGCGGCGACGTGCACGTGCGGTTCCGGCCCTCCTTCTTCCCCTTCACCGAGCCGAGCGTGGAGGTGGACATGGAGTGGGGTGGCCGTTGGATCGAGATGGGCGGCGCCGGCATGGTCGATCCGGCCGTGCTCGAGGCGGTGGGCTACGACCCCGACCAGGTCTCCGGCTTCGCCTTCGGCCTCGGCGTGGAGCGGATCGCCGCCCGCCGCTACGGCGTCGCCGACATCCGCGACTTCTATCGCAACGACGTCCGGTTCCTGAGGCAGTTCTGACGCGATGATCATCTCCACGAACTGGCTCGCCGACTACGTGCAGTTCCCCGGCGCGACCGCCGACCTCGTCGAGCGGCTGCTGATGGCCGGGCTGAACCATGAATCGACCACGGCGGTCGGCGACGACGAGGCGGTGGAGATCGAAGTCACGAGCAACCGGCCCGACTGCCTGGGCCACATCGGCGTGGCCCGCGAGGCGGCGGTCCTCTGCGGCCGGCCGCTGCACGTGCCCGATCCCCGGCCCCTCGAGGGGAGCGTGCTCGCCGCGCGGAGCGTGGCCGTCGACATCCTGGCCCCGGACATCTGCCCCTTCTACACCGCCCGGGTGATCCGCGGGGCGAAGGTCGGCCCCAGCCCGAAGTGGCTCGTCGATCGGCTGCGGACGGTGGGCGTGGCGAGCGTCAACAACGTCGTGGACGTGACGAACTACGTGATGCTCGAGGCGGGGCAGCCGCTTCATGCCTTCGATCTGGCGCGGATTCGCGGCGGCCGGATCGTCGTCCGCCGCGCCGTGGCGGGGGAGCCGTTCCAGGCGATCAACCACAAGACCTACGAACTGTCCGAGCGGATGTGCGTGATCGCCGACGCGGAGCGGCCGGTGGCGCTGGCCGGCGTGATGGGGGGTGCCGACACGGAGATCACCGCCGCCACGACCGACATTCTCCTCGAATCGGCACAGTTCGCGCCGCTGCCGGTGCGGGCGGCCGCCCGGGGGCTCGTGCTCGCCAGCGGTTCCTCCTACCGCTTCGAGCGCGGTCCCGATCCGGCGATGGTCGAATGGGCCAGCCGCCGCGCCGCGGCGCTGATTCTCGACCTGGCGGGTGGCACCCTCGAGGCGGGGTTCGTGGAGGCGGGCCGGCTGGCCTGCGCGCCGGCCGTGATTCCTCTCGACCCCGCCCGCGTCGCCGAGGTGCTCGGCGTCGACGTGCCGCCGCAGCGGCAGCGGGCGATTCTTACCGGCCTCGGCTTCGTCGCCGATCCACAGGCCTCCGACCGCTGGCACGCCCCCACTTGGCGGCGCGACGCCTGGCGCGAGATCGATCTCGTCGAGGAAATCGCCCGCATCGAGGGCTACGACCGCGTGCCTGAAGACGTCGCCATCGCGGCCCGGCCGGTGGAATGGTCGCCGCGGGAGCGGACGATCCGGGCCGCCGGCGAAGTGATGGTGGCCGCCGGTTTCTGTGAAGCGATGACCCGCAGCGTCGTGGCCGCCCCGCTCGAGGAGACGGTCAGCCCCTGGGGCGCAGCGGCCCCGCTGACGATCTCTCCGGCACTGGTTCGTGGCGCCGACCGGCTGCGGCGCACGCTCCTCCCGAGCCTGCTCGAGGCCCGGGCCGGCAACGTCGCCGTGGGCACGGCGGACGCCGATCTCTTCGAAATTGCCCGTGGCTACCTGGCGCGACCGGCGGCCGCCGAGCCGGCTCCGAGTCCGGCGGAGGAGCCGCTTCTCCTGGGCTGCGTCGCCAGTGGCGGCTTCGCCCGGGGCAAGGGCCTGGCCGAGGCGGTTCTCGCCCGGCTGGGCGTCGCCGGTCGGGCGGCAGCCGACACCATCGGCTACCGACCGATCGACCTCGATCTCTTCGCGCCGGGCCGGGGGGCCGAGATCGGGCTCGCGCGATCGGTCCAGGACTGGCAGCG
This sequence comes from uncultured Candidatus Kuenenia sp., assembly GCA_964545915.1. Lineage (GTDB taxonomy): Bacteria > Planctomycetota > Planctomycetia > Pirellulales > UBA1268 > QWPN01. The sequence continues at coordinate 55,195 of CAZJHQ010000002.1, read as the reverse complement.
TGTGGGCGTCGTCGGCGAGGCGGCTCCGGGCCAGCTCCGACGATACGGACTCGACGGTTCGCTGGTGCTCGTCGAGTTGCGGCTCGACTGCCTGTCGTTCGCCGTGGATCGCGCGGTGAAGCTCGATCGGCCCAGCGACTTTCCGGCGGTCGATCGCGACCTCAACCTCGTCGTGGCCACCCAGGTGCCCTGGGGCAGCGTGGAGGCGACGATCCGTGCCGCCGCAGGCCGCCTGCTCGACGACTGCCAGCTCGTCCAGGTGTGGGAGGATGCCGAGCGGCTGGGGGAGGGGAAGAAAAGCTTTCTCGTCGCGCTCCGCCTGCGAAGCGACTCTGGCACGCTTTCGGGCGAGGAAGCCGCGCTGACAACCGACGCCATCGTGGCCGCCTGCACCCGCGAGCTCGGCGCCGAACTCCGCCGATAGCAGGCCGTGGGACACATGTGCCGCCGCCGCATGCGCTGGCGGTGAGCATGGTGGGGGAGTACGATTCGGGGGTGGTGGCGACGGTGGTTGCGCCAGCGACCGTCCGCGGTCATCGCCAGCGTCACGGTCGACGGCATGCCGGGGACTGACTTCAAAAGCGAAGCGGAAACCCATCCGCCGGCCGCGGCTCGGCAACCCTCCCGCACCAACTCGTGGTGACCCCGCCCATGCCACAGATCCTGCTCGCGGCAGTTTTCCTGGTGCTGCCGCTCGCGGCTGCCGCCGCCGACGGGCCCGCCGATATCCGGCTCCAGCAGGGGGACCACGTCGTCGTCATCGGCAACACGCTCGCCGAGCGGATGCAGCACGTCGGTCACTGGGAAACCCTCCTCCACTCCCGGTTCCCGGAGCTCGAACTGGTGGTGCGGAACCTCGGCTGGTCGGCTGACGAGATCACGCTGCGGCCGCGGTCGAAAAACTTCGTCGATCATCACAACACGCTGGCCGACCATAAGCCGAACCTGCTCATCGCGATGTTCGGGTTCAACGAGTCGTTCGCGGGGCCGGAGGGGCTGCCCCGGTTCGAACAGGATCTCGAGCGGTTCCTCACCGCGCCCCAGCGGATCGACCAATTCACCTCGGCCCGCAGCCGCTGGGACGGCACGCAGGAAGCGGTGGCCAATTTTCCCCCGCTGGCGAGCCTGCGCCAGGTGGTCCTCGTCTCGCCGATCGCGCATGAGAATCTCGGCGACCCGCACCTCCCGGACGGCACGGCGAACAACGCGAACCTGCGGCTTTACACGGAGGCCATGCGACGGGTCGCGGCCCGACACGGCACGCCCTTCGTGGACCTGTTCACGCCGTCCTTGCGGCTCATGGAGTCGGCCGGCGCGAAGAAACTCACGATCAACGGCGTCCACCTCAACGCCCATGGCGACCGGCTCGTCGCCGAGCTGCTCGACGCCGCCCTCTTCGGCCCGCGGCCCGCGGCCGACGGCCGGGTCGATCTGGAGCGGCTTCGCGCCGAGGTGAACGAGAAGAACCTGCAGTTCTTCTACGACCACCGGGCGGTGAACGGCTTCTACATCTATGGCGGCCGCAAGAGCCCCTTCGGCACGGTGAACTTTCCCGTCGAGTTCGCCAAGCTCCGGAACATGACGGCCCTCCGCGACCGGCGGGTGTGGGACGTGGCCCAGGGCAAGACGGTCGCTGAGCGGATCGACGACTCCGGCACGGGCCCGCTGCCGGAGATCCCGACCAACCGTCCCGAGCCGCTGAAGCTCACGTCGCCCGAGGAGTCGCTCGCCCGGTTCACGCTCGCCGCGGGCTACGAGGCCAACCTGTTCGCCTCGGAGCGGGAGTTTCCCGAACTCGGCAATCCCGTGCAGTTCGCCTTCGACGCCCGGGGCCGGCTCTGGGTGTGCACGATGCAGACCTATCCGCAGTACAACCCGGGCACGCCGGTCCATGACAAGGTGCTGATCCTCGAGGACACCGACGCCGACGGCCGCGCCGACGTCTGCAAGGTCTTCGCCGACGGCCTGCACCTGCCGATGGGCATCGAGTTCGGCCGCGGCGGCGTCTACGTCGCCCAGCAGCCCGACCTCATGTTCCTCAAGGATCTCGACGGCGACGACCGGGCCGACGTCCGCGAGCGGGTGCTCCACGGATTCGACTCGGCCGACTGCCACCACGCCATCAGCGTGTTCACCTACGACCAGGGCGGGGCGCTCTACTTCCAGGAGGGCACGTTCCACCACTCGCAGGTCGAGAGCCCCTGGGGGCCGACGCGACTGGCCAACGCCGGGGTGTTTCGCTGGGAGCCGCGGACCGGCCGGTTCGGTGTCTTCGTGGACTACAATTTCGCGAATCCGTGGGGCCATGCCATCGACCGCTGGGGACAGAACTTCGTGGCCGACGCCTCGGGGGGCGCGAACTACTGGGGCACCGCCTTCTCGGGCGACATCGACTATCCCGACAAGCGGTCGGTGATGAAGCAGTTCCTCGCCAAGCAGTGGCGGCCGACGGCGGGCTGCGAGCTCGTGTCGAGCCGCAACTTCCCCGCGGAGGCCCAGGGCAACTACCTGCTCAACAACTGCATCGGCTTCCAGGGCGTGCTGCAATACAAGGTGCGGGATGAGGCATCGGGCTTCGCTGCCGATCCCGTCGAGCCGCTGCTCCGGTCGGCCGACCAGAACATGCGGCCGGTGGACCTCGAGTTCGGCCCCGACGGCGCCCTCTACGTATGCGACTGGTTCAATCCACTGGTCGGGCACATGCAGCACTCCCTCCGCGACCCGAAACGCGACCACCATCACGGCCGGATCTGGCGGGTCCGCCATGCCAAGCGGCCGCTCGTCGTGCCGGCGAAGATCGCGGGCCAGCCGATCGCGGCGCTGCTGGCCCTCTTCGAATCGGAGCCGGAGGAGCGGACCCATGCCCGGGTCCGCAGCGAGCTCTGGAATCGCGACACCACCGAGGTACTCGCCGGGGTCGAGCGGTGGACCGCGGGGCTCGATCCCCAGGGCCCCGACTACGAGCATCATCTGCTCGAGGCCCTTTGGCTCCACCAGGCCCACGACGTCGTCCACGAGGGGCGGCTGCGGGCGGCACTGCGGTCGCCCGATTTCCGGGCCCGGGCCGCGGCCACACGCGTGCTCTGTGCCTGGCGGGACCGGGTCTCGCAGCCGCTCGATGTGTTGGCCACGCTCGTCGAGGACCCGCACCCCCGGGTGCGGCTGGAGGGGGTGCGGGCCCTGAGTTTCTTCCACGACGAAAAAGCTGTCGCCATCGCCCAGCGGGCGCTGCTCCACCCGATGGACGATTACCTCCACTACACGCTCGGCGAGACGATCAACACGCTCGATCGCCGCATTCGGCGGCGGTCGCCCGACTTCAGCGTGGCCGCCCCGCTCGTCGCACTCATCGAGAGCAAACAGGTGCCGCCCGACCGCCTCGGCGACGTCGTGACGATGATCTGCAACCGGGGCGGCCCGGCCGAACTGGCGAGCGTCTTCACCCGCGCCGTGCAGGGCGACTATCCGGCCGACCTGCGGCTTCGGGTGTTCGCCACGCTGCTCGACACGGCCACGACCCGCAAGGTGAAGCCCGCGGGAGATCTGGCGGCGATCGGCCGCGTCATCCGTGCCGCGGACAACGCCGACGGCCGGCTGCGGCAGGCGGCCATCAGGCTGGCAAGCGTTTGGAAACTGGATGTGTGTCGCGATCTCGAGCAGATCGCGGTTGCCGGCGACGACCCGGCGCTGCGGTCCGCAGCCATCGACGGCCTGATCGCGATCGGCGACCGCCGGGCCCAGGACACGCTCGAACAGCTGACCGCGAAGGGCCAGCCCGGGCCACTTCGGATGGTCGCGGTCGCGGGCCTTGCCAGGTCGGATCTCGATCGTGCCGCCGCCCGTGCCGCGACCGTGCTCGCCGAGAGCGACCCGCGGGACGACCCCGCCCCGCTCCTGGAGGCCTTCCTCAACCGCAAGGGCGGGGCCGACGCGCTCGCCACCGCCCTCGCCCAACGGACGCTGCCGGTCGACGTCGCCAAGCTCGCGCTGCGGCACATGTACGCGGTCGGCCGCAGCGACAAGGCCCTCTCCGACACGCTCAGCGTTGCCGCGGGCATCGCGGTCGATCCGCCCCCGCCGACGCCCGCGGAGGTGGCCAGCCTGGCCGCCGAGGTCGCGGCCCGTGGCGATGCGGCCCGCGGCGAACTCGTGTTCCGCCGGGCCGACATGAGCTGCCTCAAGTGCCATGCACTGCACAAGGCGGGGGGTGACCTCGGTCCCGAGCTCACGAGCGTGGGGGCTGTCTCGCCGGTCGAGTTCATCGTCAGTTCGATCCTGAATCCCAACCAGGCGATCAAGGAACAGTACGTCACGAAGATCTTCCAGACCGTGAATGGCGCGGTGTTCACCGGAATCGTCCTCAGCCGCGACGCGGTGCGGGTGCAGCTCAAGGAAGCTTCGGGCAAGACGATCACGATCCCCACGGCCGACATCGAGGAGGAGGCCGAGGGCCAGTCGCTCATGCCGCAGGGCCTGGCCAAGTTCCTCACCCGGGACGAACTGATCGACCTCGCGAAGTTCGTCTCCGAACTGGGCAAGCCGGGGCCGTACGCCGTCCGCACCGCTGCGGTCATCCAGCGGTGGCGGCTGTTCGGCGACATGCAGGCGATCAAGACGATTGGCGAAAAGCCGGACGAGCCGCCGACGATCGCGACGCTCGAGGGACGGATTCTCGGCTCGCCATCGTGGCAGCCGGCCTACGCGCTGGCCAGCGGGGAACTGCCGCTCGACGAACTCCGCGGCAGCGACCAGGTGGGGATGGTCTACGTGCAGGGCGAGATCAGCGTGACCGAGGAGGGCGAGGTGACGGTGGAGATCGACGCGCCGGCAAAGTTCCTCGCCTGGCTCGGCACCGAGCCTCACCACGGCCAGCGGACCTTCACGACCAGGCTCCCCCGCGGAACCCACAAACTGACGCTGCGGGTCGCCCCCACCGCCCCTGGCCAGGCGGTGAAGGTGCGGGTCTCGTCGCCGTCGGGTTCCACCGCCGTGGTCGACGTGGTCGGTGGTGTGTGAGCCGGATCCTGGACGTCATGCCGCGTGTCCGTCGGACGCTCCGCATCGGCCGCATGGCTGGCCTGCTGATCCTTTCGGCCGCGGTCGGCGGCGGGTGCGGCAAGCCCGCGGCGCCGTCCCATGGCGACGCGCCCTTCGCGCCGCAGCTCGAGGCCGTTCGCGCGGGGGCAGCCTCACGGATCGTGGCGGACGCGCCCCTCACCGCCGCCGAGTGGGAATCGCTCCGCGGCCTCGGGGGCCTGCGGGAGCTCGTGCTCCGCCGCGGCGTCGCCGACGACACACGGGCGGAGATCCTCGCCACGCTGCCCGGGATCGAACGGCTCGTACTTCGCGACTCGCCACTTTCCGACGTCGGGTTTCGGGAGATCGCCCGCTGCAGCCGCCTCGCGCACCTGAACGTGCCACAGGCCGCCTGCACGGCCGCGGGGGTGCGGGCGCTGCGGCACATCCCCGGGCTCCGCTCGCTGCGGATCGGCGGCCGGAACTTCGCCGGCCGCGAGGCGGGCGCGGCGGTGGCGGAGCTGGCTGCCCTCGAGTCGCTTCATCTCATCGACGTGCCTCTCGGCGACGACGGGCTCGCGGCCATCGCCGGCCTGCCGGGGCTGCGAAATCTCTACCTCGACGGCGCGCGGGTGTCGGACGAGGCGTGGGGGAGGTATTTTCAGCAGCATCCGGACGTGCACGTGCATGTGGACCAGGCCCACCACGACCGCGACCCGGGCCGAGGCCACGACGAGCCGCGGGCGAACGCCGCCTCCACCACCGAGGGCCGATGATGACCACGACTTCCCGACTTCGCCCGGTCACGGCATGCACCGCCGCGGCCGCCATCCTCCTGGTCTCCGTGGCCGCGCCCCGTCTCATGGCCGCGTTGCGCCGCCCGGACCCGGCCGCGTCGATGGCATCCGCCGCGATCGCCTGGCTCTCCACGCTCGACGCCGAGCAGAAGGCGCGGGCGGTGCAACCCTTCGCGAGCCCCGCGCGGACCGATTGGCACTTCGTGCCCAAGAACGACCGCAAGGGGCTGCAGCTTCGCGACATGAACGACCGGCAGGAGGCGGCGGCGCTCGCGCTCGTGCGATCGGCCCTCTCGCAGGCCGGCTACGACAAGTCGGTGATGATCATGAAGCTCGACGAGATCCTGCGGAGGCTCGAGGGGGCGAAGGCGAAGAACATCCGCGACCCGAAGCGATATTTTCTCACGATCTTCGGCACGCCGGCCGCCGCGGGATCCTGGGGGCTGTCGGTCGAAGGACATCACCTCTCGTTCAACTTCACGGTCCGCGACGGCGTGCTCGTCGATTCGACGCCGCAGTTCCTGGGCGCCAACCCGGCGGTGGTGAAGACCAGCTTCGAAGGCCTGCCCGTCCCGGGTGACCGCGTGCTCCGCGACGAGGAGACGCTCGCCTTCGAACTGCTCGCCGCGCTCGACGAACCGCAGCGGTCGAAGGCCGTGATCGCGAAGGAGCCGCCGCAGGAGATCCGCGCGGCGGGCAAGCCGCAGCCCTCCGCAGAGCCGGCGGCCGGCATCCCGTTCAAGGAGCTTACGGCGCTGCAGCAGTCGATCCTCAGGCGGCTCGTGGAGACCTACTGCGCCGTCATGCCCGACGAGGTCGCCACCGAGCGGCTGCGGCTCATCGAAGCACGCGGCGGCAAGGCCGACACGGCGCCGCAGCAGTCGGTGCACCACGGCTGGGACGACGTGCACTTCGCCTGGTCAGGCAGCCTCGTCCCCGGCGTGGGGCATGGCTACCGGGTCGAGGGGCCGACCTTTTCGATCGAGTTCGTGAACGTGCAACCCGACGCCGAAGGCAATCCCGCCAACCACATCCACTGCGTGTGGCGCGACCGCACGGGCGACTTCGACCTGCCGCCCGCCCGCTGACGGTCGGCACAGTCGATCCCTGCGATGCGGCTGCTGCCCGGCGACACCGCCTGCAGAGCCGGGTCAACGCCCCACGTTCGCCGGCACGCCCGCGGCGCGAACGATCAGCGATCGTCGTACACCCGGGTGATCTCCTCCTTGGTGATCGGCGCCGCGTGGTCTTGACTGACGACCTGGACCTGCACCCGCTGGTCGCCGGCCCGGCGGCCGCGGGCGCGGATGCGGAACACCGCTTCCTCGGAGGGAGCGAGCTTCACCAGGGGCTCGAAGACGACGGCCCGGTTCTCGAGCCGATGCCCCGCCGGCCCCTGGGCGTCGACGGGCTCCAGGTCGCCGAGCAGGCTGGCCGTCACGCGGACGCCCGTGGCCGGCTTCGTGCCCTGGTTGCCGACGCGGATGACGTACTCCGTGACGCCGCCCACCTCGATCGGATCCTCGCTGTCCGCGACGTCGAAGCTCACCGCCGCCAGCCCTTCGACCTCGCAGACGTGGGCCACCTGGTCGGCCAGCCCATCGGCGCTGCGGGCCGCCGCAATGATCTTCTGCGGCCCGAGGGCGATCGGCATCACGACCACCTCGACCGTGCCGGTCTCGCCGGGGGGCAGTTCCTCGAGATTCCACAGCACGCGGTGGGTGCGGTCGTCATGCCAGCCGGCATTGTTGGCCCGCACGAACTTCATCCCCGGCGGCAGCTGCGCCGCGAGTTCCACCGCCCGTGCTGGCGCCGTGCCGGCATTCACCATCGAGATCGTGCAGGTGGCCGGCCGCTGCAGGAACCGCCGCAGCGGCATGTCGACGGCCAGTTCCAACGTCGGCGCCGTGACCTCGAGCTTCGTGGTGTGTTGGGCCTCCACGCCTCCATCGGCACGGGCGGCGAAGCGGGCCACCTGCACGCCGGGCCCCCGGGTGCCGAGCACGAGGTCGATCGTCCGCGCCTCGCCGGGCCGCAGCTGCCCGACGTCGAACTCCAGCTCGCTGCCGGCCCGGTGGGAAACGTTCTCCGGGAGGAAGCCTTCGAGCACCACGCCGGTGGCCACGCCGCTGCCGGGATTGCTCACGGTGATCGTCATCTGGGTGTCGCGGCCGATCAGCACCGGCTTGGGCTCCGTGGCCACGATCTTCAGGGCGGGCTTGGTGGACCGGGAACGGATCGACGCATCCGCCCGGAAGCTCACGCTCGCGACGCTGCCGATCTCCCCCTCCTCCTGCGGCATCACCTCCATGATGACGCGGACCTGACCACCGGGATCGAGCGTTCCCAGGGCCCAGACGAGCTCGCCGTCGGTCCCGGCGGCTGCGGCCGTGACCGGGCTGGCCGGTGGCGCGGTGGTGACCAAGGCGGTGCCGAAGGGGATCGCGTCGCGGAGCGTCACGTCGTGCGCCGTCGCGCTGCCCACGTTGCGGACCAGGATCTCGTAGCGTGCCGGCTTGCCCACCTGCACCTCTCGGGGGCCGCGCTTCTCGACGGCGAGCTGCGGTGTCTGGATGCCCTCGAGTTGCATCGGGCCCGGTCGCCCCTGGCCGACCGCTTCCGGTCGCGGCGGGCCGCCCGCAGCAGCCGCCGGGCTGCCGCCATTCAATCCCGGCACCATCGGCGGCGCGGCGGCGTAGGGCACGGCGGCCGTGGCGCCGCGCACCCTGGGGGGTGATGGGGCGGGCAGATCGGAAAACACAGGGCGGGCGGGCGGATGATCCGGAACCGCGGGTGGCACGCTGGCCGGCGGCAGCGGAGGGGCAGGCGCCGCGGCGAACGGAGACACGAACGTCGGCACCGGGGCCGGCGCCCCGGTGCGGGGGCTGGCCGGGAGATCGCCAGCATCGTCTCCGCCGGGAGCAGCGGTTTGTCTTTCGGCAGGTGACGGCTCCGCCGGTGAACCGGAAGCCGCGCCATCCGGTTCCGCAGCCGGATCCTGCGCGGCTGACCGGAGATCGGCGTCGCTCGCCGGGGGCGCCGCCCCGGACGATTCTGCGGGCGGGGTGACTGCCGGCTCCGCGGCGCTCGGCGGCTCCATCGGCACGGGGGGCACGTCCGTCGAGGAGAACTGCGACAGGGGGCGTTCCTCACCGGAAACGGCGATCACCGCGTCGGGTAGGTCGAGTGACGCCTGGCGGGCGTAGCGGTCGGCGGCTGCCGGTGGTTCGACGGCTGCCGACCCGCGCGGCTGCCAGCGGCCTGGCGGCGGCAACTCGCGCATGGCTTCGTCGCCGCCGGGAAACGGTCCGGGCTCCGCAGTCGGTCCAACCACTGCGGCGGCGCTCGGCGGCGCCTGGATCTGCGCGGAGATATCGCGGTCGCCGGCCGCCGGACGACCGATGCCGAACGCCCACACGAGACCGAATCCCACGCCGCCGCAGGCCAGCGCTCCGAGCACGACGGGCAGGGGCGCATGACGTGGCGGGACCACGAGACTTTGGCGCGACGGTCGTTCCGGTGCGGACATGATGGCAACCCCGTGTGCGGCCGCCGTTGGCGGCGAAGAACTTCGGCCGGGGGGAATAGCAGGCCCCCGGACGGCGGTGAAGGCCACTCGACCCGGGGCTCAGGGGGGCTCAGGCCGCGCCGAGAAGGTGGCGAAGATGGAAGTGAAACTTGCCCAGCTTGCCGCCATAGTTGCCGGCGGAGATCGCCACCACGTCGGGGCCGGCGGCGGCCCGCAGTCCGGCCTCCATCGCCGCCGCGACCGCCGCCTCGTCAACGCCGTCGATCACGATCTCGAGCGCACAGGCGACGTCGGGCAGCAGTTGGTCCCCCGAACGCCCGACCAGCGCCGGACAGAAGGCGTCGTTCGTGGACGCCCGCAGGGCCGCGTATCGCGAACCGACCTTGCTGCCGGACCGGACCACGCCCCCTGGAAACGGCGCGATCACGCCGGCCAGCGGGCCGATCGCAGCCACGCCGCGCCTGGCGGCGGCCAGGCCGGCGTCGAGGCTGCGGGCCTGGAGAATGAAGTTGCCGCCCCCCACGCCCTTGCCCACGCCGACCGACTCCTCGACCAGAAACTCGCCGTCCATCACCGGGATCCGCCAGAGCCGGCGGCCGTCGAGGACCTTCGACTTTTCGAACCCATCGCCAAAAAATCGCACGTGGCTCCCCAGGGGCACGCGCTCCTCGGCCGTCGGCAGGCCGTCGAAGACCGCCGTGCTCGGGCAGGTGAGCAGGCACTGCGCGGTGCGGTTGGCCACCGCCTTCCCGAGAGCGTCCGTCGAAAACCCGAAGGCGAGCAACGCCGCGCCCGGCCGGCCGTCCGGGGTGTCGGCGGGATCGAGCATCCGCTCCACGCCGATTTCCGCGTCGCACCCGATCACGCTCGTGCCGTAGCCACAGGCCGCCCGCACCGCGGCATCGATCCAGTGGGCGTCATGGGCCGTGACGACCAGCCGTGCGAAGCGGAGGCGAAAGGCCTCGGCGAAGGTGTCGACGATCCATGTGGAATCGATGTGCACGACGATTGTCCCTGACGGCCTCGACGGGTCTGCGGCCCATGGAAAACCGGTGTTCTCCGAACGGACGAATCCCATATGCTAATCATTCGCCGTCCCAACGCCCCGCCCAGCCGAAGGATCCCCCCATGTGCTGCGTCTTTTTCCCATGGCTGCCCCGCCGGCGTGTCAGCCTGCCGACCCGTCTGCGGCTCGTCGTCGCGGTGCTGCTGCTCGCCATCGTCGCGCCGGACGTGCGCAGCCGGGCCGACGAACCCGCCACCAATGCGGCGGCCGTCGTCCCCGCCGACGCGGCCTTCCTGTCGGCGACCCTTCGGGCACGGGAGCAATATGACCGCTTCGTGAAGAGCAACGCGTTCGCGGCGCTCAAGGGCCTGCCGGCGGTGCGGCGGGCCCTCGACTCGCTCGAGGAGCAGCGGTCGATGCCGGGCAGCCCGTTCTCGATGGCCGAAACCTTCATGCAGCTCCCGGAAAACGAACAGGCGCTCGACGTGCTCGCCGACATGGTGGCCACCGACACGTTCGTCTACGGCGAGCCGTCGTGCATCGCCTTTCTCCGGCTGCTGCAGAAGGTGCAGGAACTGCAGGGCGCGGCACCGCTGCAGGCCGAACTCGGCAACGCCGACGGGCTGGAGGCCGCCCAGAAGGCGGCGATCGTCAAGGGCCTGGCGGCCAACCTCGATCTCCTCGTCGTGCCCGACGTCGTGTGGGGCTTCCGGACCACGAAACTCGAGGCTGCGAAGTCGCAGCTCAAGCGGATCGAGGTGCTGCTCAAGCTCGTGACCCAGGCGAACCCCGCCATGGCCGACGCTCTGGCCCGCAAGCCGATCGCCGGCGGCGAGGTCGTGACGTTCACGATCCAAGGTGACCAGTTGCCGTGGGGTGAGCTCGAGGACGAGCTGGCCGCGGGCCTCGACGACAAGGCCGACCTGGACAAGGTGCTCGACCGGCTGCGCACGCTCGACGTCGTCGTCGCCCTGGGCGTGATCGGGGACCGCGTGATCCTCTCGGTCGGCGATTCGATCGACCACCTCCAGAAGCTGGCCCTGCCGGGAAGCGGCCGCAAGGGCCTGCTCGACACGCCGCCGTTCGCCAAGCTGAAGGCCCACAAGGACAAGCCGCTCACCGGCCTCGCGTACGTCAGCGACGCCTTGGCCGATCTCAACCAGGAGAGCGCTGCCTCGGGATTTCGCATGTTGAACCAGGCGGCCGACGAGGCCATCAAACAGGCGGCGCTCCCCGCGGAGGCGGCCGCCGACACGCGGCAGTTGCTGGCGAAGGCCGAGAAGGACCTGGGCCGCCGGCTGCCCGAGCCCGGACCGTGGCTCGCCTTCTCGTTTCTCACCGACCGCGGCTATGAAGGCTACGCCTGGGACTGGGCGCGAAACCAGCCCTTCGACGGCTCCCGGCGGCTCGACCTATTGGAGCACGTCGGGGGTGCGCCGCTGGCGGCGGTGGTGTCGCGGATCAAGTCCGATCCCGCCCTGGTCGACGATCTCACGGCCCTGGCCTCGGGAGGCTGGGGTCTGTTCATGAAGCATGGCCTGCCGCGGGCGGACGAAGACGATCGCGAGCGGGTCGAGGCCTTCGACGAGCACGTCGTGCCGCTGGGAAAGAAGTTCATGGAGGTGCTCCGTGCCAAGCTCGTGCCGGCGGTCGCCGACGGGCAGGTGGGGCTCGTGATCGACGCCAAGACGAAGACCACGCGGGTGCAGAGAGATCTGCCGGCCTCCGCCGAGCCGTTGCCGCTGCTGGAGGCGGCGATCGTCCTGCCGCTGGCCGACCCCAAGCTCTTCCGTGAGGGCTTGAGTGATCTTTTCACGCTCGCCGACGACCTCGTCGCCGCCGCCCGCAAGATGGCTCCCGATGCGGTGCCGGCGGGCTACGAGGTGCCCGAGCCGGAGAAGGCGAAGGTCGCCGCCGGCTCGATTTGGTCGTTCGCCCTGCCGGAATCGGGTCTCGACGAGCAGCTCCGGCCCGCGATCGGCGTCGGCGACAAGGCCGCGGTGTTCGCGCTGGTGCCGGCGCAGGCCGGCCGGCTGCTGGCGGCGGGCCGGCTGGAAACCGGCTCGCAGCTGGCCACGTTCGAGGAGCCGCTCGCCGGCGCCGCCGCCCTGGACTTCGCGGGCCTCGTCGATGCGGTCCGGCCGTGGGTCGTGTACCTGACCCGCTACGGCTGCGTGCAACAGCGGGACGGCCGCGTGGACGCGGACGAGGAACTCGCCGCCGAGGATGAGACGGCGGAGGCCAGGGAGGCGCTCGCGCACGTGACCGTCGCGCTCGAGGTGGTGAAGTGCCTCCGCGCCGCCACCGCCGAGACGTCGATCACCGACGAAGCGACGGTCACCCACTGGCGAAACGTGATCCGCGACCTGCCGGCGAAGCCGTAGCACCCGATCGGGAGACTCGCGCACCCGACGAATTCATCGGGAACTTGTCACGTGTGATCCGGATCCGCTCGGCGCACGAGGCCGCGGAGCAGGATGTCGCCGCCGGGGAGGGCGACCTCCTCGACGTCGCAGGCGGGCACCGCAGGGAGCATGGGAAGCGCGTCCGGGTCGCCGCCGATGACCCGCGGCGCCACGAACGCCTGGATCTCGTCCACGACGCCGGCGGCGAAGAGCGTGTGGAGCACGGCCGCGCCCCCCTCGACCATGAGATTCGTCAGCCGCCGCCGGCCCAGTTCGGCCAAGAGTTCTCGCAGCCGCGCGCTCGGCGTGTCGGATGCGGCCTGCCAGACCTCGCAGCCCGCGGCCCGTAGCGCCGCCACCCGGTCGGCGGCGGCCGCCGGTCCGGCGGCCACGAGCACGGGCACCTCGCGGGCGGTGCGGACAAGGGCCGCGGCCAGCGGCAGCCTGGCGGCCGAATCGAGCACGATCCGCAGCGGCTGCCGTGGACCCGGCGGCCGCGCGGTGAGCAGCGGGTCGTCGGCCAGCACCGTGCCGATGCCGACTGCGATCGCGTCGATGCGACCGCGGAGGGCGTGAACGAGGCTCCGCGACTCCGGGGAGCTGATCCAGCGGTCGGCACCGGGTGGCACCGCCAGACGGCCGTCGAGACTCATCGCCCACTTGGCGATCACCCAGGGCGTGCCGGTCTCGACGAGCTTGCGAAACGGCGCGATCAGCCGGCGGGCCTCGGCCGCGAGCGGGCCGGTTTCGACGTCGATGCCGGCCGCGCGCAGTGCGGTGATGCCGCGGCCGGCGACGGCCGGGAAGGGATCGCCTGTCGCGACGACGACGCGGGCGATGCCCGCCGCGATGATCGCCGCGGTGCAGGGGGGAGTCTTGCCATGGTGGCAACAGGGCTCGAGCGTGACGCAGAGCGTGGCACCGCGGGCGGCCGGCCCGGCGGCCGCGAGCGCCGCGACCTCGGCGTGCGGCCCGCCGAAGACAGCGTGCCAGCCCTCACCCACGATCGTGCCGTCGGCTGCGACCACGACCGCCCCCACCTGCGGGTTGGGCTCCACGTGCCCGGCCCCGCGGCCGGCGAGCTCGAGGGCGCGACGCATCGCGGCGGTGTCGGACGGACTGCACGTCACGATGGGATCGGCTCTGGGCCGCACGAACAGGGGAATGACAACGTCATCCTTGTATTATGACGTTTGAAATGTATGTTTACATCATGTCAGATTTCATAGTATCGAACTTTCCAGGAGCGATCACACCCATGGCTGAGAAGAAGGGCGTCAACAAATCCGAGGAGATCCGCAAGGCCGCCAAGGCCATGCAGGACAAGGGGGAGAAGCCGCGTCCGGTGGTGATCATCGCCACCCTCAAGAAGCAGGGCATCAGCGTCTCCTCGCCGCAGGTCAGCATGGTGCTCAAGCGGATGGGCCTGCGGCCGTCGCGCGGCCGGAAAGCGGTGGCGGCGGGTGGCCGGAGCGGGGCGATCTCGGTCGAGGATCTGCTGGCGGCCAAGAAGCTCGTCAATCAGTTCGGCGGCACCGCCCGAGCCATGGCCGCCCTCGAGGCCCTGCAGAAGTTCGAATCCTGATCGTCTGCCGACAAGGCCTCGCGCGGTCTTTGTCCCTGTGCCTGGCCGGGCGAAAGCCACGCTTTCGCCCGGCCAGCATGCTGTGAAGTCGTGTCAGCTACTCGCGGCGGCAGAGAAGCGTCGCCGGTGCCGATGCAGCCACGCCATCGCAACTGCTGGGAAGCCCGAAGCGTCAGCTGAGGGAATACGCGTCGCTTCACTGGAAACCACTCCACATTCCCTCGGCTCACGCCTCGGGCTTCAAGGAACGGGACCGGCAAACCCGACACGCCGGAAACCCATCGCCGGGCACATGAGGCAGTCTGGCGGGCGGCGGTGGGATCCTGCCGGTCGCACCGTCTGGACGGGCGATCGACGCCCGGAATCGCGGTGTATGCTTGACCTTGACGGCCGGGCGGCAAGGTCGCCGCAGTCCGCTCCGTCGACCCAGGCGACAAGGTCCGGCCCCGCGTGCCGTTCGAGGGAATGACCGACAACCGCGAGTTCATCGGCGAGTTTCTCGTCGAATCGAGCGAGAACCTCGACCAGCTCGACCGCGACCTGCTCGCGCTCGAGGAGCGGCCTGACGATTCGCAGCGTGTGGCGAGCATCTTTCGCACCGTCCACACCATCAAGGGAAACAGCGGCTTCTTCGGCTTTTCCAAACTCGGTGCCCTGGCCCACAGCGGCGAGCACCTGCTCGGCAAACTCCGCGACGGCAAGCTCACGCTGGACGATCGCGTGACCGGTTCGCTGTACTCGATGGTCGATGCCGTGCGGACGATCCTGCGGACGATCGAGGCGACCGGCGGTGAGGGCGAACACGACTATCGTGACCTCTCGCGGGCGCTCGCCGCGGTGGCGGCAGGCGAGGAGTCCATGCCGGCCGCACCAGCCGCGCCGCCACCGGCTCCCGCAACGAGCGTTGCAGCCGTGGAGCCGGCCCCGCCCCAGGCCGAAACCCCGGCCTCGACCGGGCCTGGCGTCGTCGACTCGACCGTCCGCGTCGACGTGGGCCTGCTGGCCTCGATCCTCGACCTCGTCGGCGAACTGGTGCTCGCCCGCAACCAGCTCCGCAGTGTCGACAGCGACGATCCCGCCGTACAGGCCTGTGCCCAGCGGATCAACGCCGTCACCAACGCCCTCCAGGAGACGGCGGTCCGCACGCGGCTCCAGCCGGTCGAGCATGTCTTCAGCCGCTTTCCGCGCACCGTCCGCGACCTGGCCGTCTCCTGCGGCAAGGAGGTGCAGCTGGTGATCGACGGCGCCGACACCGAGCTCGACCGCTCGCTGATCGAGAGCATCCGCGACCCGCTCACGCATCTGGTCCGCAATGCCGTCGATCATGGCATCGAGCCGCCGGAAGCCCGCGTCGCCGCCGGCAAGCCACGGGTGGGCCGGCTCTCGCTGCGGGCCTTCAACGAGAGCGGCCGGGTGACGATCGAGGTCTCCGACGACGGGGGCGGGATCGCTTTCGAGAAGGTCCGCGAGAAGGCGATTGCCCGCGGACTGGTCTCCGCCGCGGAGGCGGCGACCATGCCGCCCGACCGCGTGCTGCAATTCATCTTCGAGCCCGGCTTTTCCACCGCGGCCGCCGTGACGAGCGTTTCCGGACGTGGCGTCGGCATGGATGTCGTGCGCACGAACATCGAGGCGATCGGCGGCACGACCGACATTCACAGCGTGCCCGGCCTGGGCACCACCGTCCGCGTGCATGTCCCGCTCACGTTGGCGATCATGCCGGCGCTGGTCGTCCGCTGCGGCAACGAGCGGTTCGCGATTCCGCAGTCGGCGGTGGGCGAGCTCGTGCCCGTCTCCCGCGACCGTCACGGGCCACGGATCGAGGGCCTGCCCGAGGCACCGGTGATGCGGGTCCGCGGCCGGCTGGTGCCGATTCTGTTCCTCGACCAGTTCCTCGGCATCCGCGCGACGACCGCCTGCCGGTCCGAGGGCACGGTGGTGCTCGTCCGGGTCGACGATCACGAGTTCGGCCTCGTTGTCGACGGCATGCAGTCCGGCGCCGACCACTTCCGCTGCCGCGATCTGCTCGATGCTGCCAGCCTCTCGACGATCGTCGTCAAGCCGATCGGGGCCCTGCTGGCCGGCCTCGGACTGTATTCGGGCGCCACGGTGCTCGGCGACGGGGGCGTGGTCCTGATCCTCGACCTCCGCGGCCTGCTGCGGGCGGCCCGCCTGCCGCCGGTGGACCGCGAGCCCGAGGCCATCGTCCCCCCGGCGGCCGAACCCGCCGACCGCTACCTCGTCTGCGGCACGCCGGCCGGCCGGCGGGTGGCCGTGCCGCTGGCCGACGTGGTGCGGCTCGAGAAGTATTCCCGGCAGGCGGTGCAGGTGGTCGGCGAGCGGACGGTCGTTCGCCGGGGCGACGCCTTCACCCCGCTGGCCGACGTCGATGCGATTCTGGGTCGCCTCGCGCCCGCCACCACCGACACGGTGAGTGTCGTCGTCCTCGACGGCGATGTCGGGCTCTCGGTGGGCACGATCCTCGACGTGCTCGCGGCCGAGTCGCACCTCCAGCCCGCGGCCGCCGCCGGCGTCGCCGGCATCCTGTCCCTGGGGGGTGTCGCCACCGAGGTGGTCGATGTCCGTGCCGCGCGGCGCCGCGCCCTCCTCGAGGCCTGACGCCATGACCACCGCGGCCGTCCACCGCTGTTGCACGTTCCGCGTCGGCGATGCCTGCTTCGCCGTGCCAGCGGACGGCGTCGTGGAGGTGCTGCGTGCCGGACGGACGACCCGCGTGCCGCTGGCGCCGGCCGGGGTGCTCGGCCTGGTCCACCTTCGCGGCCGCATCGTGCCCGTGATCGACGCCGCCGCGCATCTGGGCGTGGACCGCCCCAGCCCGGAGCGGTCCACGCTCCTGGTGCTGTCGCTGCAGGATGACTGGTACGCGCTGGTGATCGACGAGATGCACGACGTCGTGGAGATTCCTGCACACGCGATCGAGCAGACGACGACCGGTGGCGAAGGTGTCGGCCCGTTGACCGGCGTCTTCGCCGCCCCCGAGCAGCTCGTGCATCTGCTCGATCCCCAGCGCATGATTCAGGCACTCACGCGGCGCTAGGCCGCCGGCAACCGAGAGGCAGGGAGTCCCCCATGGCAGACCGTGATTCCACCGGCGCGACCAGCGGCTGGCGTTCGTTCCTCACCAACCCGCTGCTCCTCGCCCTGCTCGGCGTGTCGCTGATTCCCATGGCATTCATGGGCATGACGAGCCACCGGTCGTCGTCGGCCGCCCTGCGGGAGCAGGCACTGGCGCAACTCGACACCGTCAACGCGGTCACGGCGAAGGGCGTGGAGCGGTACTTCGCCTCCCTGCGGCAGGAGCTCTCCGTGCTCGCCGAGGGACGGATGTGCCTCGATTCGCTCCGCGACTTCACCGCCGGCCTGGCAACGCTGCGGGCCGACAACAAGGTGGATGACAAGGCCCTGGCGGCCGCCCGCCGCGACCTCGAAGGCTTCTACGTTGGCGATTTCGCGACGGAGTTCCGCCGCCGCTCCGCCGAGGCCGTCGATGTTCGGCCGCTGTGCCATGCCCTCGACGACGACTCGGCCTACGCCCAGTATCTCTACATTCGCAACAACCCGAATCCGATCGGATCGAAGTCCCTCCTCGACACGGCCGATGATGCTTCGGCGTACTCCAAGTTCCACGCCAAATACCATCCGTTCTTTCGGGGCGTGGTGGAGAAGTTCGGCGTCTCCGACGTCTTTCTGATCGACGGCCCGTCGGGCAAGGTCGTCTACAACGTCTCGAAGGAGGCGGACTTCTGCCAGCCGCTCCGTGAGGGCCCCCTCGCCTCCTCGAGCCTCGGGGGGGCGTTCCTCCAGGCGGTGTCGTCCGGGCGACGGGATGCCGTGGCTTTCGGCCAGTTCCGCCGGTATCTGCCGTCGTGCAACGAGCCGGCGAGTTTCATGGCGGCCCCGATCTACGAGGGGCGGACGCTCGTGGGTGTGGTCGCCTTCCAGGTGCCGCTCGACAAGACCAACGCCATCATCGGCGAGACGACGGGCATGGGCCGGACGGGCGAGACGTACGCCATCGGCCCCGACCGGCTGTTTCGCAGCGATTCCCGGTTCACCGCGGAGATGGGCGCCAAGACCACGATCATCAATCCCGACTTCAAGGTCGATACGCCCGCGGTCCGGTCGGCGATCGACGAGGGCAAATCGGGCGCGGCCGAGGCGGTCGACTACCGTGGCGTGCCGTCGCTCGTGGCCTGGCGGCCGGTCACGATCCACCGCGACACGACCGGCCGGGGCGACATCCGTTGGGCCCTGCTCTCGGAAATCGACACGGCCGAGGTGTTTCAGCCCGTCAACCGGCTGATGAAGCTCGGCCTGACGGTGTTCGGACTCACCTCCGCGGCCGTGCTCGCCGTCTCGACGCTCATCGCCCGCCGGCTGACCCGGGAGGCCCAGCGGCAGGCGGCCCTCGTCGGCGGCATCGTCGACAACACGCACGCCCTGGCGAGTTCGTCGGAGGAACTCACGAGCGTCAGCCAGCAGATGAGCGCCGCGGCGGAGCAGACGACGGCCCAGGCCAACCTGGTTTCGGCAGCCGCGGAGCAGGTCAGCGGCAACACGCGGACGGTGTCGGGCTCGATCGAAAATCTCGTGGCCAGCATCCACGAGATCGCCAGGAACGCCCAGGACGCCGCCGGCACCGCCCGCAAGGCGGTGGAGATGGCGACCGCGACGTCCGGCACGATGGCCGCCCTGGGCCGCTCCAGCCAGGAGATCGGCGCGGTGATCAAGGTGATCACGTCGATCGCCGAGCAGACGAACCTCCTGGCCCTCAACGCCACGATCGAGGCCGCCCGCGCGGGCGAGGCGGGCAAGGGCTTCGCCGTGGTGGCCAGCGAGGTCAAGGAACTGGCCCGCGACACCGCCAAGGCGACCGAGGAGATCGGCGGGCGGATCGAGTCGATGCAGGGGGACACGCAGCGGGCCGTCGAGGCGATCGCGGAGATCGGGGCAGTGATCGAGCGGATCGACGCGCTGCAGACGAAAATCGCCGCGGCGGTCGAGGAGCAGTCGGTGACGACCGGTGAGATCAGCCGCAACATCTCCGAGGCCACCACCGGCACCGCGGAGATCGCGGAGAACATCGTGCAGGTCGCGCAGGCGGCCCAGAGCACGGCCGAAGGCGCGTCGAACACGCAGGTTTCCTCGCAGGAACTGGCCCGGATGGCCCAGGCACTGCAGCGGCTCGTCGAGGAATACAAGAAGAACTGATCGCGGCCCATGACCGGCCCCGGCCGGTCGGGACAAGGAGGATCCCGTCGTGCGTGCCCTCGTGGTGGACGATTCGAAGCCGGCCCGGAGCATCGTCGCCCGAACGCTGGGCGACCTGCGGTTCGACTGCACCGAGGCCGGCAACGGGCAGGAGGCGCTGGCCGCCCTCGCGGCGGGTGGCAGGCCCGACCTGATCACCGTCAATTGGCACATGCCGGTGATGGACGGGATCGAGCTCGTCCGCCGGCTGCGGCGTGAGCCGACCTACCGCAGCCTGCCGATCCTGATGATCTCCACGGAGCACGAGCAGGAGCGGATCGCCGTCGCGCAGCAGGCGGGCATCGACGACTACCTCGCGAAGCCCTTTACCGCCGCGGCGTTCACCCGCAAGCTCGTCGACCTGGGCGTGGTGGCCGAGCCGGCGCCGACGGCCCGTCGTGAGCCGATCGGCGTGCTGATCTGCGACGATTCGGCCACCATCCGTGGCATCCTTTCCGCGACGCTCGGCGCCGACCCGGAGATCAAAGTCGCGGGGGCCGCCGTCAATGGCGCCGCCTGCCTCGACATGATCCCGACGGCCCGGCCTGATCTGGTGCTTCTCGACGTCGAGATGCCGGTGATGGACGGGATCACGACGCTCCGTGAGATCCGCCGCCGGTTCGGCAAGCTGCCTGTGGTGATGTTCTCGAGCCTGACCGAGCGGGGCGCGAAGGCCACCGTCGACGCCCTGCTCGCCGGCGCGAATGATTACGTCGCCAAGCCCGCCGGGCTCGACGCCGCCGATGTCGCCGCGCGAATCCGCGCGGATGTGATCGGCCGCATCAAGGCCATCGTGCCACGGGGTTCCGGCGGCGGACGCGAGACGGCCCGGCCCGCGAGCGGGGTGCCGGTTCCGCCCCGCGGCGCGCGGCAGGAGCGGATTCAGGGTGTCGTGGTCGCGGTCTCCACGGGGGGGCCGACCGCCTTGGCCGAGGTGCTGCCGGCGTTCGTGCCCGACGCCCGCGTGCCGATCCTCGTGGTCCAGCACATGCCGGCCTTCTTCACGGCGCACCTCGCCGAACGGCTGGCGAAGACGGGGGGCCTGCCGGTCCGCGAAGCCGTCGACGGTGAACCCGCCCGGCCCGGCGAGGTGCTGCTCGCCCCCGGCGGCCGCCACATGGAACTCACCGGCGATGCGAGGCAGCCGCGGATCCGGCTCACCGACGAGCCGCCGGAGAACTCCTGCCGCCCGGCGGCCGACGTGCTGTTTCGGTCGGCCGCCCGATTGTGGGGCGCAGGCACGCTGGGCGTTGTCCTCACCGGCATGGGCCGCGACGGCCTGGCCGGCTCCCGGGCGATCGTGGCGGCCGGCGGCGGCGTGATCGCCCAGGACGAGCTCTCCAGCGTCGTCTGGGGAATGCCGGGCGAGATTGTGCGGGCGGGGCTCGCCGACACCGTGCTGCCGCTGGCGCAGGTCGGCGTCGAGGTCGCCCTGCGGCTCAAGAGGCGCGGCGGCTGACGCCGCGCGGAGCCGCGATGCAGGTCGCCGCGCCCCAGTTCGAATACCTCCGCGGGCTGCTGCGCCGCCGGACGGGCGTGTGCATCGACCAGTCGAAGCACTACCTCGTGGTCGCCCGCCTGATGCCGATCGTCAAGCAGCGGAAGATTCCCAGCCTCGAGACGCTCATCGACCGCGTTCGCCAGGGCGTCGATCCGACGCTCGAGAAGGACGTGCTGTGCGCCATGATGACGCACGAGACGTCGTTCTTCCGCGACCGCGCGCCGTTCGAGGCGCTGCGGACCGTGATCGCCGACCTCGTGCCGCGTCGGGCCGCCGAGCGGCAGCTCACGCTCTGGTCGGCCGCCTGCTCGACCGGGCAGGAGCCCTACAGCATGGCGATGGTGCTCCTCGAGCACTTCCGCGACCTCCTGGCCACGTGGCGGATTCGGATCATCGCCACGGACTTTTCGGAGCCGATCCTGGCCCGGGCCCGGGAAGGCGTGTACAGCGACCTGGAGACGAATCGCGGCCTGCCCCCCACGCTCTTGAAGAAGTATTTTCGGCCGCTCCAGGGCCGCTGGAGCATCGTGCAGGACTGCCGCCGGCTCGTCGAGTTTCGCCACATCAATCTCACCGGCACCTGGCCGATGATGCCGCTGGCCGACGTCGTCTTCCTGCGAAACGTGATGCTCTATTTCGACGTCCCGACCCGCGCGGCGGTCGTCGGCCGCGTGCGCCGCGTGCTGCGGCCCGACGGCAGCCTGTTCCTCGGCGGCGCGGAAACGATGATCGGCATCGACGACGGCTGGAACCGGATCACGCTCGGCGGCTGCAGCCACTACACGCCGAAGCCGCGGCGGTGAGAACCGGCCTCCGTCACGGCCGCCATTCGACGCCCAGAATCGAGACGTCGTCGAGCGGGCCCGCGGGCTGGCACCAGCGTTCGACGGCCGCGAGCAGCTCCTGAACGCCGGCTTCGATCGGCGCGGTTCGGCCCCCGGCGATGCAGGCCGCCATCGCCTCGTCGCCGTAGGGATTACGATCCTTGTCCATCGCCTCGGGCACGCCGTCGGAATAGAGGAACAGCCGGTCGCCGGCCGCGAGTTGGAGTGTCTGCTGCTCGTATTCCACGTCGGGCACGAAGGCGATCGGAAAGCTCTCCATGGCGTGAAACTCGGGCGGTCCGCCGTCGGCCGGGAGCCGCACCAGCGGCGGATGGCCGCCGGAGCAGTAGTCGAACCGCCCCGTGGGCAGGTGGAGCACGCCGTAGAGCAAGGTGAAGTACAGCCCGGAAAACTCGTCCGCCTGAAACAGCCGGTTGAGCTGCGTCGCCACCTCGGCCGGCCGTGCCACGGCGACCCGGCCGTCGGGTCCCTGCCGCACCAGGAGTGACTGATCGCTGACCTTGGGCGTGAGGAACCGGCCCACGGTGACGGCCATCAGGGACGAGGGCACGCCATGACCGCTCACGTCCACGACGAACAGCCCGGCATGCTCGTCGTCGAGCCGGAAGACGTTGAGGAAGTCGCCGGCCAGGCTCTGGCAGGGAACGTACCGCCAGGCGAGGCTCGTGCCCGGAATGGCGACGTCGGCCGCCGGGAGGAGCGATCGCTGCACCTTGGCCGCGGCCTTCAGATCGCGGAGCATGTGGGCGTTGATTCGTGAGATCTCGGCGTTCGCCGTGGAGAGCTCCTCGTTCGACTTCTGCAGCCCGTCCCGGGCGACCGACAGCTCCTGATTGGCGACCACCAGTTCCTGGTTCTTGGCGACGGCGTTCTCGAACGTGGAGACGAGCAGGTTGAGCACCTGCTGCCGCCCCGCCTTGACGCGGAACTTTTGCCCGGCGAGCGTCACCTCGAGCATGGCCGCGGGTCCGTCGTCGGCCGACTCCAGCGGCGTCGCGAGCAGCGACTGCATCCGGCCGAGGAGATACTCCGGCTCGTAGGGCTTGGTGACGTAGTTGTCGGCCCCCGCGTCGAGCCCCCGGATGATGTCGATCGGGTCGGCCAGCGTCGACAGGAGAATGAAGGGGATCGTGCGGAGGGCGGAATCCGTCTTCACCGCCTTGCAGAACTCGTAGCCCGTCATCTCCGGCATCTCGATGTCGGAGACGATGATGTCGGGCCGCCGCTCGCGGACCAGCGCCAGCGCCTGACCGCCGGTCTCGCCCCAGCGAACCGTGTGCCCGGCGTCCTCGAGCCGCCGGATCAGCATCCGGGCCTGCATGCGGCTGTCTTCGGCGATCACGACGTCCACGCCGCGGGCCGGTGCTGAACCGTCGAGTTGCTGTGCCACGACCGTGCCCGCCGTCAGGTGAACGTGGCCAGGGCCGTTGGCGCGTCCTTGTGGATGCTGAACAGCTTGTCGAGATTCGTGAGCTTGAAAACCTGGAAGATCTCCGGCCGGATCGAGCACATCTTCAGCCGCCCCTGGCCGGCCGAGATCTTGCGGTGCAACTGCCCGAGCAGGCCGAGCATGGCGCTCGACATGAACTCCACGTTGCCGAAGTCCAGGAGCAGGTCCGGCCCCGAGGCCTTGCCGATGAGTTGCGTCAGTTCGGTACGAATCTCGTCGAGGACCGTGTCGTCGAGAATCTTCTTGTCCTTGAAGGCGACCATATGGACGTCGCCCTTCTTGCCGGTCTGAATCCTGCGGTACTGTTCCATAAAGCTCGTGTCTTCCCGGGGTCGGCGGCCCCGCGACGCGGCCGCGAGGGTCCCGAAATCGTAGCCTGGCGCCGCCGCCCCCGCCACCGCCGCTCGCTTTACCGCTGCCGTTGGAACAGCAGCGGCTTCGCCTCGGCGGGCGCCCCGGGCAGGGAAAACTCGAAGGCGTCGGGGCCCTTCGAGACCACCTTCCCCACCATGGTGCCCGCCTTCTCGCTGTGCAACGCGATGGCGTCGGCAGCCGTCTCGATCGTGCCGGCCAGGTCGACCGCCGGCTTGCCGGCCGGCGCGGCCTTCCAGGTGAACTTCGACTCGGCCGTGATCTCGAGCGTGATCGCATCCGCGCCAGTGCCGGCCTTCCAGATGCCGACGAGGTCGGTCTCCGGAGCGGCGGGCTTCTCGGCTGGCGGGGCTACCGGCGTTGCCTCCGGCGGGGTGGCTTCCGCCACCGGCTTGACCGCCCCGAGGAGCCGCTTTGCCACGACGTCGCCGGGCTGCTTCGCGACCACGACCTCGAGGGCCGAGGCCGCCGCATCGGAGTGCCCGCCGACGAGGTAGTGATACGCGAGCACGAAGTGGGCGGCTGCATCGCCGGGGTTGGCCCGGCAGAAGTCCTCGAGCTTGCGGAGCTGCGCCGTGTAGACGTCGACGGAGGGATACAGGTTGCTGACCGTCGTCCAATCCATGCCGGGCGCGGCCGCGAGGACGGCATTGAGCGCGGCGGCGGCCTCGGGATAGCGGCCGAGGGCGAAGAGCGTCAGCGCCCGCACCTCGTGGATCACCGAGTCGTTGGGCGCCACCTTCAGCGCGGCGTCGAAGCCGGCCAGAGCGCCGGTGTAGTCGCCGGCCTTGAACTTCTCGAGTGCCGCGTCGACCGTGGCGTCGCTGGCCGCCGCCGGCGTGGACGCCGCGACCGCGGCCTCAGATGCACTCCCGTCGACCGGGATGTAGTTGTTGACGACGATCGGCTGCGAGTAGTCGTAGGGCGACGCCGCCACGACGGTGGCGGGAATGGCCGAGTAGTAGGGATTCACATAGGCCCCACCGGCATATCCCAGGGTGCCGTAGCCGAGCCCCCAGTTGGTGACCGCGGACGCCAGACCCCACGTCGCCGCACCGGTGGCGAATCCGCCCCAGAACCCACCCCAGCCGTTGTTCCAGCCGCCGTTGTACCAACTGCCGTAGTGTGGATTGACGTAGCCGTGGTTCCAGCCGGAGCCGCCGCCCCAGCCGGGATAGCCCCAGGCCCCCCCGTTCCAGCCGCCCCCCCAACCGGCATTGATGCCGTTGTTGATGTTGATGTTGCCGCTGTTCCAGAAGTTGTTGTTGTTGTTGTTGTTGTTGTTGCCGATGCCGGGCCGGTTCCAGCCGGGGCGATTGCCGCCTATGCCAGGACGATTCCAGCCGCCATCAGGCCTGTTGAATCCGCCTCCCGGACGGTTGCCCCCCGCAAGGCCGCCGAGATCTCCAGGCAGCGTCGTGGGCCGGTTGCCACCGAGGCCCGGACGGTTGCCCCCGATGCCGGGACGATTCCCGCCGATCCCCGGCCGGTTGCCGCCGATGTCGGGTCGATTGCCACCGATGTCGGGTCGATTGCCACCGAGGCCAGGCCGGTTGCCTGTTCCCAGGTCGCCGGGCAACGGCGTCGGACGGTTGCCCCCGATGCCGGGGCGATTGCCACCGGGCCCCGGGCGATCTCCGCCACCGATCACGCCCGGCAGCGTGGTGGGCCGATTGCCCCCCGCGAGGCCGCCGCCTCCTGGGCCGCCGAGGCCGGGTCGATTGCCTCCCATTCCCGGCCGGTTGCCGCCGTTCAAGTTGCCGCCGTTCAATCCGCTGCCCGCGCCGGGGGCGGGAAACGGCTTCGTCGTGGCGGCCAGTCCTGGCCGCATACCAGGCGTCGGCCGCGTGCTCGTGCCGGGGAGGCCACCGGCCATGCCCGGGCGCGTGCTCACTCCCGGCCGGTTGCCACCGCCGATCGGCAGACCGCCCGCTTCGGCCTGCCCGCTTCCAGGCCGCAGGCCGGGGGTGGGACGCGTGGCAAATCCGCCGCCAGGCAGGGTTGCGTTGCCGGAGCCACCGAATGGCGGACGGGACAGGCCCCCTGCCGCACCGCCGGGGGCGGGCCGCACGGCGCCCAACCCCGGCCGCGCCGCAGTCGCCGGGGGGGCAGGCCTGGTGACGCCGCCGGCGTTCGGAAATGACGGCCGCGCGAGGTTTGGATGCTGCAGGGAGCCGACACTCGGCCGCTGGAACTGCGGCGCCTGCGGCCGCTGCATGCCGCCGACGTTCGGCCGCGCCTGCGGCATGGCCGGTCGCGCCTGGGGCATGGCAGGCCGCGCCTGGGGCATCTGCGGGCGGGCATGCGGCGCGGGCCGGGCCATGGCGGCACCGTGATGCCCGCCACCCGGATGCCCGCCGCCGCCGGCGCGGCCCATGGAGGGTCGGCCATGGGCCGCGGCAGCCAGCAAGGACGCCATCAGCAGGCAAGCGGTCGCAGCGAACGCGCGCATCAGGTCAGCTCCGCGGAAGGCATGAAGGGGGATCACTTGGCGGCCGCCGGGGCCGGCGGCCTGCGGGCGACGACGAGCTTGAAGTCGGGCTCTGGCGCACCGCCCACGATCCGATCGGTGCTCTCGACGACGAAGTGGTCCTTGTCCTTCGGCGTGATCGTGACCGTCGCCGAACCCGTGGAGCCATTCGGCATCGTGGCCTCCGACTTGATGATCCACCCCGCGCCATCGGCGGCCCACTCACCCTCGGCGAAGCCGCCATCGGAGTCGAACGTCCACGATCGCAGTTCACTCTCGACGGGATCCCAGCCGATCCGCTGCGTGCTCTTGCCCACCGACTTGCCGCCGATGGTCAGGTTGTATTCGCCGATGATGAAGTTGCCGTCTTCGCTCCAGCGATAGGAGATCGTCGTGCGGCCTTCGTCGCTCTCGTCCACCCATTCGCCCACGAGCCACTCGACGGCCGCGAGCATCTCCGGCGGCGTCGGCAACGGATCGTCGGCGACCTCGCGGTACGAGACGACCGGCCACCGGTCGCCCTGCTTCATCCGCACGGCCACGTATCGCATCTGCGCGGCCGCGGCCCCCGCGTCGGCGGTGATCCGACGCACTCCCTCCTCGACAGCCAGCACCTCGCCGATCGGCCGAGCACCGCTGACCTCCATCTCCAGAACGGCCTGGGGAAACCGCTCGAAGAACTTCTTGAACAGACCGGCGATCTCCGCCCGGCCCCTGTAAACGTTGCCGTCCTCGTCGACGAGTTCACCCGCTTCGAGGAACGCGTTCGCGAGGGCCGCCGCATCGGCGGTATTGAACGCCTTGACCGTCGCCTCCGCTTCCGACCGCACCGCCGCCTCGAGCGCCGGGGCCTGCTCGGCCGCAGCCCGGGTGCCAGCGAGGGCCGCGGCCACGCCGACCACCACGACCGCCGCCACGAGCGTCCGCCACCTGGAATCCACAGCCCGCCAGCCGACGATCATGATTTGCTCCCGGTTTCGTTCCTCAAAACGGCGCCTGCCGCCGACTCCGATAGCGAACCATTTTGCCCGCCGGAACGCAAGCGGCCGGCCGCCATGCGGCCTCAGCTCATGGCCGCCGCGGGGCCGCCCGGTCGCCGAACATCGTCACCTTGGCCACGCTCCACCAACCCGCCCGGTCGAGCCCGTGATAAGGCGATTCGGGCGGCAGCGTGGCCACGAGGTGCTCGTGGGCCGGCTTGAGGTTGTGGTAGGGCATCGACGGGAAGAGGTGGTGCAGGGCGTGGTAGCGAATGGAGAATGGAAAGAAGAGGAGCGTGAGCGGGTCGTTGCGAGTGAAATTGCAGGAATCGACGATGTGGGCCTCGAGATCCACCCGGCCCCCGTCGCCCGCGAAGTGATGGTCCGCCAACTGCCGGAGCTGATTGAGCACCACCGTGGCCACGGCCAGCGCATAGAGCAGGGGAATCCGCGACCAGTGGTTCAGCCCCAGGAAGACCAGCGCCGGAATCAAGGCCGCGCGAAGAAAGCACGGGATCTCCGCCGCCAGGATCGCCCGCCGATCGCTCGCGGTCAGCCGCCGCTCGTAGGCCCTGTTGAACGTCAGCGACGAGGCCTTCCGCAGCGTCCACTCCCGGAGCGCGGGATGGAGGAAGGTGAGCGGCGCCAGCAGGAACCGCAGGAACACGAGCAGCGGAAACGCCAGCACGTAGACGACGTACCCGGCCATGCTCCGCGGGTTGCCTCCCTCGAGCACGTTGGCGACGTATTCGGGATCCTCCGGCGTGCCGTAATAACGCTGGCTGTGGTGGTCGCGGTGGTGCCGGGTGAAGAACGGGCTCGGCGTCAGCAGCACCACGCCGGCAAGGGCGTTCCAGGCGGCCTTGAATGCCGGCAACTCGTGGCCGCCGAGGTGGCACACCTCGTGGATCAACGAGCCCAGCCGATAGAGCCAGAAGGCCGCGACCGGAAAGGCGACGATCTGCCGCCATGACCAGAGCGGTGCGGTGAGGTACACGGCGGACGCCAGATACGCCGCGGTCAGGCTGACAAGGAAGTCGATCCAGTAGCGGGCCGGCGCGACGCGGAAGTAATCGGCGTCGGCGTCGCGGATCGCCTGTCGCGCCTCCCGAATCCAGGCGGAACCCGCCGCCGCATCAGGAGGCAACTCAGCGGATTCCGGCTCCGCCGCGGGCGTCTGGGGACTCGATTTGCATCCTGCCACCATCGGCCCCGCCCTCCTGGCGCGAAGAAAGTTCTCAAGCACACTCGGCTTTGGTCTATCGCCGGCTTCGGGGGCGGCAAAAGTCTCCTCGCTGTGGCCGCGGCGGCCACACGCTCGTCGAGCGTTCGCCGACCCCCTCGCCTCCCGCTCCCAATGTGTCCAGGAGACGCTCCAGGCATGCCGAACCCGAGGCAGCATTCCAGCAGACGGTGACGACGAACGCCACCCCCTGGGCAAAAAGCGAGGGGGCCGGGCACCCATGGCGCCCGGCCCCCTCTGATTCACGACACGGAAGCGTCGCCGGCTTCAGCAGCCGCAGCGACGGCAGCCCTTGCGACGGCAGCCCTTGGCCTTGCCGCCACAGTCACCGGCAGCGGCCGCACCGCAGGCACCCGCGTCACCGCAGGCACCGGCAGCACCGGCAGCGCCACAGGCACCGGCAGCACCGGCAGCACCGGCGTCACCAGCCGCACCGCCGCAGCCGCCATCAACGGGCACCTCGACGGCGACCGTGACGCACTTCTGCACCGGCACTTCCTTGGTGACCGTGTGGGGAACGCGGACCGTGTAGCTCTCGGTCTTCGTCTCCGGCACGTTGTCATACACCGTCACGGTGTACGACTCTTCCTTCTGCTGGGGAACCATGACGGTGTAGGAAACTTCCTTCGTCATGGTCTCCGGCACGCACTTGGTGACCGTGTACTCCCGAGTCTTCGTCTCGGTCTTGTACTTGGTGACGTTGACCGAGCGGGTCTTCTGCTCGGGCACCATCTTGGTCACGGTGTAGGTGCGGGTCCGCTCTTCCGGCACGCAGGTCGTGACGGTGTAGGTGCGGGTCCGCTCCTCCGGACGGTACTTGGTGACGCTGACCGTGCGGGTCTTCGTCTCCGGAACGGACTTGGTGACCGTGTAGGTCCGGGTCCGCTCCTCGGAGCGGTACTTGGTGACGTTGACCGTGCGGGTCTTCGTCTCCGGCACCATCTTGGTCACGGTGTAGTTCCGCGTCCGCTCTTCCGAGCGGTACTTGGTGACGTTGACCGTGCGGGTCTTCTGCTCCGGCACCATCTTGGTGACGGTGTAGGTGCGAGTCCGCTCCTCGGGGCGGCACTTCGTGACCGTGTAGGTCCGGGTGCGCTCTTCGGTGCGGGTCTTCGTCACGTTCACCATCCGGCTCCGCTGCTCCTGACGGCACTTGGTGACCGTGTAGGAGTAGGGGACCTCTTCCGAGACGCACTGGTAGGTCGTGACCGGAACTTCCTTCGTCTCGCACGTCGGAACCCAGACACGCTTGCAGCAGACCTTCTCAGGGCACGGGCAGCCGTTGGCGTCAACGCCACCGCCGACCGTGTACTGCTGCGTCTGCCAGCTGCCACCGCGGACCTGCACCGTCTTCGACGACTGGACCGGGACGCGCTTCTGCACGGTCCGGCTGCCGGTCATCTCCTCGGTGTAGGGCACGTTCACCGTGTAGGTCTGCTCGACCTGCTCGGTGTAGGGAACGCTCACCGAGTAGGTCGAAACCTTCTCCTCGGTGTAGGGCACCATCACCGTGTAGGTGGCGGTCTTCTCTTCCGAAACCGGCACGTTCACCGTGTAGGTCTGCTCGACCGACTCGGTGTAGGGGACCTGGACCGTGTAGGTCGAGGTCTTCTCTTCCTGGACCGGCACGCTCACCGTGTAGGTCTGCTCGACCGACTCGGTGTAGGGGACCTGGACCGAGTAGGTCGCGGTCTTCTCTTCCGGAACCTGCGTCATCACCGTGTAGGTCTGCTCGACCTGCTCGGTGTAGGGGACCTGGACCGTGTAGGTCGAGGTCTTCTCTTCCTGCTTCGGGACCATGACGGTGTAGGTCGAGGTCTTCTCCTCGCTCACCGGCACGTGCACCGTGTAGGTCTGCTCGACCGACTCGGTGTAGGGGACCTGGACGGTGTACTCGGCCGTCTTGGTCTCCGTCACGTTCTTGTTGACCGTGTAGTTCACGGTCTTGGTCCGAGTCTCGGGAACCTGCACGGTGACCGTGCGGGTCTTCGTCTCGGTCCGCGGGACGCGCTTGTTGACCGTGACGGTCCGCTCGCGGGTCTCGGTGGTGTACTCGGTCGAGGTGACCGTCTTCATCTCGGTCACGTACTGACGCTGATACACCGTCTTGGTCCCGCCGCACGCGGCGCCGGCACCACCACACGCATCACCGGCCACGACGGCGCCGCCTTCGCAGCCACCGGCACAGCCGCCACTGCAGGCCCCGCAGTCGGCAGCCCACGTGCTGGTGCACAGGGCGACGACGGCGAACGCCGGCAGGAGGCAAGAAAGAACTTTGCGAATCACGCAAACCTCCAGAAAAAAGGAAACAGGAGAAAACTCGAGCAGGTTTTTCGCACGCGCCCGAACTTCGGTCGGCCGAAGAGACCCTTCTCTTAGGACGACCGAAACGCTCGGCCGCCTGTTAAGTTGGATAGATTACGTTGACTAATCTGGCTTGCAAGTGCCGGGCGTCCCGATTTCACGGAATCGCCACGGGGGCACGCCTCCCTGTCCTGGCCATGCCGAAAAAGCCAAAAATCGCCTCTTTTCGGCGAGATTTCCGCCCCATGGACGGTGGCCGCCACGGTCACGCCCGGCCGCGACCGGCAAAAAACGCCCCGGTGAGCCGCGAAAGCAGCCACAGGGTTCCCAGCGGTAGGACAATTGTGGAGATCGTGAAGTAGATGGCCAGGTTCACGATCGATTCGCCGACGGTCGCCAGGGCGTCGTACAGCCGCTTGGCCTTCTCGCCGATCACGTCCACCGGGTTGTACCGTTCGTACCACGGCCGCTGCTGACCATCCGCCTCTACCTGCTCGATCTTCTGGGTCGTGGCCGTGACGACCGCCGCAGCCTCCTGGTAGTTGGCCTCGAGAAACCGCGCCGCCACCCAGGAATCGATCCAGCCCGCTGCCGGCAGAGCCAGCCGTGCGAACAGCGCCAGACCGAAGAGCCGCCGGCTCCATCCGATCGCCGTCTGCCGGCCCCGGCCGCCGCACGCCGCCGCCACGGCTAGCGACGCCAGGGCCGGAACGAACAGCCACCAGCCGAGCGTGCGGCCGATCTGCATGCCCAGCCGCTGCACGCCGAGGGCGGTCGTGCTCGTCAGCAGAAGCGCACCGTACTGCTCGACGAGGTCGTTGACGGGATCGAGCGCCTGGCCGATGCCCAAGCTGCCGCCGGGACCGAAGGAGAAGCTCACCTCGGAACTCTGGGCGAGCGAAATCGCACTGTCGAGCCCGCGGGTGGCCGCGAGCGCGGCGAGCGTGCGGGCGAAGGTCGCTTCCAGGTAGGCCGCGCCGCGTGCGTCGGCCCACGGCGCGAACACGAGCAGTGCCGCCGCCGCCAGCACCACCTGCACGAGCGCCCGGGCAGCGGGCTCCCGGATCGCGGCGGGCAAGAAGCCGAGCCAGTCGCCCCGCGTCAGTCGTGACAGCGCCACGTCGATGCCACTCGACGCGTCCCCTCGATCCGCCTGCTCCGTGGCCATGCCGTCGCTCCTTCGCGCCTCACGACTCCCTCACTCCGTCCGCCCCCGGGGGCTCACTCCGTCAACAACTTCTCCAGCACCGGCCGCATGATCGCCGCCCGCCGCGAATTGCCGATCGTGCTGGGATGCTGGTGGTCGTCGAGGAAGCACTCCGCCGCCGGCCGGCCGTCGGGCCCGAGGAACGCGGCATTTGCATCGATGTAGGCGAGCCCGGGGCCACCGGCCGCGACGGCCGCGCGGATCGCCTCGTTGGCCGCCGTCTGCCGCTCGAGCTGGTCCCACCGCCGGACGCTGGGAGCGATGGCCAGAAACGCCACCGTCGTGTCGGGCAGGTCTTGCCGCAGGCTGGCGGCCAGGCGGAGGAAATCGTCGCGAATCTGCGCGGCCGAGCGGCCCGCCGCGATGTCGTTGGTGCCGGCCGAGACGACGATCACTCGCGGCTTGGGCGTGGCCACCAGCCGGGGCCCGAACTCGGCCAATTCCCCGAGCCGACAGCCGCCCACGCCGCGGTTGACCACGTTCAGCCCCGGAAAATCGTCCGCCAGCGTCGTCCACATGCGGATGTTCGACGATCCCAGCAGGCAGATGCCCCCCTCCTGCGGCGGCGACTCGCGATCCCGAGCCTCGAAGGCGGCGATCTCCTCTTCCCACCGCACCGGCGGCGGCTCCTCGGCCGGCGGCGCGATGGCAGCGGCCGGCGCCGTCTCGCCGCCCGCGGCCGGCGCCGCGGCGGGGACGACCGGCGCAGGGGCGGGCTTCTTGGCCAGCGGCCGCGCGAACACCGCCTTCCAGTCGCGGGCCATCCGCACCACCTGCCAGCCATACTTCTCCGCGGCCGTCAGCGAGGCGTTGGTCGGCTCGCCGTAGGCCATCTCCCGCTCGGCGTCGTCGTGGAGGACGAGCAGCTGCAGGTTCGGCCGATCGGCCGACTGCGACCAGCGGAGCATGGCGATGTCGCCCCCGGTCCCCACGTTGCCGGCCGCGAAGATCGGCCGGCGGCCGATCCGCTCGCCGATGCTCACCGGCTTGCGGTCCCCCTCATTGAGCACGTGAATCTCCGGCTCGATGATCAGTTCCAGCCGCCGGTTGGGCGATTCACCTTCGCGCAATTCGCCGGTGTCGATCTCCCGCAGGACCGCCTGCGGCTGCGAGCCGATCACCCGCTCGGGCCCGATCCCATACCACGCCTCGGCCGCCGGCCGCACGAAGTGCACGCCGCTCGTCGAGCACAGCCAGATCGCGAATCCCTTCGCCTTCAGCAAGGCCATCAGTTCGCGCATCGGCTGGTAGGTCGTCTCGCCGAGGGGCACGTCGAAGACGGGGTGCTTTGCGGTGCGCACGAAATCCCGCGCCTCCGCCTCGAGCCGCTCCTCCGAGATGCCGGCGATCACGGCGAACGTCAGGTCGGTGATGAACCGAGGGCCCAGTTTGCGGATGAACTCCACGTCGCCGGTGAGCAGCGTGGCGAACGGTTCCTCGTGGGCCATCTCCGGCTGCCGCTCCACCATGGACCGCACCCGATCCACCAAAAACAAGCCATGGGCGAGCGGCTTCTCGCAGGCGAGCGTGCCGTCATGGTCGAACACGGCCACACGTTCGGCGACCGGAACGAACGACTCCGTGCCCTCGCGGGTCACGGCCGCGACGAAGTCGAGAATCGCCTTCTTCGTCGGGCCGTCGTTCCAACTCGGCAGTGGATCGACGGCGGCCGGAGCGGCAGCCACGCCCGCCGGTGCAGCCGGCTGCACCGGCGGCGCCGTGGACGTGCCGAACCAGACCGCCGCGCCGAGCAGGCCGAGGGCGACCAGCGGCACCCAGACTTCGGAGGCGGAGGACCGCGGCCCGCGCTCGGGGGACGAGGTGGGGGATGATGACGGGGCGTCTTGCATGGCACGACTCCTGGCGGCGGCGGGTTCGGCCCCCACCTTACCGTCCCCCGAAAGCAAACGCGAAAAACGATCCGCCCCAGCCACGGCCGGCCGGTTTCGTGCCCTCCCGACGGCGGCACCAGTGGCCGTGCGCTGCGCCAGGCAGACGCGCCCGCGTGCACCATGTGTTTGGCTGGCGGCCCTGGGCGACGGCCGCAGAAACCAGTAATCTGCCAGACCCACGGCGGGGGGCAGACGTCAGGCGCCCACCGCGGCTTCATGAACAGGGAGGTTCATTCCGTGAACGACGTCACCTCGCGGTTCGTCTCGAAACTCGTTCCTCTGGTCCTCATCGCCGGCTGCTCGTCGGGCCAGGTCGCCCCGCGGCCGATCGGCGTCCGCGGACCGGACGCGGGCGACCGCGGGCAGGCTGCCCACGCCCGACAGCGGCCGGTTCGGCCGATCCCCGACGTGACCTCCCGGTCGAAGGTGTTCCGGCTGTCCGCCCTGCGGGACGAACCGACGGCCACCACGCCGGTGGTCCACCTGGAGCCCGCCCCCGTCGCGGAGCCGCACGCTTCGGCCCGTCGCCTCGGCGCCGTGGACGAAAACAACCCGACCGTGGCCGAGGTGCGGGCGATGCTCCGCAGCTACCTGCGGGCCTTCAACCGGCACGACGCCACGGCCCTCGCCGCCCACTGGAGCGAGCACGGTGAGAATCTCGACCTCGACTCCGGCGTGGTGACCGCCGCCGGCCGCCAGGAGGTGCGCGACGTGTTCGCGGCGCTGTTCGCCGCCGACGACCGCGCCACCATCGACATCGACGTCCATTCGATCCGCCCGATTCGCGACGACGTGGCGCTCGTCGACGGCGTGTCGCTGATCTCGTTCGCCGACGGCACGCCGGCGAGCAGCCGGTTCTCCGCCGTGGTCGTCAGGCAGAATGGCCACTGGGTGCTGGAACAGGTTCGCGAGGCCGCGGCACCCGTGCCCGACGTCGCCCCGGTGCGGCCGCTTGAAGAACTCGACTGGCTCGTCGGCTCCTGGGAGGACGACGGCGTGGGCGTGACCGCCAGCACCCGATGTGCGTGGAGCCCGGGGCGTGGCTTCCTCGTCCGCAGCCATGTGATCGCACCCGACGCGGCCGAACCGCCCCCCGAGAATGGCGCCGACCGCATTCCGGCGCTGTTGCCGACGGCGGACACCAGGCCCCGCGAACTCACCGAAATCATCGGCTGGGATCCCGATCAAGACGCGATCCGGTCTTGGATCTTCGCGGCCGATGGCCGGTTCGCCGAGGGCACATGGCGACGCACCGGCGACGGCTGGACGGTCCGCATCGAGGGCCGCGGCCGCGACGAGGGAGCGGTGGCCTCCTGCGCGCTCGCGGCCGCCGGCGACAGCCTGACGATCCAGGGCGATGCCGGCCGACTGGCAGCCCTGCTGCCGCCGGCCTGCACCTACACCCGCACCGCGCGGTAGCCACCCTGCGGACCGCGCCGCCGCGGCCCGGACCGACCGTCAGCGGCGCGACCGGTTCGTCCGGGCGGGCGCGGTGGTGGCGGTCTGGGGTCGCTTCACGAAGTACACCTTCGGGTCGTCGATCACCCAGGGCGTGCTCCAGGTGCGACCGTCGTCCCGCGTGCAGACGTTGAAGAAGAAGGTCTTCAGCAGCTCGGTGCGGTAGCCGTAGGGGAATTGCGACGTGATGTGGTCGTCCATCGTCAGGTCGTCGACCCCCGGGCTGGCGAAATAGTGCACCATGCCGTCGGGCGTGAACGACAGCCCCAGCGTCCACCAGCCGAGCTCCTCGATCTGCGGGCCGCGGATCTCGCCGCCGTTGCGGCCGCTGCGAACGCGGATGTAGGCCGAGTCCTTCTCGATCTTCCGCTTCGGGTTCTGCGGCTCGAAGCAGATGAACATGCCGGGCCAATACTCCTCGAGGCCGAACTTCCCCTCGTCGGGATGGTCGTCGCCGGTGATGATGGCATGGGTGTAGCAGCCGGCGCGGAACCCGAACGTCGGGCCGCTCCGCCGCTCCCACTGCTCGAACGGCGGCATGTAGACCCGCACGACCACGCTCGGGCTGTCGGCCACCGACATGCCGCGGCCGGTCACCTTTTGCATGTTGTAGATCAGGTCGTCCTGCTGCATCTGGTAGGTCACGCGGTTGGGGATGCCGGCGTGCAACGACGCCATCAGGAGGCCGTGGGAACTGCCCTCCAGACCCGGGGCGGGGAGTTCGATCCGCTTCACGACGTCGGGGGTGCCGCGCTTCGGCCCCTCGAACCAGCGGCCGTTGGCGCTCTTCCCCAGCGGACCGCGCATCCGCTTGTCCTGCTCCTCCGAACTCTTGGGGTGGTTGTAGTACCACTTCCAGTTCTCGTCCTCGAAGTCGTCCACGACGCCCTTCACGAGGGAGCCCGTGCCGGGCACGAGGACCGGTTTCTTCGGAGCCGCGGCCTTGGCCGCCGGGCTTGCAGGCTTGGCCGTCGGTGTCGCGGTTTCGGCCGGCGCGGCTGCGGCCGGTGCGGCTGCGGCGACGGCGCATCCGAGGCAGATGTGGCAGCAGACGATCGCCAGACTCATGCGGTGCAGCATTCCCGACCCTCCCCTGAAACCCGGTGTGATCCGATCCATCGATCGGAGGTATCGGCGGCCCGTAGCGGGGCGATCCAGTGACTGCTCCCGCCCCCGGGGGTTCCCCCCCGGATGGCCGGAAAGCCGCAAGTCTCCCGGCCTGCGACGCTCGCCGCCCCCGCTCAGTTCCCCCATCCTCACTCCCGCGGCCATCGCCCTGGTTCGGGCCCCAAGGACATCTGGCGTCGGACCGCGGTCTTCGTCACAAC
The DNA here is from genome assembly GCA_964545915.1 of uncultured Candidatus Kuenenia sp. Taxonomy (GTDB): domain Bacteria; phylum Planctomycetota; class Planctomycetia; order Pirellulales; family UBA1268; genus QWPN01. The sequence continues at coordinate 18,536 of CAZJHQ010000002.1, read as the reverse complement.
TCCGGACGCGTTCGCCCCATTATTCCCGGGTTCGCATGCTGCCATGAACTGCAACTCGCCCCGTTCCTCCATCGTGGTCCGTTGGTCGCAGGCCTTGTTCCTGACATGCGCCCTGCCGTGCCTCGGTGCCCAGGCCGAAGATCCGCGCCGCATCACCGGCGACGTCGCCGATCCACCGCTTCGCGGCCAGCGTCGGTCCCACATCCAATCCGTCGGCGAGCTCGCCGCCGCAGCACAGCCCGAAGCCGACGAACTTGGCCTCCGGCTCTCCCGGGCTTCGACGGTCCTGCGCCAGCAGCTCGCGCTGGCCCGCGGCGCGGGACTGGTCGTCGACGAGGTCGCGCCCGGATCCCGCGCGGCCAGGGCCGGCTTCAAGCAGCACGACGTACTCGTGATGCTCGACGACCAGCTCCTGCTGCTGCCCGAACAGCTCACGGCACTTCTGGAGACGGCGGCCGACGCGCCGCTGCAGTGCATCGTGCTGCGCGGCGGCCGCCAGGTGAAAGTGCCGCTCGGCAGCGATCCCTCCGCCGCCAATCGTCCCGCGACGGCCGGGCTGCGGCCCACCGCATCCACCCTGGCCCTCGTCCGCGAGAGCCGCCCGCAGCCCGCGCCGCGTGGCGCCGCCACGCCGGCCGAGCAGCCCGCCCGCCTCGCGCGGATCTCATCCGAGACGCTGCTCCGGCAGGATGCCGACTATCAAATCCGGCTCACGGGTGGTGAAGAGACCCGCGTCGTCGTCACCGACAACCAGGGCCGCGTCGTCTTTAATGACACGATCGACACGCCCGAGGGCCGCAGCCGCATGCCGATGGTGGTGCGGCAGCGAGTCGAGGAAATGGAAAAGGCGCTCGAGCGCCAGCCGGTCGCCGAGATCGGCAGCCTCGACGTCGCCCCGATCGAACTTCGATAGCAGCCTGTGGAACCGGTGCGGCCCCCAGATCGGGCCGCCGACCGTGGCGCACGCCTCCAGGCATGCGAATCCGGCCAGCCCCCGCATCGACCATGCGCAGCCTGGAAGCTTGCGCCAGGTTGTCGCAGCGGTCTCCTACCGTCATGACCCGTTGCCGGGAAGCCCGAAGCGTGAGCTGAGGGAATACGCGTCGATCCACCGGAAACCGATCCCCATTCCCTCGGCTCACGCCTCGGGCTTCCAGGGCACGAGGCGCCCCGATGAGCAACGACGCCCTGTAGCGGCGGTCTCCGACCGTCGAATCCGGCCGGTGACTCCACGACCCGCATGCGCAAGCCTGAAGGCTTCCGCCACTCAAGCACCCACGCGCGTCGCATCCGGCGACGCGGCCTTGCCTACCAGCCGACCTGGGCGCACGCCTCCAGGCATGCGAATCCGGCCAGCCCCCGCATCGACCATGCGCAG
>CAZJHQ010000002.1:2763-17058 GCA_964545915.1 uncultured Candidatus Kuenenia sp. | reverse complement strand
CACCCACGCGCGTCGCATCCGGCGACGCGGCCTTGCCTACCAGCCGACCTGGGCGATGTCCCGCGACCAGCCACCGCCAGCGGACCGCGTGGGGCCGTGGCCGCCACCGCCGCCGCCGAGCGTGCGCCAGGGATCGGGCCCGGTAAACGCCCCACCCGGCAGCTGGATCACCCACGGGCCCGCCCCCCGCGACATCCGCGCGAACGACTCCTCCATCCGCCGCCGCTGGATCTCCTGTTGCCGCCGCAGCCGCCGTCGGTCGGCCTCGGCCGTCGCCGCCGCGTAGGCCGCGCGGGCTGCCTGGGCGGCCTCCGCCGACGTCTTGATCGAGTCCTCATACTGCATGCGGCCGAGCAGCGCCTTCGCCGTCTCCAGCATCCCGGCCGCCCCGCGCACGTCGGCCTGTACGCCCTCGGCATACCAGGCCGCCACCCGCCGCAGGACGGCGTCGGTCTCCTCCAGGTCGTCAGCCGCCTGGCGGGCCAGCCGCTCGTCTTCGTCGGCGAGCTGCTCGGCCCGCACCGCCGTCTCGTCGGCAGCTTCGACGAGCTGCTTCGCCTGGCGGAGGTCGGGGCGGGCCACGGTCATGCCGCTGTCGGCCATCTCCAGGATGCGGCCCGCCTCGCGGCACCGCTCGTTGGCGCGAATGCGGTCGGTCCGCTGGCGATGGAGCCGTTGCTCGAGGGCGTTGAGCCGCAGCCGCACCTTGTCCCGTCGCGGTGGCAGGGCCGCCCGCAGCTCGTCGAGCTCGTCGCGGCGGTCGGTAATCGCGGCCTGGCAGCCCTCCACCCAGTCTTCCTGCCGCACCGCCTCTTCGAGCAGGGCGACGGCCCGAAAATAATGCTGCCGTGCAGGCTCCGCCGCGGCCCGGGCCTCCTCGATGAGCGCATGCACCCGACCGAGTCCTTCATCAGCCTTGGCCACGTTGTCGGCCACGTCCGACCAGCTGCTCGGCGCGTAGGCGGCCTCGAGTTGCTCCAGGGCCCGCACCGCCTGGCCGCGTCGCCCGGCCAGTGCCTCGAGCCGCGCGACGCACCCCGGCAGCAGGTCTTCGACCCGCGCGCGGGCCGCCACGATGCTCTCCAGGAGAGCCGCGGCCTCCGCATTGGCCTTCTCCGCCCGCTCGACATGCACCAGCGCCGCGTCGGTATCACCGGCATCGAGCAGTTGGGCGGCGAGCGCGGCGTCGCGGCTCGCGGCCTCGATCCGATCGTCGGGATTGGCCCCCGGCTCGGCGAGCAGCCAGCCCTCCGCCCGCCGGGCCCGCACCGCCGCAGCCACCTCGTCGGTGTGCGTCGCCGCCTTCTGCCGCCGGTCGTCGGCCGCCTCGATGGCGTCGATTCGCTCGTTCACGCCGGCAACCGTCGCCGCGATCTCCTCGAGCCGGCCGCGGGCCGCGACCGGGTCGCGTTCCACGTCGCGGCCGGCGAGGTCGCGGCCCCGGCCCACCTCCGCCAGCGCCGGCTGATAGGCCGCCGCCGACCGGCCGCGGCGGGCGAGGTCGTCGAGCCGCGTGTGCGTGGCGGTCACGGCCGCGTCCACCTCCGTCACCAGCTCCCGGGCCTTCTCGTGGGCCTGCTCGAGCGCATCCAGCGGCCCGCGGCACTCCGCCGCCACGTCAGCCAGCGGTGGCCGCGCCTCCGCGGAGTCGAGCAGTTTGACGGCGTCCGCGGCGGCGGCCGTGCCCAGAAACCACTCCGCATCCACCCGCTCCTGTGCCTTCTCCCACACGTCCATCAGCGCCAGCCACCGCTCGCGATAGCGGCGGATCGCCCCCTGCACGTTGTCGTACGTGGACCGTGTCATGCCCTCCATCGGCGTCTGGAAGTCCGGATCGGTGTGCGGCAGCATGCGATGCCGCTCCTGCTCGGCGTCGAGCAGATCGGAGAGCGCGACCACGTCGCTCTTGAAGGCGGCGAGTTTTTCGCGGGCCTCACGCAGCCGCCGGGCGTGACGACCGCGCTGCAACAACAGGCCCCCGACCGCCGTGGCGCCGGCCAGCCCCGCCAGGCTCAGGGGCAGCGTGCGGGTGCGGAACGTGCGCCGGGCCTCGATCTGTGCGACCTCCTTCTGCTGCACCTCCTCGACCCAGGTCTCGGTGGCGGTGACGAGATCGGCGAGCCCCTTGTCGTACAAACCGTCGCGGGCACAGGGCACGAAAACCTTGCGGATCAATTCCTCCTCGATCGTCGCCTGGTCGAGGCCGCTGCCCACCTCCAGCCCCGACGGCACCCGCATGGCCAACAGACGGTGCCCGGTGTCGAGCAGGATCGTGACGTCGGCGGAGGGATCGAATGCGGTCGCTCCGGCCTCCACCTCCGCCGTCCAGCGCGAGAGGATCCGATCGAGCAACGCCCGGGCATCGCCTTCGGCTGCGGAGCCGTCGATGACGATCACCCGGTACCGGCGGCCGCTGGTCTCACGGGCCCGCTTCACCGCCCCGCGCACCTCGTCGAAGCGGTCCGGCACACCGGAGACGAACACCTCGTCGCCCCCCGCGGCGGCCGGCGCGGCCGGCAGCGGCGCCTCCGCCCGCACGGCGGCCACGCACGACAGCGCCGCAAACACCCAGACAATCAGCGACGAACGGAACGAACGCATGGCGATCCTCGGCTGGTGATGAACTCGCGAGGCGTCCAGTTTAGACCGCATCCGCCTGCGGTGTAGCACCGGCTTCGGGAGCGGTAAAAGTCGCCGCGGCGCGGTCCTGCAGATTCGCGCCGTGGCCGCGGCGCGGGGCCGCGAGCGGGCCATGCGGCCCGCACACGCACGGCAGGCCGGCGGCGGCGGCGGCGGTGGCGACGAGGGCGCACACCGCGGGGGGACCGATGCCGGCCACCACGGTCGCGCCCAGGTCGCGAATCTCGGCGGTGATCGCGGCCTCATCACCTCCGACCCGCACGCGGTGCACGCGGCCGGCGGCCGCGAAGTCGCGGGCCCAGCGGGGCGCGAACAGACCCACGGTCGCCGCGTCGGTGACGACGAGCACCGGCCCGGTTTGCGCCATGGCCGCCACGGCTGCTGCGAGTCGGTCCGGAACGTCGAGGATTGATTGCTGCATCGCACCCGCCCAGCACGCCTGCCTGGCGGCAATCCGCTGATGGCCGATCAGTAAACGTCGAAGTCGTCCACCGTGCGTCGCGCTGGCGACGGTGGGGAGACTGGCGCGGCCGGCGGACGGCGCATGTTCGGCAGCAGGCCACCGCTGGCCGGTGCCGGTCGCCGAGGCGGGAGACCCTGGGGAGCGCGTCCCGCGGGCTGCCGTCCGGCGTTCAGGTCGGGCCGCGGCCGGCGCGCGTTGGAATCGGCACGGGCCGGGCCGCCGGCGCGGCCTTCAGCCGCAGCGGCCGGCTGTCGCGTGGCGGGGATCGGCGGCTTGGCGTCGGGCACCCGCGTGCCCGGCAGGTCCGCTTCGCCGGCGCCGCGCTTCGCCCGCGGCCGCTCCGGCTCCGGCTGCTCGGAAGGCGGGTCCGCCGCCAGATCCGCCTCGTCCACCGAGAGGATGCGCGGTTTGCCAGTGAGGGGATCAATCCCCGAGTTCAGCTGCAGTTCCGCGCGGTCGCGGCGCATCCGCGAGCGGGCCACTTCCGCCTCACCCTCGTCGATCGAGCCATCGGAGTTGAGATCCCACTTCCGCACGAGCTCCTGACGCGACATTCCCGCCGCATCGTCACCGCGGCTGGCATGAGGCACCGCCGCACACACCATGCACGCGGTCACGAAGGTCGCAGCATGGGGGGTGAGCCGACGAAAGATGCACCACATCGAGATCGCTCCGACGTCCAGGAAAACCGCGACGGGACCGCACTGCTTTAGTGTATCGCCCGGGCCGCCTCCGGCGCCTCCAGGGCGGCCGGCACGGCCGCCGCCATCCGGCGGGCGATCGTGGCCGAGGCCTGGGACACGTCGCCCGTGGCCGCCAGCTCCCGGGCGGCGACGTGGCAGTGCACCACCTGATCGGCGACGACCGTGGCCGGCGGATCGATCGTCATGCAGGCCGCTTCGGCGAGGGGACACCGGGGGTGAAACCGGCAGCCCGCCGGCGGCCGGGCGGGGCTGGGCACGTCGCCTGGCAGCACGATCCGCCGCCGGCGCCGCGCCGGGTCGATCGCCGGCACGGCCGAAAACAGCGCGTGCGTGTAGGGATGCAGCGGCTGGCGGCAGAGCCGGGGGGCGGCCGCCCGCTCGACGATCCGGCCGAGGTACATGACGGCCACGTCGTCGGACACATACTCGACCACCGACAGGTCGTGCGAGATGAAGAGGTAGGTGAGGCCGAACTGCTCGCGCAGCTCGACCAGCAGGTTCACCACCTGCGCCTGGATGGAGACGTCGAGCGCCGAGATCGGCTCGTCGAGCACGAGAAACTCCGGCTCCAGCACGAGCGCCCGGGCGATGGCGATCCGCTGCCGCTGGCCGCCGGAGAACTCGTGCGGATAACGGTCGAGCGCGGCCCGGGCGAGGCCGGTCTTCTCCAGGGCCCGGGCCATGCGGTCGAGCCGCGCGGCGGCGGCGCCGAGCCGATGGATCACCAGCCCCTCCTCGAGAATCGACCGCACCGTCATCCGCGGATTGAGCGAGCCGTAGGGATCTTGGAACACGACCTGCATCCGCCGGCGCAAGGCCCGCAGCGCCGCCCCGTGCGTGGCCCGCACGTCCTGGCCCGCGAACCGCACCGCGCCGCCGGTCGGCTCCACCAGCCGCAGCACGCTCCGCCCCACCGTGGTCTTGCCGCAGCCGCTTTCGCCGACGAGGCCGAGCGTGCGTCCCTTGTCGATCGTGAAGCTCACGCCGTCCACCGCCCGCACCGCGCCGACCTGGCGGCGCAGCAGGCCGCGGCGGATGGGAAAGTGCGTCTCCAGGTTCGCAACCTCGACCAGCGGCGCGGTCATGCGGCGGACTCCCCGGCGGCCGCCGGCTCGTGGGGCGTTCCCAGTTCGCCGGCATAGTGGCACCGCACGAAGTGGCCGGGCGCCACCTCGCGGAGCGCCGCGGCCCGCGCGTCGCAGTCGCCCGGCCGGCAGAAGCCGCACCGCGGATGAAAGCGGCAGCCCGCCGGAAAGGCTGAGGCCGGCGGCACCATGCCCGGAATCGTGCGCAGCGGTGCCCGCCCGGCCGCCGGCCGCCCCGCCTCGGGCCGCGCCGCGAGCAGGCCGATCGTGTAGGGATGCAGCGGACGGGCGAAGAGCTCGGCCGCAGCCGCCCGTTCCACGATCTGCCCGGCATACATCACCGCCACCTCGTCACAGGTCTCCGCCACCACGCCGAGGTCGTGCGTGATCAGCAGGATCGCCGTGCCCAGCCGCCGCCGCAGGTCGGCGAGGAGCTCGAGGATCTGGGCCTGGATCGTGACGTCGAGCGCGGTCGTCGGCTCGTCGGCGATCACCAGATCGGGCTCGCAGGCCAGCGCCATCGCGATCATCACCCGCTGCCGCATGCCGCCGGAGAGCTGGTGGGGATATTCGTCGAGCCGTCGCTCCGGGTCGGCCAGCCGCACCAGCCGCAGCATCTCCAGGGCTCGGGCCCGCGCCGCCTCCCGGCTCACGCGCCGATGGAGCCGCACCGCCTCGGCCACCTGGTCGCCGATGGTGAACACCGGATTCAGGCTCGTCATCGGCTCCTGGAAGATCATGCCGATGCGGCCGCCACGGACCTCCCGCAGCCGCGGCTCGGGCAGCGTCACGAGATCGACGGCCCCCGCCCCCGGCCGGCCGCCGTCGAGGAGGATGGCGCCCGACTCGATCCGCCCCGGCGCCGCCACCAGCCGCAGCACCGACATCGCCGTCACGCTCTTGCCGCAGCCGCTCTCGCCGACGAGCCCCAGCGTGCGGCCGCGGTCGATCGACAGCGACACGCCGTCCACCGCCGGCACCCGCCCGGCCGGCGTGTGGAACGCGGTCACGAGATTTTTAATTTCGAGGAGCGGCATGTGGTGATGCACCGTTGGATTGTCCGGCACGCGAACGCCGGTCGCTTGCCCGCGATTCCTAACAAGCCCCGGGCGGGAGCCCGGGGACACCGGGCACGTAAACCATCCCGTCTTCGATACTCGAAGGCTCCACGTGATTCCGTGGTTCAAGCTCGCGACGCATGGCAACCGGGAAGGAATACCACCCGGAGTCCCCCGGCTTCCGCCGGGGGCTTTTTGCAACGTTCGCCGCCGGCGAACCGGGAGGGGCTGGAGACAGCGGTTCAGCCGCAGCCGTTCGCCCGGACACACGGGGCAGCAGCGGATCCCGGCTACTCATCATTTCCGCGCCTCCCGGAGCCGGGGGTCGGTCGCTTCCTGCAGGCCCTCCCCGACGAGGTTGTAGGCCAGCACCGTGAGGAAGATCGCCAGCCCTGGAAACACCACCAGCCACCACATCGTGAGGTTCGAGCGGGCGTCGTTGAGAATCGAGCCCCAGCTGGCCGTGGGGGGGGGTGGGCCGAAGCCGAGAAACGACAGCGAGCTCTCCGTGAGGATCGCCGACGCGATGCCGAAGGTGATCGGCACCAGCACCGGTGCCAGGGCGTTGGGGAGGATGTGGCGGAGCATGATCCGCAGCGGTCCCGCCCCCGCCGCCCGCGCGGCCATCACGAACTCCGTGTTCTTGAGGCGGAGGAACTCGCCACGGGTGAGGCGGGCGATGCCCGTCCAGCCGGTCGCGCCGATGATCGCCATCGTGTGCCAGATGGTGGGTTTCTCCAGGATGGCGATGATCGCCAGGATGAGCACGAGCGTGGGAATGCACATCACGATCTCGGTGGCCCGGCTGGTGACCGTGTCGACCCAGCCGCCGAAGTAGCCGCCGATCGCCCCCACGAGGATCCCGATCGTGCCGGCGATGCCCATCGACACGAAGCCCACGAGCAGGGCGATCGTCGTGCCGTGCACCATCTTCGCCAGCACGTCCACGCCCGCCTGGTCGGTGCCGAAGAGGTTCACGCGGCTCGGCCGCCCCTCGTCCTTGGCCGGGTTCTCGGGGCGGCCCGGCCACTCGTCGGCCCGCACCGACCGGTAGGGGTCTTGGAAGAACAGCGGCCAGAGCGCCCAGCTCTCGGGGTCCTTGGCCGCGAGGTTCGCCGGGTAAGTGCCGCGAAACTTGTCCTTGGCGAAGATCGCCGGCTCCCAGCGGCGGTCGAAGTAGCCGAGACACGGGGCGTAGAGCCGCCCCTTGTAGCGGCACAGCACGGGCTTCGTCCCGGCGATGGCGGGGGCGAAGACCGCCACGGCCACGAGGAACGCCACGAACGCGAGTGCCGCCATGGCCAGCGGCCGGCGCCGGTAGCGCCGCCAGGCCTCCGCCCAGAAGCCATGTGCACCGGTGGCTGCGGTCATGCGACGCTCACCCGGGGATCGACGAGGCAGTAGAGCAGGTCGGCGAGCAGCTGGCCGAAGAGGGTGAGCACGCTGAACATCAGCGTCAGCCCCATGATCGTCGGATAGTCGCGCTCGCGGATGCTCTCGAAGAACAGCCGGCCCATGCCCGGCCAGGTGAAGATCTGCTCGATGATCACCGAGCCGCCGACGAGCGCCGGCAGCGACAGGCCCAGCAGCGTGACCAGCGGGATGAGCGTGTTGCGGAAGGCATGGCGAAACAGCACCCGCCACGGACCGGCCCCCTTGGCCCGGGCGGTGCGGATGTAGTCCTGGCGGACCGCCTCCTCCATCGTCGCCTTGATGAACCGGCTGTCGTAGGCCAGGCTCACGTAGGTCTGGCAGGTGACCGGCAGGATCGCATGCCGGGCGACGTCGACGATCCGCGCCAGCAGCGGCGCGTCGGCGGGCAGGTCGGCCATGCCGAAGAGCGGCAGTTCCCAGGCGGTGCCGCGCAGCTTGACGGCGAAGATGATCTGCAGGAACAGCGCGGCCACGAAGGTCGGGAAGGAATAGAGCACGTACAGCAGCAGGCTCGTCGCCCGCTCGTCGGGCCGGCCGCTGCGGGCGGAGGCGTAGAGCCCCAGCGGGATCGCCATCAGCCAGATCAGCACCAGGGCCGTGCCGGAGACGAGGAATGTCGGACCGATCCGCTCACGGATCAGCGTCACCACCGGCTGCTTGCGGGTGATCGAGCGGCCGAGGTCGCCGCGCAGGAGATTGCCGAGCCACTGGGCGTAGCCCTCCGGCCACGACTTGTCGAGGCCGTAGATCCGCTCCAGCCGCTTCTGGTCCTCGGCGTTGATCTTGCGGCTGGGATCCTCCCCCATCTGCGCCGTCAGCGGCGTGCCCGGCATGTTGCGGGCCAGGCCGTAGACCACGCAGGTGATGACCAGCAGTGTGAGCACGCCGAGGAGCAGCCGGCGGAGCAGGTAGGTCGCCATCGCTCACTCCACCCGCGGTTTCCACAGGCTGCCGAACCCGGGTGAGTAGTTGTAGGGTCCGCGCGGGCTGAAGACGTAGCCGCGGACCTGCTTGGAGAAGCCGTAGAAGCTGTTCCGCCAGAACAGCCAGGTGTAGGGCTGGTCCTCGTAGAGCAGCTCCTGGATGCGGCCATACTTCTCCGCCCGCTTGGCCCGGTCGAGCTCGCGGCGGCCCTCGGCGAAGAGCCGGTCGACCTCGGGATTGGAGTAGCCCGAGTAGTTCCGCATCTCGCCGGTCTTCCACAGGTTCTCGGAGGTGTCGGGGTCGGCGCCCGAGCCCCAGGCCAGGCAGCAGGCCTGGAAGTCGCGCCGCTGCATCATGTCCTGGAGCGTCGTGGCCTCGACGGGCCGCACGTTGACGACCACGCCGATCTGGCCGAGGTTCTCCTTGAGGAGCGTGCACAGCGCGATCCGCAGCGGCTGCTGATTCACGACCACGGAAAACTCGAAGGGCACGAGCCGGCCGTCGATCTCCTTGTCGCGGATGCCGTCGTTGTCGTGATCCACCCAGCCGGCCTCGTCGAGCAGGGCTTCGGCCTTGTCGAGGTCCTGCTTGTAGGGGTCGAACTTCTTCTTCGAGGCCATCCACGCATCCGGAGGAAAGTTTCCGGCGCAGGGCTCGTAGAGGCCGAAGCAGATCTTCTCCAGCATCCGGTCGTGGTCGAAGGCGTAGCTCATCGCCCGGCGGACCCGCCGGTCGGCGAAGTAGGGCGTGGCGATGTTCCAGGCGAAGGAGAAGCTCACCCACTCGGTGTCGGTGGCTTTGGTGTTCCGCGCGTAGAAGTCGTCCTTCGTGGTCTGGGTCGTCCACTGCTCGGGCGTGAGCACCATCTCGTCGATCTCGCCCGCCTTGAGGGCGAGGAGGGCGGTGTTCGGGTCCTCCACGATGCGGAAGCGGATTTCCTTGAAGAACGGCTCGTCACGGACCTTCCTGCCCCGCACGGTGCTCCAGCTCGCCCGGCGGCGGAGCACGATCTCCTGGCCTCGCTTGCGGTCCACGATCTCGTAGGGCCCGCCGCACACCGGCGCCTGCTCGAGCCGCACGTGGGCCGGGCTGTCCTTGAGCGTGGGATCCTGCTCCCACGTGTTCTCATAGACGTGCCGGGGCAGCACGGGAAAGTTGATGTTCCACACGTTCGTGGCCAGCGGCTCCTTGTGAAAGAAGACCACCGTGCGGTCGTCGTAGGCGTGCACGCCCTTCATCTGATCGGTGCCGCTGCGGACGGCCGGCACCGGCACCCGCGGGTCCATGATCACCCGGTAGGTGAAGGCCACGTCGTGGGCCGTGATCGGCCGGCCGTCGCTCCACACGAGGTCGTCGCGGATCACGACCTTGTCGTACAGGCCGTCGGCGCTCGTCTGCCAGCTGACGACCGTGTCGGCGGAGGCGAAGGGCTCGAGCTTGCGATCGAAGGAGAAGAGGCCGAAGCCCGTCAGGCCGAGGACGTCGAACTCGACCGACGAACTGATGAGGATCGGGTTGGTGCTGCCCACGTCGGCGGCGATGTGCCGCTCGATGCGGGCCTCCGGGTCGGCCTGACCGGGCTCCGGAAGCCGGCCGAGCGCCGAGCGGATCTTGGCGTTGGCGACATCCGAGTCGTTCTTGAGCGCGACCGCCTCTTCCGCGGTGCAGAGCACGGTCTGGCCGCGCTGCTCTTCCCGCAGGAGGGCCAGCCCGTCGCGAACCGGCCGGTCGATCCACTTGGCGTCGCGGTCGAGCGTCTCCAGCGCCGGCGGCGTGAACGGCTCGGCCGGCGCGGGGGGCGGCGTGGGGGCGGCGACGCTGGCCGGGGGCACGGTGGGCTCGGGCTTGGGGAGGGCCGTGAGCTCGTCCTGGCGGCGGCCGCAGCCGGCCAGGGCCATCCAGCAGCTGAGTCCGAAGAGGACCTGGAATGTGCGATGCGTCATGCGGGCCTCCGAAGCGCGTGGTGCGCGAAGTGCGATGCTACGGGGCCGCGCGCCGCCGGGTCAATCGCGCCGCCGCTGCCCGGCAACCCCGTCACGCGACGCCCGGCTCCGGGACGGCACGAGTTCGCTCGCTGGCGAAGGTCCGCCACGCTCGCGATCCTCGCGCCGATCCCGTCGCCTCGCCTGGCGGTTGGCAACACCGCTCAGCCGGGGAAGCGGTGGCCGAGCTTCTCCCGCTTGGTGGCGAGATACTTCTCGTTGAACTCGTTTACGGGCGGCAGGATCGGCACCTGGTCCACCACCTCCAGCTCGAAGCCGCCGTAGATGAAGGCGTCGGTCTTCTTGGGGTTGTTGGTGAGCAGCCGCACCCGCCGCAGGCCGAGATCCTTGAGCAGCTGGATGCCGATGCCGTAGTCGCGGGAGTCGGCCTTGTAGCCGAGGGCCAGATTGGCCTCGACGGTGTCGAGGCCCTGGTCCTGGAGCTGGTAGGCCCGAATCTTTTCCACCAGGCCGATGCCGCGGCCCTCCTGCGGCAAGTAGACGAGCACCCCCGCGCCCTCGCGGGCGATCATCTCCAGCGCCAGGTGCAGCTGGTCGCCGCAGTCGCACCGCAGGCTGTCGAGGAGGTCGCCGGTGAAACAGGAGGAGTGGAGCCGGACGAGCGGATCGTGGGCGTGGGCCACGTCCCCGAGCACGAGCACGATCGGCTGCTGCGACTCGAACTTCACCCCGTAGGCGATGATGCGGAAGCGGCCCCACTTCGTCGGCAGGTCGGCCTCCGCGATCCGCTCCACGAGCTTCTCGCGGGTGCGGCGATGGCGGATGAGCTGCTCGATGGAGATGATCTCCAGGCCGTGCTTCGCGGCCAGCGCGAACAGGGCCTCGCGGTCGGCGCGGTTGCCCGCCTCGTCGAGGATCTCGCAGAGCACGCCGGCAGGCGCGAGGCCGGCGAGCCGGGCGAGATCGACGGCTGCCTCGGTGTGGCCGGCCCGGCGGAGCACGCCTCCTTCCTTCGCCACGAGCGGAAACAGGTGGCCGGGGCGGACGAGGTCGCTGGGCTTCGTGTCGGGATCGAGGATGGCCGCGATCGCGGTGGCCCGCTCGGCCGCGGTGATCCCGGTGCGGGCGGTCTTGTGGTCGACCGGCACCGTGAACGCCGTGCCCAGGGGCGTGGAGTTGGCCTCCACCATCATCGGCAGGTCGAGCCGGCGGGCCACGTCGGGCAGGATCGGCATGCAGACCTGGCCGCGGCCCTCGCGGATCATGAAGTTCACGATCTCGGCAGTCGCCTTCTCCGCGGCACAGACGAAGTCCCCCTCGTTCTCGCGGTCCTCCGCATCGACGACGATCACGGCCGCGCCGCGGCCGATCGCCGCCGTGGCGGCCTCGATGGTGGAAAACCGCGACGGCATGGCTGCTGGTCCCTGCGGAAAATGCGGCGGCCTCCGGGACCGCTCGCTTCGATTATAGGATGGGATTCCGTCCCGCCGTCGCCCCGTCTTCCGGAGCGGTGGTCGGGCCCTCCCGCCACGGCCCGCCCATGCTCGACCGTGAGGAATACATCGAACAGGCCTACCTGTTCCGGTCGTTCGCCGAGCGGATCGCCGCCGGCGTCGCCGCCCAGGAAGCGCTGGTGGCGATCGGCCAGGAGGTGCTGGCGACCTCCAAGCTGCCGATGGCCCTCGACTACCTCGTGGGTGAGCTCAAGTTCGTGGGCACGCTCTCCACGGCGATGTCGCGGCTCCCGCACTACTTCACCCCCTTCCAGACGTTCGTGATGCGGCAGGCGGAGCACGAGGGGGGGCGGTTCGACATCCGCACCGCGCTGGCGATGCTGGAGCGGGAGGCTGCCTACCGGGCCGAGGGGGCGACACCGCAGGGGCTGTTCTTCTATCGCTTCGAGTGCCTGTCGCGAAACCGGCTCGACTACGGCCACGGCCTCGCGGCGGTCGCCGCCGACGACATCTTTTCGGCCGACTGGAGGGCCTGGATCGAGACGGTCGCGCGGCAGGTGGGTCTCATCGACCTCGCCGACCTGGTCTACGTGCGCAGTCCGGAGTATTGGCGGCTGGAGAAGCGCGACGCCCTGCTCGCGGGCCACGCGGCCCCCGAGCCCGACCGGCCGATCCTGTTTGGCGAGAAGGAGGGACGGATCGCCCGGGCCAACCGCGGCAAGGATCCGCTCTTCTTCTTCGCGGCGCTGCAGCGGCAGCTCGGCTATCCGGCAATACCACGGATCAAAACCGCCGCGCCCGCCGCAGAATCACCCGCGCTGCTGGCGCGGCGACTGGAGCGGCTGGAGATGCGGGTGAAGCTGCTCGAGGAGGAGAACCGCGGCGGCATCGACCTGTCGCGGTTCGATCCCAAGCAGTTCCCCGCGGCCGGGGACGCGGCCGATGGCTGACGTGCCGCGGCTGCGGGCCGACGCGGCGACGATCCGTGCGGCGGCGCTGGCCGCGGTCGCCCCGGCGGCGCTCGTGGCCCGGCGGCTGTCCGTGGCCGATGACCGGCTCACGCTCGATGGCGCACCGCTGATCGATCTGGAGGCGGTCGACCGGATCGTCGTCGTGGGCGCCGGCAAGGCCGCCGCCGGCCTGGCCGCCGGCGTGATCGGGGTGCTCGGCCCGCCGCGGCTCGCGCGGCATCGCGTCACGGGGCTCGTCAGCGTGCCCGAGGGCTGCACGAGCGACGCGGGCCCGGTGGACGTGCGGGCCACGCGGCCGGCCGGCGTGAATCTGCCCACGGCCGACGTGGTGGCGGCCACCCACGAGATCGTCGGCATGCTGGCGCATCTCGGCCCCCGTGACCTGGCGATCGCGGTCGTCACCGGCGGGGGATCGGCGCTGTTGGAGGCGCCGCGGGAGGGCGTGTCGCTGGCCGGCATGATCGCCCTCACCGAGCGGCTCGCGGCGTCGGGAGCCGACATCGCCACGCTGAATGCGGCTCGACGCCAATGGAGCGGCGTGAAGGGGGGCGGCCTGGCGGCGGCATGCGCGGCGGGCCGGTTGCTGGTGCTCGTGCTGTCCGACGTGATCGGCGACGATCTCGCGGTGATCGCCTCGGGGCCGTGCATGCCGGACGCGCCGACCAATCCGCCCGGCGCCTGGACGACGCCGCGCGGCTGCCGCGTGGACCACGTGCTGCTCGGCAGCAACGCCACGGCGGTCGATGCGGCCGCCCACGCCGCCCGTGACCTCGGCTATCGCGTGACGGTGCGGCATGCCGTCCCGGGCGGCGACACGCAGGCGGCTGCCGAGGCGGTCGGCCGCCGCCTGGCCGCGGAGGCACTGGCCGCGACGGGCACCGGGCCGCTGGCGATCATCGAAGGGGGCGAGGCCACGGTGCTGGTGCCGGCCGACCATGGCGTCGGCGGCCGCAACCAGCAGACGGTGCTGGCGGCGATCGACACGGTGCGCCGGTCGGCCTCGCCGTGGCCGGCCGACGTCCTGCTGGCGAGCATCGGCACCGACGGTGAGGACGGCCCGACGGCCGCGGCCGGCGCGGTGGCCGATGCCGATGTCGTGGCCGCGATCGCGGCGGCGGGGAGCGACGTGCCGGGGGCGCTGGCCCGCTGCGATGCGCATCCGCTGCTGGCCGCGGCCGGCGGTCTCGTGGTCACCGGGCCCACGGGCACGAACGTCGCCGACGTGCGGCTCGTGCTGGTGCGAGCGTAGCCGCGATGGCGCGAACCCGTTCGTGCATGGAGCGCTGGAAGGTGTTCACGCCCGGTGTCCCCGGGTTGCCACCCGGGGCTTCTTGGGTGTGCCCATCACTTGGCCGGCTTCCGCCGCCTCGGCGGGTGCGCGCGCTTTGCTGGGAAGCCCGAGGCGCGAGCCGAGGGAATGCGGGAACGTTCCTCATAAACCGACGCGGTTTCCCTCAGCTCACGCTTCGGGCTTCCGGGCAACCGGGCACGACGGTCAGAGATCGCCGCTACAGGGGCACGACGGCGCCCTGCTGGGAAGCCCGAGGCGCGAGCCGAGGGAATACGGGAACGTTCCTCATAAACCGACGCGGTTTCCCTCAGCTCACGCTTCGGGCTTC
>CAZJHQ010000002.1:0-2663 GCA_964545915.1 uncultured Candidatus Kuenenia sp. | reverse complement strand
CGGGCAGCGGACGGAACCCCGCCAGGCTACACGTCACACAACGCGACCGCCTGCTTCAACCCGGCGAGCGGGTCGCGGGTGGGAATGAACTCCTGCCCCACCCATCCCTGGTAGCCGACGTCGAGCAGCTTGCGCATGATCGGCGGATAGTTGATCTCCTGGTTCTCGTCGAGCTCGCCGCGGCCCGGATTGCCGGCGGTGTGCACGTGGCCGATCACGTCCTGGCACTGCTCGATGCGGCGAATGATGTCGCCGTTCATGATCTGCACGTGGTAGCAGTCGAAGAGCATCTTCACCCGGGGCGAGCCGACCCGGCGGAGGATCCCCGCCACGTAGTCGACGTCGTCGCCCTGATACCCGGGATGCCCCTTCATGGGGTGCGTGTCGTCGCGGGTGTTGAGGTGCTCGACGCAGATCGTCACGCCCTGCTTCTCGGCGTGGCCGGCGATCTTCTTCAGGCCGGCGACACAGTTGTCGGCGGCCTCGGCGCCGGAAATCTCACCGCTCTTCGGGTCGTCGGCGTCGCGCCACTTGTAGCCCGTGAAGGCGATCACGGCCGGGAAGCCGGCGGCCTTGCAGGCGTCGATGGTCGCCGTGGTGCGGGCGATCACCTCGTCGTGATACCGCGGGTTGTTGAAGCCCTTCATGAAGGGGGCGCCCGGCATGCCGTTGGGGGCGATGGCGCAGGTCAGGCCGTGCTTCTTGATCGTCGGCCAGGTCTCGGGGTCGGCCAGCTCGATCGAGCCCACGCCCAGATCCTTGGCGACCTGGCACATCTTCTCGATGTCCCACTTGTCGCCGGCGATGTTGAAGCACCAGTACACGAGCGACTGCTTGATGCGGCCTTTCATGGAAGCTCCTGCGAGGGCACGGGTCGAAACGGCGCCGGTGGCCGACATGGCCAGGCCACCGGCGACCGCGGTCTTGAGAACGGAACGCCGGTCGATGCGGTCGGACATGCGAAAACTCCTGCGATCGGCGCGTGGTACAGTACCATGCCGCGTCCGGCTCCTGAAACCAGCCCCTCGAGCCCAGCCCCATGCCCTCGATCAAGCGGATCCTCGTCACCGGCGGCGCCGGGTTTCTCGGCAGCCACCTCTGCGAGCGGCTCGTGGCCGCCGGACACGACGTCGTCTGCGTCGACAACTTCTTCACCAGCCAGAAGTCGAACGTCGCCCATCTGCTGGGCCAGCCGAACTTCGAGCTCATCCGCCACGACATCGTCCATCCGCTCTGGCTGGAGGTGGACGAGATCTACAACCTCGCCTGTCCCGCGGCCCCGGGGCACTACCAGTTCAACCCGATCAAGACGATGAAAACGAGCGTCATCGGGGCGATCAACGTCCTCGGCATGGCCCGCCGCTGCCGGGCGAAGGTGCTGCAGGCGTCGACGAGCGAGGTGTATGGCGATCCGGAGGTCCATCCGCAGCCCGAGAGCTACCGCGGCGCGGTGAATCCCGTCGGCCCGCGGGCCTGCTACGACGAGGGCAAGCGGGCGGCCGAGACCCTGTTCATGGACTACCACCGGGCGAACCGCGTGAACGTCCGCATCGTGCGGATCTTCAACACCTACGGGCCGCGGATGCATCCCTTCGACGGCCGCGTGGTCTCGAACTTCATCCGCCAGGCGCTGGCCGGCGAGCCGATCACGATCTTCGGCAGCGGCGGCCAGACCCGCAGCTTCTGCTACCGCGACGACCTCGTGGAGGGCATGATCCGGATGATGAACGCGGCCGACGACTTCACCGGCCCGGTGAACATCGGCAATCCCGGCGAGTTCACCATCCGGCAGCTGGCGGAACTCACGCTCGAGCTCACCGGCTCGAAGTCGCCGCTCGTCGAGAAGCCGCTGCCCACCGACGATCCCGAACGGCGACGGCCCGACATCACGCTGGCCAAGCAGCGGCTCGGCTGGGAGCCGCGGGTCGCCCTCCGCGAGGGGCTGGCGAAGACGATCGACTGGTTCCGCTCGATCGACGTCGATGCCTATCGGCCGCCCACGCCCAACTGGACATAGCAGGATGCGAGGCATGCCGACCGGGGAAACCCTCGGCGTTGCCTCGGCTGCGCCTTCGGTCTGCGAATCCACCGGTCGGCCAAGTGGACAAAGGCCATGGAGGGCTTTGTCCACGGACAGCTAGCGGCCGCGCAGGATGCGGACGCCGGCCACGGCCATCGCCACCGCCGCGATGCCGATGCCAATGCCGAGGCAGTCGAAGACCCAGTCGAGCGGCTCGGCGTCCCGCGCGAAGAGCGGCTGCGTGAGTTCGTCCACCACCGCGAAGGCCGCCAAGGCGGCCCCGAGGCCCGCCCCCCGCGCCGCCGTCCAGCGCCCGGCCAGGGCGATCGTGCCGGCGGCGAGCAGGGCGAGCGCGCCGTAGGCGAGCAGGTGCAGTGTCTTGTCGGAGGGGGGATTGGCGCCGAGGAACTGCTCGGGCTTCGGGTAGTGCGTGGCCCACACGAGGACCATGGTGTAGGCGGCGGTCAGCGCCGCCAGCCCGCGGGCGAGCCGGCCCCGGAGACGTGGCGACGCGGCGTGGGGCGTGGGCATCGGGAGGTCCATGCGGGCGACGGCGACCGGAAAAGCCCCGAGCAGCCTGAGGAACAGGTCTGCCCGAGCAGGATGCGAGGACTGCCGACCGTGGAAACCCTCGGCGTTTCCA
>CAZJHQ010000001.1:354294-450612 GCA_964545915.1 uncultured Candidatus Kuenenia sp. | reverse complement strand
GGAGGGCCGCGTTGGGACCAGCGGGCGGAGGCCCGCCAAGCGAACTGCGGCACGATGCCGCAGGTTCGCGTGAACCATCCTCCCCGGCTTCCGCCGGGGGCTTTTTGTGTGATCACCAGGCCCGGAGGGCCGGGTCAAAACACCAGCCGGCTCGAAGACCGCTCCGCAGCGGCTGATCGCGGCTATCGCACGCGAATCGTGGCGTCGGCATCAACGAGAGGCCGCCAGGTCTGCCACGACCGCGTGTGCACAGCCCGCAGGGCGAGCGGACCGAACCCGCGGTCAGCGGATGGGGGGCAGATCGACAGGCCGCTCATCGGCCGTGCGGTCCGCCGGAGAGGCGGGATGCGCCGTTGCGAACACCCGCTTCGCCATGAGGTCGAACGTGGCAACCACCTCGTCGTTGTCCGCGATCGTCTTCGCCCAGGTGGAACGCAGCGGCTCGCCCGCGAATTCCATGCGGTCGTGGATGCGGCCGTCCTGAAACGGCCCTGCGCCCATGAACCACCGGTCACGGGCGTGGCTGGCGATGTGCGCGGCGCCGCTCTGCCACACGGGCGTGCCCGTGGCGCTGTGGTAGGCGAAGAGGTTGATCTTGGCGACGGCCCGCTGATCGGACCGCTTGAAGATCGCCAGCTCGGGAATGCTCGTGCCGTTGCCGGCCATCTCGATCTGTGTCGCCGGAATACCCAGGAGCACGCTGTTGCGATCGGTGCCGAGCGTGCCCGCCCGGGCCTCGACGATGATCTCCGCCTCCTCCCGCTTCGCGGCGAGGATGCAGCCCGACCCGAGCACGTGCTGGCGGACGGCGCTTGCGAGATAGTCCTTGTCCGCGACGTCGGCGAGCACCGTGATGTCGAGTCGACGCCTCATGCCAGGACCGTAGCAAGGACTCGCGACCGCCCGCCATCCCGGAAAACCCCTGGTTTGGCTTGATCTTCGGAGCCGCGGGCTGCTACCTCCCTACCGGTTCGCCCCCGTGCCCAGTTGACCCCACATCATGCGCACCGTCTCCACGAGCCTCGTCGCCGCCTGCCTGGGCCTCGCCTGTGCGGCCGCATGCGCCGCGTCCGAGCGGCATCCGCTCCAGCCGGCCGACCGCTCGAGCCCGCGGGCCACCCTGCGCAGCTTCATCGAACATTCGGACGCCACGTTCGCCGTGCTCCTCGACGGGGAGCCCACGCTGGCGAACGTGGCCCAGCGCCGCCGCATGATCGCCACGGTGGTCGGCTGCCTCGACCTGCGCGACGTGGCGCCCTCGCTCCAGGAATCGATGGGTCGCCAGGCGGCGGTCTGCCTCAAGGAGGTTCTCGATCGGATCGAGCTGTCGCCGGACGACGAGATCCCCGACGCCGCTGCGGCTGACGCGGCGGGGCTCAAGCGTTGGCGGCTGCCCCACACCGAGATCACACTCGTGCGGGTCGTGGACGGTGCCCGCGAGGGAGAGTGGCTCTTCAGCCCCGAAACGGTCGCCGGGGCCGAGTCCTTCTACCAGCAGGTGCGCGATCTGCCCTACAAGGCGACCGCGGGCAGTCCGGGCTTCTACGAGTTCTACGTGCGGGCCAGCGGCTGGATGGTGCCCGACGCCGTCGTCCGGGCGCTGCCGGCGTGGGCCCGGGCCACCGTGTTCGAGGAGGCCGTCTGGCGCTGGCTGGCGCTCGGCATCCTCCTGGCGGTCGCGGTCATCGCCGTGGCGGCGACGTATCGCTGGTCGCGTCGGGTGAATAACCGGCGGCCTGCGAGCCTCGCCGCGCACGTGCTCGCCTGCCTGGCTCCCGCAAGCGTGATCATGGCGGGCGTGGTGCTTGACTATCTGCTCACCTACCAGGTGCGGCTCACCGGCGGCCTGCTCTTCACGCTCAAGGCAACGCTGCGCGTGGCGGAGTTCGCCGGCTGCATCATGCTCGTGCTCGGTCTGCTCAAACACCTCGCCGACTTTGTGGTCCACGCCCGGGGCCTGCGGCCCGACTCGATCGACATGCAGTTGGTGCGGCTGGGGTTCAAGGTCGTCACGTTCCTCGTGGTGGCCTGGATCGTGATCGTGGGAGCGGGCTACCTGGGCATCTCGGTGGCGCCCCTGCTTGCCGGCCTCGGCGTCGGCGGTCTGGCGGTGGCTCTCGCGGCCCAGCACACGGTCGAGAACCTCATCGCCGGGCTGGTGCTCTTCGCCGACAAGCCGGTGCGGATCGGCGACACCTGTCGGTTCGGCGACGTGCGCGGCATCGTCGAGCAGATCGGGCTGCGGTCGACGCGGGTGCGGTGCGTCGACCGCACGCTCGTCACGATCCCGAACTCCGAGTTCGCGAAACTTCAGCTCACGAACTTCTCGCGGCGCGATCGGATCCTCTTCCAGACGGTGCTCACGCTCCGCTACGAGACCTCGGCCGACCAGATGCGCTACCTGCTGGCCGACCTGCGGCGAATGCTCCTCGATCATCCGCGGATCGATGCGGAGAGCGTGCGCGTGCGGTTCACGGGCTACGGCGAGTGGGCGCTCAACGTGGAGCTCTTCGCACTGGCGGAGACGACGATCTGGAACGAGTTTCTGGCGATCCAGGAGGATGTGCTCCTGCGGGTGATGGACCTCGTGCGCGAGGCCGGCTGCGACTTTGCGTTCCCGTCGCAGACCCACTACGAGGCCACCGACACCGCGCTCGACATCGAGCGCGTGCGACGGGCGGAGGAGACCGTGGCCGCGTGGCGGCGGCAGGACGGGCTCCGGGGGGCCGGTTTCCTCGACGTGCGGCCGAATGCCGCCGAGGCGAATGTCTGCCCCGTGCCCGGGGTGCGGCGGCCCGGCAGCGCCGCCGCCTGACGTCGCCCGAGCGGGCGACCGCGACGTCGCGCAGCGCGGCGGCGGCCTGGTGCACGTGAGCGTGGCCGACGGCAGCGTGCACCGGCTCTCGCAGGCGGGCTGTCACCGGGCGCCGGTGGCGAGCGTCGTGCCGCGAATCGTCCATCGGGCCGTGCCCGACGGCGCTGACCACCTCGTGCTCGTCGGCGGCGCCGCCAACGCGGAGAACCTCGATCTCGTCGAACGCGTGCCGGTGCGATAGGCCCGACATGCATCCGTGCCCTGCGGACAGGGGTACGAGCCGGATATGGCGTCCCGACGTGCGCCATCAGGCACGCCCGGGCAATCCGCGAGGTGTCGGGCGAACGGTTGCACCTCGGGGCGACTGGAGCCGCCGCACAGCGGTGGCCGTTGCCCACCGTGGCGCACGCCTCCAGGCGTGCGCAGCCGGGCCAGACCACCATCAACCTCGATCCGTTCGCACGCGCGGATCGCGGCTACCGGACGCGAATCGTGGCGTCGGCCTCGAGCGGGGCGCCACCCGGTGGCACGAGCCGCACCACCACCCGCACGTGCTCGCCCGAGGGCGGCGGCGCCGACCAGGGAAGCGAAAACTGCAGGCCGCGATCGCGGGAGGTGCGGCGAAACGCGGTGGCCGCCTCGGCCGCCGGAATCCGCCACTGCGCCAGCGGCCCGCCCCCCGCGCCGGGGTCGAAGACGGCGATCTCCACGTCCCCTGCGGCCGGCACCAGCCGCGCCTCGGCGTCGCGCGGCTCACAGACGAGCTTCAGCCCTTCGCTCACGCCGTCGCCGTCGGCATCGACGCAGACCGTGCGATCGGCGTTCACGACCAGGTGGGTGGCGGCCGCCGCGGAGGCATCGAACGACAGCCGGCGCACGTCGCCCGCGGGCACGAAGGCACTGGCCGGCCGCGCGGCAGGATCGACGACTGCGGCGGCTGGGGGCAACGCCAGCGGCTCACCGTCGGACACCGGCAGCGCAGGCGTCCCGCCGGGTGCCGGCGGACCGACATCCGATCGCTTCGGCAGCGGCGGCACACCGTCGAGCGCCGGCGGCGCGAGCGGCGCCGGCGCTCGCGGCAGGTCGGGCACCTCGATCGCCGGCGGCACCAGGCCCGGCTCGGCCGCGGCCGGCCGCGGCCGAGCGGGGTTGGCCCGCGGCGCGACCGCCGGATCGTTCTCGGCCACGCCCAACTGGCGGCGGAGGCTCGTGTTCTCACCGGCCACCCGCTCCAGCCGGGCGCACTTCTCCTGCAGCTCGTCCTGGAGCTGGTAGATCTGATCCTCCTGGTAGCGGAGTTCGCGCTCCAGAAGCTGCTGATTCAGGTCGCTCTTGCAGCCCACCAGCAGGGCCGCGGCCAGCACCCACAGCGGCCGGCGGCCGACCGCCGCCGTCTCGCGTTCCGTGCGTGTCATGACGCGCCTCCTTGCGCCTCATCGTGCCCGCAGCGGACGACCGCGGCCGATCCGGCCGGTCAGCCGCCCTTCTGCGTCGGCATCCTGTCGATCACCTCGTCGATCAGCCGGTAGTCGAGCGCCTCCTGCGCCGACATGAACCGGTCCCGGTCGGTGTCCTGCTCGATCTTCTCCAGGGGATGCCCGGTGTGCTTGAGCAGGATGGCGTTGAGTTTCTGCTTGACGTTCTTGAACTCCTTGGCGTGGATCATGATCTCCTCCGCCGTCCCCTCCATGCCGGCCAGGGGCTGGTGAATCATGATCCGGGCGTTGGGCAGGGCCCGCCGCTTCCCTTTCGCGCCGGCGGTGAGCAGCACCGCCCCCATCGAGGCGCACTGCCCGATGCAGTAGGTGGCCACGTCGCAGGTCACGAACTGCATCGTGTCGTAGATCGCCAGGCCTGCGGTGACGCTGCCTCCCGGCGAGTTGATGTAGAGATGAATGTCGGCCTTGGGGTCGTCCGACTGGAGAAACAGCAACTGGGCGACGATCGCGTTGGCCACCTCGTCGTTCACCTGGCTGCCCAGGAAAACGATCCGGTCCTTGAGCAGGCGACTGTAGATGTCCATCGCCCGCTCTTCGCGGCCGCTCTTCTCGACGACATAGGGGATCAGGGGCATGGCGGGCGTCCCGGGGTTCAGTCTTTGTCCTGCTCGTCCTCGACCACGGGCGGCTTCGTCAGCACCTCGTCCACGAGGCCGTACTCCTTGGCCTCGGTCGCCGTCAGGTAGCGGTCACGGTCGGTGTCGCGGGCGATCCGCTCGATCGGCTGCCCGGTGTGGGCGGCGAGGATCTCGTTGAGCACCGCGCGGGTCTTGATGATCTCGTCGGCCTGGATCTCGATGTCGCTCACCTGGCCGCCGACCTGGCCGTAGGGCTGGTGGATCATCACCTTGGCGTGCGGCAGCACGTACCGCTTCCCCTTGGCGCCACCGGCCAGCAGCACGGCCCCACCGCTGGCCGCGAGGCCCACGCAATAGGTGGCCACCGGGCACGAGAGAATCTGCATCGTGTCGTAGATCGCCATCGTGGCCGTCACGCTGCCGCCGGGCGAGTTGATGTAGAAGTGGATGTCCTTCCGCCGGTTCTCGCTCTGCAGATAGAGGAGCTTCATCACCAGTTCGTTGGCGTTGCCGTCGTAGATCTCGCCCTGCAGGAGAATGATCCGGTTCTCGAGCAGCAGATCGCCGAGGGTCATCTGCCGCTGCCGCTGGTAATCGCGGTAGGCGGAGGCGGCCGAAGGATTCACGGGGGCGGGCTGCATGGGGCGTCTCGAAGGAATGGTGGAGGGATCGGAAGCGGCCGCTCAGCCGCGAACACCCGGCCGGGGCGCCGCCTCGGCCTGCGTGGCCGTCGGAATCTCCTCCTCACCGATCACGCTGCCACACACGGCATGGTCGATGGCCTCGGCGTCGGGCCGCGGAAAGTCGAACGGCGTGTCCTTGAAGGCGGCATGCGACGTGATGAGCTCGATCGTCTTCCGCTCGATGATCTGATTGCGGAGCACGTCCATCAGTCCGCGGCGCTCGAGGCCGGCCCGCACCCGACGCGGGGATTCGCCAGACTGGGCCGCGATGGCGCGAATCTCCTCGTCGTAGTCGGCGGCGGTGTCGGCGATCCCCTCGTCCTCGGCGATCCGCTCCAGGATGAAGTGTTCCTTCAGGGCCCGGGCGGTGCTGGCCAGCACGCTCTGCCGCAGTTCGTTGACGTGGCGGCGAATCGCATCGTCGTCGAAGCCGCTGCGCCGGAGCTCGAGAATCGCCCGCTCCAGCTCCCGCTGCGCCTGCCGCTTGAGCAGGTCCGGGGGCAGATCCCAGGTGGCCGAGGCGGTCAACGCGCTGGCCACCTGCTGGCGAACCTGCCGACGGCGGTGCCACTCGAGCTGCCCCTCGAGCTGCTTCCGCACCAGCCCTTTGAGAGCCTCCTCCGACTCGAACCCACCGAGCTCCTCGAGCAGGGCCGGGGTCATCTCCGGCAGTTCGTGCTTCTTGACCTCGAGGATTTCGATCTCCAGGTCGACATCCTTGCCACGCAGCTCCTCGGCCGCGGCCTCGTCCGCCACCCGCACCGTCGCCTTCACCGTCGAGCCGGCCTTGGCCTTCTTGACCAGCGCGTCGAATCCCGGCAATGCGGCGTCGGCGAACGACAGCTTCGGCCGCACCACGATCTCCGTCTCGGTGGCCTCGGACAGGAGCCGGTCCCCGTCACGGAACCGCAGGTTGGCCACGACCAGGTCGCCGAGAGCCGGCGAACCATCGTGGGGCACGAACCGGCCGCGCTCGGCCAGCAGGTTCGCCAGCGCCTCGTCGACGTCGGCATCGGCGATCTCGCGGGCCGGCCGAGCGATCGACAGGCCCTTCCAGGTCGGCAGCTCGAACTCCGGCCGAACCTCGATCGAAAACTCGAACGTCATCGGGCCGTCTTCGGGGAGCAGCACGGCCGCCACGTCGAGCTCGGGCTCGCTGATCGGCGCCAGTTTCTGCTGCTCCGAGACTTGCGTCATGGCATCGGTGAGCAGCTTGGAGCGGATCTGGTCGGACAACTCCGACTTGAACCGGCTGCCGACGAGCCGCCGCGGCGCGCGGCCGGGACGGAAGCCGGGCAGGAGGGCCGTGGGGACCAGTTCGCCGAGCGCGTCGTCCTGGTAGCGGGCGATGTCCTCGCGGGGGATCGTGACCTTCACCCGCCGCTGACAGGTGGAGACCTTGTCGATCGAGACATCGAGCTTGAGCGGCTGGGCCGCGGCCTCGGGGGTGGCAACGGCAGAGGACGATGATTCGGACGAGGCCATGGACGTTTCCGGCGGGACAAGGCAGGGAAAGGAACGATGCGTCAGGACAGGTCGGCAACGCACCCAGCCGACTACGCGGCGGGAACGCGGCACTCACCGCCGCCCGGCGGGGCCGACCCATGGCGGGACAGGGGCGAAACAGCGAAGCGGGTGATGGGATTCGAACCCACGACAACCACGTTGGCAACGTGGTGCTCTACCAACTGAGCTACACCCGCACGAACGCCGGCCGTCGACCTCCCGCACTCGGGAAATCGGACGCTCCTGCGTTCAGGAACCCAGCGATTATAGGAGTGGCCGACCCGGCCGCAAGATCACCAGCCTGGCAAACCGGGTTTTCTGCGCAGGCTTTCCCGGTGCGGTGGGACCGCCGCCGAACAGAGGTAGAATCCGCGGAGCGGTCGGTGCGGCCGCCAATCCCCCCGTCCCGGCCCGACACCTGGGGTCGCCGACCATGAATATCCGCTTCGTCGTCGTCTCGCCAGCCAGCCAGAAGCGGGCCGTCCCCGTCCGGCTGCCGATCCTCGTGGGCCGCTCCGAGGAGGCGAGGTTTCGCATCCAGCAGGACAGCGTCAGCCGCCGGCACTGCGAGTTCTTCACGACGGACGACGCGGTGTTCGTCCGCGACCTGGGGTCGACCAACGGCACGTTTCTCGACGACGAGGAGATCCCGGCCAGCACGGCGACGGCCGTGCCGTCGGGCACGGTGGTTCGGGTCGGCGGCGTGGCATTCCGCGTCGAGTACGAGTCGGCCGTGAGCCCGCCGGCCGACCAGCCCGGCGACGACACGGTGCCGCTCCCCGCCCCAGCGGCGGATGCCGCTGCCGACGACGCGGCCCCCAGCGATCAACCGGACACGGCCTTCGCCGGCCTCGCGCCGGCAGATGAATCACCCGCAGCCGCAGGCGACTGGCCGGCCGCCGAAGCCGCTTCGCCGCCCCCCGTCTCCGACGACAACCTCAACGACTTCTTCAAGAGCCTCTCATGACGCAGCCGAAGGCCGCCGCGCGGCGCATCGCGGTGCCCGACCTGGCCGCCAAACGCCGGGCGGGACTGCCGATCACGATGGTCACGGCCTACGACTGGCCCACGGGCCGGCTGGCCGACGAAGCGGGCGTCGACTGCGTGCTCGTCGGCGACAGCGTGGCGATGGTCGTCGCGGGCCGCACCTCCACGATCCCCGCCACGCTCGAGCAGATGATCTACCACGGCGAGATCGTGGCCCGGGCCGTCAGTCGGGCGCTGGTCGTCGTCGACCTGCCGTTCCCGCTCCAGCACCTCGGCGTCCGCACGGCCGTGGAGTCCTGTGCCCGGATCCTCAAGGAGACCGGCTGCCAGGCGGTGAAACTCGAGGGCACGGCAGGCCAGGCCGACGTCATCGCGGGCCTCGTGGCCGCCGGCATTCCGGTCATGGCCCACGTCGGCCTCCGGCCGCAGGCGGTGCATCAGCTCGGCGGCTATCGAATGCAGCGCGATCTCGACGCGGTCACCGCCGACGCCCGGGCCGCGGCCGAGGCCGGTGCCTTTGCCGTGGTGCTCGAATGCATCCCCCGGGAGGCGGCCCAGGTCGTCACCGCCACGGTCGGGATTCCCACGATCGGCATCGGCGCCGGCCCCGACTGCGACGGCCAGGTGCTCGTGATGCACGACCTGGTGGGATTGTCCTTCGACCGCGTGCCGAAGTTCGTGCGGGCCTACGCCGACGCGAAGACCATACTGGGCGAGGCGATCGGCCGCTGGCGAGCCGACGTTGAAAACCGCTCCTTCCCGGGCCCCGCCGAAACGCTCGGCTGAAGGCGGCGTCCGGGCATTCCTACGGCAGCACGACCTCGTCGGAAATGATCACCGGCTTGCCGGCCGTCATCCCCGCGGGCGCCGGCAGGGCGGCTCCGGCCCCCGGACCGGGCGAGCCGCCGGGGCCGGCAGGCACTCCGATCCCGGGAGGTGCCGCCATGCCCCCTTCCACGACGCCCCCCGGGCAACCATCGCAGCCCGCGGTCGCCGGCGGACATGGGGAGCCCTGGCCGCAGACCCGCGGCGGCGCGGCCGCCGGCGCGGCACCGGGCGGCACGAAGCCGGGCGGCAGGTGGCCGAAGCACTTCTCGTACTTCCACACCTCGAGGGCGATGTACCGCTCGTTCAACGTCTTGCAGCCGCTGGCACCTGCCATCATGGCCAACAGCGGCAGGCTCGCGACCATGCGGCCCTTCCATCCCCAGGCAGTCATCGCTTCATCTCCCGACGGGCGGTGCGGCTTCGGGCGACTCGCGACATGAACGCCGCGATCCGAAACCTGGCAACCCTACCCCATGCGGCAGGCGCGGCAAACGAAAGGGGGCGGCCGCCGGCCGCCCCGTCGGGAAGCGCTGGGAACATGTGCGGGTCGTGCCGCCGAACGCGGCCGCGACGCGCCGTTCAGCCCTTGCGGTGTCGGATCCGGGCCCGCATCCGCCGCTTCTTCTGGCCGAGTTTTCGCCGGCCCTTGCCTGTTTTCTTGACGCCCATGCTGCTCTCCACGTGTGGGGCGAAATCCGCCCGAACCATTCCGGCGTCAGGTTGTAAGATGGTCGTCCGGTCGTTTCAAGCGCCTCGCGGCAGCGGCACCGCATGATCGTCCTCTTCCCCACCTACGCCCGCCGCCTCGCCGACACGGGCTGGCGGGCCACCGTGGCCGGCATGGTCACCCGGCCCCTGCCGGCCCGGAGCCACCGCCGGTCGCTCGCCGTGGCGGTGCTCAAGCGACTCCTGGAACTCGACGACGCCGACCTCGACACCGACGTCTTTCGCCGGCGGGCCGAGGCCTTCCTATTCCAACGGGTCGCCGGCGCCCGGGTACGGATCGAGCTCGGCGGGGGAATCGGCGCCACGGTGCTCTCCGACCGCACCGGCCACTTTCGGACCGAGATCGACCTGGCGGCCGACGTCGTGGAACGCGACGCCATCCGCCACGGCGGCCGCCCGCGGCTCGAATGCCGTGCCATGCTCGACGACATCGATCCCCCGACGGCCGGCGGCGAGGCGGGCGGCGTGATCGACCTGGTGGGGCCCGATGGCCTGTCGGTGATCTCCGACATCGACGACACGGTGAAGGTCACCAACGTGGCCGACACGAAAGAGCTTTTGCGCAACACGCTCCTCCGCGAGTTCAAGGCGATTCCCGGGATCGCCGCGGTGTACCGCCGCTGGGAGCGGCAGGGGACTGCGTTCCACTACGTCTCGGCGAGTCCGTGGCAGCTCGCGAATTGCCTCGGCGGCTTCCTCGAGGCGGCGGGCCTGCCGGCCGGCTCGATGCACCTCAAGCTCTTCCGGCTCAAGGACTCGACGCCCCTGGGCCGACTGCCATCGCGAAAGCGGTCGAAGCGGCGGGCGATCGAACAGGTGATGGACGACTTCCCCGGCCGCCGCTTTCTCCTCGTGGGCGACTCGGGGGAGCGCGACCCGGAGGTCTACGCCGAGGTCGCCCGGCACCGGCCGGACCAGGTGACGGGGATCGCCATCCGCCAGGTCGAGGGGCGGCTCTCGCTGCGCCGGCAGCGACCATGGCTGGAACGCATCGCCCGCCGGCTGCCGGACGGCTTCATGACGGTGTTCACGGAACCCGCCGAACTCGACGACTGCTTTCCCGCCTGCTGCCAGTAGCTTCAGCCCGACAGCCGGGCTGGATTTCGGGGCCATGGCCCGTCCGGCCCGCGAGCCGGCCGCGGCGGCTAGCGAGGCCGCCCCTGGGGCGACTCTCGCGCCCGCTGCCGTCCTCCCGCCGCCGCCGACGGATCGTCCTCGTCACGGTGCCTTCATCTGACAGTCCGGATCGAGGGGCGTCGGCTCTCCGACCTCGTCGACCGGATGCGTCAGCATGTAGCGCCAGACCGGCTCGTGGACGTACTTCCCGTCCTTCTTGATGGCCAGTTCACTGGGGGCGACGGCGTTGTGAATCCTCTTGCCTCCCGCGGGCTCGATCGAGGTGATCAGCCGACGGGTGTTTCCGTACGGGGGCGGCGTCGTTTCCACGTCGACGATGGGACCCTGCTCGTGAAGCCCCAGCAGTTCCCACGATCGACAGTAGTGCTTGGACTCCCAGCCGCTGTCGAAGCCGGTGAACATGAAGTAGCGGTTGGACGGCGTGGCCGAGGGGAGCGCCTGCCAGGATTGGTCCTGGTCCCGCGGCCCGCTGAAGCACAGGACCCGATCGAGCTTCTTGTGCTGGGCGAAGCGGGCCGCGGTCGTGGAGCCGTGGGACAGGCCGACGACGATGACGTCCTCCCAGTTCAGGCCCGTGCCGGCCGGGTCGATGAAATACTCCCATGTCCCAGGTGGGTTGTTCTTGGCGAGCCATTTGACGAACTGGAACGACCGCTCCATCAGTCCATCGGGCTGCGGAATGTCCACCAGCTTGCTGAAATCCTCCCCCGTCGCCGCCTCGAGTCGGATGTCGCCGCGCCAGGTGTCGCGTGGTGTGCCCGCATGGAAGCGGCTGAACCAGCCGTCCGCATAAACGACGCGAATGGCGTGCATCCCCAGTTCCTGGGTCAGCTTGAAGAGCGGCCCACCCCCCGTCAGCGCGACGACCAGTTTGCCCCGCGGCGGGACACGGGTATCGACGTAGGCGGCCTGTTGGTCGCGGGGTTTCCCATCTTTTTCGAGCAGGAAATTCAGCTCCGGATGCGACTGCACCCGCGGGTCGATCGTGCTCGCCCGTGCGGAGAGGCGGTAGGCCTGGGGCTGCGGGTCGGCGTAGGCAAACGGGCTGACGTACGACTCGTCCGCCACGGCCGCCCTGGTCAGCAAGGCCAGGATCAAGCCAACGATGACCGGCATGGGATTTCTCCGGCGAGGAGCAGGCGGGCAGGCTGTGGAACAAGTCTGCCCGCGCATGGTGCGATGGCGAGCGATCCAGGAAGCCCGCGGCGTCTCCCGCCGTCGATCAAGTGGACAAAGGGCATGGAGGCTGTTTCCACGGACAGCTGGAGGGCCGACGGCGGACCGTCTGGACCACGAGCATCATGGATCTGGTTTCAACGGCTGTACAGTCGGCGCCCCCCGGCCGGCCAGGCGGCGAACAGGATCGCCAACAGGGCGTAGGCCGCGGCGAGATCGAGCGGCCCGCGGCCCGCGGCCGCGGCCGGCAGGTCGCCGATCGCCCACGGCAGGAAGAGGCGGCCATCGGGGAAGGGGGAGTGGATCACGCCGACGAGCGCGGCCGCGGCCGCCGCCAGGCACCACCCCGCCGCCTGCTTGAGCCGGCGGTCGAGCAGCGCGGCGAGCAGTCCCGCCCACAGGACGCTCGTGACGATGAAACCCGCGGAGATGACCTGCAGGGAGAACAGCTCCCGGGTGAGGGCCGCATCGGGCCGCGCTCCGGCGGCGAGCAGCTTGTCGGTCTCGATCTTGGCCAGTGCCGCCAAGGCCGGCACGCAGGCCAGCGCCACCGCCGGGTAGTGCCTGTGCGGCGTCGCCTGGAAGCTCTGCGCGGTGATCTCCAGGCCCACGAACACGAGGATCGGCACGAGCGCCGCCATCGGCAGCCACTGGTAGAGGTAGGCGAACGTGCCGGTCAGCCCGGCCACCCCGATGAACACCGCGGTCGCCAGCGTGTAGGCGGCCCGGCCGCCCATCGCCTTGTAGGCGGGCTGGCCGATGTAGGGCGTCGTCTGGATCACGCCACCACACAGGCCGGCCACGATCGTGGCACATGCCTCGACGCCGATCACGCGGCCGGTGTCGTACTCGTCGCCGGCCGCCGCGGCGCTCTCGGTGCAGTCGATGCCCCCCACGACCGTGCCCAGGGCGAAGGGGATCACGATCGGCAGGTACTTCACCGTGTGCGGCCAGGCCGCGAGCCACTCGCAGCGAAAGGCGGCCAGCCACTCCGTGGGCCAGAGGGCGGCCGCGGGATCGATCGCCATGTGGCCCGCGGCGGGGATCCAGCCGGCCCGCAGGCCCACGAACTGGATCAGGCCGCCGAGGATCAGCGCGGCCAGCGCCCCGGGGATCCGGCCCGGAAAGGGCACGTGGGCGGTGAGCGTGGCGAGGACGATGCCCAGGGCCACCAGGCCGACGAGTGGCACCGCGAAGATCTCGAGCAGCGGCAGGAAGGTGATCAGCGCCAGGGCGATCGCGGTCAGGCTGCCGAGCAGTGCCGCCCGTGGCACCGACCGGCGCACCGGGTCGGCCACGAGGGCGCAGGCCAGCTTGAAGATGCCGCTGACCACGATCGCGCACATGCCGACGTGCCAGGCCCGCCGGGCGGCGGCCTCCTGGTCGAGGCCCGCGGCGACCGCCTCGGCGAACGCCGGCCCGATCACGAAGAACACCATCCCGAACGTGCTCGGGGTGTCGAGGCCCAGGGGCATCGCCGTGACGTCGGTGCGGCCGGTCCGGCGGGCGAGGCGGAAGGCCATCCAGGTGTAGAGCAGGTCGCCGACCACGACCCCCACGGCCGTGCCGGGCAC
Source organism: uncultured Candidatus Kuenenia sp. (assembly GCA_964545915.1). Classification (GTDB taxonomy): domain Bacteria; phylum Planctomycetota; class Planctomycetia; order Pirellulales; family UBA1268; genus QWPN01. Next base: position 437,103 of record CAZJHQ010000001.1, on the reverse strand, counting down.
CAGATGGGCCAGGGCGAACTGGGCCGGATAGCCGAACGCCGTCGCCAGGATCGAGACCGTGAGCACGAGGACCGCGAGGTTGTCGATCGAGAGGCCGAAGAAGGCGTTCAGGTCGCCCGGCGTGGCCCAGTGGTAGGTGGCTCGTCGATCCATGAAACTCGGTGGCCGGATCATCGGTCGTGACCGCCGAAGAGGATACCGGTCTCAACGATCCGGACAAATGAAAAGGGCGTCCGCAGAAGAGGAGCGTGCAATCGAAGGTCGTGTAGGGTCGTGGCTCCCCTGTAGCGGCGGTCTCTGACCGTCGTGCCCTGGGCTTGTAATCCGGCCGCATTCGACGGTCGGAGACCGCCGCTACAGGGAAGACGTCGTCTTTGCTTCGTGGTTCCGGCGCCTTGCCCTTGAAGCCCGAGGCGTGAGCCGAGGGTATGCGGACGGCGGCGGGTGAAGCGCCGCATATGCCCTCGGCTCCGCTTCGCGCTTCACGGCAACTGGGCACGACAGGCAGCGACCGCCGCGGGGCAGGCCGTGGCCGAGAGCTAGCAGACTGTGGAACAAGTCTGCCCGAGCAGGATGCGAGGAGTGCCGACCGTGGAAACCCTCGGCGTTTCCACCGGTCGGCCAAGTGGACAAAGGCCATGGAGGGCTTTGTCCACGGACAGCTAGCTCACAGCGGGCTGTCGAACGCGTTTTGGTAGTGCTCCACCACCGGCCGGCCGGCACCCGCAAACGTCACCGCCACGACATCGAGCCGCACGCTGCAGTCCTCGAGCCGATGCCGACGGATGTAGGCCGTGGCCAGTTCGGCCATCCGCCGCTGCTTGCCGTAGCCCACCGTCTCGGCCGGGTGGCCGTGCAGCGTGTCGGAGCGCGACCGGACCTCCACGAAGACCACCGTGCGGCCGTCGAGCGCGACGATGTCGATGTCGCCACGGAGCACCCGCTCCCGCCGCCCCACAATCCGGTACCCCAGCCCGCGCAGATACGCCGCCGCTGCATCCTCGCCGCGGCGGCCGAGTTCGTCACGCGGTGGAGCCGGCACGGCCGGAACGCCTCGTCAGGCCTTGGCCGTGGCCGCCTTCTTGGCGGCCTTGCCACCGGCGGCCTTGCCGCCAGCCGTCTCGACGACGTCTTCGCGCTTCTCGCGGAGCCGCGTCGACTTGCCGGACCGATCGCGCAGGTAGTAGAGCTTCGCCCGCCGCGCGACGCCCGACCGCTTGACCTCGATCTTGGCGATCTTCGGCGAGTGGATGGGGAACTTCCGCTCCACGCCCTCGCCCGCCACGATCCGCCGCACGACGAACATCTCCCGGCTGCCAGCGCCGCTCTTGGCGATCACCACGCCGTTGAAGATCTGAATGCGTTCCTTCTCGCCCTCGAGAATCCGGGTGTGGACGTCGACGGTGTCGCCGATGGCGAACTCGGGCACCTGGGACTTGAGGCTCGAGGCCTCGACGCGCTTGAGAATGGCGTGGTTCATGATCCGCTCCTGTGGACGGGGGCTGGGGACTGGACGGGAAATGATCGGGGACTGCCGAGATCGCGACGACCGGTGGCGGCGACCGCCTGCTCGTGCCGCCAGCGGGCGATCCGGCCATGGTCACCCGAGAGCAGGATCTCGGGCACCTCGAGGCCGCGAAACTCCCGCGGCCGCGTGTATTGCGGGCCTTCCACGAGCCGTTCGGCTCCGGAGAAGGAATCCTGCCGGGCGCTTTCCTCGTCGCCGAGCACGCCGGGCACGAGGCGGGTGACGGCCTCGACGACCACCATGGCGGCCACTTCGCCACCGGAGAGCACATAGTCGCCGATCGAGATCTCCTCGGCGGCGAGCGCCTCACGGACCCGGGCATCGAAGCCCTCGTAGCGGCCGCACACGAGGACAAGCCGATCCTGGCGGGCCAGATCCTCGACGACCGCCTGATCGAGCCGGCGGCCGCCGGGCGTGAGCATGACCACCCGGCCGGGGAAGGCCTCGCGCTGCACAGCTTCCACGCACGACACGACCGGCTCGGGCATGAGGAGCATGCCGGGGCCGCCACCGTAGGGGCGGTCGTCCACCTGCCGGTGCACGCCCGCGGCGAAGTCGCGGAAGTTCGTCACGCGGATGTCGATCAGCCCCGCCTTCCGCGCGCTGCCCAGCAGGCTTCCGTCGAGGAAGCTCGTGAACATTTCGGGAAACAGGGTGACGATGTCGATGCGCATGGCGACAGGTGCATTCGAGACCAAAGACCTTCGGCGCCATCGGCTGGTGATGCCGATGGCTCAGGGGTCACTCGGCCGGCGTCTCCGCGGCGGCGGGAGCCTCGGCCACGGCCGTCGGCTCGGCAACGGCTTCGGCCACCGGCTCCGCTGCCGGCGTCGGCTCGGCCTTCGGCGCCGGCACGAAAGCCGGCTCACCTGGATCGGGCACGATCCGCGGCATCGACAGCCGGGCGCGGGCCTCTTCCATCTGCTTCACGTGGGTGCCGTTGGGGCCGTACTTCTTGATCAGCACCCGCACCGCATCGCTCGGCTGGGCGCCGACGGAGAGCCAATATTGAACGCGGGCGCCGTCGAGCGTGCACCGGGCGTCGGTTTCCTTGACGTGCGGGTCGTAGGTGCCGATCTCCTCGATCACGCGGCCGTCACGGGGGCTGCGCCGGTCGGACGCGCAGATCCGGTAGTATTCACGGTTCTTCCGACCCATCCGCTTCATTCGAATCACGACTGCCACGGTCTGTGCACTCCAAAAAGGTTCCTGCCGATCGAGCCCCTTAGAGTACCCGACAGCCGCCAGAACCCAAGGGCCACCGGGCGGGCCTGTTTTCCCGGGGAAAAACGCCCGATCGGGCCGCCGCGGCCTTGCTTATTTTCGGCAGCGGACCCCGGAATCCGGGAACTTTTCGCGACCAGTTGGCCTCCAAGGGCATGGCCCCCGGGTGGCAACCCGGGGCTCCGGGCACGAAAACCGACCCGCCATCCACGCCGCACGATTGCACATGGTTCCCCAACCCAAACCCGTACCATCGCAACCCGGAACCTCCGTCATGTCCTCACGCACCGCCCACGTCGCCATCTGGCAGCCGGGGTTCTTTCATGCCCCGGGCCTCACGCTCTTCTACCGCCTGCCGGGCATCATGGCCGGCTCATGAGCCGGTCGGTTTCGGCGGGATGGCCACCGGCATGTCGAGCAGTCGGGCCAGTGCGTCCCGCACCACCGCACTGCGGCCCGGCAAATCGTGACGCACGGCGTAGGCATCGATCGCTTCGAGCACCGGCGCTTCGGCGGCGGTGGCCGTGCGAATGATCCGCTTGCCAACCGCGTGCTGCTCCGGCCGGTTCTCGTCGCTCATCGCTCAACCTCGAAAGCAGTGATCGGGAAGACCGTGACTGAATCAAGCATCTCGGACACGACCACGACCAATCGCCCATCGATGGTGATTCCATGTTCCGCAACGTGCGATACGTTGCCGCCCGGCTCGAAATTCCATACGAAATCGTACTACCGCATCGGATCTTCTCCGCTCGCCGAGCCGGCCGACGGGCCGATCCGCGACCCGGCGGGCATGAAGCGCTCTGCCGCACCGTGCCTTCACCCAGTGCGACCGGTGACTCACTCGTAAATGCCGAGGGCCGTGATCCGCCGATTGATCTCCTCGAGGAGCCGCTGCGTCTCCGCGCCGCCGAGGCCGCCGAACCGCGCCTGGAACTCACCGCGAGGAATCCCCTCGGGCAGTTCGGTGACCGCCGGCAGGATGTCGGCCACGGCCACGCCCCCCGCCAGCCGGTCCTGCACGCGATGGGCCGCCGCCGAGTCCCGCGTGGCCGCTGATGCCAGGCGGATGCCCGCCTTGTTGGCCGCCATATCGACGAATGAAAAGCCCGATCCGCCCGGCGTCGAGTCCATCATCTCCTTGGAGAGCCCGACGAACAGCGACCGCTGCTCGTCGGTGAGCACCGCCAGTGCCGCGCTTACCCAGAAGTGCCGCGACAGGTCGCCGCGGCCCCCGAGCCGGATCCGCTCCCGGAGCCGGTCCCGCTCGGCACGCTCCCCGAGCTCGATGTCCCGGCCGCCGACGCGGGCCACGTTGTCGTCGCCGAGCAGTTTCCCCAGGGCCAGGATCGCCGCCTGATTGGGCAGCACGGCGTCGGTGCCGTGCGAGTTGTCCGCGGCATAGGCGAAGGCGATCTCGAGCAGCCGCAGGAATCCCTCGTCGCCGTCGGGCACCGCGGCCGCCGCGGCGAGAACGTGACTGGCCGTTTCCTGCCAGGCCGCGTGGAGGTCGGCGGGAGCCCGCGTGCCGGCCCCCCAGGCCGCGAGGCCGCCGGTCACGGCGACGAGCGCCGCCAGCGCCCCCCAGTTGCGACGCAGGGCCAGGCCGGCGAGCCCGCCGAGGAAGGCGACGACGACGATGAACACGAGCTGCGGCCAGATCGGCAGCGTGCCGAAGTTGATCCGTTTCGCGACCACGGCCAGGAGCGGCGCGCCGGCGAGCACCGCAACCGGCGCCGGCCACGACCGCCAGCTCGAGAGGGCGCCGGCCAGGAGCACGCCGATGAATCCCACGCCGGCGCCGCGGAGCAGCCCCGTGGCCGCGAAGCGGGCCGCCGGCTCGGACAGCCCGGCCAGGCGGCCCACCAGGCCGACCGCCCACTCAGGCGCCCCCAGCGGCCGAGGGTCGGGGAGCACGCAGAGCATGCCGATCCAGAGCACGAGGGCCAGGGCCGCGATGGCGGGCCAGGACAGACGGCCGCGCCGCGCGGCGGGCGACGGCCGCGGTATCGATGGCAATTGCACGGTGCTCACGGCCGGCCGTCGCGCTTGCGGCGGCGGGCATCCTTTTCGCGCTGCTTCTTCTGCTTCCGCCGCTCGTCGGCCGTGAGCCGCTTGCCGGTGTCGCCCTTGGGCTTGGCCAGCCGCGCGCCAGGGTTGGCCATCTGGGACTGGAGCCGTTGCACCTGCTGCATCCGCTCCCGCATCCCCATGCCCGCCATGCCCTTCATCAGCGCCGCCATGCCGTCGAACTGCTTGACGAGGTCGCTCACCTCGTGCGGATCGACGCCCGCGCCGGTGGCGATCCGCCGGCGGCGGGACTGGTCGACGATCCGCGCCGGGTTGCGCCGCTCGTCGGGCGTCATCGCGTCGATGATCCCGAACAGCCGGTTCATGTCCTTTTCGAGATCGGCGTTGCCCAGCATCTCCTGCATCCCGCCCATGCCGGGGATCATGCCGAGCACCTTGCCGAGCGGCCCGAGACGGCGGGTCTGGGAGAGCATCTTCTTGAAGTCGTCGAGCGTGAACTCGCCGGCCTTGAGCCGCTCCTCCTGCCGCTGCATCTCCTCCTGGTCGAACTTCCGCTGCGCCTCCTCGACGAGCGAGACGACGTCGCCCATGCCGAGGATCCGGCCCGCCATCCGCTCGGGATGAAAATCCTCGAGGGCCTCGATCTGCTCCCCGGTGCCGATGAACTTGATGGGCACGCCGGTCACGCTCTTGACGGACAGCGCCGCGCCGCCGCGGGCGTCGCCGTCGAGCTTCGTCATGATCACGCCGTCGATCTCGAGGGCGTCGTTGAAGGCCTTGGCGCTCCGCACGGCGTCCTGGCCGGTCATCGCATCGACGACGAGGTACACCTGGTCGGGACCGACCGTGCGGTCGATCTTCGCCAGCTCCCGCATCAGCTCCTCGTCGATCGCCAGCCGGCCGGCGGTGTCGAGGATGACGACGGAGATGCCCTCCTTCCGGGCCCGGGCCACGCCCGCCGTGCAGACGGCGACGGGGTCGCTCGCGCCAGACGGCATGTCGGCCGGCACGTGCACCGGCACGCCGAGCTGCCGGCCGAGCACCGCCAGCTGCTCGATGGCGGCCGGCCGCTGCAGGTCGGCGGCGACGAGCATCACGCCCCGCCCCTGGGCGAGGATCTTCTTCGCGAGCTTGGCGCAGGAGGTCGTCTTGCCGGAGCCCTGGAGGCCGCAGAGCATGAGCACCGTGGTCGTGCCGCTCTGCAGATGGAGCGAATGGTCGACCGGCCCCATGAGGTCGACCAGCTCGCGGTGCACGATCCCCACGAGCTGCTGGGCCGGATCGAGCGACTCGAGCACCTTGGCGCCGATCGCCCCCGCGACGACGCGGTCCAGGAACCCCTCGGCCACGTCGTAGGCGACGTCGGCCTCGAGCAGCGCGGTGCGGACCTGCCCGAGGCCCTCGCGCATGTTCGCCTCGGTCAGCTTGCCGCGGCCCCGCAGGCTGCCGAGGGCCGAGGAGAGCGCGGAGGTGAGCGATTCGAACATGGCGGCATCCAGGCGGGAAAACCGCCGAGTATAGCCGCCTGAAAACGCCGTCGCCCCCCGGGTGATGAGCCGCTCGAATCGGGAGCGGGCACACAACGTGCCGCTTGCCCGACGCGTGGCCGGCGAGAGCGGCGCATCACCTGGGGGGCGGAGGGTTCACGGGCCGGGGCCCGCGGCGATCAGCTGAACGTGCCCGGCTCGCGCACCACCGGGGCCGCGGGGGGCGCGGCCATCACGGCCCCGCCTTCCTCGCAGCAGGCACCGCCGGCGGGTGCTCCGCAGGCCGGACCGCAGGCGGGCTCGCAGACCGGCGCGTGGCACGGCTCGGCCTGCCCGCGGCACGGCGAGCGAAACTCCATGAACGAGGGACGCCGGCAGCTCGAGCCGCCGAAGCAGCTGCTGCAGCCGGGGGCGGCCACCAGGCCGCCGAAGATGATCGCCAGGCAGAAGAATCGCGACATGATGAGCTCTCCACCGCGGGCGGACCAGGACGGGTCCGGAAAGGACGGGAAGCGTCGTCGCCGACGACGCCTGGGGAACCCTAGCCCACGATCGCGGCGCCGGTCGCCGGCTCCGGAAATTTTCCGGCGGTGCGGCGGGCGGCGGCGGCCGCCGGTGCAGGCCGTGCCGCGTGTGCGGGTCGTGACGCCCAGCGATCTGTTTCCCGCGCTGCACTGCCGGGTTCGGCCGCGCCGCGTTGCCCCCGCGTGCTACGGTTGAACAAGTCCGCGGTGATGGATACCGCGGCGAAAAACGGTACGTGGCATGGCAGCCTGGGTCTGGAGTTCTAGCTGTCCGTGGAAAAAGCCCTCCATGGCCTTTTTCCACTTGATGGCCATCGCGTCCTGCGCTGGCTGTCCGTGGAAAAAGCCCTCCATGGCCTTTTTCCACTTGATCGACCGCAGGAAACGCCGAGGGTTTCCTGGGTCGATGGCCATCGCGTCCTGCTCGGGCAGACTTCTTCCACAGCCTGCTAGGATTCGCGTCGGCATCCGCCCCATGCGGATGCTGTGCGTCTGCGCGGCGCTCGGCGTGGCCTTGTTCACGACGCGATCGACACCCGCCCACGAGATGGCGGCCCCCGGCTCCCAGGCCCTGCGGAAGGTCGATCCCATGCCCGGCGACGACGCGGCGTGCCGCGGCGTGGACGTCTGGGCGGTGAGCACACGGCGGCTCCCCGGCATCTGCCGTTTACCCGACACTGCCGATCTCGCCGTCGAGCGCTGCGTCGATCCGGACTGCGGCCGCTGGGAACGGGCCGATCTCGAGAGTCTGCTGGCCGACGCATCCAGGCCGCTGCTGGTATTCATCCACGGCAACCGCTACGAAGCCGGCGAGGCCAAGGGGCAGGGCGTGCTCCTCGCCCGGCATTGCACGGCCGGCTGCCCGGGGGGCTGCCGGCCCCGCGTGGTCATCTTCTCGTGGCCCAGCGGCCAGCAGGGCATCCTCCTCAAGGACGGTCGCGCCAAGTACGACCGGGCCTATGCCGACGGGCACTACCTGGCGTGGCTGCTCGGGCGGGTGGCGCCCGAGCGGCCGGTGGCGATCGTGGGCTACAGCTTTGGAGCCCTGATCACGCTGGAGGCGCTCGAGGATCTTGTGGCGGCTGAGCGGGCCGGCCGCGCAGACGTCATGCCCTGGACGCGGCGGTCCGGCCGCACGCACCTCGTGTTCGTCGCACCGGCCGTGCGCTGCGACGCCCTCGCCCCCCGCGGCCCCTACGCCGAGACACTCGCCTGCTTCGACCGGCTGACGCTCGTGATCAACTCCCGCGACGACGCCCTGAAGTTCTTTCCGTGGATCGACCGCGACATCCGCGCCGATGCGCTCGGGAAGGTGGGCATGCCGCGGCGCTGGGCCGGCAGTGCGGAGTTCATCGCCACCGACGCGGCGAACATCGTCGGCAAGCAGCACGGCCTGCCGCTGTATCTGGCTTCACCGGCGCTGTCGCGGCGGATCGCCACCGGCGCCCTCGAGGCCCTGGCCCCGTAGGCCCTACGCCGGCCGCCGTGCCCGTCAGACGATCCGCACCCGGAATTGGCCGATGCCACTATTCAGCGGCGTCGTGCGATTCGTCAGGCGATAGCCCGGCGTCCCCACGACCACGTGCCGAATCGAATCATCGGCCAGCACCCCGAACTGCCGCGGGTGGGCGATCGACACCCGCCTCAGCGAGACGAAGCCGATGTGCCGAGCTGCTATCGTGCTGCCGGCGAACGCAATCCCCGTCCTGGCGGTGACTCGGAACGAATCGATCTGCGTCACCAGGGCCCGGTTGAACCGGGCGCTGGTTGCGCCTGCCATCGGGTCTGCAGGGTTGAGCGGCGTGAAACCGACGTGCAAGTGGCTGTCGATGAAGGTCGAGGACGTGAACGACACCACCCTCCTCCCCACGGTGATGGCGCACCCGCGGACATCGCCCAACGTTGCCGAGGTCAGCGTACCGCCCACGCTCATCGTGACGCCGTTGAAGACGCCCCCGACGGTGAGCGACTCGAGATCGCCGCCGATGATCCAGTTCACCCCGCGGACGGCGCCGACGACCGCGATCGAACCGACATTCCCATGGACGGCCAGCGAGGCGGCGAAATCGCCGGCCAGCACTGGCCGAAGCCCACCGACTTTTTCGCTGCCCGAGACGGACAGTCTGCCCACGGCCGGTGTCGTGATCCGGACGGCACCGACCGCCTGTGCGACGAGGCTGTCGAGCGTGCTGCCGAGGTGGATTTCGCCCCCGCCGCCGATCGACCGGGCCTGGATGCTCGTTCTGTGAGCCGTCGTCCCCGCGGCCCGAATGCTGGTGCCGTTGGCGACGTCGCGGACCTCCAGGGAGCCCAACGGGCCTGTCAACACGATGCCAGGGCCGACGAGGTCGGAAGCCGGCGCGGAAATACCCGCCAGCCCGGTGCCGGCGATCGAGCCGATGCTCACCCGCTGGTCGCTGGTGGCTACGAAGCCCAGCCGCACGACCCTCAAGATGCTGCGGGCCGGATCGGTTCCGGCCACCTGGATGCGGTGGATCGGCCCGCGGCCTTCGGCATCGGCGGCGATGTCCACGGCAACCAGGCCCGGGCCGATCAGTCGCACGCGATACCGGTCTCCGTCGGAGTCCGTGAAGTCCGCCCGGCCGCCGGGGATGGCGATCATGGCGTTGTCGGTGCCGCTCGTCGTCGTGCGGTTGTTAGCGAGGTCGATGACCGTGACCGACACGTTGCGATTCGTGCCGGTGAATCCGGTCGCGATGCGGTAGCTGGCCGTCCAGACGCCGTTCTGCAGCGTCGCCGTCACCGCCTGCGGTCCGCCAAAGCGGCTGAAGTCCACCGTCACCGAGCCGAGAGCGTGGCTGTTGTCGTCGCCGGCGGGCGTGTCGTTCCAGGTCGCCGTCACCGTGTCCAGCGGCTTGAAAGCCCCGCCCCCGGCGGTTCCTCCACTCAGCCGGATGTTGGGGGCCGTCACGACCGGCGGCAGGCTGTAGACGGTCACGCCGTTGGCGGCGACGTCCGTGGCGTTGCCCGCCCGGTCGATCGCCCGGACGGTCACGTGATACTTCACGTTGTCGCCGAGCGCCAGCCCGGTCTTGCTGGCACTGGTCGCGGTGCCCACGCTCGTGAAGGCCAGCACCTCCTGGCCGCCGGGCGTGGTCCCGATGGCCCACTCGTAACGGTCGATGCCGCTGCCGTTGCCGTCGGCGAATCCCGACCAGTTCGCGGCCAGCGTCGTGGCCGACTGCTGGAAGTTGATGTCGGCGCCCACGACGCCGCCGTCGTTGACCGTGCCCTTGGCCGGGGCGACCGCGTCGGCCATCACGCCGTCGGACACGGCCGCGGTGCCGAGGTTGCCCACCTTGTCGATCGCCCGCACGCTCACGTAGTAGGTGGTGCCGCTCGTGAGGGTCAGGCCCGATCGCGTCGCCTGCGTGCCGCTGATGCCGGTGGTCGTGAAGGCCATCACCTGCTGGCCGCCGGGCGTCGTGCCGATGGCCCACTCGTAGCGGTCGATGCCGGTGCCGTCGCCGTCGGTGAAGCCCGACCACGTTGCCGTGATCGCGGTCAACGACACTTGGAAATCGATGTCGGCGTTCGGCCCGTCGGTGACGGCACCGCCGGTCGGCGGATCGACGTCGGCGATCAGGGCGATGTCGTTGCCGTCGCCGGCGGCGTACATGAGCCCGGCGATCATCGTAGTGCCCTGCGGATCGGCGACGGTCACGGTGCCGAACCGGCCGACCACGGGGTCGGTGGCAGTGTCGTTGTCGATGATCACCAGCGGCGTCGTGCCGGGGACGAAGCCGTCGAGCGCCGTCACGAGCACCGTGGCGGCCGGATCGATCGTGATCGAGCCGATGACGGAAAGCCTGTCGGCCGCCGTCGGGGAGACATCGAACATCAGGGTCGAGCCGGCCTCGAACACCACCGAGCCGACCTGCAGCGAGCCGGTCGCAGGATCGCCCGCCGATGCCGCGAGGATGCCCACGGCACTTCGCCCTGCCGGGTTGCCGGCCGGGGCCTGCGGGCCAACCGCGAGCGTGCCTCCCTTGCCGACGGTGACCGAGCCGGCCACGGTGCCGGTGCCGCCGAGCGTGCCGCCGGCCACCGTTACGGCGATGTCCTTCCCTGTGCTGCCGTTGATGAGGAGCGTGCCCGCCTCGATGAGGATCGAGCCGGTGGAGGCCTGGGTGCCGCTGAGCACGAGCACGCCGGCGCCCGTCTTTCGCAGGTTGCCCTTCCCGGTGAACACGACGGGCACGGGCACCGTCGAGCCTTCCGGCACCTCGATCGTCACCGTGCCCTGGTTGAGGGCGATCTCCTGGATGCCCGAGAACTGGTCGGTCGTGTCGCTCCCTTCGTCGAGCACGAGCACGGTGCCATCCGCCACCGACATCTTCGGGGCGGTGTAGGCGGCGACCGAGCCCGTGAGGATGCCCACGACATCGTCGCTCGACCCGCCTTCAGAAAGGATCAGATCCGTCTGGAGCCGCAGGACGCCGTATTGGCTGAACATTACGCGGCCGCCGAGCGTCACCTGCTCGCTGGCAGTAGCGGCGGGAGTCAGGTGGATCACGGTGCCGCCAAAGAGGTCGAGCTCCTTCGGGAGGGCGGTGGAAAAGCCCTTCGGCGTGGCGATCAGCGACAGCGTGCCGCCCCGCTGCTCGCCCTCGTCGTCCACGTAGCCGGTCGCGGCGAGCGCGATCCGCTTGTCAGCCTTCAGAACGGTGTCGGCCAGCAGCACGAGATCGCCGCCAGCCGAGATCGTCAGCCGGCCATCCGGGCCCGAGACCGAGAACGACGGCTGCACGAGCCCGAGGACCATCTCCCGCCCGGCGATCAGCGACAGCGACTTCGACGTCACCGGGAGCGAGATGCCCGTGGCGAGGAGGTTGCGGCCGGCCGACACCACGATCGACTCGAGCGTGCCCGACTTCGCGGCGATCGCCACCGGGACCACGACGTCGTCGGTCTTCGACACGATCGACACCGACTTCACGGCCGCGATCGCCCCGTCGAGCGCCACCCGGCCCGCGGCGTCGATCGAGAGCGGCCCACCGGCCGACCACTGGAAGTTAACGCCCGTGGTCCGCACGCCGCCCGTGGCGGTGAGCGTCACGCTGTCGGCCGCCGTCGCGCCGCCCGCGAGCGCGATGTCGCCGGCGGCGTCCACGACGATCCCCCCCTTGGAGGTCAGCCCGGCCGTGACGCCGGCATGCTCCCGCATCTCGATCGCGCCGCCGGTGGCCTTGAGCAATAGCTGCTGCCCGCTGCCGCCGGCCGTGACCGCGCCGAACTGGAGGGCGCCCGAGGTCGTCACCGACACGCCCCCCTGGGGTGCGGACGCCGCGACGAGGTTCAGCGACCGCCGCAGCTCGCCCACGCCGTCGGTGTCGACGAGCGTGATCGAGCCGGCGGTGGTGATGGCCTTCGTGATCTCGCTCACGGCCACGTCGAGCGTGCCGATGCCCGCGCCGGCCTCGAGCGCGAGACTGCCGGCGACGATGTCGATGTCGGCGTCGCCTGTGCCGATCTCGCGAATCGCCCCGCCGGCCTTGATGGCCACGCCGGAGAGCGCGGTGAACAGGGCGTCGGCGGCCAGGCCGCGATCCTGCCGGAGGGCGGCGGCCGCGTCGGCGGTGGCCGCGTAGTCGCCGGCGGTGATCTTGCCGACGAGCACGTCGCCGCCGGCGTTCAGCGTCGCCGTGTGCTCGGGCTTGTTCGACAACAGCCGCAGATCGACGACCGTCAGGTCGCCGGCGGTGTTGACCGTGAACGACCCGTCCACGACCGACACATACACCGTCAGCGGGCCGGAGCTCGTGTGGTTCACCGTCACGTCGCCGGGCGTGATCACGTTCAGGTGCAGCTCGCTCGTGGCGGTGGTGATCGTCTTGCCCCCCTCGGAGACGAGGAAGAGCGGGTCGGCGAACGGCACGTTCCCGCTCATGGTCGGCGAGAAGAGCACGAGATTGCCGTCGGCATCCAGCATCTCCACCGGGTCGATGCGGAGCCCGTTGCCCTCGCCGCCGGCATTGATGGTGCCCAGGTCGATGTTGCCCGTGCCCTGCAGGCCGATGCCGCCGGCGGCGGTCGTGAGGCTCTCGATGATCGTCGAGCCGTAGACGAACACCTTGATGCCGCCCGTGCCGGTGACGTTGGCCGAGAGTTTGCCGGCCGCGACCGTGCCGAGATCGATGCCGCTGGCGGCGGTGCCCGACAGCGTGCCGGCCGAGAGCAGGCCGCCGGCGTTCGAGATCGAGCCGGACGGGGCCGAGAGCGTGAGCGGGCCGGCCGTCTCGACGAACAGGTCGGTGAGCGCGATGCTGCCGCCGTCCTTGCCGGCGGAGAACGTCACCTCGCTGCCGAGCGTCTTGATGAGGCCGCTGACGTCGCTCGTGATGCCGCCGGTGCCGTCGGTGCCGGCGAGCACGTTGGCGACGTGGCCGGCGACGACCTCGCCCTTGAGTTCGATGTCGTCGCCCGCCTTGACGGTGACCTCGCCGACCGTGCGGTTGGTCGTGGTCAGCGTGCCGCGGATGACGGCATCGCCGGCGGTGGTGATGACGATCTTGTTCTCGGTCGAGTCGGCGACGGCCGTGTCGTCGGCCTTGATGTCGATCGACGCGGCGAGCGTGAAACGGCCGCCGGTGGTGATCGCGACCCGCGACACGGCGGTCATGCCGGCCGTGGCAGGCCGTGAGTCGTCGGCCGCGCCTGCCGGCTTGGCGCCGGTCATGAAGAAGTCACGGCCGGCGGTGATGTCGATCGCGCCCGTGGTCCGCTCCGTGTTGCGGGCCGTCACCAGGCCGGAGAGCGTCACGTCGCGACCGGCGTCGATGACGAGCGACCGGTCGGCCCGCAGCGAGTCGCCGCTGAACGTCGCGACCTCGACCGCCGGCTGCTCCAGGATCACGCGGACCGGCTTGATGACCGTCCGCTGCTCGGTGATCGGCACCGACACCCAGCCGGTCGTCGCCACCTGCGTCTCGACCGCGACCTTCGTGTCGGCGAGCGTGAACACCGGCACCTCGGTGAACAGGTCGTGCGTGTTGCCCGTCCACTGGAACCCGACCGTGAGCCGCGTGTCCTCGACCTTGTACGCCTCCGAGGTCCAGTCGAACCGGTAGTCGTAGAACGTCTCGACGGCGGTGCGCTCGAGGAGGTAGTTGAAGATTTTGCCTTGACCCCACGGTTCGATGTCATCCCATCCGCCGTCATAGGGCAGCCACCCGTTGAACTGCATTTGTCTACTCGGATTGCCGGGCGACCAATCCGTGAAGGTGACGGGCTCGCCAGTGACCCAGACGTAGGCACTGCCGCTTGGGCGGTACAAACCGATCCACGACGGTTTGCCGGCCGCGGCTTGATACGCCCAAAAGTTCTCGCTGGCCGAAGTGATCGTCACGAGGTGCCCGCCCCGAGCCATCGCGTCGTCACGGGCGTCGAACCAGTCACTCGTCCCAATTCCAATCCGTTCGATGACCGTCAGCGGCTGGGGAGAGTCGTTGAGCATCGGGTGGTAGGCCGGGTCGAGCACCACGACATTCGGCCGCGACTCGACGAGTTGCTTGTTCGTCAACGTCGCCGTATCGGGGAGGAAGCCGAGCGGGGCGAGCACCAGCCTCGAGCCGACGTCGCGGCCGACCTCGGTGTCGACGCTCGTGCCCCACGGGGGCGTGACGACGAGCGTGCCGACGAAGCCATCGGTCAGCGTGTACGAGCGGCGGCCGTCGCCGCCGTACGACACGGCAAACCGCTCGCCGCTCTTGTCGAAGTCGTCGGCGCCGGTGTAGCGGGAGCGATCCTGGTCGTAGAGGACCTTGGACCGGTCGGTGAACGTGCCCACCTGCTCCTGGGAGGTGGTCGGCGCGCCCTGCGACACCGTGCGGAGCAGGTCGAGTTCCGCGTCGATCGGCAGCCGGATGTATTTGCCTTCCAGGCCCGGCAGGGCGATCTGCACGATGTGCTTCGCGGCCGAGGCCCAGTAGGGCGTCCAGGGGACGACCGACGTGGAGCCGTTCTGCGTGCGGTGCTCCTGGGCGTTCGTGAAGCTGAAGTCGAAGAGCCGCTTGAAGCCGAGCGTCGCGAGCACGCGATCCTGCTGCGCGTCGCTGAGTTGACTGAACGTCGCGTCCGCCGCCGGGGCGTCGCCCGCCCAGTCGATCACCGGGGCCGCCGGATTCTGCCGCTCGGCCTCGGTGTTGGCGTAGTCGAGGCCCTGGACGAAGTATTCGCGCTTGTTCGTGCCGTCGGAGTAGCCGTCCTGCGTGAGCGTGACGTCGAGCGTGTGGAAGTAGGAGCCGGTCTTCACGAGCTCGACGCCGGTCTGCACCTCCGCCTTCGTGTCCACCCAGGTCACCACCGGCGTGTACACGATCCCGCCGGCCACCTGGCGATGGCCCACCACCACGTCGATCGTCTGCGGCAGGTACCTGAGCGTCGGCTTTTGCACCGAGCGACTTTGCGACGGGGTCTCGGGGTCGGCCTGCAGCTCCACGTCGCCCCCGGCGGCGAGTTTGAGCGTGCCGGTCGCGGTCGCCTTGCCCGCGCCTTGGATGCGGACGAGGCCATCCGTGAGGTCGGCCGCGGCGATCATGCCCGTGAGTCGCGTGTCGCTCCAGTCGGCGCCGACGCCGGCATTGAGGTGCAGGTCGCCCTTCGACGTGATCGCCCCGGTGACCACGATCGACTCGACGGCATTGGCCAGCACCCGCGGGGAGGCGGTGCCGTTGTCGTTGTCCACGAAGCCGTCCACGCGGATGTTCTTCGCAAAGAGCTGGATCGAGCCCGCCGACACCATCTGCCCGCCACCGGCCACGAGCAGGTTGCCGGGCGTCCGGGCGTCGATCAGGCCGTCGGTTCCCGAGACACGGACCGAGCCGCCGCTCAAAACGCTGATCTGCGGGGCCTCGATCCGCACCAGGCTCCTTGCGAACACGTCACCCTCGAGGCTGAGGGGCTCGGGAGTCGAGAGCGTGATGGAGCCGGTGTCGATGAAGGTGATGCCGTCCTCGACCCGCGGCTGGCCGATGCTCCCCTCGATGAGCAGCTGCTTCGTGCCCGTCACGCTGATGCTGCCGCCGGCGCCGGTGTTCAGCACGCCCGTCTCCGTCACGAACACGCTGAGGTTCGAGTCGTCCGCGCCGGCGGTCGCCTTCAGCTCGTCGTCGGCCTGCACGAGGCCGTCGATCTTCAGGAGCTTGCCGGCGGTGACCGCGATGTCGGCGCCGTCGTCGGTGGCCCTGACGAGGCCATGCAGGTGCAGGTCGAGGTCGGTGGTGATCGAGATCGAGCTAGCCTTCGTCGCCGTGAACCTGCCTCCGCCGGTGGCGTCGGTCTCGATCAGGCCCAGGGCGTTGGCGACGACCATGCCGACCGCCGCCGTGCCGCCGGTGACCCGGATGTCGAGCGCACCCGTGGCCGCGAGCGTGCCTCCCACGTCGGCGAGCACGCCGGCCGCGTCGTAGCCCTGGCCGCCGAGCGTGAGCATCTGCTTGACGTTGAGCGTGACGTTCGCCCCCGTGCCGCTCCAGACGATGCGGCCGTCCTGCATGTCGGCACCGCCGCGGATGCCGCCGACGACGTCAAGGTAATCGGCGTCGATGCGGATCGACGAGCCGGCGGCCGTCGAGAGCACCTGCCCGGCCGACCGCACGGTGACCTGCGGCGACGTGATCACGAGCCGGCCGCCGGAGGCGATCAGGGCCCCCTGCTCGGTCATGACGTCGGCGACCGTCTCGACCGCGGCCACGGTGAGCTGCGGCGTCTCAATCGTGAGCAGGTGATCGCCGCTCACCCGCAGGCCGCCGGTCACGGTGAGCGGGGCCGGCGTCTTCACGAGCATCGAGCCCTTCACGTCGACGTCGCCCGAGAGCTTCAGGAGCGAGCCCGGGGCGAAGGTGACGTCGTAGCTGCCCTCGGCCGCCGTCGAGCCGGCGGTGCGGACGACGCCGGCGACGTCGATCACGTCGGCCATCACGGCGAGCGTCGCGCCGCTCTCCAGCCGGCCCGCCCCGCGGGCCACCGTGACGCCGCCGCTCTGCGACTCGACGCGGGTCGTGGTCGCCGCGTTCGCGGCACCGTAGGGCATGCCGGCCGGGTCGTTCGTGCCCTGGGCGGCGCGACTGCCGACCTTCCCGTCGATGAACAGGTCGTTCCTGGCGACGAGCGTCACGAGGGCACCCGCGTTCGTCGTGGCAACGACGGCGGTGTCGCGGACGAAGAGATCGGTCAGGCCCGGGGCGGCGTCGGTGCCGGCCTTCAGGGAGATTCCGTTCCCCGCCAAGAGGGTGCCGCGGACGTCGAGCACGCCCTTCGCTTCGAGCGCGATCGTGTCGGCCGCCTTGAGGCTGCCCTTGATGGTCAGGTCGCGGGCGGAGGTGTTCACCGTGACGTCGCTGCCGACGCCGCCGGCCGTCAGGCTGCCGAGCACGATGCCGGTGGTGCCGGCATCGAACACGATCGAGCCGTTGATCGTCTCGAGCAGGCTCGTCTCGGTGAGCTCGACGGACGAGCCTTCCGTCGCGGCGCCGGTCGTCGGGCGCAGCCCGTTGAGCAGGATGTCGCGGTAGCCCTGGATGCGGCCGCCGATCTTCAGGTTGCCACCCGTCGTGGACGTGATGGCGATCGTGGAGTCGAGCCCGGGAGCCTGGACGTTGTAGGTCGTGAGATCGAGCGGGCTGAAGAACGTCATGGCCTGCGGGCCCGTGACGCTGATCACGCCATTGTCGCTCCGCGTCCGCAGCAGGCCCGTGCCCGCCACGACGACGCTCTGCCCGGAGGTCGAGTCGGCCGGGTCGAGCGGGTCGGTGCCGCCGACGACGGTGATGGTCTTGCTGGCGGCCACCTCGCGGCTGATCCGCACCTGGTGGGCCGCCTCGATCCGCAGCGCCGCCGTGCCGTCGAACAGCGACACCACGCCGGCCACGATCTCGCCGCCGCTGGCGATTGTGCCGCGGATCTCGGCGTCCTGGTCGCTCGTGATCAGGATCGTGCCGGCGGCATCGTGGGTGGAGAGTTCGCTGTTGGGGTGGACCTGCACGCCGTTGCCGCTCGAGTACGTGCCGCCGTCGATCGTGATGCTGCGGCCGGCGCGGATCACGCCACCGGTGGTGATCGGGTCACCGTCGATGTTGACCGTGTTGCCGCCGATGAAGGCCCGGCCCGCCGCCGTGATGCTCACGTCGGTCGGCTGCCGGTCCGCCCAGTCGTAGCTGCGGCCGCCGGCCGATTCGACGATCGTGGCCCCGGCGACGATCGTGCCCATCATCTCCAGGTCGGCCGCGGCGTCGATCGTGACCGAGCCGGTGGCGGACGTGTCGGCCGACAGGCCGGCCGCATTGAGGCCGCTCGCGGGCGAGAGCACGACGCTCACGCCCCCGTCGTCGGCACCGGGCATGCCGCCGGTGACGGTCACGCTGCGGGAGGCCTGCAGGGCCGAGTCGAGCATGACCTGCTGCCCGGCTCGGACCGCGATCGTGGCGTCGCCGCCCGCGGCCCAGGTGACGCCGGTCGGCCCGACCACGCCGCCGGCGATGACCGAGCCGAGGATGTCCACGTCTTTGGAGCCGCGGATGTCGATGCGGCTCGCGGCGCCCGCCGTCTGGATCGTGGAGGCCTTGTAGATCGTCACGCTCGTGCCGGTCGCGTCGGCCCCGCCGAGGTCGGTGCCGTCGAGCTTCATGCCGCCAAAGAGGCTGACGTCGCCGCTGGCGACGTTCGTGAAGCCCTCGAAGAAGACCGAATTGTCGGACTGGACCACGAGGCCGGAGCGGGTGCCGCGGAGGTCGATGTTGCCGCGGACGACGACGTCGGCGGCGGCGGCGAGCATGAGCGGGGTGTCGTCGCCGAACGTGAGGAGCGTGCCCGTGACCAGGATCGCGAAGCTCGTGCGGTCGCGGAGCGGGTGGCCGACCGGCACGAGGGCCTCGAACAGGCCGCGATTGTCCGCGGAGGGCGTGCCGCCGCGAAGCTCGATGCCCCGGCTGGCCGCGACGGTGCCGGGGAGGAAGACCTCGCGCGGCGACTCGATCACGACGCTGGACCCGGCGCCGCTCACGCTGGCGACGGGTGAACCGCTCGACGAGTCGATGGCCACGCCCGCCAGAATGGCCGTGCCAGGGGCCATCGACACGCCCCCGTCGCCGCGGATGTCGACCAGGGCTCCGGCGCCGGGCGCGGAGATGATTCCGCCTTCCTGCAGCGCGAAACTGCCGCCGGCTTCCAGCTGCGGCTTGCCGCCAACGCCCTTCACCTCGATCCGGCCGGCGATATTCATGCCGCCGCCGGCGTCGACCTTGAAGCTGTTGGTGTCGTTTCGCGTCTCGACGCTCGCCCCGACGTCGAGCGTGAAGTCGCCGCCGACCACGGCGTCGAGGATGGCGGCTGCGATCAACCAGCCGCTCACCTGCAGGACGTCGCCCACCTTGAGGATCAGCTCGACGGCGGACAGGCCGGCGTCGATCGGCCCGGTGGGCACGTGCAGGTTTTGCCCCTGAACGATCGCCGCCCCCGCCGCCTCGACCTCGAGCCGGCCGGTCGCCACCACGTCGCCAGCCACGGTCAGCGTGTCGGTGAACAGGAACGTCGGGTCGCGGAAGCGGGCGTCGCGTTCGCGGTCCTGGCCGGTGAACTTGATGACCTTCAGGTCGGCGGCGTCGCCGATGATCATCGTGTTGCCGGCGTCCTTGCGGCCGATCTCGATCCGGGAGAAACCATCGGCCAGGGCGGCGAGGTCGCCGCTCGTGAGGTCGAGGCTGTCGGCGAAGGCGTCGCGGGCGAGGTCGGAGCCGGCCGCGTTCTCGCCGGCCGTGCCGAGCCGGTAGTTCCACACGGCCTGGTTGGCCTCGATGCTGAGCACGCCGGTGCCGATCACCTGGGCCGCACCGGAGCGGAAGCTGACGTCGTCGGCGCGGATCGTGAGGTCCTGGCCGGCCCCCTGCACGACGATCCGTCCCGAGTCGAGATAGAGGAGCGAATCCCGGCCCAGGAGCCGGATCGTGAGCGAGCCGTCGGGCACCACGACCGCATACGGGCTCTTGCCGCCCGTCACCTGGTCGAGCCAGCCCGTGGGCGCGGCGTTCACCCAGGCGGCCGCGAACGTGCCATCGCCATAGACGAGGCCCGGGGCGAACGGCGTGTCATAGTCGTCGACGTTCGTGAGGACGAGGTCGTCCTGCTCGACGATCGAGATGTCGCCGGGCGTGCCGTGCGGGCCATAGGCGAACGAGAGCTTCGCGAGCCGGGTCTCGAGCGGTCCGGCCGGGGCGTTTTTCGCCTTGTAGATCAGGTGGCTGTTCGGCGCGGTGAAGGAGAGGGCGTTCTGGCCGGTGATCGCGCCGTCCGGGGCGACGAGCCGGATCCAGCCGGCGCCCTGGCCGTCGTTGGTGGCGCCCGACGAGACGGTCAGCGGCCGGTCGAGGACGATGTCGGCGGCGTCGCCGAAGACCCGCAGATCGATGAAGCCGTCGCGGGTCGCGTTCAGCGACCTGTTCACCCGGAGCGTATCCCGCATCTCCAGCACCACGTGCGCGGCGGCGATGTCGGCGTCGAGATCGACGCTCGGCGCGACGACCCGCAGGCCGAGGTCGCCGAGATCGACGGCGGCTCCGTTGCCCGCGAGCTTCAGGGACTGCGTCGGGCTCGAGAGCGTGAGGCGGTCGAGGCCGCTGGTGAAGTCGAGGTTCAGATTGCCGGCCGCAAAGCCGTCGGGCGCGAGGTTCACGACCGCCGGCAGGCCGCCGGCGATGAACACCTCGTCGAGACCGCCGGCATCGCTCAGGGAGTAGCTCACCGCGTCGGTGCCGGCCAGCCGCAGGAGGTCGTCGCCCAAGCCCAGCCGCACCGTGGCAGCGGTGAGGCCGGAGCCGACCTTGTCGCGGATCGATTCGAAGGCCAGCGCGAACGAGTAGGAGTTCGCGGTCACCGCCGTGACGACGAACTCGCCCGTGTAGCCCGCCGAGTCCTCGCTTTCGAGGAGCACGCTCTCGCCGACGTCGACATCGTGGCCCGGGTGGTAGACGATCGCCCTGTTCGCGCCGTCGTGGAGGATGGTCACGTCCCGCTTCCGCGTGCCGCCCTGGTCGTTCCGCCAGGTGACCGTGGCCGGTGAGCCGCGGCCGATTTTGTCGGCCGCGATGTCGATCGACCAGCTGTCGGCGGTGACGGCGGAGACCCGCCACTTCGGCTGCGACCGCAGCGACGGCCCCATCGTCAGATCCGGGCTCGCAATCTCGACCTGGTCGCCGACGCGGAAGGGATGGCCCGGCTGCGAAAACACGAGCCGCGCGTCGCCGTCGTGGGCGGCCTGCACGGGCTCGTACCGCGGGCCGGTAAGCGGGTCGTCTTCGGGGAGCCGCACGATCGCGGGGGCCAGAGTCGTCTTGGCCCGCGATTCGCTCGCGAGCGCGAGCCCGGCGTATGAGACGTCGATGGTGCCGTCGCGGTCGAGGTCGACCCCGCCGGAACCCAGCCGGCCGACGAGGTCGCTGAGGACGCCGTCGAGGTCGAGCGTCGCCGTACCGCCGTAATCGACGACGTCGTCGTTGCCGTCGCCCTCGCGGATGATGAACGTGTCGGCGCCGATGCCGCCGAACAGTTCATCGTCTCCGAGGCCGCCGTCGATGATGGCCGCCCCGCTGCCGCGGTGGATGATGCGGTCGCGGGCGACGCCGCCCCGCAGGATGACCGGAATCGGCAGGTCGGCGGAGGTCTCGATGAAGTCCTGCCCGCCGCCGCCGTCGGCCACGATCGAGGTCACGCCGCGGTAGGCCCGCTTCACGCCCAGGCCGTTGACGCGGACGATCACGCCGCCGTTCTGCTCGTCGTCGGCGACATATTCCACCGAGAAGTGCTCGTTGGTGACGTCCTCGTCGTATCCCCGCAGGCCGGCCCGCTGGCCCATGTTGAGGTAGAGCGCACCGCCACGGAAGGCCTGGCCGAGGGTGTCGTCGGCGTTGCCCGCCACGTAGATCGGCGGGTTGGCCTTGAGCGTGCCGATGTTGAAGGTCGTGCCGAATGTCTTGGAGAAAAATACGAAGTCGATCGTCACGCTGGGCGAGATGGAGAGCAGCCCCGTGCCGCTCGAGTAGTTCACGCCGATGCCCGCACCAAGCCCATAGCCGAAGATCCAGAACCGCCCGTTCAGGCCGCCCGAGACGGTGAGGACGGTGTTGCCGTCGCCGAACGGCTGTTTGCCGTTGCTGTCGAGCAGCCCGACATAGATGCTGCCGCCGGCCTGCACGCCCAGGAATCCCGGCTCGCCGAACCTGAAGCCGCCGGCGAGATACAGCTCGAACTCACCCTCGCTGCTGAAGAACCCGCTGGCGTTCAGGCTGGCGACGCCGAAGAAATTCGTCCGCATGCTGACGTCCATGCGGAACACGCCGTTGCGATACTCGATGAGGCCGTTGCCGTCGAGTTCGAGCGCACCGAGCAGGTTGAGCTTGCCATCGACGGTGACGAGGAAGCTGTTGCGAGCCAGGCCGAGGTCGTAGGCGTCGCTACCGCCGCCGCCGCGGCTGTTGACCTGCAGGACGAAGCTGGCGTTGAGCTCGAAGACGCCGGGGACCTCGACGGGCGAGCGGGCCGTGGCCAGAAGGCTGCACACGAAGCCGGCGTTGCCCCCCTTGACGATGTTGGCATTGCCGTTGACGTAGAGGAAGCTCGCGCCGAAGGCTTCGAACTTGGCATCGACGCGGACGGCGATGACGTCGGGCTTGTTCTCCAGCTGGAACTCGCCCTGCAGCTTGAACGCGCCGGCCAGGTCGAGGTAGCCGCCGACGTGGATGCCGAAGGCGCCGGGCAGGAGCGTGACGATCTCCTTCTCGTCGCTGACCCGCTTGTTGACGAAGTCGAACTTGTAGCGGCTGATCTGGGCCGCGACGGCCTTGCTGTTGAACTCGAGCTGCGCCGCGCCGAAGAGCTTCGCGACGCCCACGTCGAGGCTGGCGCCGATCTGCAGACCGCCGTACGCGCCGAAGCGGTCGATCTGGAACGTGCCGCTGACCACCGCCGCGCCCAACGGGTCGAGGGCCACGCTGCCGTTGAGCGAGACGAACATCTCGGGCGCGGAGTTGATCTCGAAGTAGAAGTCGCCCTGGACGCGGAAGGCCTTGGCGATCATCAGGGTGCCGTCGGCCGCGACGATGAAATACGGGCCGGCCGGCGCCGGCGTGCCGTCGCTCACCGGCCGCGGCGGCGGGGCGGCCGTGACCACGTAGGCCTTGGAGGCGGTGCCGGTGAACGTGCCACCACCCGACTCCGCCTCGGGGTCGGCGATGTCGACCAGGCGGGAGATGAAGTCGTCGGGCAGGTATTCGAGGAACCGGTCGAGGATCTTCACCTGCACGTCCTCGCCGGTGGTGTTGAACACCACGCGGGCGGAGACGTCGAACTGGAAGTAGTCCTTGATGGCGGCGATGTTGCCGACGCCCACGCTCACCTGCAGCTCGCCGGCCACGCCCTTGGAGGTGATGGAGAACACGCCCAGGCCGGAGATGTCGAGGAGGCGGATGTCCGGCGGGCCGACCTCGAGGTCGCCGCGGGCGAACATCTGCATGCCGTTCTCGTTGATGGCCAGCGACGCCACGCCGCTGATCCGGAACAGCTCCGGTCCGCTGAGCGGGTCCGACCCGTCGAACTTCGGCTGATGGAAGAGAAGCTTGCCCGCCGCCGCCACGAGGAACGACTTGGCCGGAATCTGATACGTCTGCGTCAGCGCGGCGCCCCCCTCGCCGAAGCCGACCAGCGAGAGCGACTCGACCTTTTGCTCGCCGGTGGTGTTGAACTGCAGGCTGGCGAAGCCGCGGAGGTCGATGCCGACCTGCGCCAGGAAGTCGAGCTTGGCCTGCAGCTCCATCACGCCCCAGAGGCCGAAGCCGACGTCGGCGCCGGCCTCGATGACCACGCGGCCCGCGGCCGCGCCCACCGGGCCGGCCACGAACACGGAGACGCCGCCGGAGGCGTCGAACGTGGTGCGGGCCCCGCTGATCTTCCCGGCATTGTCCGTCAGCAGCTCGGCACCGAGCCGCACGTACCCGTTCATCGTCATCATCGGCTCGGCGATGAACTTCTGCACGACGTCGAGCCCGGTGTTCACCGTGCCGATGATGTCCGTGAGGATCTTCAGCGCCTCGTCCTCGTTGTCGCCGAGGATGGCCCCCATGACCGGCTTGACGAGCTTGAGCAGGTCTTTCAGTTGGGCGGGATTCGACAGGTCGCCGAACAGGCCCGACTTGAACCCGGTGCGGTAGATGAGCTGGCCCTCGGCCGTGATCTGGAAGGCGGGCGCCTCCGACACCACGATGAACTGCTGCTCGCGCTCGACGTTGACGGTGCCGGCGCTGTCGGCGAAGGAGCCGTCGAGGAACACGACCCGCACGAGCCCGGGCTCGAACGAGCCCGAGAAGAAGTAGCGGAAGCTGCCGTCGGCCTGCCTGAGCGGGTTGCCGTTGATGCCCACGCCGAGCGGCTCGACCCATTCCTTGCCGGTCGAGTCTTTGACCAGAAACTTGAACTCCTGGCCGGCGTCCTTGATCGTGCTCTCGTCGAGGCCCTTGCCGGTGGCGTCGGCGAAGAGGATGTCGATCGATCCGCCGGCGTTGAACTGCGTGCGACTCACCCGCTGCTCATTGCGGACGCTGA
The DNA here is from genome assembly GCA_964545915.1 of uncultured Candidatus Kuenenia sp. Taxonomy (GTDB): domain Bacteria; phylum Planctomycetota; class Planctomycetia; order Pirellulales; family UBA1268; genus QWPN01. The sequence goes on along the minus strand of CAZJHQ010000001.1, from coordinate 412,702 downwards.
ACAGCTCGGCCGCCGGCGCGGCCACCTGGAACGCGGTCGTGGATTCGAGCGTCTGGAAGTCGAGGCTGTCGGTGACGCTCCGGGCCAGCCAGGCGACCTGCACCTCGCCCGTACCGAACTCGCCGGTGAACTCGTAGCGGAAGACGCCCCCCCCCTGCGACACGCCGGCACCCGTCACCTTGACGGCCGCGGCGGCGGCGCCCGACAGCGCGAACTCGGCCCCGGCGTCGGTGATCGTGGACTCGTCGAGCGTGGCCCCGTCGGTCGGCGTGAAGCGGACGTCGAGGTAGCCGCGGGAGTTGAGCAGGCTCAGCCCGGCGATGGTGAACGCCGTGGGATCGATGAGCATCGCTCGGACGCCCTCGATCGTGAACGACTCCGTCCGGCCCGCCAACGTCACGCCGGCGACGTCCTGGAATCCGCCGTCGAGGAAGGCGACGCGTACCAGGCCGGCCTGCGCGAACGACCCGCTGACGGCATAGCGGTAGACGTTGGCCTCGCCCGCAACCGGCACGGCGACGCCGCTGACGGTCACGCCGGGGCCGGCGCCCAGGAGCGTGAACTCGGGGGCCGCGTCGGTGAGGCTCGACTCGTCGATGGCGGCGGTGCCGCTCGGCGCGACGTAGACCTCGAGGTAGCCCAGCCGGTTGATCTCGGCGAGCGTGAGGACCGTGCCGTCGGCCGGGTTGCGGAGCGTCATCTCCGGCCCGGTGACCGCGAACGAGGAGACGCTCTCGGGATTCTCGTTGCCGGCGGAATCGCGGAACGCGCCGGCGGGAATCGTGGCCGTGACCGTGCCGGTGCCGAAGCTGCCCGTGAACGAATACCAATAGAGCCGGTCGTCGCTCTGGTCGCGGACCGGCTGGCCGAGGACCACGCCGGTGGCCGCCGCGCCCGAGAGCACGAGTTCCGCCGCGGCGTCGGTGATGCTCGCCGCATCGAGCGCCGCCCCGGGCGTCGGCAGGAACCGCACCGCCAGCCGTCCGGAGCGGTTGATGGCGGCGCGATCGACCCGGGCCCCGTCGGCCGGCCCGGCGAGGACGGCCCGCGGCACGGCCACGTCGAAGGTGAGCTCCTGCTCCGCGTTCGCGGCGAGGGTGCTGTCCGTGAACGATTCCTCGATCACGCGGACCTTGTAGGTGCCGGGCACGAGCGTGAGGTTCGCCGGCAGCTGGTAGCGGTAGACGCCGGCGGCCGCCCCTTCCGGGGCGACGGCAGCGCCGGCGAGCGGCACGACGGTACCATCGGGCAGCACGAGCCGGAGCTCCGCTCCCGCGTCCGTGATCGATGCCACGTCGAGCGTGGGGGCGGCCTCGTCCTCCGCCGCATCGGTCGGCTTCGCACTCGGCGAGAAGCGGACGTCGAGGAAGCCGTTCTGCCGGAACCTGCCCAGCGGGATCGCGCCATTTTCCAGCGGGCTGACGAGCGTGGCCGTCGGCGCGGTCGCCGCCGGCTGCGATGTGAAGAAATCAACCGGCTTGCCGTCGGGCCCCAGGTACTTGAACTCGACATACCCCTGCATTTCCAGCGAGGTCGGCACGGGGATCGAAAACGGGCCGGCCGGCAGGAGCGGCATGACCGGATGGAGGCCGGCGGGAATGTCCTGCGCCATCATGATGAACTTCGCCCGGCCCTGCTGCAGCTCGGTGAGGTTGGCGAACATGCGGACCGGGCACCGCTGCAGCCCGCCGAACAGGATCAGGTCGCCGGTCAGCAGGATCTTGACCTGGGGCAGGCCCTTGGAGTTGAAGTCTTCGTCGACGTTGGGGTCGATCGAAATCCGCACCTCGGCGTTGGCCTTGAGCACGTCGGCGGGCGTATGAAACTGGATCTGGGCGCCGCCGGAGATCAGGATCGGGCTGCGGAACGCCGCCAAAAAGTCGCTGCTCTGCCCCCCTTCCTTGATCGCCTTGTACTGGGCGATGGTCTGGCTGCGGACCTGCCGCTCCCACTGCGAGGCATCGATCTTGCTGCTGTTGGAGAGCGCCGGGTCGAAGTTGGGGTCGAGCAGGTCCTCCGGTTTCTCCGCGTCGCTCAGCGACTTGAAGAACTCGACGCCCCCGGAGAAGCCGGTGAGCTTGAGGCCCGAGATCGGCTCGAGCAGCACGCCCGTGGGCAGCTCGCCCGTGACCTGCACACCCAGCGGCCCGTTCTCCGTCAGGGCCATGCGGATCGTGAAGCCGCCCTTCTTGGCGATCTCGAAGCCACCCTGGAGACCGACGTAGAACACGCGATCGACGATCGGCGTGACGAAGTCGGTCGCCGGCACCTCGTTGCCGCTCGAGGAGATCGGGATCACGCCGCCGATCAGGCCGGCGGTGATCGTGCCGCCGAACATGTCGCCGGTGACGGTCACCCCCATGCCCTGGAGCCCCGTGAGCGGATTCTCGCCGCGGATCAGGGCCCCGACGTCGAACTCCAGCCCGGTGATCGAGCCGGACACGTTCACCTTGGGCAGCCCCTTGATGCCCGTCACGGCGGCCGACACGATCAGCCGGAAGTCCTCGGGGTTGGCGTTGATGTTCCGCCACTGGATGCCGACTTCGGTGGGCCGGATGGGCAGCCAGCTCGGCCACTTGAGCTTCTTGGGGTCCATGGCGTCGGCGCTGAAAAAGACGCCGAAGCCGGCCCGGGTCTGGAAGGAGCCGTCGGCCAGCAGGCCAAAGTTGGTGATCGTGCCGCCGAGTACCAGCGGGCCGGCGGCGACGTCCACTCCGAGGGCGTCGAACGCGACCACGGGATTGATGCCGGTGGCCGTCGTGTCGACGATGAAGTTGCTGGCCCCAACGGTCATGGTGCTGCCGAACTTGAGCACGCCCTGGTCCACCTTGACCGCGAACCCGGTCGGCACGTTGTTGGTGAACTTGAGCGTGGCCCGCACGCCCTCGTCGTTGCTGTCGTCCCCGTCGCTCAGCGTCATCTGGAACTTCTTGCCGGGGAACAGCTTCGCCTTCTTGGCCGCCACGAAGAAGCCGCCGTCGATGTCCAGCCGGAACGACGGGCTGAACGAGACGTCGATGTCCTGCACGCCGCCGGTCAGGTCCTCGAGCTCGAGCATCGAGCCGAACTTGAACGTGCCGGCCTTCGTCAGCCTGGCCTCGCCGAGGTGGAAGCCGTCGCGCCGCACCGACAGGCCGGGGACGGTGGTGCCGCCGATGTTGCCGCCGGTCCGCGGATCGATGGCTTCGGCCGGACGCGTGTACTGGCTGACCGCGCCGGTGAGCCCGAACTTCGGGATCTCCACCGAGGCGTCGTCGACCCGGAGCATCTCCTGCGAGTTGAAGGCCTTTTGCTCGTCGTCCGAGATCACGCCGTCGAAGTTCTTGTCGATGAGCGGGTCGTAGCTGATGTACACGCCGCTGGCCTTGGCCGTGATGATGTCCTTGACCTCGAACGACGCCGAGGCGACCGAGATCAGGAACTTGCCCGGGGCGCTCCGGGCGCCGGTGGTCGGGCTGACCACGGAGTTGATCGTGAACGACCCGAGCAGGCCCTTGATCTCGGTCTTCACCTTCTGGTCGTCTTCGCCCTCGTCGTTCTTCGTGGCGCCGAACTTGAGGCTGGCCTCGTCGACCCCCAGCGTCACCGTGCTGATGAGCGACCACTGGCTCGTGGCGTTGCCCGCCTCGGGGGGCAGGAGCTGCAGTTCGTCCACGTTGAAGTAGGGGCCCTTGAGCACGAGCGGGCCCAGCTCGACGTCGACCGAGCTGGTCGTGATCCCGGAGCGGATCTCGACGGTCTGCTGCGAGACGAGCGTGGTGCCGTCGACGGCGATCATGCCGTCCGTCGCGGGGTAGCACTCGTTTCCGTCCACGTCCGTCCAGGCGCCGGCGATGAAGTTGAGCGTCAGCTTCGTGTTGGCGAAGTTCTCGTTGACGCGGAACAGGTCTCCCCCGAAGGCGTTCTTCGTGTCGTCGTTGTCGGAGTTCCGGTCGGACAGGTAGTAGCGGTAGGTGTTTCCCGAGAGGCGAACCGTGGTGTAGAAGTCGGCGTCTTCCCAGCCGGAGCCGGAGAAGAAGAACTCCTGCCCGTTGTCGGTGATCGAGTCGGGGTCGATCTCCGCCCCGGTGGAACTCGTGAACGTGACGTCGATGTAGCGGCGGTGGTTGAGCACCGCCACGTCGGCGGCGCCGATGATCGTGGTCAGGCTGGCGGGGCCAAGCGTGTCCTCCGGGAAGGTGAGGGAGTTCACCGAGCTGGCCCGGCCGAGCACGCTCTTGCCGAGCAGCTTGACGTCGTCGAACGAAGTGTCGAGCAGCTGGAAGCCGCGGTTGTGGTCCATGCCGAAGCGGAGCAGGCCGCCGAAGCGATAGGCCTCCACGTTGCCAGCCATCAGCGACAGGCTCATTTCCGTGGCATCGACGAGCACGAGGCCGGTGGGGATCTTCGTGAGCGCGAGGTCGCCGTCGAGAGTGAAGCCGCCGGCCACGGCGATGGTCCCCGCGTCGGTGCCGTTGGTCGCGAACGACTTCGTGCCCTTGGCGGCCGCGATCGTCACGCCGCCGACGGTCGTGTTGATCGCCCCGGGGGTCGTGTTGGCCGAGACGTCGAAACTGGCCGTGAGATCGAGCCCCGGGAGGCCCACGAACTGTCCGGCCCCGGAGGCGGCCAGGGCGAAGCCGCTGTCCCGGAGTACCAAGCCCACGCCCGTGCCGGGAATCCGCACGCCGGTCTCGCTGGCGGTGCCGTAGGCCGTGCCCATGAACACGGCGGCGCTGGCCGACGACGCCGTGATCGAGGAGCCGGTCTCCTGGAAGGTAAACGTGCCGGCCAGATCGACGAAGCCGGGCGTCGAGATGCTGCCGGTGAAGGAGGTCTGCGTGACGTCGGGGAAATAACCGTCGTTGAGGAACGTGCCGAAGGCGTCGCTCGTGACGGAGTTCGCGGCCGCGAGGGAGACGCCGCCCGGTGCGGCCGTCACCTGGAGCGAGAGGCGGTCGGCGGACTCGACGAGCTTGAAGTAGCGGTCGCCGGAGGGGAATGAAAACAGTCCCTCGGCGCCGGTGAACTTCCCCGACAGCGTGCCGTCGACTTTCAGGAAGTCGAACGTCGTGCCCACGCCGGGCACGTAGCCATTGGCGAGTTCCACGCGGAGTGTGCCGCCGAGCGCGGCATTGCCGCCCACGCGCACCTGATCATAGCCGTCGTTGTCGGTGCCGCCGGCCGGGTTCCCCGCCACCGGTCCGCCGATCGTGACGAGCAGCGAGTCGGACGGCTGCAGAACCAACGACGGCAGGTCGACCGTCGTCGTGGCCAGCGCGATACGGCCTTCGAGCAGTTCGAGTTTCAGCCGCGCCCGCTGCTGTTTCAGTCGCTCCCGCCGCTTGGCCTGCCGCGCCTGCTTCCGCCGGAACCAAAGGGGGCCCCGGGAGGGAGGTACAGGCCTCCTGAACGTTTTGCGGTGGGTCACGGGGGCGGCTCTCATGGGAACGGATCGAAAAATCAAAGCAGAATAAAAACGACCTCAGGCGAGCGTAAATACTCGGAATTGGGTACGTTCCCCCGGGATATTGGGGCCGGCGCGAAGGACTACGCCGCCACGGCCGCCGACTGGGCTGACACCCCCGTGGCCATCACATTTCCACGCCTGGAGCCGTACTGCTCTGCGGAGGCGTTCCGACCGGATGTCGGACGGCACCGAGAGACGTGGCGCAGAGTCCAGGCAAGGCGACGCGGGCCCAGGCAGCGAAATCCGCGGCGCGGATGGTGTCGTGCGCGATCATCAGCGGGCAGCGGCTGCTCCTCGACCTGCTGGGCGACATGCTGCGGCTCCGGCGGGGCCTGCGCGTGACGAACATCGCCGGCGCCGATGTGCTCGCGTTCGTCACCGACACGCGCGATCCCCTCGACATCATCGTCGTGGATTGCACGGTGCTCGATGACGACGGTCATGCGGCCGTCATCGCCCTGGCGAGTCGCCATCCCGACACCCTGCTGATCGCCGTCACTCCTCCCGGGGACGGCATCAGGCCCCCGGATGGCATCGCGGACCGGTGCCAGGCGATCGTCGGCATGCACCAGCCGCTGGCGACGTTTCTCGCCGCGCTCGAAGATGCCTGCGCGGGCCGCATCCCGACGCCGACTCCCCGGAAGTCGCGGAGCCGCCGCCACGAATCGCTCACGGCCCGCGAGGCAGAGATCTTCGCGCTGCTCGGCGAGGGGCTGACGACCGCCGAGATCGCCGCCACGCTGTCGCGGTCGTACTTCACGATCCAGACGCACCGCAAACGGATCATCGAGAAACTCGGCCGGCTCGGCTCCCCGCTGTCGCGGCGGGCCGCGACCCACCGCGCCGCGTCGCTGCGCGGCCGCCGCGGGCCCACCTGACAATCCGTGGCGCTCACGGCGGTTTGTGCCCGGCGGCCAGCAGCGCGTCGCGACGCTCGACGAGATCGTCCCGCATCGACTGGGGCGCCACGGCGAGCGCCGCGTCGAGCCGGGCCAGTGCCGCCGCGGGATTGCCCACCGACTCGAGCAGTCGTGCGGCCTCGCCACCGCGACCCGCGATGAGTTCGGCCACGGCCGCGTCGTGCCGCCATGGCATGAGCACGGTCACGAGCCTGTCCAAGGCCGCGATGGCCGACTCCGGCTCCCCGACCAGTTCGTGCATCCGGGCCTGATCGCTCAAGGCCATGACCAGGAGTCGCGAGCGATCGAGCACAGCGGGCTCCCGCTGCACGGCCGACTCGGCGAGGCCGACGGCTGCCAGCAGGTCGGCCCGCGAGTCGGCCGGCCTGCCCAGCGCCTGATGGCACGCAAACACCTGGAGCGCAGCGTGGACCACCTCGCCGAGAAACAGCAGATTGCCTGGCTCCCGCTCGAATGCCGCCCGGGCCGCCGCCCGCCGGCGTTCCGCGAACGCCAGCGCGTCGCTCGGCCGCGCGGCACGGAGCTCCGCGTCGATCAACGACGCCAGCCCCAGCAGCAGACCGCGATCCCAGGCCGCCCGTTCAGCGGGCCACTCCACCAGCCCGCGCTCGCACTCCCTCACGAGCGCCTCCAGCCGCTCCCGCCGCTCGTCCACGCGGCCGGCACGATCCGACAAGAGGGCTGCGTTGTAGAGCATCCGCACCCGCTCCCCGAGGATTGCCGCATTCGCCGGCGCATCGCGCTCCGCTGCGGTCGCCAGATCGAGGCCGCGGTCGACGAGCGGCAGCGCCGCGTCGTTCATGCCCATGGCATTCAGGGCGATGCCCTGATCCACGAGCGCGGCAGCGAACTGCATTCGCCGCACCGGCAGTTCGAGCCCCGTCGCTTCGATGCGGGCCGCGTCGCGCCGGGCGACGGTGCCCGATTCGGCGTATCGGCCGAGCTGGTGCAGGAGCCGCCGCACGTGGCTGCTCGAATCCAGCCGGCGATCCAGGAGGTCGTCGCGCGGTCCATGGCGAACGATCCATTCGTCGAGCGTCGCCAGCAGGGCCTCGTGGCTCGCCAGAGCATCTTCGAGACGGTTGACCTGCGAAAACAGTTCCGCCACCCGGCGGAGCCCATCGGCCCGGACCGCGAAGCCGGCCTCGGCGTCGGGCTCGAGCGGCCATCGCGCGAACTCGTCGCGGACGGCCCGGAGGTAGTCGCGGTCCTTGTCGTCGAGCGCCGGCCCGCGCTTGAGCATCGCCTCCACCGAGCCGTCGGTGAGCCGCATGAGCGCCTGCCGCGCGGCGTCGCGGGCGGCGACGGCCGCGTCGCGGCTCGTCTGCATCTCGGCACGCGCCGCCGCCAGCCGCGCCACGTGGTAGGCGGTGCCGCCGGCCACTCCAAGCGCCATCGCGGCCGCCAGGCCGATCGCCACGGCGGCCGCCGGCCGGCGGCGAATCCACGACCGCAGCCGCGTCGCCGGGCCCGCCGGCCGGGCCATGATCGGCCTGTGCTCGAGGAACCGCGCCAGGTCGTCGGCCAGGTGGCCGGCCGACCGATACCGCGCGGCCGGCTCGTAGCGCAGGCACGTCTCCACGATCGTGCGGAGGTCGGGCGGCACGCGGGGGGCGGCCGTCGCGAGCGGCACGGCGTCGGCGCGAGCCGCCCGCCGCAGCGCGCCGCCGGACGAGTCGGCCTCGTAGGGAGCCCGACCCGTGAGCATGCAGTAAAGAACGCCGCCGAGCGCGTGGATGTCGGTCGCCACCGTGACCGGGCCGAGCGTCGGCTCGAGGCCCGTCTGCTCCGGAGCCATGTAGGCGGGCGTGCCGAGCACCGCCGTGGCGCGGGTCAGCGATCGGCCGGCGTCGTCGGGGCGGGCGAGGCCGAAATCGACGAGCTTTGGTATGGCGGCCCCGTCGGCGGCGGCGGCCAGCAGCACGTTGTCGGGCTTGATGTCGCGGTGGATGATGTCCACGGCATGCACTTCGGCGAGCGCCCGCGCCAGGTCGAGCCCGATCCGGGCCGCCTCCCGCGGCGGCACCGCCCCCGCGGCGATCCGCTGCTGGAGGCTGCGGCCCTCGATCCACTCCATCACGATATAGGGCAGCCCGTCGGCCGCGCCTGCCGCGTACACCCTGACGATGTGCGGATGATCGAGCCGGGCCAGGACGCGAGCCTCGCGTTCCGCCCGCGCCCGGGCCGTGTGGGAGAGCGGCCCGGCCGCCGCCAGCACCTTCACCGCGACGCTCCGCCCCAGCCGCTCGTCACGGCCGCGGTAGACCACGCCCATGCCACCACTGCCGGCGAGCACGAGGTCCGCGATGCCCGGGATGCAGGGCGGGGCCGGCGGCGGCGCCGCCGCCGCGAGCCGCTCCCGGATCGCCCGCGTGGCGGGCCCTTCAGCGGCCCGCGCCCCGGCGAGCGTCGCCAGGCTCCACTGGGCGGCGAGTTCGGAGAAGGTGGTGGCGCACGCGGCGCAGTGTTCCAGGTGCGCCTCGAGCGCCGGCCGCAGACCATCGTCGACCCGCTCCTCGAGCAGGTCGCGAAGCGTCTCCCGGCTCGCGCAGTCCGTTCGGGCGGTGATTGCGGGCATAAGGGATCAGGCGGGCGGGTCCGGCGTGAGGCCCGAGTCGAGCGTCTCGATCGTTTCGCGGATCATCCGCTGCACCTTCTTGCGGGCCACGTAGGCCGTGTTGGGCTGCATGCCGAGCCGCGCGGCGACGTCGGCGCCGCTGTGCCGCTCGATCGCCAGCAGCCGGAAGGCCTGCCAGGTGTGCGGCTGCACCCGCTTCTCGACCTCGTGCATGGCGATCGTGAGAAGCTCCAAGTCGTAGGCCTGCTCGATCCGCGCGGCGAGATCCTCGCGAGCCGGCACGCTGTCGAGCAGTTCGCCAAGCCGCACGTCGCCGCGGCGCCGCTCGCGATCGGCCTCATCGGCCCAGTCGGCCACGGCCGTGAACACCATCCGCCGCAGATAGCCCCGCAGGCTCTGCGCGGGGTCGTAGCGAAACGCATGGGCCTGCCGCCAGAAACGGAGCAGCACGTCCTGCGACACGTCGTGGGCGTCGGCGTCTTGCAGGCCGTGGCCGCGGCACCACTGGACGACGTGCGGGCCGTAGATCCGCACGAACTCCTCCCACGCCCCCGCGTCGTCGGCCGCGTCGTGCAGACGGGCCATCAGGCTCACGCGGGTGGTCTTCGGCCCTGTCATGGCGGCTTCGTCGCGAGCTGCAGGTCGATCCGGTTGGGCTCGGCGGCGATGGTGACCGTGAGCCCGGACGTGGCGGGGTCAGTGTACCGCGACGGCACGAGGAGCTTTCCCGCCATGGCTCCCGCCGACGCGATCGTCGCCTGGCCGGGATTGGCGGGAGCCGCAGCCGCGGCCTGCTCCCGCGCCGTCACCGCCACCCGGTGCCGCCCCGTGGGCACGCCGTCGCCGGGCCGGTACGTGGTCGCCTCGACGATGCGGCCATCCACGATCCGCGCCGTCGCCGGCCGGCGGCCCTCGGCCTCGAAGGAGATGATGCCGTGCGCCAGCGGCCTGCCGTCGAGCGTCACCGTGCCCTCCACCGCCGCGAGCTCGGGCCGTCGTGGACCACACCCGCCCCCGGCCGCCACCGCGAGGATCACGAGCCATGCACGGGCGGACGTCATGGTGATTCCGTGGCTTCCTGGCCCGCCCGCGACGCGAGGCCGCGATACGCGGGGCCGTCGATGCCATCGTCGATGAACCGCACGGCGGCGTCGCAGAACACGAAGCTGGCCCCGCCGGGGTGCAGGCTGCGGAAGCCGATCGACTCGTCCCAGCGGGGGTTGGCCATCGTGGGAAGCGTCGCCGCCAGCGACGCGTTCATGTGGTTGATTGGGTGGGCCGTGGTCGCGAAGCTTTGCGAAGCGAAGTTTTGCACGATGCTGAAAGCCCCGACGCACTCGCCCGCGGCGATCGTCTTCGAGAGGCCGTCGCTGACGTCCCTGAAGCGGGCCGACCAGCCCGTGCGACTGATCACGCCGCGGATCATGTCGCTGCCAGGAGGCGCGTTGCCGAACGGCGGCATCGCCCCCACCCCGCCGATGTTGGCATGGTCGCCGATATTGGCCGCGTAGTCGGCCTGGGAGAGCATCCACGCCGGGGCGGCGAAGTTTTCCTCCTCGCGGATGTCGCGGGCGAAGGAGTTCGATGGGCAGAGCACCGGCGAATAGACCTCCCGCAGGACCGTGTAGTTGTTTCCCTGCCAGGCATCGACCTTGAAGTTCAGGCGGTCGTGCATGGCCACGTCGCCGAGTTGGGGGAGGAGTTTCGGCAGCCAGCCCCACCGTTGCGGCTTGCCTGGCCAGTCGTAGTGCTCGCTCGTGGGCAGCCGCCCGCGGGCATCGTGGAATCCATGCATTGCCAGGCCGATCTGCCGCAGGTTGTTGCGACAGCCGATCGACCGCGCCGCCTCGCGGGCTGCCTGCACGGCCGGCAGCAACAGGCCGATGAGCAGACCGATGATCGCGATCACGACGAGCAGCTCGATCAACGTAAATGCAGGGCGCGACGTCGACATGGCACCAAGGCGTGGCACTGCACAGCACCGAACAAGCATGAGCGGCCGCCTGGTGCTCCACCCCAGGGCGACAGCCCATGACGCCGAATACCCCGAAAAAGGTACTGGCGGCAGCGCTCCGGTTCAATGAACGCCGCACACGATGAGTCGCGTACTTGAAACGAGGTATTGCTGGCCCAGGGACGGGAGCGAATAGTGGCCGGACGAATGAACTCGGGCACGGACGGGACTGGCCAACTCAACTGGACGCCATGATACGCACAACAGGCGCCCCGCAGTGCAACGGAGCCTCGGCGCGACGCCACGGCCGCCGGGGCTTCAGCCTCGTCGAGCTGCTCGTCGTCATCGGGATCGTCGGCACGCTGATCGGGCTCCTTCTGCCTGCCGTGCAGCAGGTCCGTGAATCGGGCCGGCGGGTCGCCTGCAGCAACAATCTCCGGCAGTCGTGCCTGGCGGTGATCGCCTACGAGTCGGCCCGGCGCACGCTGCCGCCGGGGAGCGACCAAAATCCGCGTGGGCCGTCGCTGCCGCAGGGCACGCAGTTCGCCTGGTCGAGTTTCGTGCTGCCGTACATCGGCGAGGCGGCGCTGGCCGAGCGGATCGACCGGTCGAAGGCCTGGAACGCCCCGGGGGGCAACGACACGTGCTCGGATACGTGGATCAGCACCTACGTGTGTGCGAGCGGCCGGGTGAACTCCGTCGGCAAGGCCGACTATGTCGGTGTCTCGGGCAACGTGATCGCGGTCGATGGCGCGTTCATCGGTGCAGTGGGCACGACGAACGGCCTGCTCATTCCGCTCGATGTCACTCGGCAAAGTCCCGTCCGCACCGCCGAAGTGACCGACGGCCTGAGCCAGACTCTGATGGTGGCCGAAGCGGTAGACCGCTGCGATCCGGCCATAGCGGAGGAGATTGGTTTTACCTATGGCCGATGGGCATGGGTGAATCATTTCGCCCAGTCGATGCCATTCATCAACATGCCAGGGAGCGACATCCACAGCCACCACATCGGGGGCGCGAACGTCTCCTGCGGGGACGGCCGCGTGACGTTCCTCGGCGACGCGACGGACCCCGTCGTGCTGGCGGGCCTCTGCACCCGCAACGGCGGCGAGACGCAGGTCTCAGCCGTCGCCATGCAATGACAACACTCGGAGGAGACGATGGCCTTGTCGCACGGTGCGGCAGGGCAACGCGACGGAACGCAGAACGATGAATCCCAAGAGCCCAGTTCGGCCCCGCCGGCCGGGTTGAAAATCAACGAGAGGACGTTTTTTATGATTCGCAAGTCAGTCACCACGCTGGCCGTGTTCGCCCTGGCCATCGCGTGTGCCGCGCCCGCGGAGGCGGGAGGCAGAAGACCGAAGACCACGACCACCCGGACGATCGTGAACGCCACGAATCGCACCCTGTTCGCGACGGTGTTTTCAGGTACCGCCCCGTTCCCGACGACGGTCGGCCAGGCCCAGGCGGCAAAGGCCGGCCAGACCATCGCCCCCGGCGGCAAGGCCGTGTTCAACGTGCTGCCAAACGCCGGTGGCAACCAGTTCGGAGACATGGTGCAGGTCATCGCGGCCCCGCCGCTCGTCGTGACGGGCAGTTCTTCCATCTTTGGAGGCAATTATGGGCAGGGGAATTACGAAGTCGCCGACTACCCAGGCCTCAAGCAGGGGCAAACCCTGACGATCACGGTCACGTCAGGCACCCTCAACGACCTGCCGGTCCTCATTTTCACGCCCCCCGCGCCGTAGTGCTTGGTGAACCCACACTCGATGGATCAGGCGGCCAAGCAGCAGACGGCCGGGCAGGATGGGAGAGGCGGCCAGTCGTCCTCCGTCCTGTCCGGCCGGGCTTTTTGTCGCGACCCGCGGCTCGTCGCCCCGGTCGTGGCGGCGAGCGTCGCCGTATTTCTCGCGGCCCCCTGGCTCGACGAGCGGCTCGTGTGGGCCGCGTGGATCGGCGTGGCCGCGGGGCTCGTGCTCGTCCGCCACCTGCGCGGCTTTCGCAGCGAGGGCTGGTCGCTCGCCTGCGCTGCGGGGGCGCTTCTGGCCGCCTTCCACTGGGCCCCGGCGACGCTCGCCACGGCGATGCAGGCGAGCTACCCGCACGGCCTGGCGGTCGCGGTGCCGATCGTGCTCTGGGACGCCCTGCGGGCTGTGATTCCATTTTGGTTCGCCTGCCGCCTTGGTGCCGCGCCCGTGGCCGCCTGGCTGCCGGCCGGCCTTGCCGCCGCCGCCCTGGACGCCTTCTGGCCGGCGGTCTTCCCTTGGAAATACGGCTACGCCCAGATCGGCTGGCCATGGCTCGTGCAGGCTGCCGACCTCTTCGGCCCCGAGGTCACGACGTTCGTCCTCTTCGCCCATGCGGGGGCGATCGTGTGGGCGCTCGGGCAGACCGGCGTCGTGCGGTCGGCGGGCCCGAGCCGGCTCGGCATCGCGGCCGTCGCCGTCTGTCTGCTCAACGGCATCTATGGCCTGGCCTCGATGGCCATCTGGGAGGGCCGTGTGGCGCAGGCACCCACGCTCACCACCGCGCTCGTGCAGGCCAACCCGAGCGATCCCGACGGCACGGCGGCGCTCCGGTCGCTCACGGCCGCGCGGGCAGCAACGGCCGCGCCCCCCGATCTCGTATGCTGGCCCGAGTGCAGCGCCGGCGAGTTCGACGCCCAGCTCGACTCGGTGGCCGATCCTGCCCGGGTCGCCCGACGCTCGCGGCCCGGCACCGAAGGCGGCCTCATGGCGGGCCCGCCCGGCATCGCGCTGCTCTGTGGCGGGCTTCTCTACGAGGGGTTTCCCGAGCGGCCCAAGGCGCTCTACCAGTCGGCCCTGCTCGTCGATGCCGCGGGCGGCATCCGCGGCCGCTACGACAAGCGGCACCTCATGCCGTTCGGTGAATACGTGCCGCTGGCCGAGGTGTGGCCCGACCTCCGACGCCGCTTTCCGCTCGTTGACGACTTCGCGCACGGATCCGAGGCCACGGTGCTCGTGGGCGACGGTCCGGCGCGGATCGGCGTGATGCTGTGCTACGAAGACATGCTGCCCGCCATCGCCCGGTCGCTCGTCCGCGGCGGTGCCACCGTGCTCGTGTCGCTCGTCAACGGCAACTCCTTCACAACGCCGCGGACACTCGTGCAGCACCGCCAACTCGCCCAGCTGCGGGCGGTGGAGTGCCGGCGGAGCCTCGTGCGGTGCGCCGCCACCGGCCAGACATGCGTGATCTCACCGGCAGGCAAGATCGTCGCCGCCCTGCCGCTCCACGCGCGGGGCATGCTCGCAGCGACGGTCCCGTTGATCGATGCCGTCACGTTCGCCAGCCGTGCCGGACCGCTGTTTCCGCTTGGCTGCGCGGCACTCGCGGCGATGCTCGTCGTGGGCCGATGGCGATCCCGCCTCACGGCAGGGGCGCGGACACCGGATAGTTGACGGGCTGGTAGAGACCCGGGTCCGGCCACCGGCCCGCCAGGCCATGGCGATGGGTCGGTCGTTGCGGGTGTCGAGGAGCATAACCACGGCGCGCGGATTCGCAGCGCGGACATGCGCCGTCAGGCGGCCCGGCGCGGGGCGACCGCTTCGCGAGCCAGCCGGGCCTCGACCATCATCCGCACGACGTCCGGCATGACGTACCGCGCGGTCCAGCCGAGACGGGTGGTGGCGTGCGACGTGTCGGCCCGGCCGCACACGATCTCGCTGGGCCGCGTGAGCTTGGGATCGCGGACCACGTGCCGCCGCCAGTCGAGCCCCACCGCCGCGAAGGCCGCGGCCACGAATTCTTCCAGGCTCGACGTGTGCCCGGTGGCGATCACGAAGTCCTCCAGCGGCTCGATCTGCAGCATGCGGTGCATCGCCACGACGTACTCCGGCGCCCAGCCCCAGTCACGCTGCACGGACAGATCGCCGAGGGCGAGCGTCTGGAGCTCGCCGCGGGCGATGCGGCAGGCGCCGGCGACGATCTTCTGGGTCACGAATCGCTCCGGCCGCAGCGGGCTCTCATGATTGAAGAGGATGCCCGTGCAGGCCGCGATGCCATAGGCCTGCCGGTACTGGGCGACCTGCCAGAAGGAGGTCGCCTTGGCGATGCCGTAGGGGCTGCAGGGCCGGAGCACGGTCTGCTCGCCGGCCGGCTCGGTGCCGGTGTTGCCGAACATCTCGGAGCTGCCCGCGTTGTAGAGCCGGATCGGCCGGCCCAGCATGCGGATCGCCTCCAGCAAATTGACCGTGCCGATGACGATGCTCTCGAAGGTTTCCACCGGCTGGCTGAAGGACAGGCCGACGGAGGTCTGGCCCGCGAGGTTGTAGATCTCGTCGGGCTCGTGCCGGGAGATCGCCTGCATGGTGGAACGGAAGTCCACGAGCGTCATCGACTCGACGGTCACGCGGTCGCGGATTCCGAGCCGGGCGAGGCTCTCGAAGGAGCTGGCCTGCGCGTCGCGGCTCGTGCCGACGACGGCGTAGCCGAGGTCGAGGAGGTGCGCGGCGAGATAGGCGCCGTCCTGGCCGCCGATCCCACAGATCAGCGCGGTGCGGGCAGTCGTGGCGGGCGTGGCTTCCATGGCGGCGGGAAGGTAGCGAACCCCCCCGGGCCGCCGAAACGGCAAAAATGCCGCGGTTTCCGCCGGTCAGGCCCGCGCGGCGAACCACTCCGCGGTCCGGGCCAGGCCCGCGTCGAGCGACACGGTTGGCTGCCAGCCGAGGACGGCGCCGGCCCGCGTGGCATCGACGAGATTGCTCCGCAGGTCGCCGGGCCGGGCCGGGCCGTGGACCGGCGCGGGCAATCCCCGACCCCGACCCGCCCGCTCGAGCAGGCCCGCGATCGTGCCCCGCAGCGCCGCCTCCAGCTCGTTGACGTCGGTGCCCACGCCGGTGCCGATGTTGAGGCTGGTGAGGGTCCGTGGCTGCACCTGGGGCACGTCGGCCGTCAGGGCCAGCAGGTTGGCCCGGGCGACGTCGGGACCGTAGACATAGTCACGCACGTAGCGGCCGTCGCCATTGATCGTGGCCGCCTCCCCGGCGAGGAGCTTCTTGCAGAAGATCGCCACCACGCCCGCCTCGCCGTGCGGGTTCTGCCGCGGCCCGTAGACGTTCGAATACCGCAGCGCCACCGCCGCCATCCCGTGCTCCTCGGCGTAAAACTTCAGATACCGCTCGCCGACCCACTTCGTGATGCCATACGGGCTGACGGGATTCGCGGGCGTCGACTCGGGCGCCGGCACGGTCACGTCGCCGTACAGCACGCCACCCGAGGAGGCGAAGACGAACCGCCGGCAGCCGACCCCGGCCGCGGCATCGAGCACGTTGATCAGGCCGATGCAGTTGACCTGCGCGTCGAAGAGGGGCTCGCGGACCGATCGGCTCACCGACATCTGCGCCGCCTGATGGCAGACGGCGTCGGGCCGCTCGGCGGCGAACACCCGCGTCACGGCCGGGCCGTCGACGATATCCACGACGTGCAGCGGCACCCCCGGCGGCAGGTTGTCACGGGAGCCGCTCGACAGGTCGTCGATGACGGCGACGGAATGCCCCGCCGCCAGCAGGGCGTCGACGATGTGGCTGCCGATGAAGCCGGCGCCACCGGTGACGAGAATCTTCATGTGGTCGGAGCCCCCGGAAGCCGCGGATCACGGTCGTCGCTCGACCGCCACCGGCGGCATCATACGAACCGCCGCGACCGACCGCCATCACGAGCCGCCACGCCGCCGCCTGATCGCCGAGCCTTGCAGCCGGCGGGTTTCCTGCCATATTTTCGCGGCGGTCGCGGCCCGAGCCGGGCGGCGACGCGGTCTTGAGAGGCCTTCTCCGCATGAAGATCCACGAGTTCCAGGCGAAGGATTTGTTGCGGGCGGCGGGCGTGCCGGTGCTCGCGGGCAAGGTCGCCCGTACCCCCGCCGAGGCGGCGGCCGCGTTCTCTGCGCTCGGCACGCCGGTGTGCGCCGTCAAGGCCCAGATCCACGCGGGCGGCCGTGGCAAGGGGCAGGTGCAGGGCTCCACCCAGCGGGGCGTCGAACTGGCCAAGTCCGCAGCCGATGCCGAGCGGATCGCCGCCGGGCTCCTCGGCAAGACGCTCGTCACGATCCAGACCGGCCCCGAGGGCCAGGTTGTCCGTCAGGTGTTCGTGGAGAGCGGCTGCGCGATCGATCGCGAGCTGTACTGCGCCGTGCTCGTCGATCGCCGCGTGGGCTCGCCGGTCTTGATCGCGAGCACCGCCGGCGGCATGGACATCGAGGAGGTGGCCGCCAAGACACCCGAGCTGATCCTGTCCGAGCCCTTCGACCCCGACCGTGGGCTCGCGGCCTGGCAGACGCGACTCCTCGCCGCGAAGCTGGGGTTGCCGCCGGCCTCCTGGCGGCACGCCGAGACCTTCTTCCGTCGGCTCTGCCAGGCATTCGTCGATCTCGACGCATCGCTCCTGGAGATCAACCCGCTCGTGCTCACGAAGGACGGCGGCCTCGTCGCCCTCGACGCGAAGATGACGTTCGACGACAACGCGCTGTTTCGCCACAAGGATGTGGCGGCCCTGCGCGACGAGGCCGAGGAGGAGCCGGCAGAGACGCGGGCGGCGGCGGCCGGGCTCTCGTACGTCAAGCTCGACGGCACGATCGGCTGCCTCGTCAACGGGGCCGGCCTGGCGATGAGCACCATGGATCTGGTGAAGCTCCACGGTGGCGCGCCGGCCAACTTCCTCGATGTGGGCGGGGGCGCCGACGTCAAGGCCGTGACCGAGGCCTTCCGCATCATCCTGTCCGACAAGAACGTGAAGGCCATCCTCGTCAACATCTTCGGCGGCATCATGCGGTGCACGACGATCGCCACGGCGCTCGTCGAAGCCTCGAAGACGGTCGGTTTCACCGTGCCGCTGGTCGTGCGGCTCGAGGGCACCGAGGTCGAGGAAGGCAAGAAGATTCTCGCCGCCAGCGGCACGACGATCATCACCGCCGACGGCCTGACCGACGCCGCCAAGAAGGTCGTCGCCGCGAGCCGAGCCTAGGAACACCACCATGAGCATCCTCGTCAATCGTGACACCCGCGTCATCTGCCAGGGCATCACCGGCAAGGTCGGTGAGTTCCACACCCGGGGCTGCCTCGACTACGGCACGCGGATGGTCGGCGGCGTGACGCCGGGCAAGGCGGGCGAGATGGTGGCCGGACTGCCGGTCTTCAACACCGTCGCCGAGGCGAAGGACGCCACCGGCGCCAACGCCACGATGATCTTCGTGCCCCCTGCGTTCGCGGCCGACGCGATCCTGGAGGCGGTGGCCGCGGGCATCGAACTGGTGATCGCGATCACCGAAGGGATTCCGGTGCTCGACATGGCCCGCGTCCTGCCGGTCGTGAAGGATTCCGGCAGCCGGCTCATCGGCCCCAACTGCCCGGGCGTGATCACGCCGGCGGAGTGCAAGATCGGCATCATGCCCGGCTACATCCACACGCCGGGGCATGTGGGCGTGATGAGCCGCTCCGGCACGCTCACCTACGAGGCCGTCTGGCAGCTCACGCAGCTCGGCCACGGCCAGAGCACCTGCGTCGGCCTCGGTGGCGACCCGCTGGTGGGCTCGTCGTTCATCGACATCCTCGAACTCTTCCAGAACGATCCCGACACCCACGCCATCCTCATGATGGGCGAGATCGGCGGCAGCGCGGAGGAGGAGGCGGCCGAGTACGTGAAGCACCACGTCACCAAGCCCGTGGCGGCGTTCATCGCCGGCCGGACGGCGCCTCCCGGCAAGCGGATGGGCCATGCCGGGGCGATCATCTCCGGCGGCAAGGGGACGGCCGAGGCGAAGCTCGCGGCGCTCCGCGACGCGGGGATCGAGGTCGCGGACAGCCCGGCCGACATGGGGGCGGCGCTGGTGCGCGCGATCGCGCGGCGGGCGTAGGGCTCCCCGGGCGGGGTCGGGCTGCCCATGCCCCGTCGCCGGACGTTCGCGGATGCCATCGTGGCATCCGCTCTCTCGGAGGTGGCTTGCGCTCCGGCATCCTGCCTGCGCTGGCCACCTACGCCGGCTCCTGGGGCATGGGCAGCCCTCCCGGCGATGGAGGGCAGGAAGAAGGCCCGCCGGCCAGGCCTGGGGGTAAGGGACCATTGTGGGCAAGGCCATAGCGTTGGCCCGCCATGCGGGCGGGAGTGACGGGGCTACACTGGGGGCATGCGGATCGACCTGTTCATTCCCTGCTTCGTCGATCAGATGGCGCCGCGGGTGGGCATGGCGGTTGCCCGCGTGCTCGAGCGGCTCGGGCATACCTGCGAGTTTCGCCCGGCCCAGACCTGCTGCGGGCAGCCGAGCTTCAACGCCGGCTACTGGGACGAGGCCCGGGCCGTCGCCATCCGCACCGTCGGCGTGTTCGCCGGCGCGGAGGCCGTGGTGGGACCGAGCGGCTCCTGCGTGGCCATGCTCCGGGTCTTTTATCCACAGCTGCTCGCCGGCACGCCTCATGAAACCGCGGCCCTCGACCTGGCGGCGCGAACGTTCGAGTTCGGGGAGTTCCTCGTCAAGAAACTGGGTGTGACCGACGTGGGCGCCCGCTTCCCCCACCGCGTCACCTACCACGATGGCTGCCACGGCCTCCGCGAACTGCGGGTCAAGGAGGAGCCGCGGATGCTCTTGAAGGCCGTTCGCGACCTGGAGCTCGTGGAGTGCGACGAGCCGGAGAGCTGCTGCGGCTTCGGGGGCCTGTTCAGCGTCAAGTATCCGATGATCTCCACGGCCATGGCCGAGGTGAAAGGGGGCTCGCTCGCCCGCACGGAGTGCGACTACATCGTTTCCAGCGACCCGTCATGCCAACTGCAGCTCGATGGTTGGCTGTCGCGACAGGCCAAGAAGCCACGGACGATCCATCTGGCCGAGGTGCTCGCGGGGGCCGACGCATGACGCCCCCGCCCACCGGCTCAGCGACGCATCCCAGCACCGACACCGCCACACCGCGGCTGGCAAAGAAAAAGTTTCTCCATGACGCGGCCGAGCACGTCCGCGACACCGGCCACCGAGCGTTCGTCCGCAAGGCGCTCGGCGGCTACTACACCACCCGCGACGCCCAGAAGGCCCGCTACCGGGATTACGAGCAGGCCCGCGACGCCGCCAGCCTCGCCAAATGGTCGGCCGTCAACCGGCTCGACGAGCTCCTGCCGCGATTTGCCGAGAACTTCACCGCCAACGGCGGGCAGGTGCACTGGGCCCGCGATGCCGCCGAGGCCCGGGAGATCGTGCTGGGACTGTTGCGGGGGGCACGGGCGAAGGCCGTCATCAAGAGCAAGTGCATGACGAGCGAGGAGATCCACCTCAACCAGGCCATGGAGGCCGACGGCTACGGCGTGGTGGAGAGCGACCTCGGCGAGTTCATCCAGCAGCTCCGGGGCGAGCCACCGTACCACTTCGTCTTCCCCTGCATGCACGTCCGCCGCGACGAGATCAGCGACCTGTTCCAGAAGCACCTCGGCAGCGCAGCGACGAGCGAGCCGGAGGAGCTGACGATGATCGCCCGCCGCCACATGCGGCGGCTGTACGTCGAGGCCGACGTGGGGATCACGGGAGCCAACTTCCTCGTCGCCGAGACCGGGCAGATCTCGATCACGGAGAACGAGGGCAACGCCCGGCTCACCGCCGGCCTGCCGCGGGTGCACATCGCGATCGCCGGCATCGAGAAGGTGGTGGAGCGGCTCGACGACCTGGCCGTCCTCCTGCCGATGCTGGCCACGGCCGGCACCGGCCAGCCGCTCACCTGCTACAACACGCTCTACTCCGGACCGCGGCGGGAGGGGGAGTGCGACGGCCCGGAGGAGATGCACGTCGTTCTTCTCGACAACCGCCGCACGGAGATCCTCGCCGACCCCGAGCAGCGGGATTCGCTGCACTGCATCCGCTGCGGCGCCTGCCTCAACGTCTGCCCGATCTTCAAGAACGTGGGCGGCTTCACCTACGGCACCACCTACCAGGGGCCGATCGGCTCGGTGATCACGCCGCACCTGCGGGGCCTCTCCGACTGGAACCACCTCTCCGGGGCGAGCTCCCTGTGCGGCGCCTGCACCGACGCCTGCCCGGTGCGGATCGACATCCACCATCACCTGCTGCATAACCGCCGCAACGCCGCCCGCACGGCCCCCGGCCGCTTCGAGCGGCTTGGCCATCGGCTGTTCGTGTTCGCCGCCAGCCGGCCGTGGCTGTTCGCGGCCGGCGGCTGGTCGTTCCGCAGGTCGCTCCGCGTGCTGAAAATGCTGCGGCCGCCGCTCTTGAAGGCCTGGCTGGCGACCCGCGACCTGCCGCCGGCGCCGCCGCAGAGCTTCCGCAGCCAGTGGAGGCGGCGATGAGCAGCACGCGCATGGGTGACGCCGGGGAGACGATCCTCGCCCGCGTGCGCGAGGCGCTGCGGCTGCCGGCGCCACCGCCGCACCTGAAGTCGCATGCCCTCGAGCCGGCGCCGACCGGGGGCCTGCCCGTGCTGCCTCTGGAGGCGGCTCGACCCTGGCTGCCCGACGGCGGCGACTCGCCGGAAGAAAGCCGGCGGATCCTGGGCGAAAACCTCGCGCGGCTGAAGGCCGAACTGCACCGCGTCGCCGACGCGGCCGCCGCCGCCGCGTTCCTCGCCGACCTCGCCCGCGGCCGCGACTGGAAGCGGGTGGCGGTCCACCGCCATCCACTCGTCGCCGCGGCCGCGGCGACGCTCGCCTGCGACACCTACCAGGTCGATGCCGGCCCCTTCGACAAGGACGCCCTCGAAGCCTGCGACGCCGGCATCACCGCCTGCGAGGTGCTTGTCGCCCAAACGGGCTCCGTGCTCGTCTCGAGCGCGACCTGCGGCGGCCGCGCCCTTTCGGTGCTGCCACACGTGCATGTGGTGGTGGCGACGGCCGACCAGGTCGTGCCCACGCTCGGCGACGCGCTGCATGCCGTCCGCGAGCGACATGCCGGCAGGCTGCCGAGCATGTTGTCCTTCATCACCGGCCCGAGCCGCACCGGCGACATCGAGCGGATCCTGGTGCTCGGGGCCCACGGCCCGAAGGAACTTCTCGTCCTCCTCGTCGGGTAGCCCACCAGACACGCCTCCGGGTCGGGCTCAATTCGCATGGCACCCGGGAAGGCATGCAACCCGGTGTCCCCCGGCTTCCGCCGGGGGCTTTTTGTGGCCCAAGAAGCCCCGGGTGGAAACCCGGGGACTCCGGATATGAAAACCACCCCGCCATCCATGCCGCATGACTTCATGCCGTGCTCCGGGTCGAACCTACAGCGCATGGCACCCGGGAAGGCATGCAACCCGGTGTCCCCCGGCTTCCGCCGGGGGCTTTTTGTGGCCCAAGAAGCCCCGGGTGGAAACCCGGGGACTCCGGGTGTGAAAACCACCCCGCAGTCCACGCCGTGGGTTCGCGTACACCATCATCCCCGGCTTTCGCCGGCGACTCCGTGTCCCGCTCGGCAAGTGTCCGGCCGCACGAAACGCCCACCCGACATCGGTTTGCGGCGACTGCCGATCCGTGGCCGGCCGCGCTGCGTAGCATTCGGTGGACGAGGCGGACCGGTCGATGGTCCGCCGCCCCGGCTCGCACGGCCGGACGGACGTGATCGCGGTCATCCGCCTGCAGCGGCCCGCGATCGACGAGGAGTGAGGTTCGCATGTCCGCGAACGTGGCACGTACGGCCGCCGGTCGCCGGGGGTTCGCCCCTGGTGGACGGGCCGCGCGCGTGACCCACACGCTCCTCGTGATCGCCGTCACGGTCGTGCCGCCGGGCGTCCGCTCTATCGGCTGCGGGTGATGCACCGCTTGCCGCCCACGGCGGCTTGGGCTCACGGGCAGGGGCCCGTATGCTCGTCGTCCATGAGCACCTGCCGCTGCCCGATCTGCCAGGGCGAGACGTTCGAGATCCGCGCCAAGCTCATGTGCCGCCAGTGCGGGGCGATCCTCGAGACCTGCTGTGAGGGGGGCCCGATGGGTGCGGCTGCCGACACGGCGACCGCGCCACCGTCACAGCCCGCACCATCCGACGATTCGCGGCGTGGTTGAGTTTTTCGGTCGGCGAAGCCCGATCCTCTGACCAGAGTTTGCCGGCAGCGCAAACCCTTCCGGTCGCGGTGGCTCAACGGACGGGCCCCGGTCCCGAAGGTTCGACCTGTCGGCCCGCTCGGCCGGGCTTTCGCCGCGAGGAACGCCACCGACTGGGGATGGCCTCCGGACGGCACCTGGAACACGTGTTCGCGATGCGTCGGGTTTTCCCTTTCCCTCTGGAGGTTTCCGTGAAGAAGCGATTGACGTTCAAGTTCCTGCCCTGGGTGGCGGCTGCCGGCGTGTGCGTCGGCGGCACGTTCGTCCGCGGGCAGACGCCCGCCGCCCCGGCGGACGGGTCGGTGCTCGTCGGTGAGGCGGCTGCGGCCGCGCCGGCGGCAGCGGGTGAGGCGGCCGCCGCCGATGCCTGCATGCAGACGGTGAAGCGGTGGCGCTGGGTCACCGAACTGCAGGACGTGGAGAAGACCGAGTGGACGACGGAAGTCCGCGAGCGGTCGTTCCAGGTCACGAAGAAGGTGCCGCGTCTCGAGGAGAAGACCCGCCACTTCACGGTCAATGTGCCGGAGAAGCGGACGAAGACGGTCGAGTACACCGTCAACGTCAACGTGCCGGAGACGAAGACCGTGGAGTACAAGGTCAACGTCCCCTACACCGAGCAGGTCGAGAAGTCCTACACGGTGATGGTCCCCGTCAAGGAGGAGAAGACGCGGACGTGGAAGGTGAACGTGCCCTACACCGAGCAGGTCGAGAAGTCCTACACGGTGATGGTGCCGGTCAAGGAGGAGCGGACGGCCACCTACAAGGTGAACGTGCCCTACACCGAGGAGCGGACGGCCACCTACAAGGTGAACGTGCCCTACACCGAGGAGGTCCAGCAGTCCTACACGGTGCGGGTTCCCTACACCGAGGAGATGCAGGGCTTCCGCACGGTCTCGAAGCGGGTGCCGGTCAAGGGCACCAAGACCGTGACCTGCCGGGGCGGCCACTGGGTGACCGAGGCGAAGGAGATTTCGGCGAACGGCAAGTATGACGCCGCCGGCAATCCCTGCTGCCCGAAGGTCGTCTGCTGCCGCAAGTGGGTGCCGACGTGCGAGACCAAGGAGATCGAGGTCACCACGTGGAAGACCGAGTGCGAGCAGGTGCCCTACACCTACTCCGTGAAGAAGTTCCGCTGCGAGGAGCGGACGCGGACGGTGTGCGTGCGGAAGAGCCGCTGCGAGGAGCGGACCCGGACGTACAAGGTCTGCCTGTCCCGTTGCGAGGAGCGGACCCGGAACTACCACGTCACGAAGATGGTGCCGGAGACCCGGACCAAGACCGTCTGCGTGCACAAGACCCGGTGCGAGGAGCGGTCGGGCACGTACTGCGTCACCAAGCTGGTTCCGGAGACCCGGACCAAGACGGTGTGCGTCGCCAAGAGCCGTTGTGAGACCCGGACCCGCGAGATCACGGTCAACCGGATCGTGCCGGAGACCCGGACCCGCGAGGTCAGCTACACGGTGATGGTGCCGGTCCAGAAGTCCGAGACCTACACGGTCTGCGCCAGCGACAACGTCACGGAGACGAAGACGGAGTCGTACGTGGTGCGGGTGCCGAAGAAGGTCACGGAGAAGAAGTGCGTCAAGGTGAAGAAGTGCGTCGAGGAGCAGGTTCCGGCCGGTGCGGCCGCGGGCGGCTGCGGCGCGGGCAACGGCTCGGGCAATGGCAAGGGCGGCCGCGGCGGCCTCCTCGGCCACTGCAAGAAGGGCTGCTGATCACCCGACGACCGGCCCCGGGCCGGTCGTCTGACGCGTGAGCAAACGGCGGCGGGTCGGGCGAACAGGGTCGCCCGGCCCGCCGTGTCGTTTTTCACGCATTTCTCACGGGCGGCTCATCGGGATCTCACCCGGCCCAGGCAGACTTCCGGCCGATCCAACGTGCTGGATCCCCTGCCTCCCTCCCCCGCCCGGAGAACAGCCATGACAAGCCGACCGACTTCCGTCGCCAAAGCAACGCCGCCCGCCGCGGATCAACAGGGCGTCCGCGAGGTCGTGGGCATGCGGAAATGGCTGCGGCTCACCGCCCGCAAGCATTCCTCCGCCAAGCAGTCGAACAACGACGCCGCCCA
Organism: uncultured Candidatus Kuenenia sp.; assembly: GCA_964545915.1. Lineage (GTDB taxonomy): Bacteria > Planctomycetota > Planctomycetia > Pirellulales > UBA1268 > QWPN01. The sequence continues at coordinate 387,712 of CAZJHQ010000001.1, read as the reverse complement.
GGCCGCCGCCGACGCCCTGGCTGCGATGCTCAAGGACGCCCGGAAACTCGGCTGAACCACCGCGCAACCCAGTTCCTCATCAAAAACTCATGATTCGCTGATTGTTCCCTCATACGTTTTTCCCACCCTGACATCGCCGCCTCGGAGCGTTCCGGAGCTGCGATTCGGGGAATCTTCCACAGGAACCTTTTCGTCATGTCCCTTCATCGTTCCCAGACTTCTGCTCGGCGTGGTTTCACGCTCGTCGAGCTCCTCGTTGTCATCGCCATCATCGGCTTGCTGGTGGCGATCCTGCTTCCGGCCCTGTCATCGGCCCGGAGTTCCGCCCAGGCGGCGGGCAGCGGTTCCAATCTCGGCTCGTTCGGCCGCGGCTTCATGATCTTCGCCACGGAAGACAAGAGCGGCCGGCTGTGCACCGGTGCGTTCGACCACAATCGTGACGGCGACTCGCGGAAGATCGGCTGGGTGGCGGACCTGTTGAAGATCAAGGTCTCGAATCCCGGCAAGGCCCTCGATCCGGCCAACGCTTCGCAGGTCAACGAGAAGGTGGCCGACTACATCGGCGCCACCGGAGTCTCGAGTGCCAACGGCCAGCGTTGGGGCGGAAAGGCCAAGACGGCGTCCAACGTGTTCTTCGGCGGTGAAAACGGCCCCTCCGACTTCCGGGGCGCCGCTAGCACGGCTCCCAAGCGGTTCAAGCTCTGGGAGGATGGCCTGAACACCAACTACGCCACCACCTGGCACTTCAGCCGCGGTGACGTGATTTCTTCCGGCACCACCGGTGCGACGTTTTCGTCCAACGCCGACGCTGTGGCGACGGATCCGGGCAAGTGCCCGCTCGACGGCGATGGTCCGCTCTCCGAGAAGAAGATCATCGGCGGTGCGGCCAGCCGCGATCGGATCGCCCTCATGGGTCCGTCGCGAAACGGTGACGCGGCCGACGCCGACGTCGATGCCACCATGCTGACGAAGTTCAACGAGTTCTTCGGGTCCGACCAGAAGATCGTGTCCACCGGTGGGTTCCTCGTCGAGTCGTTCACCGATGGCATGAATTGCAAGCTGCCGGTGGCGATCGGCGGGGCGACGACTGGTTCGACGGGCAATTCCGACGGCGAGTGGATCCACGAGTTCAACGACATCGTGCCGATCCACAACGGCCGCAAGAACGAGGCCGGCCTGATCGCCGGCGGCTATGCCCAGGTGCTGTTCGCCGACGGCCACGTGGCCAAGATCACCGACGAGGGCGGCTACTCGGCCACCGAGACGGACGCCACCGCCACGGGCGAGGCCGACGGCTGGCTCGGGGCCTACAAGGCCAATCCGACCGGCAGCCTGATCGGTGGTTCCTACACCATCAATAAGGGCGGCTACGACGAGATCCGGGAGACGATGTGGTGCAGGCAAATCGGCAACGCCGGCGGCGGTGCCGGCGGCGGTGCGTTCGAGTGATGCATCAATCGCGACGGGCCTCCCGGCCTCGTCCGATCGTCGTGATCACGCTGCGGCCGCCTTCGGGCGGCCGCAGCCTTTTCCGCCCCCTCTCTGCCAGGCACCCGATGCTATGCTCGCGACAGGGCCGGGAGCCGGTCGGTTCCCGTCTGTGCCACCCTCCATTTCACCGCCCATGAGCACCCTCACCCTCCCCGCCCGCCAGCACGAGGAGCCCACTCCAGGCCCCGCGACCCAGCCTCCAGCGGCACCGGCCGCGACGCAGCCCACGCTCGGCCTGGGGCTGCGGCTACAGGTCGTGGCCACGCTCGTCGGCGGCACGCTCCTCGTGTGCGCCGTCGCCGCCGGCTGGCTGTGGGAGCAGCCGTTTTTTGCGGCTGTGCCCGCCGTCGCCGCGGTCCTGCTCCTTGGGGCGCCGCTGGTAGCCGCCGCTGCCGTGGACCTGCTTCGCGGTCAAGCCGGCATGCACGCGCTCGTGGCCCTGGCCGTGATCGGCGCCACGTCCACCGGCCAATACCTGGAGGCGGCGGCAGTCGCGTTCTTCATGACCGTGTCGTCGCTCATCGAGCGCCGCACGGCTGCCGGCGCTGAGGCCAGCATCGAGTCGCTGATCCGTCTGGCGCCGACCAAGGCCAGCCGGGTCGTCACCGCCGGGGCGGCCGAGCAGGCCGAGGAAACGATCGAGGCCACGGCGCTGCGGCCGGGGCATGTCGTCCGCGTCCGGCCGGGGGAGACGATTCCCGCCGACGGCCGCGTGATCCGCGGGGCGAGCACCGTCAATCAGGCGAGCGTGACGGGCGAGTCGGTGCCCGCGGAGAAGGCCCTCGGCGACGACGTGTTCGGGGGCACGATCAACCTCACCGGCGTCATCGACGTGGAGGTGACCAAGGCCGGGGCCGACACGCTGCTCGGCCGCGTCAAGGATCTGATCCTCGAGGCCGAGCGGACCCGCACCCCGATCATGCGGCTCGTCGACCAGTACGCGACCTGGTACACGCCCACGATCCTCATGATCGTCGGCGTGGTGCTGTTCTTCGCCCTCAAGAACCAGCCCGACACGGCCTTCAACCGCGCGATCGCCATGCTCGTCATCGCCTGCCCCAGCGCCCTCATCCTGGCCACGCCCACGGCGATGGTGGCCGGCCTGTCGGCCGCCGCCCGCCTCGGGGTGCTGATCAAGAGCGTGGCCACGCTCGAGGCCGCGCGGGGCATTTCGGCGATCGTGTTCGACAAGACCGGCACCGTCACGACCGGCGTCCTGGCCGTCACGCGGCTGGCACCGGCCGAGGGCGTGGATGCCGCCGCGCTGCTGGCCGCCGCCGCGGCCGCCGAACAGGGCTCTCGCCATCCGGTGGCCCGGGCCGTGATCGACATGGCGCGGCGGGCCCGCGTCCCCCTCGAACCGCCCGATGCCTTCGAGGAAGTGGCCGGCCGCGGCGTCGTCGCCCGCTGGCACGACGGCCGCGTCGTCGCGGTCGGGCGGGCATCATGGCTGGCCGACGGCCCCTTGCTCGGCCCGGCCGTCGATCGCGAGCGGCTCGAGGCGGTGCAATCTTCGTCGGAGGCCGAGGGCCTGTCGGTGCTGCACGTCGTCCGCGACGGGATCTGGCTCGGCTGGATCGGCCTCGAGGACAACGCCCGGCCCGAGGCCGCCGGCGCCATCGACCGGCTCCGCGGCATGGGCATCGCGCGGCTGGTGCTGCTGACCGGCGACCGCACGAGCGTGGCCCGCCGGGTGGCCGGACAGATGCACTTCGAGGAGTTCAAGGCGGAGGTGCTGCCGCACGAAAAGCTGGAAATGGTCGATGCCCTGAAGGGGGCCGGGCATCGCGTGGCGGTGATCGGCGACGGCGTCAACGACGCCCCGGCCCTGGCTGCGGGCGACGTGTCGATCGCCATGGGCGCGGCTGGCAGCGACGTCGCCATCCATTCCGCGAGCATCGCCCTACTGAACAGCAACCTCTCGCGGATTCCGTTCCTCGTCGATCTCTCCCGCCGCACGATCGCCGTGATCCGGCAGAACATGGCCGTCGGCGGCCTGTTCATCGTCGTCTTCATGGCGCTGGCCGGGGCCGGGCTGGTGTCGCCCGTGCTCGCGGCGGCGCTGCACGTCGTCAGCGGCCTGGTGGTCGTGTTCAACTCGGCGCGGCTCGTGCGCTGCGGCGAGGAGATCGAGCAGGCCGAGGCCGGTCAGTCAGCCCACGTCGCGTGACTGAAACAGCGCCACGGCGACCGCCAGGGCGGCGGCCGCCAGGCAGGTCGCGTACAGGGTGAGCTGGCCGAGGTGCCAGACCGGGATCTCATGCCCGGCCGTGAGGGCATCGGCGGGCCAGAAGAACTGCAGGTTGGGCACCACCGCCGCCAGCAGCCCGCGGAGCCCCGATCCGGCGAGCGTCATCGACAGGAAATATTCGCCGACCAGCCCGATGAGAAAGAACCCGCAGCACACCAGAAGCGTCGGCAGCCGTCCGAGCCGCGTCGAGGCGGCGATGGCCACCGCCGTAAGCACGAGCACCGCCTCGAAAACCATCGCCAGACCGATGGCGAGCTGGGGATTCCAGTCCGCGGCCGGGTGCTGCAGCCGCCAATCGCGGCCCACGCACGACACGATGCCCCAGGCGATTGTGGCACAGACGCCCGCCACGATCGCGAACGTGGAGGGAAACGGCCGGCGGTAGAGGTAGTTGGCCAGGCCCGACACCGCCAGGGCCACACCACCGGCGAGGATGCCGCAGGTGAGGACCACCGGGTCGTACGTGTCCTCCACCCGGACCGTGGTCTGCACACGGTGCCGCACCGTGAGCAGGAACACCACCGCCAGCAGCCAGTAGGCCGTGGCGATCGCCCCCGCCACGCCGCCGAACTTGCCCACCACCACGGCCCACCGTGGCACGGGCTTGCTGACGACGGTCACCACCGTCTTGTTCTCGATCTCGCGGGACAGGATGCTGGTGGCGGTGAACGCGGCCATGAGCATCCCGGTGAGGAACAGCGTGCTCAGGCCGAGGTCGACGAGCAGTTTGTTGTCGTCCTCGAGGGTGTAGGCGGCGATATTGACGTTCAGCACCAGAGCCACGACCGCCCCGCAGATGAGCACCGCGTGGACCGGCTGGCGGATGGCCTCGAGAAACGCGTTGCGGGCGATGGACAAAAGCACCATGACCGCGATCCTAACCGGAGGATTTGTGAAAATCGCGTGAGGCCGTGCGGCGCTGGATGCCGCCGCCTAAAATCGATGCAGTTACCAGCCCGGTTCGGCGCCCGGCACCGGCCACCGCAGCGATGACGAAGATCTCCGTACCTGTTTTTCCCGCCACCGATCCGCGGATCGCGAGCCGGGCCGCCACGGCGGCGACGGTCGGGCTGGCCGTGAACTTCGTCCTGCTGCTCGCCCTCGGCCTCACGGCCCTGTGGACGGAAAGCCGGGCGGTGTCAGCCGCCACCTGGCACATGGCGTGCGGACTGCCGATCTGGCTGGTGCTCGTGCTCCTCTACCAGCAGCACGAGCGGGAACGCCGCGACCGCCTGGCAGCGGAACAGTTGGCCGCCGAACCATCGGCCACCGCGACCATCTTCGCAGGTCTCACCGACGACCTCGATGCAGCCCGGCTGCGGCTCGACCGCATCTACCGCTTTGGCCTTCCGCTCGTGAGTCTGACGGTCGCCGTGGCGCTCCTCGTGGCGGGCGGCGCATTGCTCTGGTCCCACGCCCAGGCGGCCGCCGCCGCGTCGGGGCCGCCCGCCGCGCTCGCGGCCCGGGCCAATCCGGTGGCGGTGATGTTCGTGCTCGCCGGCGTGGCGTTCGTGGCCTTCGTGTCCGGCCGGTGGCTGGCTGGCTACGCGCGACAGCGGGAGTGGCGGCTCCTGCGGGGCGGGGCCAGCTATCTGATGAGCTGCTTCGTCGTGGCAGCGGTGCTGTTCGCTGGCGCGGCGACGCTCGCAGTCTCGGGGGACGACCGTTTTTTCGGCTGGCTGGCCGTGGTGATCCCGGCCCTGATGATCGTGGTCGGCGTCGAGATCCTGGCCACGGCCCTCCTCGAGTCCTATCGGCCGCGGGTGCCCGGGGAAATCCCCCGGCCGGCATTCGACAGCCGGATGCTCGGCCTGCTCACGGCGCCGGGCTCCCTGGGCAACGTGCTGGCCGACCTGATCACGTACCAGTTCGGGGTCGAAGTGTCGGGCAGCTGGCTGTACCGGCTGCTCGGCACCGCGGTGACGCCGCTGACGCTCCTGGCCGCCGGCGTGCTGGCGGCCCTGAGCTGCATCATCATCGTCGCCCCGGACGAACGGGCCGTGATCCTGCGGGGCGGCGCCCTGGCGGGTGAGCCGCGGCCGCCGGGCATGCATTTCAAACTTCCCTGGCCGATCGAGCGGGCGGAGATGCACCGCGTCGGCCAGGTGCACCAGATCGCGATCACGAGCGATTTGAGCGGCGCGGTGCACCAGGGTGAAGCCATTCTCTGGACCACCGACGTCGACTCGGCGACCGCCGCCGCCCAGGAGAACTTTCTGGCGCCGCCCGGGGCGAGCGAGGCAGCCGGTGGCCTGGCGCTGGTGTCGGCCGAGGTGATCGTGCAGTACATCGTCCGCGACCTCGAGGACTTTCTGCTCGCCGCCGCCGAACCGCAGCGGGTGTTGACGGTGGCCGCGCAACGGGAGGTGTCGCGGTTCTTCGCCACGCATGACATCGACACCCTGCTGGGCGAGGGCCGGACCGCCGGCGGACCGGCCCTGCGGCTGGCGATCCAGGAGCAGGCTGACGGCATGCGGCTGGGCGTCGATGTCGTGGGCGTGGCGATCACGGCGGTCCACCCGCCGGTGGGCCGCGTGTCGCGGGCGTTTCACGCCCAGATCGGGGCCGTGCAGGACCGCGAGACGCTGATTCACAAGGCCCGCCGCGAGGCGGTCGAGCAGCTGGCGAGTGTCTCCGGATCGGTCGCCCTGAGCCAGCAGATCGACGCCGAGATTCGCGGCCTGGAATCCCTCCGCGGCCCGGAGCGGGCCGCGGCCGAGTCCCGGATCGACGCCCTGCTGAGTACGGCCCGCGGCGCGGCGGCGGAGCGGCTGCACGCCGCCCGAGCCTATCGCTGGAGCCGATCGGTCCGCGAACGGGCCGAGCACGACAGGTTCGCCGGCGAGCTGCTGGCGTTTGCGGCGTCCCCCCAGTACTACCAAGCGCGGCGGTTTCTCGAGGTCCTGGGCAAGGGGCTGGCCAGCCGCCGCAAGTTCGTGATCGCCGGCGACGCCGGCGACACCCCCATCTTCCGCATGGACTTCAGCGACCCGGCATCGGCGATCGATTCGCTGCTCACCGAATAGAACCCGCACTCCCCATGAAGAACTCGTTTCTCGTCCTCGTCGGGCTCGCGCTCGTCAGCGTGATGCTCTCGCACATGTTCCTCTACCAGGTCCGCTACGACCAGGTGGCCGTCCGCACGACCTTCGACAAGGCCGACGACTCGAGCGTGCAGGACACACCCGGCCTGAAGTGGCGCTGGCCGTGGCCGATCAACAAGGTGACGCTCTATCCGCGGCGGCTGCAGCTCCTCGAGGACAAGATCGAGGAGCTGCAAACAGCCGACGGCAAGAGCGTGATCGTCCGCACCTATCTCACCTGGCGGATCGTCGATCCGCTCAAGTTCTTCGTCACCCTGAAGAATCCGGCCGAGGCGGGCCTGCAGCTGTCGTCCCGGCTCCGCGAGGTCCGTGGTCTGATCAGCCGCTACCGCTTCGACGAGCTCGTCAACGTCGATGCGGGCAAGTTGAAACTGGCGACGATCGAGCGGGATGCCCAGGCGATGCTCGGGGCCGCGCTCGAGGAGGCCGGCTACGGGATTCGCGTGGAGAGCGTCGGCCTGCACAAGATCATCCTCCCGGAGTCGACCACGGCGAAGGTCTTCGACACGATGATCGCGGCCCGGGAACGGCTCGCCGAGAACGCACTCCAGGAGGGGCAGGCCCAGGCCTCGGCCATCAAGAGCGAGGCAGCCAGCGCCCGCGACCGCATCCTGGCCTTCGCGGAGCGCCGGGCGCAGGCCATCCGGGCCGAGGGGGATCGCGAGGCCTCGACCCAGTTCCAGAGCTTCGCCAAGAACGAGGAGTTTGCCATCTTCCTGCGGAAGGTCGCGGCCCTGGAAAAGATGCTCGACCACAACACCACCTTCGTGCTCTCGGCCGACAGCCTCGGCATTCTCGATTGGTTCAACCGCAGTCCGGGCGGGACGGCGGCCCCGCGGCCGACGCCCGCTCCGGACCGCGGCCGGTGAGCGACGGACGACACCCATGACTGACCCTGCCCAACTCGCAACCGCATCGTCCGCCGCGGCCCCGCCCGCGGTGGACCCGGCGCAGCAGTCGCTCGCCGAGGCCCTCCGCGTCAGCTTCGGCATCCTCCGGGTCGCCATGGTGGCCCTGCTGGTGGCCTATGCCTTCAGCGGCCTGTTCAGTGTCGGATCGAACGAGGTGGCGCTGCGGCTGCGGTTCGGCGACTATGTCGGCGATGCCACCGGCCGGGTCCTCGAGCGGGGCACGTATCTCGCGGCCCCGTTCCCCATCGAGGAGGTGGTGAAGGTCGACACCCGCCCGGTGACGCTGGTCCTCGACAAGGAGTTCTGGTTCGAGACCACGGCCCAGGAACGGACCATGAGCCGCGGGCAGATGCAGGGGCTCAAGGCCGCGCCGCTCAACCCGCTCCGCGACGGCTCGCTGATCACGGGCGATTCGAGCATCGCCCACGCGCAGTGGACGCTCACCTGGCGGGTCGCCGATCCGGTCGCCTACCTGACGAATGTCGGCAGTCGGCAGCTGGCCGCGGCCATTGTCCGGCTGGTGGCCCAGCAGGGGATCGTGCACATGGCGGCCCAGCTCGCCGCCGACGACCTGCTCCGCGGCATCGTCGACCGGGACGTCGCCCTGGGGGCGATGCAGCGCAGGCTCGATGACATGCGGACGGGGATCGTCGTCGAACAGCTGGTCCTCGACAAGGTCTCCGCCCCGATGCGGGTGGCCGGGAGTTTCGACAAGGTGACGACGGCGGAAAGCGAGCGGGCGGGGCAGATCGTGGCCGCCGAGCAGGAGCGGTCGCGAATCCTCGCCGAGACCGCCGGCGAGGCGAGCGGGCCGCTCTTGGCGCTGGTCACGGCGTTCGAGCAGGCGGCGGAGCGCGGCGACACCGCCGCCGCGCGGACGGCCGACGAGCGGATCGCCGCGGCCCTCGAGGCCCTGGCGGTCGACGGCGTGCCGATCGGCGGCGAGGCGGCCCGGCGGCTCAATACGGCGCGGGCCTATCGCACACAGATCGTCGAGCAGGTGGCGGGCGAGGCGACGGCCTTCGAGCAGTTGCTCCCGCAGTTCGAGCAGAGCCCACGGCTCGTGCTCTCCAGGCTGTGGGAGGATGCCCGGGAACGGATCCTCACCGGCGGCGACGTGGAAACCTTCTACACGGTGCCGGGCCAGATCGAACTCGAACTCGCCCGCGACCCGGCCCTGCAGCAACAGCGGCAGAAAGACCAATTGCGGCAGCGACGCCGGGAACCGAAGGCACAGTCGGGCGGCTAGACGACGGCCCGCCGGGGCCGAAGGGGCGGAAGTGGTGACCATGGACGGGAATGGCGGCGCGGTCGACATCGCCTGCATCGGCGTCACGAAGACGTTTCGTGATTTCTGGATGCGGCCTCGGGTCCGCGCCGTCGAGGGTGTGGATCTGGAGGTCCGCCGCGGCGAGGTCTTCGGCCTGCTCGGCCCGAACGGCTCGGGCAAGAGCACGACGATCAAGATGCTCCTCGGCCTGCTGCAGCCGACCCGGGGACGGATCGCCATCCTCGGCAAGCGGCCCAAAGACGTGGAGACGAAGCGGCGGGTCGGCTACCTGCCCGAGGAGTCGTATCTGTACCGCTTCCTCACCGGGCGGGAGACGCTCGACTACTACGGCCGCCTGTTCCGCCTCGACCGCCGTGCCCGCCGCGAGCGGATCGACATGCTGCTGGAGATGGTCGGCCTGGCGGCCGTGCAGGATCGGCCTGTCGGCGAATACTCCAAGGGCATGCAGCGGCGGATCGGCCTCGCCCAGAGCCTGATCAACGACCCGCAGCTGCTGATCCTCGACGAGCCCACCAGCGGCATGGACCCGGTGGGCGCGCACCAGATCAAGGAGTTGATCGCCACCCTCGCGCGGCGGGGCAAGACCGTGCTCCTGTGCTCCCACCTGCTGGGCGACGTGGAGGATCTCTGCGACCGCGTGGCGATCATGTACGGCGGGATGATCCGCGCCGCCGGCACGTGCGCGGAACTGCTCACCCGCCGCCAGGCCACGATCCTCGAGGCCCCGACACTGCCGCCGGCGGTCCTCGACGAGGTGCGCGGGGTGCTGGCTCGGCACGACATCAGCCTGACCCGCGTCGATCACCCGCGCCGCTCGCTGGAGAGCCTGTTCCTCGAGATCGTGGCCACGGCCCGCGCCGAGGGCGTGGGGACCGCGGGGGCGGGAGCGGGGGGACCGGTGGCCGAATTCCTCGGTGGCGATCCGGCCCATGACGGGGCCGCCGGGCAGGCTGCTGCCGGTGCTGATGCGGTCGATGCGTCGCTGCTGGAGAGCCTGACCCGCCGCTAGCGGCCGACCACCGCCGAGCCATGCCTGCCATGACCGAACTCGTGACCAACCTCGCGCCAGCCTCGACGTCCTCGACCCGCGCCGCCTGGCGACAGCCCCTGCCGCTGGCAGTCACCGCCGCCATGATCGGCGCGGGCGGCCTGTGGCTGGCCGGCCGGCCGCTGGCCGCGACGGCCATCGGCGGCGCCGCCGGACTGGCGGTGGCGTTCGTCGCCGGGCTGCGGCTCCTGCGCTGGGCGCTCGGTGGCGGGAACGAGGTCAGCGGCGTGGCCGGGGCCGTTGTCGATGAGGCGCTCGGCAGTCGGATGCCGGTGATCTTCATGGTCCTGCTCGCCGTCGGACTGCCGATCCTGCCCCTCGTCCTCGATGCGACCGAACGCCTCGAGTACCGGCTGCAATTTTTTCTCACCTGGTCGCTGTCGGCCGCCGCGTTCCTGCTCGCCATGGTGACCATCGTGCTCGCCTGCGGCAGCGTGTGCGGCGACATCGACAGCCAACGGATCCACATGACACTGTCCAAGCCGGTCGAACGCTGGCAGTATCTGCTCGGCAAGTGGCTGGGCATCGTGCTCCTCGACGGTGTCCTGCTGGCCATCATCGGCGCCGGCATTCTCCTCGGCGCCCGGGCCCTCGGCCGGCTGCCGACGGTCGACGCCGCCGACCGCCGCGCCGTGGACGAGCAGGTGTTCACGGCCCGCTCCAGCGTGCGGCCGGAGCATCCTGAGGCGGCGGCCTTCGAGGCGGCGATCGCCGCCCAGGTGGAGCAGATCCGCCAGGACGAGCCGGCCGCCTTCGCGGCCGATCCGGCCGGCGTCGGCCGCCGCATCCGTTCCGAGCGGGTGCTCGAATGGCACACGATCACCGCCGACGTGGTTTCGAGCTTCCTGTTCACGGGCCTCGACCGGGAGCGGCTCGCTGCCGACGTCATCCAGCTGCGGCTCAAGCCCTTCGCCGACAACGTGGGGGTCGATCGGGCCGAGGTGCGGTTCGCCCTGTGGCTCAACGGCCGTCCGTTCCCCCCGATCCGCGATGGCCGGCACGAGGAGTTCGTCCTCCCCAGCCTCATGTTCCACACCATCGACCTGCCCGCGTCGGCGATCGACTCATCCGGTGCGCTGCGGGTGACGATCGCCAACCGCAACCTCGTGCCGCCCGGTGAGACACAGCCGACGAACATCGCCTTCTCGCCGGGCAAGGGCCTGGAGATCCTCTACCGCAGCGGCAGCTTCACCGGGAATTTTCTCCGCGGGCTGCTCGTCGGTTGGGCGAAGCTGGCGATGCTGGCGGCGGCCGCCCTGGCCGCCGCCAGCTGCCTGGCATTCCCGACCGCCGTGCTTGCCAGCCTGATGGTCTACGTCTCGGCCGTCGCCAAGGGCTTCCTCGCCAACGCCATCGACATCTACACCGGCACAGACGGCGGCCAGGCGACCCTGGCGTCGATGGTCCGCCTGCGGATGGGGCTGCTCCTCGAACGGATCAATCGCTTCGAGTGGTGGGAGGCCGCCAAGACGCTTACCTCGTGGGCCGCCGAGGGTTTCCTCGCCCTCGTGCCCTCGTTCGGCACGCACGACGGAATCACCGAGGTCGCCACGGGCCGCCTCCTGCCGGTCACGCAGGCCTTCGGCTCGGCTGGCATCCTCGGCATCGCCTACCCCGTCGCCCTGGTGGCGTTGGGCTGGGCGCTGCTGGAGCGGCGTGACCTGGTCAACGTGTCCGGATCCTGACCGCCCGGTGGAGACGTGAACGTGAACGCCGACCGTGTCACTCTCCTGTTCGCCGGCCTCGTCGCGGTCGGCTGCACGATCGCCGCCGGAGGACTGGCGGCGGGGATCCAGCGGCAGCGGCAGCAGCTCGAGCTCGTGGTGTCCGCGCCTGGCACGACGGGCATGCCGCCCGAGGTGGCCGTGGCCACGGCGGCCCTGGGCACGTTCCGCGGCCTGGCGGTGGACGTGCTCTGGGCCCGGGCCGATCACCTGCAGACCGAAGGGGAGTATTTCGAGGCCCAGACGCTCAGCCAATGGATCACCGCGCTCCAGCCGCGGTTTCAGAAGGTGTGGGCCTTCCAGGCCTGGAACCTGGCCTACAACATTTCGGCGGCGGCCCAGGTGCCGGCCGAACGCTGGGGCTGGGTCCGCCGCGGCATCGCCCTGCTCCGCGATCGGGCGATCCCCCTCAACCCCAAGGCCCCGCAACTCCACATGGAGCTTGGCTGGATCTACCACCACAAGATCGCCGGCCGCTCGGACCGGCAACACTGGTACTACAAGGCGCGGCTGGCCCGCGACGTCCAGGAGTTTCTCGGCGATCTCACCGGCGGGCGGACGACCGAACAGGTGATCGAATCGATGCGGCGGATTGCCACGGCACCGGCCACGCTCGCCGAACTGGAGGCGACCACGCCCGCAATCCGCCGACTCCTCGATCTGATCGCCGCGCATGGGTCGCGGCCCGACGAGGCCTGCATGCGGATGATCGGCGGGGCCATGATGCGGGCCGAGTCGCTCGACGCGCGGCTGCTGGGGGCCGCCGCACTGCCCCCCGGCGCCGACGGCAAACTGCTTGCCGCTCTGGTGGAGGATCCGGAGGCGACCAGGCTGCTGTTCGAGCATCTCGTGCCTCACCTGCAGCGGCGGATTCTCGAGGATCGCTATCAGATGGATCCGGCGCGGATGGTGGCCCTCATGGAACGCTACGGTCCGCTCGACTGGCGGCACGGCGAGCCGCACGGCATCTACTGGACCGAACTGGGCGTGGAACTGGGCCGGACCCTGAAGCGGCGCCAGGACACCAACGAGCTGCTGGTGATCCGCAGCCGGCTCCACATGCTCGCCGACCTCATGAAGACCGGCCGGGTGGACTTCGACCCGGTGACGAATCGCGTCGATCTCCTTCCCGATCCGCGGTTCATCGCCGCCTACGAACGCTCGATGGAGGAGGCGATCGGCCTCATCGAGTCGGCGGAGGGCGTGTCGGCCGGGGACTTCGGCCGGGCGGAAGTGCAGGATCTCCTCGACGGCTACGAGAACATGCTCAATCTCGCCGTGATCCTCGAGTTTCTCTACGGCGACCGGGCCGCGGCCGAGACCCACTTCGTCAAGCTGGGCCGGCTGGCCGAGCAGCTTGGCCGCGGCGACGATCCGTTGTACGACGACACCGTGTCGGCGTTCGTGGCCCAGCGGATCGGCGAGGTGCTGGCGATCGACGTGGCGAACCTCCGGCAGTTTCTCGACGCCATGATTCGGCGGGCGATCCTCGAGGGACTCGCCCGGGGCAGTCTCGAAGTCTTCAACCGGTATCTCGCCGTCGCCCGGGACGTGCATGAACGGCGCTATGCGGCCTCCGACCCAAACGCCAAGTTCGTGCTCGGCGAGTCGGCCCTGCTGCCCTTTCCGCAGTTGGTCGAGAACTCCTTTGTAGGCGTGATGAAGGACGGCGGTCTGCCACTGCTGGTGCGAGCCCGGGCCTGGTCGTGGGCGCCCGCTCCGCTCACGGCCGCCGCCGCCGATGACGTGGGCGACACGCTGCGGACCGCGGCTGTCGCCGCCGGCCTCGATCCGGATCGCGCCTTTCCCATGCCCGCCGGCGTGGAACCGGGCCGCCGGCCGCCGGCGGATGCCGGGGCCGAGGGGAACTCGCCGTCACCGCCGGCGGCGACATCTCGAGAGGCGGCCGCCAAGGATGAATGACCGGGGCCGCAGGGCAGGGAACACCGCAGCGGAGCGGCCGCTGCCCGACCGGGCCGTGACCGCGGCCCTGGTCGTGACGGCGGCCGCAGCCTCGGCATGCCTGTTTCTCGTCGAGCTCGTCGCCGGCAAGGCCTTGTTGCCGCTGTGCGGCGGTGCCCCGGCCGTGTGGATCACCTGCCTGGCGTTCTTCCAGGTCATGCTCGTCGCCGCCTATGTGCATGCCGCCCGACAAACCCGCCACCATCCGCCCGGCCGGCAGGTCGTCGTGCAGGCGGCGGTGCTCGCGGCCGGTGGCGTCGTCAGTTTCGTGGTGTTCGCCGCGGGCCTGGCCCAGAACGTCGCCCCCGACTGGCCCGTCGGGGTCCGTGTGCTCCTCCTGCTGAGCGTCTGCGTGGGGCCGGCATTCTTCGCCTTGGCGACGCTGGCCCCGCTGTTCGGGCATTGGCGGAGCCACTGGCCGGGGGGCGAAGACGAGCGGGGCCCTGCCTCGTACGCGCTCTATGCGGCGGGCAACGCGGGCAGTTTTGCCGTGCTGGTCTCGTATCCGCTGCTCATCGAGTCGCGGCTGGGCCTGGGTCAACAGGTCGCGCTCGCCGGTCTGTTGTATGCCGCGGTGGCCGCGCTCACCGTCGCCTGCGGTTCGTTGACCGCGCGCCGCGGAGCGGGCCGCAGCGCCAGTGGCCCGCCCGCTCCCGCCAGCGCCGCTTCCGCCAGCGCCGGCTGGCGCCGCTGGCTGCGGTGGGCGGTCTTGGCCGCGATCCCCTCGTCCTGGCTGGCCGGCGTCACGACCTACGCCACCGTGGAGGTCGCGCCGTTGCCGCTCTTGTGGGTCGTGCCCCTGGCGGCCTACCTGCTCAGCTTTGCCATCGTCTTCTCCCCTGGCGGCAGGCGCTGGTCCCGACTGGAGCCCGGGGCCGTGCTCGTGGCGTCGGGGCTGGCGGCATGGCTCGTGGCCGCGAACGTCATGACCCCCACCTGGCCGGTGATTGTGGCCCACGTCACGGCACTGTTCGTGGCCGGCATCGGCATCCACGGCATGCTCATGGACGAGCGGCCGCCGGTCGCCGATCAGCCGTCGTTCTATCTCGCCCTCGCCGTCGGTGGTGCGGTCGGCGGGCTGTTCAACGCGGTCGTCGCCCCCCTGGTGTTCGACGCCCATCACGAGTTCCCGCTGGCGATCGCCGCCGCCGCCGGAGTGCCGGCGCTGGCCAGGCAGCGGCCGCTGTGGGCCGTTGGCTGGGTCGCCCTCGCCGCCATCGGCGTGCTCCTCGTGATGGCGACATGCTACGGCGGCCTCGCCGACTGGACGACGCGAACGCGGTGGCTGATGCTGATCGGCACGGGCCTGACCGCCATCCTCGCCGCCTGCGGCCCCCGGATCCGCAGCCTCGCACTGGCCGGCGCGTTGGCCGGCACGTTCGCGCTCACTGAGCGGGTCGATGGCGTCATCCATCGCAGCCGCACGTTCTTCGGCGTGCTGCGGGTCTGCGACTCGGCCAACGGTCCGTCGCGGACGCTCGTGCACGGCGGCATCACGCACGGCGTGCAGTTGGTGTCGGAAGATCCCGCTCGGCGGCGGATCCCGCTCTCCTACTATGCCGAGGCCGGCCCGCTGGGCAGCATCTTCCAGGGACTCGCGGCAGCCCGGCCCATCCGCCGCGTCGGTGTGGCCGGATTGGGGATCGGAACCGTGGCAACGTACGCGGCCCCCGGGCAGGAGTTCGTGTTCTTCGAGATCGATCCCCAGGTCGTGCGGATCGCCCGCGACACCCGCTGGTTTTCGTTTCTCGCCGACTGCCGCGGCGCGGTGCGGGTGGTGGAGGACGACGCCCGCCTGGCCCTCGCCCGGGAGCCCGCGGGCGCACTCGATCTGCTCGTCATCGACGCGTTCACGGGCGACTCGGTGCCGACCCACCTCCTGACCCGCGAGGCCTTCGCCCTCTACGGCCGCACGCTCGCGGCCGACGGCATCCTCGCGCTGCACGTGTCGAACAAGTATCTCGACTTCGTACCCATGGTCGAGGCGGTCGCGGCCGACGGCGGGTGGATGGGGATCGTCGCCCGAGACATGGTCAAGAACGGCGACGCCGCCCGCATCCCCTCGGAGTGGATGGCCCTGTCGCGGTCTCTCGACACGATCAAGGAAGTCTACGCCCGGCCCACGAGCGATCGTTGGCAGTGGCGGCCGTGTGCCGAAGCCCCGGCCGCGGCACCGTGGACCGACGACCGCACCGCGGTCATCGAGGCCCTTTGGCACCGCCGGAACCTGGGAACGGCGCCCTGACCCACCGCATTGCCTGGCCCGCGATCAGTCTGCCGATCGGCGCAGGGTGACCTCGACCTCGCCGTCGTTGTCGCCCAACTGCGTCCAGTCATCGGAGCAGCGCAGCACCAACCGGCCGGCGGCGGGCGCCGAGAACGTCCCCTTGTCCCCGAGGACGAACGGGGCAGAGAGCGTGAAGCCGGCGTCGGTCTCCGCGAGCACCGCCCCCTCGAGCCGGCCGCGGCCCGCCGCGTCACCGGCCGCCGAGCACGGCTCGCCGGCGGCCGCCGTCTGCCAGGTGCCCGTCGCCTCGCAGGCATAGCGGGCCGCCTGGTCCACCTCCAGGCCGCTCGCCTGCCAGCCCCCCTTCGCCTTGACCGTCGCCTTGAGACTCGCCTCGCCCTGCGGCTTGCGAAACCGCGCCTTCCACGGCCAGGCCGCCAGATCGGCCCGGTAGCCGTTGCCCACGTGCCGCAGGAACTGGTCGTACTCGAACGACACCTGCTTGGCGACCGGCCCGTAGACCGACTCGAACGACACGCCCGGCTGCTCCTCCATGAGGGCGATCGCCAGCGGCTTGAAACGGTCGGCGTAGTTGGGATTGAAGGCCAGCATGTGGCACAGCGCCCACCGCCAGGCGTAGTCCTGCCAGGTGCCCGACGGCGTCCGCCCCGGCACCGCGATCTCCAGCAGACCGCGCTTGGGCTGGGCCTTCTGCAGATACCCCATCACGCCCGGCTCGACGTCGACGGCCGCCTCCCCTTCCTTCCAGTAGTTGCCCAGTTCGGCGACGCCCTCGGCCAGCCAGGTCGGTCCGGTCGAGCCGAACGTCATGTGGCAGAAGCCGTGGGTGCATTCGTGCTGGATGACGCCGTGGTCGGCGCAGGAGTAGAGCGTCGCCTTTCGCTGGTTGCCGAGCCGGGCATTGAAACAGATCCCCGCTCCTTCGCGGATCTTGGCGACGCCGGCGGCCTCGGTGAGCGTGCCCGGCGGAAACGCCGCCAGATCGCGAACAATAAAACCCTCGATCGGCCCGGCGGGGCCGCGACCGAAGTACCTCTCCAGCTGCCCCGCCATGCGTTCGAGCTTGTCGAGGATGATCTTCGCCTCGCGATCGGAGACGTCGGTGAGGAAGGCGAAGTGGGCCGAGCGGACGAGCCGGGGCTCCTTCTTCGGCTCGTCGGACAGTGCCCGGTACTTGTTGGCGAGCTTCTCGTCGCCCTTCTCTTTGACAGCCGCGGCCGTCTCCACCACAAGCGTCTTGGCCACGATGTCGCCGCTGCTGAGCCGCACGGCCTCCAGCCGCGTGACCGTGGCCCCCGGCTCGATCCGTTTGAGATCGCCACTGTCCAGCCGGGTGGCGGCATCTTCAGCCACCTTGAACGCGAGCACCGTCTTGCGGTGGAAGGCCTTGTCCTGTGGCAGTTCGACGACGAGCCGTCCCTTGGCGGCTGCCTTCACCGCCGCGGTGACCGTGCAGGCGGCGAACTCCGCAGCCTTCTCGGGCTCATCCGGCATGGTCACGCCGATCGTGGCGCCGGCGGCGTCGATGAGCGTGACCGCGGCCAGTTCGCCCTCGGACTTGCCGAGCCGGTTCAGCCGCCCGGCGAAGGTCACCACCTGCCCCGGCTTGAGCTTGGCGACATCGAACCCGCCGGTCACCCGCACGTCAGCCGGGAAGGCGAGCAGCCGGCCGTCGGCGAGCGGCACGCCGCGTTCCCCCTGGGACTGCACGCGAACCTCATGCCGCTTGCCTGCCGCGTCGCGAACCGTCACCCGGCCACCGGCGACCGACTCGACGGTGCCCTCGATGTCGAGCCGCTCCACGACCGACACCTGGCCTCGGGCCGTGCCGCCAAGCCCCGCGAGCACACCGGCCACGAAAGCAGCACGCAGCAATAGGGACGTACGATGGACGAGCGATATCATGCTGGGTGACCCAATGGACACTGGTTCCAACCCGGAAAATGCATCATGCACTACTGGCTGATCAAGAGCGAGCCCGACGTGTTCTCGATCCAGGACCTGGCCCGCGCCAAGGGCCGAACGACGGGCTGGGAGGGCGTCCGCAACTACCAGGCCCGTAACTTCCTCCGCGCGATGCGCACCGGCGACCGGGCGCTCTTCTATCACTCGAATGCCACGCCATCGGCGGTCGCCGGCATCGTGGCGGTGGTCCGCGAGGCCTATCCCGACGCCACCGCCTGGGATCCCACAAGCGACTACCACGACCCCAAGGCCGGGCCCGACAACCCGATCTGGTCGCGGGTCGACGTGCGGCTGGTGGAGATTTTCCCCCGGGAGCTTCCCCTCGAGGAACTCCGGAGCATCAAGGCCCTGGCCGGCATGGAACTGCTCCGCCGCGGCAGCCGGCTCTCGGTGCAGCCGGTGACGGCCGCCGAGTTCCGCACGATCGAAAAGCTCGCCCACTCGGCTCCGCGACGGTAGCAGGGCAAGGCTGACGCGGGCCGCCGCCCGCTCACAGTCAACCCAGCCCTCCGGGCCTGGCACTCACACAAAAAGCCCCCGGCGGAAGCCGGGGGACTCCGGGTCGCATGCCTTCCCACATGCCATGCGATGTGGGTTTGAACCAGGACATTGCCTGCGGTCATCCAGCATGCGGGCAACCGCTGCTCACGAAAAACTCACACGAAAATCACGTCTTGCTCACGGCGTTCTCACACTGGCGGCGGACTCTCTTGGGGCACCTTCGCTGGACTCCCGGAGACTCGACCCTCATGGCTGAACAGGCCTCGCCCGTGCCGCGGTTCCGGAATGCCCGGCTGCTTGTCGCCGCGATCACCGTGGCCTTGGCCACTTCGGTGGCCCACGCCGCGCCGCCGACCTTGATCGGCGACTACCTCCTCACCACCGGATCCTTTACCAATGCCGTCACCGGGACCCAGGCACTGGGAAACCTGAGCGTCGTGGCCTCGTCGGGTTCGACCGGCTTCGTCACGGGCACGGCCAGCGACGCGGGGTGGTTTTGGAATGGTGCCACCGCCCCCGGCACCGGGCTGAGTGTGTCGGGGCTCCCGCTGAACGCCGGCGGTGCGTTTGGCAACTACTCGATCGGCATGCGGTTCCAGTTCAGCGATGTGTCGAATTTTCGGCGGCTGATCACCTTTGCGAGCAACGAAGACACCGGCGTGTACGTGTTAAACGGGGGCTTTGCCGTCGTCGGCACAGATCCCATTGTTGTGGTGAGTGGCGGAACGATCGCTGCAAACTCATTCGTTGATTTCGTCCTCACGCGCAACGGCACAAACTCGCAGGTCGCTGGCTACATCAATGGTTCGCCCACCCCGGTGTGGACGACTCCTGACTCGAACTACGGCGACGCCCCCAGCGGCACACTGCAATTCTTCCGCGACAACACCGGCGGCGACGAGTTCAGCCCCGCGGGTCGGATCAGTCTGCTACGGATCTGGAACGGTCCGCTGGCGGCCGCCGACATTCCAATGTCCATGGTGCCCGAGCCTTCGGCCCTTGCCTTGGGCGGCCTTGGTTTGGCCGCGATCCTGTTTCGCGCATGGCGACGCCGCCACTCCTGCGGCGGGTAGCGGACGGTCAGTCGATCCGCCGCGGCCACAGGTCATAATGCCCGCATGACCTGCCGCCTCGAATCGCCTGCGCCCGCCCCACCCTCGACCGCCGGACCACTGCCCGGGCCGCTCGCCTGGATCGCGGAGTCGTTTGCCGCCGTTCGGCGGGCGGGCCTCGAGCGTCCGCACCGCGTCCGCAGCGGACGGCAGGGGCGGGAGGTCGAGCTCGACGGCCGGCGGCTGGTGAACTTCGGCTCCAACGACTACCTCGGCTATTGCGGCGACGTGCGGCTCACGAAGGCCGCTTCCAAGGCCGCCTGCGCCGAGGGCTTCGGCGCCGGCGCGAGCCCCCTGGTGAGCGGCCACTCGCAGGCCCATGAGCGGCTCGAGGCGGCGCTCGCACACCTCCTCGACGTGCCCGCGGCCGTCACGTTTCCCAGCGGCTTCGCCGCCAACGCCGCCACGATCGCGGCACTCGTCGGCCCCGACGATCTCATCGCCAGCGACGAACGCAACCACGCGAGCATCATCGACGGCTGCCGGCTGGCGCGGGCCGAGGTGGCGATCTACCCGCACCGCGACGTGGCCGCCCTCGACCGCATGCTCGCCGCCGCCGGTCCCCCCCGTCGCAAACTCGTCGTCACCGATTCCCTGTTCTCGATGGACGGCACGATCGCTCCGCTGGCCGATCTGTGCGCCGTCGCAGACCGACACGGGGCGATGCTCATGGTCGACGAGGCGCATGCCACGGGCGTCTTCGGGGAGCGTGGCAGCGGCCTGGTCGAGGCGGCCGGCTGCGCCGCCGGTGTGCATGTCCGCGTGGGCACGCTCTCGAAGGCCCTCGGTGCGGCCGGCGGATTCGTGGCCGGGCACGCGGAGCTCGTCCGCTGGCTGCGGCATGCCGCGCGGGCCTGGATCTTCTCCACCGCCCATCCGCCGGCCGTGGCCGCGGCCGCCTGTCGGGCGATCGAACTCCTCGCCATCGAGCCCGAGCGACGGCGCGAGCTGCTCGCCCGGGCCGCCGCCTTCCGCGATCGGCTTGCCGCCGAGGGCCTCGACGTCGCCGCCTGCGGTGGGCAGATCGTGCCGGTCGTGGTGGGCGCCGCGGAGCAGGCCGTCGCCGTCGCGGGGGCGCTCGCCGCCGAAGGCTTCTTCGTGCCGGCCATCCGCCCACCGAGCGTGCCGCAAGGCAAGAGCCTCGTGCGGGCGAGCCTCTCGTGGCACCACACCCCAGACGACCTCACGCGGCTCGCTGCCGCGCTGGTGCGCCATGCCCACCTCTGACCCCGCAGGCCGATGGTGCGTGATCGGTGCCGGCCCGTCGGGGCTCACGGCGCTCAAGAACCTCCGCGCGGCGGGCATCGACGCCGAGGCCCTCGAACGGGAGGACGACGTCGGCGGCAACTGGTATTTCGGCAGCCCGACATCGCGGGTCTTCGCCTCCACACGGCTCATCAGTTCCCGCCGGCTCACCGAATACGTCGACTACCCGATGCCACGGCACTGGCCCGCCTATCCCGATCACGGCCGCTGCCTCGACTACCTGCGGGCCTACGCCCGGCACTTCGACCTCCTGCCCCACATCCGCACGCACGCGGCGGTCGAGTCGGTCACGCCGCGCGGCGGTCCCGGTGCCGGCTGGCGAGTGCGGACCGCCGACGGGACCGATCGCGACTACGCCGGCGTCGTCATCGCCTCGGGGCACAACCATGTGCCGCGGCTGCCCGACGTGCCGGGCCGCTTCACGGGCGTGCTCATCCATGCGGCCGACTACAAGTCGCCCACGCATCCGGTTTCGCTGGCCGGGAAGCGCGTCCTCGTGATCGGCGGCGGCAACTCGGGCTGCGATATCGCCGTCGAGTGCGCGCACCACGCGGCGGCGACCACGCTCTCCCTGCGCCGCGGCTATTACATCGTTCCCCGGGAGATCATGGGCCGGCCGGCCGACCTGCGGAACGAACGGCTCCTGCGGCTCGGGGTTCCGGTGTGGCTCCGCCGCCTGGTGAGCCTGCGGGCGATCGACCGCAGCATCGGCCTTCCCTGGCGACACGGCCTGCCGCGGCCGGACCATCGCCTCTGGGAGACGCACCCGATCGTCAACTCGGACCTGCTCGCCCTGATTGCCGCCGGCCGCATCGAACCGGCGGCCGACGTGACGGCCTTCGACGGCGATGCGGTCGTGTTTCGCGACGGCCGCCGCGCGACCTACGACATCATCATCTGCGCGACCGGCTACCGCACCACGCTCCCCTTCATCGACGCCCGGCTGCTCGGGGCTGACTCGGCCGCGGGCCTGCCGCGGCTCCACCTGCACCTGCTCCATCCGACCCGCGACGACATCGCCGTCGTCGGCCTGATCCAGCCCGACAGCGGCCAGTGGGGCCTCACCGATTTCCAGGCGCGGCTCGTGGCCCGGATGGCCGTCGCCGCCCGACGCAGCCCACGGGCCGCCGCCTGGCTCTACGCCGCGCGGCAGCGGCCGCTGCGGTCTCCGATCGCCTACGTGGCCTCGCCGCGGCACGCCTTGGAGGTCGAGCATTTTTCCTATCGCCGCCGGCTCGAACGGCTCATCGCCGGCATGGACCGCCGCCTCCGACGTCCTGCGGTGCCGACCCACGCTTGAGGAGCGGGCCGGGGCTGCCGGGCCCCGGGAGCCGGCGTAGGCGGCCAGCGCAGGCATGGATGCCGGAGCGCAGACGCCTCCGAGAGAGCGGAGGCCGGGAGAGCCGCAGCGAACGTCCGGCGACGGGGCCCGGCAGCCCCGGCCCGCGGACCATTCCCGACGAGCCCGGCCTCACCGCCCGCCTGGAAACGTCAGCGGCGGCGGGGCGGGGGAGGGTGGCTGCGGCGGTGCCGGCGGCGGGTTGCCGAACAGCGCTTCCAGCGACTCGAGCCCGCGGACCACGCCGTCTTGGATCACCGCCTGCGCCGTGTTCTCCACGATCCGGCCGAGCAAGAGGTCGATCGCACCGGCGTCGAACTGCGGCTTGTGCACGGTGCCCTTGAGCGGAATCGCCAGCGGTGTTCGCAGCAGCTGCGCGATGACGGGCGTCTGCCCGGCGATGTCGCCGCGGAGCGCCACCTCCACCACCATCGCCAGCGTGCCGTCGGCCGCCACGCTGCCCCGCGAGCGGACGACCAATTGCCCGGCGTCCATCACGAGCCCCTCGTGCCACAGCCGCCGCTCGGCCAGCTGCACGGTGACCGGATGGGGCCGCACCCGCAGGAGCACCACCTTGTCGCCGACGGCGAACCGCGGATCGACCGCCGCCTGCAGCTTCGCCAGCAGGCTCACCAGCGGCTGCACCGTCGCCGCCGGTGTGACTTCGAGGTCTTCGAAGATGACCCGCATGGCGGCTTCGCCGGCGAACGGGTCGCCCAGCGGCAGCCGCGCGCCGGTCGTGTCGATGGTCACGACGCCACGCGTGTGCGTGGCGTGACCGAGCAGCGGTGACAGCCATCCGGCCCAGCGGTCGGCCAGCGGGCCGGAGAGCGTCACCCGCTCGATGATCCGCCCCTGCGGCACGATCAACTCCGGCGGTGGCGCCAGCCGGATCCAGGGGGCGCCGCGGATCCGGCCGCCCGCGGCGGGAATGTCGAACGGCCCGCAGGCGAGCTGGCCCTCGAAGAGCCGCACCGGCATCTCGCCGGCGCCGATCGCGAAGCCGTCGCACTCGGCCGCCGTCCAGGCGGCGGTCGTATCGACCGTGACACCGCGGGCGAGCGTCGTCAGCACCGACTCGCCGGGCCGCACGGCCGGCGCCGGTCGCGTGACGCGGGCCACACGATCGCCGGCGTCGCCGGAACCCCGGGCGGCGGCGAGCCACGGCTGCGGCAGCGGCACGGTGCCGATCTCGGCCGTCGATGTGGCGGGGGGATCGATCGCGGCCGGCCGGGCCAATGGTCCGCGGAAGGCAAAGGGCCTGGCGCCCGCGCCGCTGACCCGCAGCCGGCCGCCGGTCCACGGAGTGAGTAGCCGCGACACCTGGGCCCAGTCGTAGGCGGCCGTGCCGTCGAGTTCCAGGCGTCGCCTCCCGGACCAATCCTGCACGCCACCACGGGCCGAGATGCCGACGGTGGACGACTCGAGTCCCAGCCGGTCGATCCGCACCCCTTCCGTCCCCGCCGGACGCGTCACCTCACACACGAGTTTCGCCCGCGGCTCACTCCACACCGGCTGCGGCAGTCCCCCCGCGCGGCGGGCCGCATCGGGCACATGGCCGATGGAGAGCTGCGTGCCGGTGGCTTCGAACAGCAGGTTTGCGCCGCCGCCGACATCGGCCACCTCCACGGTGCCCGCCACTTCCCCCGTGACCGGCCACCGCTCGACCCACTCGGCCGGCATCAGCCACCGCTCGAGGCGGCCGGCGTGCGCCCGCCACTGGGCCTTGCCGCGCACGCGATCGACCAACGCCAGGAGATCGACCGCACCCGCCGCCGGCGGCGCCCAGGCCATGCCGCCGGTGCGCACCGAGAGCGTGGTCGTGAGCACTTCGCCCGACGACACCTCGATCGCCCCGCTCGTGGGATAGATGAGGCCGGCTGCCGTCGCCACGACCCGCGGCTCGTCGATCCTGCGATCGGCCATGCGGATCGCCAGCTTCTCGATCTCGACACCGGCCCGGGTGATCTGCCAGGCCGCCCCGCGGGCGGCGAGGGCCGCCGTGGCCTTTCCAGTGCCGGACCAGGCGCCGCAGCCCGCCACCGCCGGCCAGACGGCGGCCCAGCGCGGCTGCCAGCGGGCGAGGTCGCCGACGAGCGAGCAGTCAGCGGCCAGCGCCGTGGAGTCGGCGCCGGCCCGCACCCACGGGCCGCCGGCGAACCCGACGATCGCGCCGCCGGTGAGGGTTGCCTCCAGCCGGTCGCCCCCCGCCGTGACCGCGGCATGGGCCTGCTCCACGAGCGCGGCGCCGTTTGCCAACTGGCCGGACGCCTCGCCGGCGAGCGTGATCTCGGCGTCTTTCCAGGTGGGCCGGCCGGGCGCCGCCAGTTCGAAATCGGTGACGCTCGCCGACAGTTTCACCGTCGCGGGACCGGCCGGATCGGCTTGCACCACGTCGATCCGACCCCGGGATGCGCCGGCCAGCGCCGCGCCACCGAGATCGAGGACCTCCGCGACCTCGCCGACCAGCTCGTCGAGGTCGAGCGTCCACTGGATGGTGGCGGCCCGGGCGTCGCCCGCCGCCGAGACCTCGACCGCCGGCGACGCGATCCGCGCGTCCTCGATCCGCAGGCTCGCCCCCGCGTTGCGGCGGCCGCGCAGGAAGGCCGTGAAGGGCTCGTTCCAGCGCAGCAGCCGCTGCGTCGGGTTCGCGCCGTCGGTGGCAGCCACGCTCTGCACCGCCGCCAGATCCCGTGCCGTGAGCCGCACCTCGAGCACGCGGTCATCGCCGTCGGCATGGGCTGCCGCGGCAAGTTGCAGCCGGCCGTCCGTGACGCGGACATCGGGCCGCACCCGCATGCCGCCCGGCAGCGCGGCGGATGCCGCCGCCACATCGATGTCGGCCGCGATCGCGAAGTCGTCGTCGACGAGACCATCGCCCCAGTCCCACGTGTCACCGGTCGGCAGGCGGATCCGGCCCGAGGCCTCGGCATGCAGGAATGGGCTTTCGAGGGTGAGCTTCCGCACCACGAGCCGCCCGGCCTCGACCGCACAGTCGAGCGGCGCCTCGATGCGGGCGATCGTCATGACCTCGTCGAGCGTGGCGGCGCGGCAGATGGCCAGGTCCTGCGCGGCCACGGAGCCGATCAGCCGTGCGTGGCCGGCGGCGAGCGTGGCGTCGAGACGGACGTCGGCGAGGCCGTCGGCCACCCAGCCGCCGCCGAACCGCGTGGCGAGCACCGCCGAGACGCCCAGCGGCAGCCGATGCGTGGCCACGGTCACGGTGCGCACCGCGGGATCGCCGGCCGGTGCCGAAAGGGAAAACCCGCCGGCGCGGGCGAGGGCCGCGGTGGCGCGGGCCGCGATCGTCGCCCGATCGAGACGCTCCTCGGGCACCGCGGCCGCAGGGACCGCAGCTCCCGGTGCCGCATCCGCCGCGCCCGCGTGCCGCACGCGGCCGGCCACCGTCCAGGCCGCGGCCGGTGCCGCGGGCGTCACCCGGCCGGCCGCGCAGAGTTCCGTCAACCGCCAGGCATCGCCATGCACGAGGTCGCGAAGCTCGACCGTCGCATCGACCAGTTCGAGCTCGAATCCCGGCGCAGTGCCGGCGTCAGCCGCCGCCAGCCAGGGTGCGACCACGTCCTCGAGCGAACTGCCGCCGGCGCGGACGTCGATCACCGCCTCGGCGCCGACCAGCCGCACGGTGCCCAGGTCGCGGGGCTCGAGGGCCAGCGCCACCAGCCCCCGGTCGATCACCAGCCGCGGCACGGCCACCAGCGCCCGCCCCCCACGGTCGCGGAGGACGATGTCGCGATACTCGATGCCGCCGAGCCATCCCCAGCTGGCGCCGGCGCTCGACACGCTGCCGTCGATGCCCGCCAGCGCCGCCTCCAGGGGCCGATCCCGCAGGGTCGTGAGGACGAGCACCCGGGGCGCGATCCAGGCCGCACCGGCCAGGACCGCGAGGGCCGCCAGCGAGAACACGGCCCACCGGCCACGTCGCCTCCCGCCCTGGTATCGCGAATGCGTGCGCGCCATGGAGACGGAGTATAGAAAGCCCCGCTCACGGCGCAGAAGGCGGGTTTCCTTGCCGGCGCAGCCGTGCGAGGTCAGGCGGCGTGTCCACGTCGAGGAGCGCGTCGCCCGCCGGATCGACGGTGGCGAGTTCTTCCGCGGTCACCCGCACGACGAGCCCGGGCGATTCCGCATCGATCGTGGCGAGCAGGCCGCGGAGATCCCGTCTGCCGGTGGCGAGGTAGGCCGCGATCCGCGGCAGGAGGCGCGGGGCGATCGCCGACAGCAGCACCTGCGGGTGGCCGGCGGATTCCGGCACCACCCAGGCGGCCCCGGTGTCGAGGCCACGGCCGACGAGCAGCCGCACCACCGACCGGCCCAGCAGCGGCGCGTCGCAGGCGCAGACGAAGGCCGTCCGTGGCAGCGGCGTGCGGCCCGCCGCAACTGCCAGGCCGTCGCGGAGGCCGGCGAGCGGCCCGCCCCCCGGCTCGCTGTCGCGCACGATCTCCACTCCATCGGGCAGGGCCGGAAGGGGCTGCCCCGGTGCCGCCACGACGATCACGTGGTCCACCTCGGCGGCGACCGTGGAGACGATCCGCTCGAGGAACGAACGTCCGGCAAGGTCCAACGCCCCCTTGCCGCCGGGTGGCGCGGCCGCGGCCAGCCGTCGCGCCCGGCCACCGGCCAGCACGATGCCGATCGCGCCGCGCGGCGGGCTCACGCCAGGAACCGGGCGATGCGATCGAGGCCGGCGGCGAGCTTCTCCTCCGCCGCGGCGAACGACATCCGCACGTGTCCCTCGGCGCCGAAGGCGCTGCCGGCGACCAAGGCCACGTGCTCCTGCTCCAGCAGGGCCTCGCACCACTGCAGGCTCGTGGCGATGCCGCGGCTGCGGGAGCGCTCCAGGGCGGGGGCGATGTCGAAGAAGGCGTAGAAGGCGCCGCCGATGTCGGGAAGCCGCACGCCCGGCATCGCCGCCAGCCGCCCGGCCACGAGGTCGCGCCGCTTCTGGAACGCCGCCCGCATCTCGGCCACGCACTCCTGCGGTCCGGTGAGCGCGGCGATGGCGGCATGCTGGCTGACGCTGCAGGGGTTGCTCGTCTCCTGGCTCTGCAGGTTGCCGATCGCCTTGGCGAGCGGTTCGGGGCAGATCGTCCAGCCGATCCGCCAGCCGGTCATGGAATATGTCTTGCTCACCCCCGCCACGACGACGGTCCGCTCCGCGAGCCCGGGCCGCAGCGTGGGGAACGACGGGCTCTGGCGGCCGTCGAACACGAGCTGGTCGTAGATCTCGTCGGCGACGACGGCCAGGTCGTGCTCGATCGCGATGTCCGCCAGCGCCGCCAGTTCGGCCGGGTCGTAGACGACGCCGGTGGGGTTGCTCGGCGAACAGAGCAGGAGCATCCGCGTCCGCGGCGTGACCGCCTGCCGCAGGGCCGCGGGCCGAAGCTTGAAGTCGTCCTCGATCCGCGTCTCGACGAGCACCGGCCGGGCGCCGGCGAGTTTGATGAGCTCCGCGTAGCTGACCCAGTAGGGCGTGGGCACGATCACCTCGTCCCCCTCGTTGAGCAGCGCGGTGAAGACGTTGTGCAGCGAGTGCTTGGCGCCATTCGAGACGACCACCTGCGACGGCTTGATCGCCAGGCCGGTGCGACGGCCGTAATCGTCGGCGACGGCCTGCCGGAGCTGGGGAATGCCGGCGGCGGGCGTGTATTTCGTCTTGCCGGAGCGGATCGCGGCCTCCGCGGCCCGGCAGATGTGGTCGGGCGTGGGGAAATCTGGCTCGCCCACCGACAGGTCGATGACGGCGGTGCCCGCGGCGGTCATGGCCGCGGCCCGGGCGGCCATGGCAAGCGTGGCGGAAGGCTCGAGCGACGCCATGCGCCGCGCTGTCGTGAGGCTGTGCGACTTTTCCATCGTCTCCATGATCGCCGGCATGCGCTCCCTGCGGTTCCTTGACGCGTCTCGTTCGCGGTTGAATGATACCAATCCCTCTTCTGTTTCCCATCGCCGCGCCGGCCGACCCCGGAGATCGCCCATGCCCGAGAGCCGCCCCCGCCCCCGCCTCGGACTCTGGCTCGTCGGCGCGAAGGGGGGCGTGGCCACCACGCTCCTGGTGGGCCTGGCGGCGCTGCGACGCCAGGCCATCGAGCCGATCGGCCTGCTCACGGAACTGGAGCCTTTCCGCAGCCTCGACCTCGTCGACTTCTCCGCCATCGTCGTCGGCGGCCACGACATCCGCGCCGGCCGGCTCGTGGACGAGGCGCGGCGGATGTGGACCGAGAGCCGCGCGATCGCCCCGGAGCTGATCGACGCCGCCGCCGACTATCTCGTCGAAGTGGAGGGGCGGCTGCGACCGGGGACGGTGCTCGCCTCCGGGGAGCGGATCCGTGGTCTGGCCGACGATGCCGCCGCCGTGCTCGTGGAAACGCCGCGGCAGGCGATCGCTCGCGTGCGGTCCGACATCGAAGCCTTCGCGGCCGCGGCGGGTGTGGATCGCGTGGTGGTCGTCAACGTCGCCTCGACGGAACCGCCGCCGGACCGCCCCCTGCCCACCGACTTCGCCGCCGTGGAGCCGCTCCTCGACGATCCCGCCGCCTGCCCGCTGCCCACCAGCAGCCTGTATTTCCTGGCCGCGGCGGAGGCCGGGGCCGCCTACGTGAACTTCACGCCCTCCACCGGCGCGACGCCCGCGTGCCTGCAGCGCGTCGCCCGCGACCGCGGCATCGCCCATGCCGGCTGCGACGGCAAGACGGGCGAGACGCTGCTCAAGAGCGTGCTGGCCCCGATGTTCGCGGCCCGTAATCTCCGGGTCATGAGCTGGGTCGGCCACAACATCTTCGGCAACATGGACGGCCGCGTGCTCGACGACCCGCGCAACAAGGCCGCCAAGGTCCGCAGCAAGGACCACCTCCTGGCGGCGATCCTCGGGTACCCGCCGCAGACCCATGTGTCGATCGAATACATCCAGAGCCTCGGCGATTGGAAAACGGCCTGGGACCACATCCACTTCCAGGGATTCCTCGGCACCGCGATGACGATGCAGTTCACGTGGCAGGGATGCGATTCGATCCTCGCCGCGCCGCTGGTGCTCGATCTCGTGCGGCTCGTGGAGCGGGCCGCGCGGGCGGGCGAAGCGGGCGCACTGGAGTGGCTGGCCTGCTTCTTCAAGAGCCCGATCGGCGTCACCGAGCAGGCGTTCGCCCCCCAGGTGGCGCTGCTCGAGGATTGGGCGCGGCGGCAGTCGTAGCGCGACGTCGTGAATGCGGCATGCATGCTCGGCGCCGGCAAAGTCATCCACGCAGCGCGAGAAATCGGAAAAAAAATCGCGATTTTCTCTTGACAGTTTTTGGCGTCATCCTTCACAACTCTCCAATCGACCGAAGGCACCCGTGCGCTCGCGCGGGCATCGACGGTCGAAACGTCGTCCCTTTCCCGCCGCTGAGCATCCACGGGAAGGGGCGTGAGATGCGTGTCTGGATGCTCACGGTAAGGAGCCATTTCCATGGCGAAGAAGAAGAAGAAGGCTGCCAAGAAGGTCGCCAAGAAGAAGAAGGGCCACGGCTGAGCCATCCGTTGAGAAGGTTTCTGGCGGATGCTCCTCGGAGCGCCGTCGGAGCTTTTTCAACACGGCGAAACCACCGGTTTCGCCAAGGATGCTCCGCCCGGGGTCCCATGCGTGGGATCCCGCAGTCCGTTTCGACGGTCTGCCCTTCGTCCTCGCCCCGTGCCGCCTCGGCGGAACAGCGTGAGGACGTCAGCGTTCAGACGAGAAAGGCCGGCCCGGGCCCTTGGGCGCCCGGGCCGGCCTGATTTTTGGGCCGCACGGCAATAGGATCTCCCGCATGCCGTCTCCCAGCCCAACGCCACCGGCAATCCCCCCCGGCGGCTCCGCCGGCCCCCGCGAACGGGGCGAGTTTCTGCTCGCCGCCTGCCAGGGGGGCGCGGAAGAGGAGCTCTGCCGCCGGCAGCAGGCCGTGTTGCCGGAAGTGCGGCGCGGCGCCTGGCGGCGTGGCGCCGTGACGTTCCGCCTCCCCGCCGGCTTCGATCCGCCCGACGACTTCTTTCCCGATCTGGTCTTCGCCCGGGCCATGATCCGCTCGCTGGGCCAGGTCACGGCCGCCACAGTGCCGGACCTCGTCACCGCAGCGCTGCACCGCGCCGGACCGGCGGCCTGGCGGAACGTCCACGTCTGGCCGCGCGATCCACGGGCCGACGCGGACGTGACCGGCATTCGCGCCGCCCTGCTGACGGCGCTTGGCCTAGGACCACAGACCAACGCGTCCGCGGCGCCCGGCGACCTCGTGCTCGACTGTGTGATCGACACCGCGGACCGCTGGTGGGTCGGCTGGCATCGGGCCGCGACGCCGGCGAGCTGCTGGCCGGGTGGCGTCTATCTGCCCGTGGACAAAGCCCTCCATGGCCTTCGTCCACTTGGCCGACCGATGGAAACGCCGAGGGTTTCCACGGTCGGCACTCCTCGCATCCTGCTCGGGCAGACTTGTTCCACAGTCTGCGATCCGGTGCCGCTGCCGGCCGACAAGGTGTCGCGGGCCTGGCTGAAGCTCGACGAGGCGATCGCCTCCTTCGGGATCGCGCTCACGCCGGGAGAGCGGGCGTGCGAACTCGGCGCGGCGCCCGGTGGCTCGTGCCAACGGCTCCTCGAGGCCGGTCTCGAGGTCGTGGGCATCGACCCGGCCGTCATCGATCCCCGGGTGGCGAACCACCCCCGGTTCACGCACTGGCGGAAGCGGTCGCGCGACGTGAAGCTCCGCGAGTTTCGCGGCTTCGACTGGGTCGTCTCCGACATGAACATCGACCCCGTGAGCACGCTGGAGGCGATCGGCCGGATCGTCGCGGAAGCCGGCGTGCGGCCGCGGGGCATCATCGCCACGCTCAAATTGCCGACGTGGTCTCGGGCGGAAGCCCTGCCCGAGTGGCTGACGACGTTTCGCCGGTGGGGCTACGTCGCGCAGGTCCGGCAACTCTCCACCGGCGGCCGCGAGGTCTGCTGTTATGCCACGCGGGCCAAGCGGGGCGTCAGCCCTCCCCGTGCCAGACGTCGGCCGGGTCGGTGAGGCTGCCGGAGGCGAACCGCATCCTCCCGGCCGCCGTGTCGATCATCAGCGCACCATCGGCGGCGATGCCCCGGCAGATGCCGTGATGCCGTGCGGCGTCCACGTGGATCGTCACGGGCTCGCCGTCGAGGGCGCAGAGCGGACGGTAGCGGCGCGGCAGCAGCCCGGGATCGGCGGCGAGTTCCCGGAGCAGCCGGCGAAACCGTGGCAGGAACTCCACGAGCAGCCGCTCCCGGGGCAGCGCGGTGCCCACGAGGTCGGGCAGCGTCGCGACGCGGCGGACGAGCGCCGCGGGCGCGGCGGCGGCACTGCCGGTCGTGTTGACGCCGATGCCGAAGATCGTCCGACCGCCCGCCACCGCTTCGACGAGAATGCCGGCGAGCTTGCGACCGGCGACCTCGACGTCGTTGGGCCAGCGGACGACCGCCTCCACCCCAGGCGTGACGGCCCGCAAGGTCTCGGCCAGGGCCACGCCACAGGCGAGCGACCACGACGGTGGCGGCGTGCCGGCATCGGCCGTGAGCACGATGCTCACCGCGAGGCTGCCGGGCGGCTGCCACCACCGGGCGCCGCGCCGCCCGCGGCCGCGGGTCTGCCGATCCGCGATCACGGCCACGGGGAGCGGACAGGACGCATCGGCCGCCAGTTCCCGAGCCCGGATCATCGTCGACTCGGCCTCGGCCAGCACTTCCACCGCCGCGAAGCCGGCGGCATGCAGCGCGGCCGGGTCGATCGGGTCGGGAATGGGCCGGGAAGGCAACATGGGGAATCACCATAGCAGGGCCCCGGCAAGCTCGGGCGAACCGGGACCTTGGGGATGGCCGCCGATCAGGGAGTGGCCGGGTCGCGACCTTGACCCTGCCCATGCTCGCGCGGTACCCCCCCGCCGCCGTCCACGCGGACGGCCGAAGACAGGTGCTCTCCATGCGGATCTTGACGGCGTCCGCGCCGGTGCTGGCCGCGCTCCTTTGGGGCGCGTCGTGGGCCGCCGCGCAGACGGTGCAACTCCCGCCGCCGGCCGCTTCGTCCCTCGACCGACTCGCCCAGGCCGGATCGCTCGCCGCGCCGCCCCCGACGTGGGACGCCTACGCGCCCCCCGGCTCGCAGGTCTTCCCCGCCACGCCGCCCCCGTCCACCTGGGCGCCCTCCGCCATCAGCGGTCAGCCGGGCTATCCCGGCTACTCCCCCGCCGCGCCGTCGCTGGTCGCGCCGCCGGGAACGCCCCCTGGCCAGCCGGCCACGCTGTTCCCCGCCGGCTACCCCGCACAGGGCTCGTCCTTCCAGCAGACCTATCAGCAGACGATGCACGTCTACCAGGGCGCCCGCGGAAGCTGGGCCTATCTGCTCGGCGACGGGCAGGGCACCCGCGTGGGCATCAACGAGCTCGACACCACCGTCACCTTCGCGCTGCCGTTCTTCCACAACTCGCCGGCCAACCTCAACCACGCGCCGCTGCTGATCACGCCCGGCTTCGGCCTCCAGCTCTGGGACGGCCCGGAAACGACCGCCACGATGCTCGCCGACCTGCCGCCCAACACATACGACGTGTTTCTCGACGGCGCGTGGAACCCGCAGTTCACGCCGCTGTTCGGGGCCGAGCTCGGCCTTCGGGTCGGCATCTACACCAACTGGGACGTCTTCGTGTGGCAAAGCTGGCGCGTGATGGGCCGGGCAATCGGCACGCTACAGCTCACGCCCACCATGCAGGGCAAGGCGGGCATCGTGTACCTCGACCGCAATCTCGTGAAGCTCTTGCCGGCCGTGGGCCTGACCTGGATCCCCGACGCGAACTCGCGCTACGACATCTTCTTTCCCGCGCCGAAGGCGGCGCGGCGGTTCATCGACACCGGCCGCCATGCCTGGTGGGGCTATGTGTCGGGCGAGTACGGCGGCGGCGCCTGGACGTTTCGCCGCAACTCACCCGCCTACAACGGTATCTCACCATTCGACTACAACGACATCCGCATCGCCCTCGGCACCGAGTTCGTGCCCAAGACGACGACGGGTCTGGCCGGCAACTTCGAGGTCGGCTACGTCTTTTACCGCCAGCTCTTCTATGTGGACGGCCCCCCGCAATACCAAGACCTGCCCAGCACGATCATGTTTCGGCTCGGGCTGTCGTACTGAATGTCGCGCCTGCGGGGCCATCCATGGCCCCCGCAGGCTTACGCCC
>CAZJHQ010000001.1:0-354194 GCA_964545915.1 uncultured Candidatus Kuenenia sp. | reverse complement strand
GCCGCGGGGAACGCCAAGGGTTCACCGGGCGGGACGTCGGCCATCCAGGCCGACGAACG
Source organism: uncultured Candidatus Kuenenia sp. (assembly GCA_964545915.1). Lineage (GTDB taxonomy): Bacteria > Planctomycetota > Planctomycetia > Pirellulales > UBA1268 > QWPN01. Next base: position 354,135 of record CAZJHQ010000001.1, on the reverse strand, counting down.
ACTTGGGACGCCACGAGGACAACATGGCCCCCGCAGGCTTACGCCCGCCGCGGGGAACGCCAAGGGTTCACCGGGCGGGACGTCGGCCATCCAGGCCGACGCGGAGGCGGGCTCCCGTCGTCTGTGCCTCGCTGCCAGGAAGCCCGAAGCGCAAGCTGAGGGAATACGCGCCGTCTTCTCGAACACCGAACCACATTCCCTCGGCTCGCGCCTCGGGGTTCCAGGGCAAACCCGCGCCAACACAAGACCCCGCAGGCTTACGCCCCCCGCAGGCTGTTGTGTGGATAGGGCACTCGTGTTTCCCCAAGAAGCCCCGGGTGGAAACCCGTGGACACCGGGCATGAACGCCATCCCATCTCCCATGCCGAAAGGCGCCACGTGATCCCCCGGCTCCTGCCCAAATCGCATGGCCACCGGGCAGACACGCCACCCGGAGTCCCCCGGCTTCCGCCGGGGGCTTCTTGTGCCGCTCGCGCGGGTCAACCCACAAGCAAACCTGGCGAACGCCCATCATCAAAACTTCCGCCGCGGGCTCGCCGTTCGTTCCGTGCGATCCTCGTCGCACTTGCCCTCGCCGGCATGGCCACGGCCGCCGAGCCACGGCCGCTGCCCCCGGCCTCGCCGCAGCAGGCCTGGGAGGTGAAGCCGCTGCCTCCGATCGACACCACCTTCTTCGACCGCATCCGCCTGGCCGCCCTCGGCGACCCGCAGGACCTCACCGAGCCGCTCCTCCCCGACGACGTCGCCCCGCCGGGCCAGCCGCGACAGGAGTTCGCGCCCCCCGGCCGCAAACTCCCCCCCGGCGCGAAGCCCGGCGCACTGCAACAGGCGATCTTCACCGTCACCGAACTGCCGCGGCTGGGAAACAACGGCCTCGGACTGACCACCCTCGAGACGAGCCTCACGATCGGCATGCCGGCCCCCACGGTCGATTCGCCGCTGCTCGTCACACCCGGATTCGGCACCACGTTCATCGACGAAGTGCCGGGGCCGATGGATCCCGGCCTGCCATCCCAGCTCTACGAGTCATGGCTCCAGGCCCGATGGATGCGGAAGGTCGGCGACCGGCTCGGCGTCGATTTGGCCGTGGCGCCAGGCTGGTACAGCGACTTCGTCAACGACACGCCACAGGCGTTCCGCATCACGGGCCACGGCTTCGGCGCCTACGAAGCCAACGCGGATCTCCGCATCGTGGCCGGCGTCATCTACCTCGACCGCTACGACGTCAACATCCTCCCCGCCGGCGGCCTCCTGTGGACACCGAGCGACGACCGGCGGTTCGAGCTCATCTTCCCGCGGCCGCGGCTGGCATGGCGGGTGGCCGAGAGCCGCCACGCCTCGCAGTGGCTCTATCTGGCCGGCGAGTTCGGCGGCAACCAGTGGGCGGTGCGGCGCGACAGCGGCGCCAACGATGTCGTCGTCTACCATGACTACCGGCTCTTGGCGGGCTGGGAGCGACGGCCGGCCGACCTCGGTGCCAGTTGGCGGGCGGAGATCGGCTGGGTCACAGGCCGGCTCGTCGAGTACTACATCACCGACACGGCCGACTACCGGCCGGACGACACATTCGTCGTCCGCGGCGGCATCTGGTACTGAACGCGGACTCCGGGATCGGGCACGCCGGCTCTCCGAAATCCGCCGGCGGGACCGAGCAGCGGGGCGCGACGCCGTTGGCCTTGCGGCCCCCGGCCGCGTCTTGTCGGGCCGCCGCGGGGCTGCGATGATCCCGCGACGATCACCCTCGGAGCCAGCCCGTGTCCTTCTGCAACGATTCCTTCCTGCTCTCCTGCGCCACCGCCGCCGACCTCTACCACCGCGTCGCCAAGGTGCAGCCGATCTTCGACTACCACTGCCACCTCTCGCCGCAGGACATCGCCGAGGACCGGCGATTCGAAAACCTGCATGCCGTGTGGCTGGCGGGTGACCATTACAAATGGCGGGCGATGCGGGCCTGCGGCATCGCTGAGGAGCGGATCACGGGCGCCGCCTCGCCGGAGGAGAAGTTCGCGGCCTGGGCGGAGACGGTGCCGCAGACGCTCCGCAACCCGCTCTTCCACTGGACGCACCTCGAACTGCGCCGGCACTTCGGCATCGAGGAGCTTCTCGAGCCGGCGACGGCGCGGCGGGTGTGGGATGAGGCCAATCGCCAACTGGCCACGGGCCCGCTCACCGCCCGCGGCCTGCTCCGCCTCATGAACGTGGAGCTCGTGGGCACGACCGACGATCCCGCCGACCCGCTCGACTGGCATGCGAAGATCGCCGCCTCCAATCTGGCCACGCGTGTGGTGCCCACGTTCCGCCCCGATGCGGCCCTCAAGGTGCAGCAGCCTGAAAAGGTGCAGGCCTGGGCGCGGCGGCTCGGCGACACGGCCGGCATCGGTGCCGACACGTTTTCCGGGCTCCTGGCGGCCATCGAGAAGCGGCATGACGCTTTCGCGCGAGCCGGCTGCCGGGCGACCGATCACGGCATCGAGTTCCTGCCCGACGTGGACGCCACGGAGGCGGAGGCGCGGGCCATCTGGGAGCGGGCCATGGCCGGCACCGCGGCCACGGCGGCCGAGGCGGAGACGTTCATGGCGTTTTTCATGCGGCACGTCGCCCGGCTCAACCATGCCAAGGGCTGGGTGACGCAGCTCCACCTCGGGGCGTTCCGCGACCCGAACCCGCCACTGACGGCGCGGCTCGGATCCGACGCCGGCGCCGACACGATCGGCGACGCCCGGCAGGGTCCGGGGCTCGTGCGGTTCATGGGCACGCTCGTGGCCGAGGGATGCCTCGGCCGCACGATCCTCTACAACATCAATCCCGCCGACAATGCCCTGTTCGGCGCCCTGCCCGGATCGTTCCAAGACGGCGTGATCCCGGGCAAGATCCAGTGGGGCAGCGGCTGGTGGTTCATGGACCAGGAACGGGGCATGCGCGATCAGATGAACATGCTCTCCGATCTCGGCCTGCTCTCCCGTTTCGTGGGCATGGTCACCGACTCGCGGTCGTTCCTCTCCTATCCGCGACACGAGTACTTCCGCCGCATCCTCTGCGACCTCCTCGGCGCCGACGTCGAGAGCGGCCGGCTGCCCGACCGCCGCGACTGGCTCGACACCCTCGTCGCCGACGTCTGCTGCCGCAACGCGCGGGCGCTCTTCGGCGGCGGCGCGTGAACGGCGGCCCGGATCGCTGCGCGACGGGTGGCCTGCTGGCGGGGGGCGATCCGCTGGTTCAGGCTCGCTCGCCGGCTCGACGCCGCTGCGGCTGCCGACATGCTCGCCTGGGAGCATAGCGGCTTTTCCATCGACGCCAGCGTGCGCATCGCGCTCATCGACCGCGACGTGCCGAGCTATTTTCGGAGCTTGGAACACCTGCTGCGGTATTGCGCCCGGCCATCCTTTGGGCGAGCGGCGGAGAGAGGGGCATGGAAACAGGGGGCGTGGCCTGTCGGTGGCAAGGCACGACCACCGCTCCAGGGGCCAAGTCAGGATTGCCGCCTGTTCCATTACAGGGTTCGCTCAGGTCGGCTTCCCGGCCGCGGCCAGTGAGATCGAGCGGTTTCCGATTCCGGCTTCACACGATGGCGACCCGCCGGCGGCCGATTCATCTCCGCGACGATGGCGGACGTGATGGGGATCACTGCGACCGTGGCCCGCCCCGCACCGGCTTCGGTGATGCCTCGCGTCCGCGCATCCTCGGGAGCCACGCGCTCGCCGCCGTCGGCTGACCGAGTGACCGTCCGTCGCTTGTGCATTTTTCGGGCGGCGATCTATACCTTTCCGGCCCATACCTTGCCGACCGTGTGAGTCGCCACGGCCGCGTTCTGGTCCACTGGCCCCCGCCCGCTCCATGCCCACTGCCACTGCGACCGATTCAAAGTTGCCCGCACCGCGGGCCAGCTTGCACGACGCCGTCGGCGCGGTGCCGCCCCCGCCCGCATGGGCCTGGCCGGTGGTGATCGCGGTGTTCGCCGTCGGCGGCGGCTGGGCGCTCGTTCACGAGATCGTCTGGTTTCAGTTGCTGCAGCTCTCGCTCGGATCATCCGCGGTCTCCCTGGCCGTGCTGCTGGGGACGTTCATGGGGGGGCTGGGCCTTGGCAGCTTCATCGCCCCGCGGCTGACCGCTGCCCGACGGCACCCGCTCGCGGTCTACGCCGCCCTCGAGGCCGGCATCGCGGTGTGTGGGGCGGGGCTCCTCTGGGCGGCGCCGACCCTCGGATCGCTCTATGCCGCGAGCCTGCCGGCTGGATACCCGGGCATTGTGTTGCGTGGGCTCGTCGCGGCAATCTGCCTGCTGCCGCCGACGGTGCTCATGGGTGCCACCATGCCGGTGTTGGCCGGATTCGTCGCGCGGACTCCTGCCGCCGACGGCCGGCTGGGCCTGCTCTACGCCGGCAATTTGGTGGGCGCGGTCTGCGGCTGCCTGGTGGCGGCCTACGGCCTGCTGCCCCGCGTCGATCTGTTCACGGCGGGGAGCGTCGCGGTGGCTGGCAACCTCGCGGTGGCGGCGCTGGCTGCGGTCGTCGCCCGCTTGACGCCCGCTCCTCCGCCCGCCGCACCGGCCGAGGCTGCGCGGCGGCCGATCGACCGCGGCCTGCTCGTGGCGATCGGCCTCTCGGGGCTCACGGCACTGGCGGCCGAGGTGGTGTGGACGCGGCTGCTCGCACTCCAGATCGGCGGCACCGTGTTCGCCTTCGCCATCATCCTCGCCGTGTTCCTCGCGGGGCTGGGCCTCGGCAGCGCGTGGGCATCGTCGTTGGCCCGCGCGACCGGCGATGCCCGAACGGCGTTCGGCCTGTGTCAGCTGCTGCTCCCCGCGGGCATCGCGTGGGCGGCGTTTCAGCTCGCCCATTCGCTTCCGGCGTGGCCCATCAATCCGTCGCTCGGCCGTGATGCGGTCGCCACGTTCCAGCTCGATATCGTCCGCTGCCTCTGGGCGGTGCTGCCGGCGACGTTACTGTGGGGGGCGAGCTTCCCGCTGGCCGTCGCGGCGCTCGACCGCGGCGGCGACGACCCCGCCAGGCGGGTGGCCGCGGCCTCCGCGGCGAACACGCTCGGGGCGATCGCGGGAGCGGTCGCGGGGGCACCGCTGGTCTGGATGTGCTCCTCACAGGGCATGCAGCGGATGCTGATCCTCGTCGCCGCGGTCGCGGCCGGCCTGGCCCTCGCCCCGGTCGCGGCGACGGCTTGGCGGTCGTCTGCCCGCGGCCGCGTGGCGATCTTGTCCGCCGGATGCCTCGCCCTGGCGTGGGCTGCCGGCATCGCATGGCTCGTGCCGCCGGTCTCCCCCGCGCTCGTAGCCTACGGGCGGTTCAGCGGGCTGTGGGGGAGCGACAATCAGTTCGTATACGTCGGCGAAGGGCTGCAGGCCTCCGTGGCCGTCACGCGGACGCCAGCCGGCTTGACGCTCTACCACAACGCCGGCAAGGTCCAGGCCTCGAGCATGTCGCATGACATGCGGCTCCAGCGTCTCCTCGGGCACCTGACCACGCTCGTGCCCGAATCGCCGCGGGAGGTGCTCGTGATCGGCTGCGGCGCAGGGGTGACGGCGGGGGCGGTGTCGCTCGACCCGCGGGTGGAGTCCGAGACGATCATCGAGATCGAGCCGATCGTGCCGAGCGCCGTGCTCGCGCACTTCAGTGACCACAACGGCGGCGTGCTCCGCGACCCGAAGGTCCGCGTGGTGATCGACGACGGCCGGCATCACCTGCTCTCGACGTCCCGGACCTACGACGCCATCACCTCCGATCCCCTCGACCCCTGGGTCCGGGGCGCGGCGACCCTCTACACCCGCGAGTTCTTCGAGCTGGTGAAGTCGCGGCTCCGGCCGGGGGGCGTGTTCACGCTGTTCGTGCAGCTCTACCAGACGAACGACGCCGCCGTGAAAAGTCAGCTCGCCACTTTTTTCGAGGTCTTTCCCGACGGGCTCGTGATCGGCAACACGCTGGGAGGCATGGGCTACGACCTCGTGCTCCTCGGTCAGCCCGGGCCGACCGTCATCGACGTGGACGCGATCGCCAGGCGGCTGGCCCAGCCGGAGTTCGCGGCCGTCCGCGGCTCGCTCGCCGACGTAGGCATCGGCACGGTTGCGGAGCTGTTTGCGAGCTGCGTCGGGGCCGCCGACAGCCTGCAGGAGTTTCTCGCCGATGCGGAGATCACCACCGACCGCAACCTGCGGCTGCAATACCTCGCCGGCGCGAGCCTCAACCGGTTTGACAGCGGGTCGATCTACGCCCGCATGCTCGCCGGACCGTTCCACTTTCCCGCCGCGGCCTTCAGGGGATCGAAAGACGCGGTGCGGGCGGTGGAGGCGGCGATGGAGCGTGGCCGAGTCGGCGACGTCGGGGAGCGAGGACCGCTGCCGGAGGCCGCATCGCTCCCCTGAAACGCGGCCCTGCGAGCCGGTGGTCTGATCCGCAGGTTCCCGTCGGGGCGACTGACAAACATCGCGGGATGGAGTAATCAACACGAGGCCTGCACAGGAGATGGGGTACGATGACGCTGATCCAATTGCTTCTGGCCGGAGTCGTAGCCGGCGGTTCGGCAGACTGGCCGCAGTTTCGCGGTCCGCATGCGGACGGGCATGCCGCGGGACCGATTCCCGCCGTCGAGTGGTCGGAGACGAAGAACGTCGTCTGGAAGGCCGCCGTTCCCGGGCTCGGTTGGTCGTCACCGGTGGTCGTCGGCGATCTGGTCTACCTGACCACCGGGGTGCCCGAGGGCAAGGGGATGACGCTGCGGGCGCTGGCCATCGACGCGGGCAGCGGAAACCTCCTCTGGGATCGCGAGGTCTTCCGCGTCGACATGCAGCCGAAGATCCACGGCAAGAACAGCCATGCCAGCCCCACGCCGATCGTCCGGGATGGGGCCGTGTATGTGCATTTCGGCCCGTTGGGCATGGCTCGGCTCGACGCCCGCGACGGAGCGATTCGGTGGGTGTGCGAGGAACTGACCTACCCGCCGGTGCACGGCAGCGGCGGGTCGCCCGTCTTGATCGACGGCAGGCTCATCGTGACCTGCGACGGGGCCAGCGACCCGTTCGTGGCGGCGGTCGACGCCGCGACCGGCCGGGTGGCGTGGCGGACGCCGCGGTCGGTGAAGGCCCGAAACAGCTTCTCCTTCGCCACGCCAGCTGTGACGGAGAGCGACGGGAAAAAGCTCGTCGTCGCCCCGGGAAGCGATCACTGCGCGGCGTACGACCCCGGCACCGGCGCGGAACGCTGGAAGGTGCGGGCCGCCGGCTGGTCGGTGGTGCCGCAGCCGGCGATCGGTCATGGCCTGGTGATCTACAACCACGACTACGATCGGCCTGAACTGCTGGCCGTCCGGCTGGGAGGAACCGGCGATCTCACCGACACGCACGTGGCCTGGCGGCTCAGTCGGGCCGCCCCCAGCACGCCGTCGCCGCTGCTCGTTGGGGACGACCTGTACTTCGTGTCGGACAAGGGCATTGCCTCCGCCGTCGATGCCAAGACGGGCGAGGTCCACTGGACCGAGCGGCTCGGCGGCAATTACTCGGCGTCGCCGATCCTCGTTGCGGACCGCATCCTGTTCCTCGACGAAGCGGGCCGAGCGACCTGGGTGCGGGTCGGCCGGACCTTCGAGCGGCTCGAGGTCAACGAGCTTCAGGGAAGGACGCTCGCCACGCCCGCGTTCGCCGGCGGGGCGATGTACCTGCGGACCGACACAGCCCTGTTCAAGATCGCTGCGCCGTAAGATCGCCGCGGCGTGAGGCCCTCACGGCCGGGGCGTGGTTTCCCGCAGGCAATCCGTCGCGTGTCGGGGGAACGCGGACGGTGCATGATGTATCAACGCGGTCGCATCGGAGTCCACTCGGTAATCAGCATGATGTCGCTCATGAATCGCACGTCGGGATCGCTGCGTGCCGCCGGCGTGGCCGGGGAGGGAGCGGGCGTTGGCGCCTGGAGAAGCAAGCAATCGACAGCCCAGCGACGGTCCGCAGGCTCCGCGAGGAATGGAAGCGATGAAGGCGGTTCTCGACAGCGACGTGCTCATCGACTTTCTTCAAGGGGTCGATGCGGCCGCAGTTGAGATCAGCCGGTACGACGACCCCTGCTACTCAGTGGTCTCGTGGATGGCGGTGATGACAGGCGCCGAGAACGACGCCGAGCGTTATGCGGCGGAGATGCTCTTCGAATCGATGCGACGCATCGAACTTTCCGCCGAGATCGCCCACAGAGCCGTGGATCTTCGGCAATAGCTGTGGCTCAAGCTCCCGGACGCCATCGTGCTTGCGACCGCCGATCGGGAGGGATGCATCCTGGTGACGCGTCAGGCCAAGGACTTCGATCCACAGGATCCTCGAGTTCGTATTCCCTACGCATCCTCAGGACGCACGCGGGGTTCTTTTTGTGCTCAGCCGAGCACGCCGGGGATCGGGCGGGCATGCTCGTCAGGCGACTCTTGAAGGACGTCGCGGTCGGCATGGGCGTTGACGAGTTCGCCCCAGTCGGTCGGCGGGCCCCTGGGGTACGATGGGCCGGGTCGGCGCCGTCGCGCTGACCGCCCGCTCCACCATGCCCCCGACTCCCCCCGGCCGTTCCCTGTCGCGGCAGCTCGTGGCCCCCGTCGTGGGCCTCGTGCTGGCGGCGGTGCTCGCCAACGTCGCCGTCTCCGCCTGGCTGGCCGCCCGCCGCAGCCTGGCGGCTGCCCGCACCGATCAGGAGCAGCTCGCCGCCACGCTCCGCGAGTCCCGGGTGCCGCTCACGCCGCAGGTGCTCGACACGCTCCATGCGCTCACCGGCAGCCACTTCATCGTCTGGGATGCCACCTCGCGCACGCCGGGTGCGGCGACCGTGCCCCGCAACGCACTATCCGCCGATGCCGTCGCGGCGTTGGCCGCCGACGTGGGGGGCGTGACCGTGCTGGCCGGGCAGCCGCACCGGGTCGGCCTCGCCCGCGCCGCGGGCGTGCGCCCCGAGACCGTGCTCGTGCTCACCCCGGTGGCCAGCCCGTGGCGGACCATGCGCGACGCCCTGTGGCCCGTGCTGGCCGTGGCCGCGGCCACGCTCGCCGTGCTCGTGCCACTGTCGCTGCGGACCACCGGCCGGCTCACGCGGCGGATTGGCGCGATCGAGCGGCACGTGGCGCGGATCGCCGGCGGCGAGTTCGGCCACACGCTGCCGGCGGTCGCCACCGCCGACGCCGCCGAGGTCGGCCGGCTCGTGGCCGGCGTGAATCGCATGAGCGCCACGCTCGACACGCTCCGCGGCGAACTCGTGGCCGGCGAGCGGCAGCGGCTCCTGGGTCAGCTCGCCGCCGGCTTCGCCCACGAGCTGCGGAATGCCGTCACCGGCGCGCAGCTGGCCATCGACCTCCACCGCCGCCGCTGCCCGGCGGGCACGGCCGACGACAGCCTCGGCGTCGCCTCCCGTCAGCTCGACATCCTCGAGGAAGAGGTCCGCGGCCTGCTCGCCCTGGGCCGGCAGGAGCAGGCGCCGCCGCAACCGCTCGCCGTCGATGCGCTCCTGGCCGAGGTCCGCGACCTCACCGCCCCCCGCTGCCAGCACGCGGGCGTCGCCGTGGAACTCGGGCCCGCCACCGGTCTGATGATCGTCGGCCGCCGCGACGCGCTGCGGGCGGCGCTGGTGAACCTGGCGCTCAATGCCATCGACGCCGCAGGCCCTGACGGCAGGCTGCGGCTCGGAGCCACCATCACCGCCGCGGCGGTCGCGCTCACCGTCGAGGATGACGGACCCGGGCCGCCGGAGGCGATCCGCGACTCGCTGCACGAACCGTTCGTCACCGGCAAGCCGGAGGGCATCGGCCTCGGTCTGGCGGTGGCCAAGGCGGTGGCCGAGGCCCATGGCGGCACGCTCTCGTGGAGCCGCCTGGCCGACTGGACGCGGTTTGTGATTACATTGCCGCTGGAGCCGCATGCCCCTCCGGTGACGCAATCAGCATGAGCGAGATTCTCATCGTCGACGACGAGCCGGCCATCGGCTGGAGCCTGCGCGAACTGCTCGCCGACGAAGGGCACGCGGTCACGCTGGCTACCACCGTCGCCGACGCGCTCGCGGCCTGCCGCCGCCGGCCGCCCGACACGATCCTCCTCGACGTCCGCCTCCCCGGCCGCGACGGCATCTCGGCGATCCCGGAACTGCGCGGCCTCGCCCCAGGGGCGCCGGTGATCGTGATGACAGCCTTCGGCGACCTCGACACGGCGGTGCGGACCGTCGCGGCAGGTGCCTTCGACTATCTCGTCAAGCCGTTCGATCTCGAGCAGGTGACCGCCGTGGTCGCCCGCGCGCTCGCGGACCGGGGTTGCGCAGCCGCAGCCGTCGCGCCGCCGGAGGAGGCCGCTCCCCAGCTGATCGGCTCCGGGCCGCGGATGCAGGCCATCTTCAAGCACATCGCCTTGGTCGCGAACACGGACCTGCCGGTGCTTGTCAGCGGCGCGGCCGGCACCGGGAAGGAACTCGTGGCCCGCACCATCCACGCCCACGGCGGCCGCCGCGCCGGGCCGTTCGTGGCCACGAGCCTGGCGGCGCTCGCGCCCGGGGCGGTGGAGGGCGAACTCTTCGGCCACACCCGCCCCGGCCTCTGCGAACTGGCCGCCGGCGGCACGCTGTTTCTCGACGAGATCGGTGCCGCACCGCTGGACGTGCAGGCAAAGCTCCTGCGCACGCTCGACACGGCCGCCTTCACACGCGTGGGCTCCGCCGCACCGACCACCGCCGACGTCCGCGTGATCGCCGCCACGGACCAGGACCTGGCCGCGGCGGTCGGGGCCGGCACGTTCCGCGCCGATCTCTACGAACGGCTGCGGGTGCTGTCGATCGACGTGCCGCCGCTCGCCGCGCGGCCCGAAGACATCGAGCCCTTGGCCCGGCACTTCCTCGCCCGGTATTGCGCCCGGCAGCCGCAGCCGGCCGCCCGGCCCCCGATGATCGCGGCGGAGTTTTTCCAGGCGCTCCGCGACCGCCCGTGGCCGGGCAACGTGCGCGAGCTCAAGCATGCGATTGAATATGCCGCCGTGATCGCCCGCGGCGGCACGCTGCGGCCCGAGCATCTGCCGGCACCCACGGGCGTCGCGGCCGCGAACACGGCCACGCCCCTGGCCGCCGCCACCGCCGCGCTCACGGCGGCCACGAAGGAGTGGGCCGCCGCGGCCCGCCACGAGTTCGGCGATCTTGCCGAACCCGACCTCCATCACCGGGCCAGCACGACGGTCGAGGCCGCGCTGTTGCGGGAGGTGCTCGCCCATGCCGGTGGCAATCGCACGGCCGCCGCGAAACTCCTCGGCCTCGACCGGGCCACGCTGCGCACCAAGCTGCGGCATCTGGGGCTCGACGACTGACGGCCCGCCCCGCGCGGTGAGTTCTTCACCGCGCGGCCGAAAAGTTCCCCGCCCGCGCGGGCGAAAAAACGCCTCCCGCGGCCGTGAAATTGCGAAATAATCGGGGAGTGGCGGTGCGCGGCGTTGGCGGGTGACCGTCGATCTTTCTGCCGCCCATCGTGCCTGCCCCAAGAGTCTTTCGTGCACCCCGACGACCATCGCGACGCCGCCGATTCCGTCCGTGACGAGACCGACACGTTCCTGCTCGCATGGCACGCCCGCATGCGCCTGCTGATGTCGCGCCGAGTGGTTCGACAGAGCGTCGCAGCGGCGGGAATCCGGTTGCGAAACGTGTTGTGCAGGGCCTGTGAACAGGGAATCGGTCTCGTCACCGTTCCAAGAAGCCCCGGGCGGGAGCCCGGGGACACCGGGCACGAAAACCATCCCGCCATCCATGCCACACAACGGCATGCGATTCCCCCGTTCAACCCTGCATCGCATGGCACCCGGGAAGGTAGACAGCCCGGAGTCCCCCGGCTTCCGCCGGGGGCTTCTTGGGGGCGAGCGTTAGGCCCGGAGGGCCGAGTTGACTCGCAGCGGGCGGAGGCCCGCCAAGCGAACTGCGGCACGATGCCGCACGTTCGCGTGAATCATCCCCTCCGGCTCCCGCCCGGGGCTTCTTGGAACGGTGACGAGACCGAGTCACTCTTCGACGGGTTGCCAAAAAACGGTTCGCCGCTGGATTGCTACGGCACGGGCGCTTGGTCGACCCACTCGGCGCACCATCACAACATGCGGCACGGGCCGGCCGGTCGCACGCACCGACGCGGCTTTACCCTCGTGGAACTGCTGGTCGTGATCGCGATCATCGGCACGCTCATCGGCCTCCTCCTCCCGGCGGTGCAGAGTGCCCGCGAGGCGGCACGGCGGATGGCGTGCTCCAACAACCTGCGGCAGATTGGCCTGGCCTTGCACGGGTTTCATGATGCCCGGCAGTACCTGCCCCCCGCCTTTGCCACGGCCAGCGCGCCCGGGAACGTGAACTGGCGCTCGCTGACCACGACGACGCCCGGCTTCTTCGAGCCCGGCTGGAGCTTCTTCGCATACATCCTTCCGTACATGGAGGAGGGCAGCCTGCACGCGCAGCTCGACCTGTCCATGCCCATCCTGCACAGCCGCAACGACGTGGCCCGCACAGAAGCCGCCCTGATGCAGCTTTACGTCTGCCCCAGCGACACCACTCCCCGGCTGATCGACGTCCTGGATTACGGCGCGTCGAGCACCGCGACCACCCTCAGCGGTGCGGGCACCGTCATCGCCCGCGGCCCGGTCTCCTCCTACGCCGGCGTTTTGGGAACGACGGATCATGAAGAAAACGGCCGCTTCGACGGCGTCTTCTTTCGCAACAGCCGGGTCCGCATCGGCCAGATCACCGACGGCACGTCCAAAACCGTCTGCATCGGGGAGCGGATGAGCCGCATGGCCGAGGCGACCTGGCTGGGCAGCATCACCGGCAGCGAGGTCGTCCATGCGGAGGGCTGGTGGCAGCGGCTGGGCTACTCCCATCGGTCGCAGAATTATCGGCCGGCCAATTGCCAGACCACCTGCCACATCCGCAGCAGTGGGCCAAACCTGGCCACGAACAGTCCCAGCGGTTTTTTCTCTCCGCACGCCTCGGGGTGCAATTTCCTCAACGTCGACGCCTCCGTCCGCCTGATCGCGGATGACGTCGACTTGACCACGTTTCGGGCCCTCGCGACCCGCTCCGGAGGCGAGGCGGTCGCGGTGCCGTGAGCCGCACGGCCGGGCCGCGGCGGTTTCGCTCGCCCGACACCGCCTGCTTTCCCCGGCCACAGGCGGGCCATAGACTGCCCAGGTCGCGATTTCTCCATCGCCACTCGCGGTCGTTTCCCTCCGTCACGAAAGGTTCCAGCATGGACATTCTCGGTGAGATCTTGAAGCAGGTGCTCGAAGGCGCGGCCCAGCAGCAGCCCCAGCCGCAGCAGCGGGCCCCGCAGCCGCAGCCCCAGCAGCGGCCCCCGCAGGGCATGCCTTCTCCGACCGACCTGGGCGACATCCTCACGCAGATCTTCGGCGGCGGCGGCGCCCAGAAGCTGCCCGACGTGGTGCGGCAGTTCGAGGAAAAGGGGATGCGCGAGCAGGTCGATTCGTGGGTCCGCACCGGCCCCAACAAGCCGGTCGATCGCCGGCAGATCGAGGACGCCTTCGGCCAGCGCGAGCTCGAGCAGATCGCCCGTTCCAAGGGCGTCGACCGCGACCAGTTGGCCGAGGTCCTCGCCAAGTACATCCCGCGGATCATCGACGAGTTGACCCCCACGGGGCAGCTGCCGCCGCGGCGCTGATCGGCGACGATGTCGCAGGCAGCGATCCGCGGTGCGGCTCGGAGAATTGCCACCGCGGCGGTATCACGCGCCGCCGCGGTGGCGCTCGGCTGCGCGCTGCTGGCCGGTGATGCCCGCGCCGCGGAGCCGGGCCGCGACTGGTCGCTGGTGCAGCTCGCCTGGCGGGACGATCCCCGTGTTCCGGCCGACCTGCCGGCCGGCAACGACGTGCAGCCGCGGGTGCCCTCACGGCGTGCTGCCCGGCGGGCGGCACGCCGCGGACGACCGCTCGACGGCGTGCCCGTCGTCGTGGGGCGGCCCGCGGCCGCCGACTCACTCGGGGCCGCTGCTGCGGTCGTGGCCGCAAGTGCGCCGGTGATCCCGCCGCAGCGGCAGCCGCCACTGGGCGTGGAGGCGACGCTCGGCTCCCCGTTCGCAGTCGCCGGTGACGGGGTGCTCGCGCATCGTGACCTGCCGGTCGGCGATCCCGCAGACACCGGCCGGCGGTTCGACCTCTATCTGCCCGACGCCTGTGCCGCAGGGGGCCTGCCGCTGGTGGTGTGGATCGCGGGAGGCGACGCGTGGGATGGCACGCGGGCCGCCTGCCCGCTGCGCTGGCTCGTCCCCCGCGGCTACGCCGTGGCGTGCGTCGGCTATCGCTCCCCGGCCACGGCCGTCTTTCCAGCCCAACTGGACGACTGCCGCGCGGCGATCGCCACGCTCGTCCGCGACGCCGACACGTGGGGCATCGATCCGACGCGGATCTGCGTCATCGGCAGCGGCGCCGGTGGGCATCTGGCGGCCCTCGTCGCGCTGGCCGACTCCCCGGCCGCTGCCGACGACGCCGGCGTCGCGGCAGGCTGCGCGATCGCGGCGCCCGCCGATCTGTCGAGCCTCGGCCCCGCCCACGCGCGCACGGCGTCCGCCGCGCGGCAGCTCATCGGCGGGCCGCTGGCCGAGCTCCGCGAGGCGGCCCGGGGGGCGAGCCCTCTGGCGCACGTCTCCGCCGACGATCCGCCGTTGCTGCTCGTCCACGGTGGCCACGATGCCCTGGTGCCGGCCGACCAGGCGGTCCGCCTCGACGCGGCGTGCCGCACGGCGGGCATCGACTGCCGGCTGGTGCGGCTCGACGGAGTCGGGCACGACGTGGCCGTCGATGCCGGCACCGCGGCGGGCACGGCCGTGCTCGAGTTTCTCGAGCGCGTGCTCGCAGACAATGGAACACGTCGGCCCGAGTAGGATGATTGGCTGGTGCGTCACGTGGTTCGACAGCGCGTCGCCGCTGCAGGAATCCGGTTGCAAACCTTGTTTTGCAGAACCGTTGAACGGGGAAGCGGTCCCGTCACCGTTCCAAAAAGCCCCGGGTGGAAACCCGGGGACTCCGGGCGCAAAAGCCATCCCGTCATCAATGCCCCACGACGGCACGTGATTCCCCGTTCAACCCCGCTTCGCATGGCACCCGGGAACGCATGCCACCCGGTGTCCCCCGGCTTCCGCCGGGGGCTTCTTGCATGCGTAACGCCGGCGACCCAAGAAGCCCCGGGTGGAAACCCGGGGACTCCGGGCGCAAAAGCCATCCCGTCATCAATGCCCCACGACGGCACAGGTTCGCGGCAACCATCCTCCCCGGCGCCGTGACTGCTTGAGGATCCGGTGGCGCCGCGGCGCGACCATTGCAATCGGCACGGTCGCGCCACGCGCTGCGGTCTGCCTTCCCCTCCCGCCTTGTGCAGTCACCGCCCGCGCCCGTCGATAGTTCTCTTCGTGCCGGAACGATCCGACACCCGTGCGGCCGTTCGGCCACACGCCCTGCGAGCACCGTCATTCGGAGCACCTTCGTCGCGCCATGCCATCGCCCCGTCGCAAGCCACCCGCATCCGCCGTGCAGAATCCGCTCGAGACCTATCTGCGCGACATCAACGAGACCTCCCTGCTCACCGCCGCCGACGAGAAGCGGCTCGCCGAGGCGATCGCCCGCGGCGACGCCCTGGCCCGCGACCACATGGTCCGCGCCAACCTCCGACTGGTGGTGAACATCGCCCGCGGCTATGCCAACCGCGGCCTGCCGCTGCCCGACCTGATCGAGGAAGGCAACCTCGGGCTGCTCCGGGCCGTCGAGGGCTTCGATCCCACGATTGGCACGCGGTTCAGCACCTATGCGAGCTACTGGATCAAGCAGTCGATCAAGCGGGCGTTGATCAATTCCGGCAAGACGATCCGCATCCCCGCCTACATGGTGGAGCTGCTGTCCAAGTGGCGGCGGGCCTCGGCCCGGCTCCTCGACGCCCTCGGCCGCACGCCGACGCCCGAGGAGGTGGCCCGCATGCTCGGCCTGGCCCGCAAGAAGCTGCCGATCATCAAGAAGGCGATTCACGTCCACCAGGCCGTGCCGCAGACGGAGCAGGCGGAGGGCTGGTCGCTCGGGGAACTGATCCGCGATGAAAACGCCAAGTGCCCGGCGGAAGTGCTGCTCGACAACGACACCCTGCGGCACGTGCTCCGCCGCATCGACCAGCTCGATCCCCGGGCGGCGACGATCATCAAGCTCCGGTTCGGCCTGGGGGGCGGCGAGCCGATGACGCTCAAGGAGATCGGAGGCGTGCTCGGGCTGACCCGCGAACGCGTGCGGCAGATCGAGGCGGAAACGCTCGCCAGCCTGGCGGTGGAGCTCGACGGGGCGCCGCGGGCGCGGATCCAGTTGCGTCACGGCGCCTGACGCGGATAGCCTCTGCACACCATGGACCTCGCCTCCTTCATCCGTCCGATCCCCGACTTCCCCAAGCCGGGCATCCTGTTTCGCGACATCACGCCGCTGCTGGCCGACGCCGCGGCCTTTGCCACGGCGATCGCGCGGCTCGCGGCGCCGTGGCGCGGCGCCAGCCTCGACGCGATCGCCGCCGTCGAGGCCCGGGGCTTCCTGTTCGCCGGGCCGCTGGCCCTCGAGCTCGGCGTGGGCGTGATTCCGGTGCGGAAGCCGGGCAAGCTGCCGGCCGACACGATCTCCTACGAGTACGACCTCGAGTACGGCCGCGATCGCCTGGAGATGCACAAGGGCGTGCTCCGGCCCGCCGCCCGGGTGCTCGTCGTGGACGACGTGCTGGCGACCGGCGGCACCGCGGCGGCCTGCATGCGGCTGGTCGAGGCTGGCGGCGGCACCGTGGCGGGGGCGGCCTTTCTCGTGGAGATCGAGCCCCTCGGCGGCCGCGGGCAGCTGGCGCCCCACCGCGTGGAGTGCGTGCTGACGTATTGAACGCCATGGCCGCCCGCTCGCGCGTCGTCGTCGCCATGTCGGGAGGCGTGGATTCGAGCGTCGCCGCAGCCTTGTTGGTCGAGGCCGGGCACGACGTCGTGGGCGTGTTCATGCGGCAGGGCCGGCCGGAAACGTCCGGGGCAGGGGCGCTGCCGATCAGCGCCGCGGCCGCCGCCAAACCGGGCCACCAGGGCTGCTGCAGCGTGGCCGACGCCCTCGACGCCCGCCGGGTGGCCGATCGGCTCGGCATCCCGCTCTACGCCCTCGACCTCACGGCCGACTTCGGGCGGATCATCGACTACTTCGCCGCCGAATACGGGCATGGCCGCACGCCGAACCCGTGCGTGCGTTGCAACGCCTGGCTCAAGTTCGGCCGGCTCTTCGAGCACGCCGACGCCGTGGCCGCGACGCACGTCGCCACCGGCCACTACGCGCGGCTCGAGCCCGACGGTGCCGGGCCGCCGCGGCTGCTCCGCGGCCTGGAGACGGCCCGCGACCAGTCCTACGTGCTGTTCGACGTGCGGCCCGAGCGGCTGCGGCGGATGCTGCTGCCGGTCGGCGGACTGGCCAAGGCGGAGGTCCGCCGCCGGGCCGCGGCGCTCGGCCTGGCAACGGCCGACAAGCCCGACAGCCAGGAGATCTGCTTCGTCGCTCCGGGCGAACACGCGGCGCTCGTCGCCCAGCGGCTGGGCGGCTCACGGGCCGGTGAGATCGTCGATGCCACCGGCCGCGTGCTCGGGCGGCATCCCGGCATCGAGCACTTCACCGTCGGGCAGCGGCAGGGGCTGGGAATCGCCGCGGGCACGCCGCTGTTCGTGACGCGGATCGAGGCCGAGACGTGCCGCGTGGTGGTCGGCCCGCGCAGCGCGGTGCCCGAGACGGAGCTGACGGCCGCAGCGGCGACGTGGCTGGTGGACCCGCCGGCGGTGCCCTTTGCGTGCAACGTGCAGTGCCGCGCCCAGCGGTCGGCGGCGCCGGCGGTCGTCACGCCGCTGGCCCACGACCGCTTCCATGCCCGCTTCGTCGGCGGCCCCGACGCCTCCCCGGGCCCGATCTCACCGGGCCAGCCGGCGGTCTGCTACGACGGCGACCGGCTCCTCGGCGGCGGCTGGATCGAGGGCTGAGGAGTTTTTTGCCCCGACGGGAACCGCGAACTAGGCTTGCCAGACGTCCCCGCCCCCGGAGCCGCCCCTCGGAGCCGCCCCCATGCCCGAAGCCCTCGCCGACAACGCCGTGCCGACCATTCCCTTGCCGGTGCTCATCGGCGGCGGGCTGATCCTGGCGCTGGTGGCGCTGATGATGCTCCTGCTCGTCTTCAATTACGGGCAGCTCTGGTTCCAGGCCTATTGGTCGAAGGCCCGCGTGACGTTCCTGGAGCTGCTCGGCATGAGCCTCCGCAAGGTGAACGCCCGCACGATCGTGCAGGCCCGCATCATGGCCACCCAGGCCGGCCTCGGTCCCGACATCACCCCCCGGCGGCTCGAGGCCCACTATCTCGCCGGCGGCGACGTGCCGCGCGTGATCCGCGCCCTGATCGCGGCGCAGCGGGCCGACCTCGACCTCGACTTCGACCGCGCCTGCGCCATCGATCTCGCCGGCCGCGACGTGCTCGACGCGGTGCAGACCAGCGTCAACCCCAAGGTCATCGACTGCCCCGACGACGCCAGCGGCAAGACCACGCTGTCAGCCGTGGCGAAGAACGGCGTCGAACTCAAGATCCGGGCCCGGGTGACGGTGCGGACGAACCTGCAGCAGCTCATCGGCGGCGCGACCGAAGAAACGATCATCGCCCGCGTCGGCGAGGGCATCATCACCTCGATCGGATCGGCCGGCAGTCACTTCGAGGTCATGGAGCATCCCGACACCATCTCCAAGGCCGTGCTCCAGCGCGGCCTCGACGCCCAGACGGCCTTCCAGATCGTGTCGATCGACATCGCCGACATCGAGGTCGGCGAGAACATCGGCGCCCGGCTCCAGGCCGATCAGGCCGAGGCCGACACCCGCGTGGCCCGCGCGAAGGCCGAGGAGCGGCGCAGCGTGGCGATCGCCCGGGAGCAGGAAATGAAGGCGGCCACGGCCGACAACCGCGCCCGCCTGCTCCAGGCCGAGGCCCTCGTCCCGAAAAGCATCGGCGACGCCTTCCGGGCCGGCCGGGTGGCCGCGGTTGGCCCGGCCAACGGCAAAGCCTGACGGCCGCGGCGGGCGGAACATTCTCCGATCGCCCCACCTTGCCGATTCTGACGGCCGCGGCGGGGGATCCCGTCACAAGCCGGGAAATCGGCCAAACCTTGCGGCCTGTTTCTGCCGATGTCCACCGTGGCGGCGGTCGGTGACCGTCACGATGACGCCCGGTTCCGAAGACCAGGCACGCCGGCCGCCCGAGCCATGAACAAGGGAGTGGTCTATGGCGCTGCGAAACCTGCGGATTTACAACGGCCCGGATCAAGCCGCCGCCGGCTTGGCGGTCGTGTCGGCGCCACGGCCGAACACGGTCCGCATCCCCCTGGGCGAGGTGCTGCCGCTGTTGGCCGACGCGGTCGCGAGCAACCGCACCTGGCTGACCGACTTCGCCGACGACGAGATCGAGATCTCCTCCGATCTCAACGACGTGCTCCAGGCGTACCGCCACTTCCGCCGTCCCAGCGCCTGACGGAGCGTTCAGGGGGATTGCTCGCCCGCAAGAGAGAACGATCCCCTCTTGTGAAGGACATCGGCGCGGGGCATACTTTCCGCCTCCGCCAATGAACCACACGCTCAACCTTGCCGACCTGGGTCGCCGCGTCCGTGCCGCCCGCGTGGCCAGGCAGTTGACCCTCGAGGAAGTCGTATCCCGCACGAACTTCACGATCAGCTGGCTGTCCAAGCTGGAGAACGGCCATCTATCGCCGTCGCTCGACGGCCTCGTGAAGATCGCAGCGGTGCTGGAGTGCGGCGTCGACACGTTCGTCGAGGGACTGGCCGCCGCCCCGCGGCACGTTGTCTGCCGGAACGGTGATCCGCCGCCCCCGCGGCCGCGCGACGGCATCGCGGAGGAACACCGGGCCGCCGACTGGCGCGGACGGCGGATGCAGCCCACCATTCTGCACGTCTCTCGGACCGCCGGCCGGCGACCGCCCGAAGGGGGGTCGGGCGAGCGGTTTCTGTTGGTGCTCGACGGCGAGGTGAAGCTGACCTATGCCGACGAGGTGGTGCGACTCGGGGCCGGTGACAGCATCTATTTCGACGCCGCCGTGCCGCACGCGATCGCGGCCACCGGCCGATCCGCCCGCATCTTGAGTGTCTCCTGCGATGCGGAGCAGCGGCCGGCGGCGGCCGGCGGCCGCAATGGCAAAGCCTTCCGGGCGGCCGGCCGCGGCGGCCGCCGGTCCTGACGGTCTTTTCCACCGGTCTTCCCCATGGAAAAGGCCATGGAAGGCTTTTTCCACGGGCAGTTACACTCGTCTCGGCCGTGAATCCAATCCCATCCGGACGCCCCCGCCATGCCGCTGCAACGCCGCGATTTCGTCACCTCCGCCCTCAGCCTGGCCGCTGCGTCCCTGGCCCGTTTCGATTCCCGCGCCGCCCCCCCGGTGGCCCGGCCCGCAGCCGGCCCGAACGACCGGCTGCGGGTGGCCGTGATCGGCGTCAACGGCCAGGGCCAGCAGCACGCGCGCGAATGGCTCGCCAACCCTGAGAGCGATCTCGTCGCCGTGTGCGACTGCGATCCTGGCGCATTCATTCGGCTCTGCGAGAAGCATTTCCAGGACGGCCGCCGGGTGCCGGAGTTCACGACCGACGTCCGGCGGCTGCTCGATCGGCGGGACATCGACGCGGTCTCGATCGCCACCCCGAACCACTGGCACGCCGTGATGGCCGTCTGGGCGATGCAGTCGGGCAAGGACGTGTACCTGGAGAAGCCCTGCAGTTACACGGTCGAGGAGGGCCGGGTGATCACGCAATGGGCCCGCAAGCTCGGCCGCATCTGCCAGATGGGCGTGCAGAGCCGGAGCATGACCGGCATGCGGCAGACGATCGATTTCGTGAAAAGCGGAAAACTGGGCCCCGTGAAGGTGGCCCATGCCCTGTGCTACAAGCGGCGCAAGAGCATCGGCCTCGTCGATACTCCGGCCCCCATTCCTCCCGGCATGAACTTCGATCTCTGGGCGGGGCCGGCCCCCGCCGTGGTGCCCACGCGGCAGAAACTCCACTACGACTGGCACTGGAACCACGTCACCGGCAACGGCGACCTCGGCAACCAAAACCCGCACGAGCTCGACAAGGCCCGCTGGGGACTGGGCAAGCAGGAGTTGCCGCGGCGGGTCGTGAGCCTCGGTGGCCGGCTCGGCTACGTCGACAACGGCGACGTGGCCAACAGCCAGCTGACGATCTTCCAGTGGGACGACGCCCTGCTGATCTCGGACGTCCGCGGCCTGGAGATCAAGACGCCGGTCACGTTCGGCCTGGCCGCCGGCCCCCTCGGCGTGGCCAACATCTGGTGGGGCACGGAAGGGTATGCGGTGGCCCCGAACTACACCTCCGGCGTGGCCTTCGACTACGACGGCAAGCAGCTGGGCGCCTGGTCGGGGGGCACGTATCAGGCCCACTTTGCCAACTTCGTGGCCGCGGTGAAGAGCCGCCGGCACCAGGACCTGCATCTCGACATCGAGGATGGGCACCTCTCCAGCGCGCTGGCGCATCTGGGCAACGTCTCCTGGGCGCTCGGCAAGGCGGTGGAGCCGGGCACATGTCCGTCGCTGGCGGCCGACGAGAAGCACGTCCGCCAGACATGCGAAAGTTTCACGGCCCACCTCCGTGAGAACGAGATCGACTTCCAGACGACGCCGCTCCGGCTGGGGCGTGAACTGACGATCGATCCCCAGACCGAGCGGTCGACCGATGCCGAGGCCAATCGCCTCTTCACCCGCGAGTACCGCACGGGCTACGAGCTCCCGCGGGTGTGACGGGCGACGCGCTGCCGCTGCGCCCCGTGCCCTTGAAGCCCGAGGCGTGAGCCGAGGGAATGCGGATGGCGTCGCGGATTCCCTCAGCTCACGCTTCGGGCTTCCCGGCAACCGAGCACGACGGTCAGAAACCGCCGCTCCAGGAAGCAGGTCGTCGTTGCTCCATAATTCCGCCTCGTTGCCCTGCAAGCCCGAGGCGTGAGCCGAGTGGAATACGGACGGCCTCAGGTGGATCGACGCGGATTCCCTCAGCTCACGCTTCGGGCTTCCCGGCAGCGACACCAGCCCGCTCGCCGCACCGCGGGCCTTCTGCCCCATTCACCCCGTCAGCCGTCCACAGGATGCTCGGGCGTCGGCAAAATGAGCTGCCAGAACTCCAAGTCGAGCCAGCGGCCGAACTTGAAGCCGGCCTCGCGGATCGTGCCGCAGCAGCGGAAGCCGGCCGAGCTGTGCAGGGCCACGCTCGCCACGTTGCTGGCGTCGATGCCGGCCACGAGCATGTGCAGCCCCCGCTGCTTCGCCGCGGCGATGATCGCCTGGAGGAGCTGCCGGCCGACTCCCTCGCCACGATACCGCTCGTCGACGTATACGGAATGCTCGGCCGAATACTTATAGGCCGCCCGTGGCCGGAACGGCCCCCAGGTGGCGAACCCCGCCAGCACCCCCGGCTCCCACTCGATGCCGAGCACCGGGATTCCGTCACGGTCGCGGGCGGCGAGCCACTCCTGCATCATGGCCTCCGTCCGCGGCGCGTATTCGTAGAGCGCCGTCGTATGCAGGATCGCTTCGTTGTAGATCGCCCGGATCGCCGGCAGGTGGGCGGCGGTGCAGGCGATCACCTCGCGACGGGGCGGCGGCGGTTTCTTGCGGGGCATGGCGGGCAGGTCAGCGGCGGACCGGGACGGGGGGCGGCGTGAGGAGTGATACCACGACGAGCACCAAAAATCCCAGTGGGATCGTCACCAGCCCCGGCTGGCTGAAGGGCACCGGCGCCGCGTCCCGGGCCAGGCCGTAGACCTTCTCGAAGGTGTCGGCCGAGAGCAGGATCCAGCCCAGCGACGCCAGCATGCCCACGGTCACCGCGGCGATGATCCCCTGCTTGGTCGTCCGCCGCCAGAAGAGGAGCATGACCAACGCGGGCAGGTTCGCCGAGGCGGCGATGTTGAACGCCCAGCCCACGAGGAAGCTGACGTTGAAGCTCTTGAAGAGGACTCCCAGGGCCATCGCCACCACGCCCAGCCCCACCGCGGCGATCTTCCCGCAGCGGACCTTCTCGTGATCCGTCATCGGGATGCCGCAGACGTTTTCCATGAGGTCGTGGGCCACCGCCCCGCTGCCGGCCATGATCAACCCGCTGACGGTGCCGAGCACCGTAGTGAAGGCGATCGCCGAGATGATCGCGAACAGGGTTTCGCTGAACGACTTGGCGAGCAGCGGAGCCGCCATGTTCGAGTCGGTGGGATCGAGGGCACCCGACGTCATCGCCCCGAGGCCGAGGTACAGCGTGAGCACGTAGAAGGCCCCGATCGCCGCGATCCCCACCACCGTGCTCCGCCGGGCCGCGGCCGCGTCCTTGACGGTGTAGTAGCGGATGAGGATGTGGGGCAGCGACGCCGTACCGCAGAACAGCGCCAGCATCAGGCTGGCGAAATCGAGCCGGTCGGCGAGTTTTCCCGTCGTCAGGCCCTTGAACGCCCCCCCGGGCTTGAGCAGGTCGGATCCCTTCCGCTCCGTCGGCGTGAAGGTGGTGTGCGTGCCCGCTTCGTCCCGGTGCTTCTGCGCCGACCAGGTGACGACCGTCGAGTCCTCGAGCACCCGAAAATACTCCAGCGGCCGCAGCGGTCCGGTCGCCCGCCGGCCGGCGTAGGCCGCGGGCAGTTCCTTGATCGTGCCCACCGGCCGCAGGTCGTGGTCCCGGGCCTGCGGCCGGCCGTCCACCAGCACGGTCCCGTCGGGCCGCACCGTCCGCACCTGCGGCGTGAGATTCACGTCCCCGGGCCGGCCGGCGTTCACGGCCAGACCCCGGTTGAGGATCGCCACCGTGAGCACGCCGCAGAAGCAGACCAGCAGCCCGCCCTTGATGAACTGCACCCACGTGGTCGAGACCATGCCCGCGGTGACCACGATCAGCGTCACCACCGCGCCCACGATGATCACGCCTGCCGCATGCGGCAGGCCGAGCAGGGGCTTGATCAGCGCGCCTGCCCCCACCATCTGCGGAATCAGGTAGAAGACACTGACGACCAGCGTGGAAATGGCCACGGCGAGCTTGATGCCGCGGCTCCGGAACCGCGCGTCGAGCGCGTCGGCGAACGTGAAACGGCCCAGGGCCTTGATCGGCTCCGCGATCACGAACAGAGCCACGACCCAGCCGGCCAGGAAGCCGATCGAATAGAGGAAGCCGTCGTAGCCCGAGACGGCGATCATCCCGCAGATGCCGAGGAACGAGGCGGCGGAGAGGTAGTCGCCCGCGAAGGCGATGCCGTTGACGAACCAGTGGATCTCGCCGTGGGCGGCGTAATAGCCCTGCGCGGTCTGTCCCTTGCGACCGAGCCAGAACGACAGCCCGATCACGCCGAGCACGAAGGTGGCGAAGATGGCGATCGCGACGAACGATGTTTCGTAATGCATCCTGCCCGCCCACCATAGCTGCCCGTGGACAAAGCCTGCCATGGCCTTTGTCCACTTGGCCGACCGGTGGAAACGCCGAGGGTTTCCACGGTCGGCATTCCTCACATCCTGCTCGGGGAGACTTATTCCACAGTCTGCGAGCGGCCGCGGCGTTCCACCAGCCGGCAGGCGACCATGTACACGACCGCCAGCCCGAGCGCCGCGGCGATCAGCCCGAGGCCGTAGGCGATCGCCAGGTTCGTCCCGCCGAAGGGGCGGGCGGCGAGCCAGTCGGGTCGCACGAGAACCACGGCCATGAAGCCGGCATACAGGGCCACGTAGAGGGCGAACAGGCCGAGGCCGATCCGCGCTCGGGCCCGGGCCGCGCCGCCAGCAGGTGTCTCGTCATGCATCGCGGGCTCCTCCGGCAGCCAGCTGCCTGCGGCAGGCGGGCCTGAGTGGCTTCCCCGCCGAGCCGCAGCGAGATCATACCGTACCGAGATCCCCGGGGGGTCGGCACGTTTCTGGGGCGGCGACGCCAGGGATCGATTGAGATGGTGCCTGGGGGATCTCCGTCATCCCGGGCGACGCGGCCGCGGGCCGAACCTCCGACGGTCGGACGACGCCTCCCGGCGGCCGGCGCGGCCGCAGGGGGTGCGGCCTCCGGCCATGGAAGCCGCTGCATTCCTCTCGAGCGCCGGTCTCCGACCGTCGTGCCCACCTGTACCGGCGGTCTCAAACCGTCGTGCTCGGTTGCCGGGAAGCCCGAAGCGTGCGCTGAGGGAATACGCGTCGATCCACCGGAAACCGATCCACATTCCCCTCGGCTCACGCCTCGGGCTTCCAGGGCACGGGGGCGCCGCGCCCGCAGCGGCAGCGCGTCGACCGGCGCCGGCAGCCGCAACTGTCCGCCACCGCTTCCGCCGGCGATGTCGCTCACTGGCGGCGGCCACTTGCCGGGCGGAACGGCGCGGCGAAGCATGGCGTGAGTCAGCCGCGGCAGCCGCGGCAACGCCCGGCATCACGGACGCCCCAGCCGCCGCAGCCTGCGGCCCACGAGGAGACGTCCGTGATCGTGACCACCGCCCCGGCCGTGACCGTCGAGCGGCTGACGCCCGCCGCCGTGCTCGCCCTGCTCGAGCCGCAGCCGGCCCCGTGCCTGTCGCTCTACCTGCCCACGCATCGCAACGTCCCCGACAACACGGTCGACCGCCCGGCGTTCCGCCATCTCGTCGAGAGCCTGGAACTGGCGCTCGAGCCGCTGTCGGATCGTGATCGGATCGAGCAACTCCTTCATCCCTTTCGCCTGCTCGAGGGCGACCGCGACTTTTGGGAGCACACGCGCGACGGCCTGGCCGTGCTCGCCGCCGCCGGCCATGCCCACGTCTTCCCGCTCCACCGGCCGGTGCCGCCCCTGGCCGTCGTCGGCCAGCGGTTTCACGCGGCGCCCCTGGTGCGGCTCGCCGCCGCGGCCGAGCGGTTCCACGCGCTGCTGCTCACCAGCCGCGAGGCCCGCGTCTGGGAAGGCACCGCCTGGATCGACCCGCGGGGGGGGGCGATCGAGCGGCTCGATCCACTGCCCTTGGTGCCGCGGCCCGGGGCCTTCACCCGCACCACGCTCACCCGCGCCGACGTGGTGGACGAGGAGATCTTCCAGCCGCACCGCGTGCAGCGCGGGATGGGGATCGAGGGCATCATCCACGGCGGCACCGGCGCCAAGCGCGACGACGTCGATGCCGACACGGAGATTTTTCTGACGTTTGTCGATGCGGTCGTGAACGAGCAGGCGTCGCGGCCGACGGGCCTGCCGCTGTTTCTCGTGGCCCAGCCGCGGCTGGCGGCCACGTACCGCGGTCTGGCCAAGGATCCGCTGCTCGCCGAGGACCATGTCGCCAAGGATCCGCACCTCATGACCGAAGAGGAGATCCTGGCGGCGGTCGTGCCGCTGTTCACCGCGGCCCGCAGCCGCCGCGTGGCCCGCGAGGTGCGGGCCTTCGCCCAGGCCCGCGACCACGGCCGCGCGGCCGGCGACCTGGCCGACGTAGCCCGCGCGGCGGTGGCCGGCCAGGTGGCGACGCTGCTCATCGAGGCCGACCGGTTTGAGCCGGGACGCCTGGACCGTGCGACCGGCGCCATCGAGTTCGCCGCGGCACCGACCACGACGGCGCCCCTCGACCGCTCGCGGACCGGCGACCTCCCGGCGGAGGTCACCGAGGATCTCTACGGCGCCGTGGCCGAGACCGTGCTTCTCCACGGCGGCACGATCGTGGCGCTGGCCCGCAACGAGATGCCGACCGAGTCGGGGGTCGCGGCGAGCTATCGCTACGGCTGATCGCAGCAGGCGGCCGGGCCGCCGGCGCACGGGGTGACGAGGTGGCCCTCGAAGCGACGGGCCGACAGGAGAGCGATTGCGGCACGTCCACCCGTCGCTCCGCCGCCTCACGGCCGGGGGCGATCCGTCACGGCTTGGCCGGAGTCGCGGCGGGCTCGTCGGCCGGGTCGTCGTCGCCCGGCTCCCGCTCGTAGCGGGCGAGCACCCACTGTCGCGTCTGGCCGTTCTCGTAATGCACCGACACCGGCCCGGATGGCTCCGTGAGGACGGCCAGCGCCGTCTGGAACGTCACCTTGCCGTGCGGGCCGATCGTCCAGGCGGCACGCTGCGTGGCCTTGTCGACGGATCCGCGGATCGGATGATCGGCGTTGCCGAGCAGATCGTGGTAGGTGCCGCGGAGCAGGCCGTCCTTGCCGATCGCCAGCTGGAGCAGGGCCGTCGCCTCGGTCTGATTCTCGGGGGCGAGCGAGAACACGCCGAGCGGCAGGAAGGCGGCGTCCTTGGCCGGCTCCGGATCTCCCTTGGCGGCCAGGCCGCGAGCGGCCTGGGTGTCGTCCGCGATCTCCGCCGCCGAGACGCTGCGGCCCTCGCTGAACTGATGCTCCGGAGCCTGCAGGTCCTCGTTGTCGGTGTCGTAGATCGTGGTGTTGGTGGGACCGTAGCCGCGCCAGGCCGGGGCGACCCCACCGCCGAGGCCCAGCCATCCGGCGGCCGTGCCCCAGGTCGCGGTGTGCCACGGATTGCCCCAGCCCCAGCCACCTCCCCAGGCGCCGGCATGGCGTCCATACCAGCCGCGGGAGAAGGGCCGATCGTGGTTGCCCCAATGGGAATGATGGTGGGCGTGATGGCTGGAGTGGCGATGGGCCGCGTGGTGATGATGACCGGCGTGGCCGTGGTGACCGCTGTGATGGCCCCCATGGTGACCGCCGTGCCCACCGCCATGGCCGCCGCGGGCCCAGGCCGTTACCGTCATCGCCAGGATCGCCAGCCCGACAAACCCACATGCCAGCGCTCGCTTCTTCGTTCCCTGCATGATGCCCTCCTTGGTGTCCATGTCGATGATTCCCGCCACCGCCGGCCACTGTACCGCGCGGCCCGCCCGGGCGGGCCCGACGGCGGGAGCGAGGCGGGTGAAAAAAGTGCCTCCTTTCCGCGAAACATCGCCGCCACCCACGAATCGCCCGCCCGGCGGCGTTGTATCTTCGGAAAGCCCGCCCGACATGCCGACATGACAGCCGCCGTTCCCGACTGGCAGGAGTGGTACGACGCCCATGCGGCGCGGCTGCTGCTGTTCGCGCGGCAGTGGCTGCCGGAGCGGGCCGATGCGGAGGACGCCGTGCAGATCGGATTCGTGAAGTTCTGGCGGAATCGACCGCGGCCCGGCGCCGCGGACGTGCCGCTGCTGTTCGCCGCCGTCCGCTCGGCCGCCCTCGACCTGCTCAGGGCCCGCACCCGCCGGGAGCGCCGCGACACGCAGGCGGCGGGCGACCGGACGACGTCGTGGTGGGACGCCGACACCGTCGCGGACGAGGAGCGTGCCGCCGCCGTGCAGGCGGCCCTCGCGGGCCTGCCGATCGAGCAGCGGGAGGTGGTCACGCTGCGGATCTGGGGCGGCCTGACCTTCGCCGACATCGCCCGCACTCTTGACGCAAACATTAACACCGTGACGGCGCGGTTTCGTTCCGCCCGCGCCGCGCTTGCCCTGCAGATTCCGGAGGCCTGCCGTGACGCGACCGAATGACGAAGACGATGCACTCGAAGCCATGCTGGCCGCGGTCGCGCCGGCCGCGCCGTCCGCCGACCTGCGTCGGCAGGTGGCCGCGGCGCTCGCCGCGCCGTCCGGCGCCACACCATCATCGCTGCGGTGGCTCGGCGAGCGGCTGCTCTGGGCGTGCGGCGGCGCCGCGGCAGCGGTCGCCGCGTCGCTGGTGCTCGCGCCGTCGCTCACGCCGCGGGAAGCGTCGCCTGCGGGGGCAGGCCTCCGGGCCGCCCCTGCGACGGTTCCTGATTCGCCTCCTGCGCCGGTGCAGGCCGTGGTTCCCTCGCTGGCCGCGACCCCGGGGACGAGTGCGGACCTGGTTCCGAATATGGAACAGCCTGCGAGCGCGGAGCAGCGTTCTGCCACGACTCCCGTGGCGGTCAGCGAAGAGATGGTCACCTGGGCCGACGGTGGCGTGCGGTTCCTGGACGACCGCACGCCGGCCCGGATCCTCCGTCGGCTGGCGATCGAGCGTCATCAACCGGCCGTTGGCCCGGATTTCCGCATGCCCCGCGAGGACGTCATCCTCCTGCCTGTCGCCCTGCAGTGAGCGCCGGGCTCTGGCCAGCGAACCGAGTTGCCCGCGGCGTTTTCACCGCTCCTTTTGTCCGTCATCCCACTTTCCACCAGTCCCCAGGAGTTGATCATCATGCGCAGTTCCCGCTTCGCCATGCGTCCCCTGTTTCCCGCCACCCTGCTCACGGCCCTGGTAGCGAGCCCCGGTCGTGCCGAAGACGACGTCGTGGTGGATGACAACCAGGCGGCGGCGCAGGTGGTTCCGTTCCAGGGAGAAAATTGGGGCGGAAACGTGATCATCATGCCGGGTCTGCGGCTGCAAGTGCAGGCCCTGGGCGACGGAGGCAATGTTCGCGTCGGGGGAGTGCAGGTCGAAGGTCAGGGGCCCGCGGCGGACATCCCGATGCGCACGCTGCCCTATCTGGGCGTGGTGGCCAAGCCGGTGTCGGCCGCGGTGCGGGCGCAGCTCGACCTGCCGGAGGGCGTCGGCGTGTCGGTCGATGCGGTGGCCGCCGGCAGTCCGGCCGAACAGGCGGGTCTCAAGCCCTTCGACGTGATTCACATGTTCAAGGACCAGTTGATCGTTTCAAACGATCAGCTCACCACGCTCGTCAGGGCGGCCGGGGCCGGGGCGAAGGTGTCGCTCAAGGTTTTTCGCGGCGGCCGGGAACGAAAGGTGGAGGCGGTGCTCGGGGAGCATGAGGTGCCGGCGGCCGGCGCGAAGGTGCCTGGCCTCGAGGGATTGATGCAGGAGCTGGGTGCCGGCGGCCTCGACCCGGAGGAGTTGGCCGGAGTCGAGTTGCAAATCCAAGAGGCTCTGAAGCAGGCCGGCGCGGGGGGCGGGTGGCTGCCGGGCGTCGCCCGGGTTGGCGGTGTGTTTGGCGGTGGGGGCCGGGCGGTGGTTGAGTCTCAGGTCGTGGCGGGCGGACAGAGCCAGAGCAGCAAGATGGTCGGCGACGAGCGGGGCACGGTGGCGATCAACCGGACCGGCGACAAGCAGACCGTCACGGTCAAAGATCCCGCCGGCAAGGAGGTCCACGCCGGCCCGCTCGACACCGCCGAGGATTTCGCGAAGGTGCCGGAGGCCTACCGCGAATGGGTCCGCGAACTTGCGCCGCGTGAGGCGGAGTTGGTATCGGAGAAATGACCGCCGCCAGTGGGTCCGCTGAGCGACATCTCTTACCAGTCGAACCACGTTTCCCGTAGCGTCTGCACCGTTCCCCGTGCCTTTGTTCCCACCGTTGCCCAGGAGTCGATCATCATGCACATCTCCCGCTTCGCCATGCGTCCCCTGCTTCCCGCCGCCCTGCTCACGGCCCTGGTCGCGAGCCCCGGCCATGCGGCAGACGACGTCGTGGTGGACGACAAGCCGGCGGCGGCGGCGCAGGCGGTTCCGTTCCTGGGAGAGAATTGGGGCGAAAACGTGATCGTCATGCCGGGGCTGCGGCTCCAAGTGCCGGGCGGGGGCGATGCGCAAGCCAACGGGCCCGACGCCAAGGCGAATGCCCCGATGCGCAAGCAGCCCTACCTGGGCGTGGTGGCCACGCCGGTATCGGCCGCGGTGCGGGCGCAGCTCGACCTGCCGGAGGGCGTAGGCGTGTCGGTCGAGGCGGTGGCCGCCGGCAGTCCGGCCGAACAGGCGGGCCTCAAGCCCTTCGACGTGATTCGCATGTTCAACGACCAGCTGATCGTTTCGGACGAGCAGTTCGCCACGCTCGTCAGGGCGGCCGGAGCCGGGGCGAAGGTGCCGCTCAAGGTGCTTCGCGGCGGCCGGGAACGAGAGGTGGAGGCGGTGCTCGGCGAGCGTGCGGTGTTGGCGGACGGGACGAAGGTCCTCGGCCTCGAGGAAGTGATGAAGCGGCTGGGTGCCAACGGCCTCGCCCAAGAGGAATTGGCCGGGGTCGAACGGCAGCTCCAAGAGGCGATGAAGCAGGCCGTTGCGGGGGGCGGTGGGGCGGTCATTCAGGTACCGGGTGGTGCCCGCGCGGTGGCTCAGGCTGCGGCGGACAAGGGACCGGCAGCGGACAAGGCGCCGGCGGCCGCCGCGCGGCCGGAGGGTGCGCCGGAGGCTGGTCGTGCGATTCGCTTGGTCGGAGACGCGAACGTCCAGCCGAAGCTCCAAGGCGCGACGTACCGCCTGGCTGAGGCGGGCATGGGCATCGAAACACCGCTGCCCGAGGGCTACCCCGCCCCCACGCCGCCCGGGATGATCGAGCTGAAGACCTATCCCGCCGTCCGTCGCGCCGAGCTCAGCGGCAAGGGGGCGAGCGACATGGGAATGGTCAGGAGCTTCTTTCCGCTCTTCAATCACATCAAGAAACGGGAAATCGCGATGACCAGTCCGGTGGAGATGGAGTACCGGCGCGGCGGCGACGGCAAGCCGCTTGTCGAAGCCCCGCTGGTGGACGGTGACTGGACGGTGAGCTTCCTGTATCGCAAGGCGGACATGGGGCAGGCGGGCAACGACGGCCAGGTGAAGGTGATCGACACACCGGAGATCGTGGTGGTCTCGGTCGGCATGAAGGGCGGCGGCGGTTCGGGAGTCGTCAAGGAGGGCCTCGAGACGCTGCAGCGGTGGTTCGATGGGCAGGACGCGTGGGAGCCGGCCGGCGATCCGCGAAACCTGATTTACAACGGGCCCGGCGCTCCGTTTCGGCAACCGTGGTGCGAGGTGCAGGTGCCCGTGCGGCGGAAGCCGCAGGCCGGCGCGGCCAAGCTGTGAACACCCGCACGGATGGCCGCGGCATCGACCACACCTACCTCACGCGGCTGGCAGCCCGACGGCCGGCTGCGGACCGTCGCCATGCTGCGTGATCCCGCGAACCAGCCGCTGCCGCAGCGAGGCTCGCCATGAAGTCCGCGACATTGGTTCTGTTCCTGCTTGCCCTGGTCGTGTCCGTTGTCGCGCCCGACGTTCCAGCCGCGCCGGCTGACGACCTTGTCGTAGACGACACCCTGGCCGAAGGCACAAACGCCATCGAAAGCCTGACGCCCGAGCATGCCCGGCGTCTGGCGGCCGACTTCCCGGGTGCGGAGCAGGAAACATCGTCAGGGGGTCGTTCCCGGCCATCTTTCGTGAGGCCTTGCCCTTGAATCGCCTACAGGTCCTCGACGCCGCCACCGCCAAGGCCCTCGCCGCCCGCAAGGGCCGGCTCGCCCTCCCCAACCTCAAGAAAATCTCCCCCAAGACACTCACCGCCCTGATCAAGAAGGAGGCCGTCGAGATCCCGCGCATCGAGACGCTCGAGTTCATTCCCGAACCGGATGGCAGCCCGACTGAAGACTTCATCATCCCGGAGAGGTTCCAGCGGCCATAGCCGGAACAAGGGGGCGTGCCGGCTCCACCATTCATGATGGCTCAGCGGCGGCCTTGCTCACCCGCCGGGCGACGCGCCGCGTGAGCAGGCCTGATGCGGCTCCTGTGACTCGCAGATTCCGGGCCGTCGGCTTGCACCGCGGCACCCGCGCTTGCAACAATCCAGCCAACATCGACGTGGCAAGATCAATCGGCGCGATACGAGTCGTCCGCCCACGGAGCCAAGGTGCCGCAGCCGCCGTCTGATCCCGCGTTTTCCTCCTGTCCCGATCGCCGCGGCACCGGCTCCGAGAAGTGGGACCGCTGGGCCGGCCGCGACGTGCTGCCCGTGTGGGTGGCCGACATGGATTTTCCTGCGGCCGAGGTGATCCTGGACGCGATCCGCGCCCGGGTCGACCACGGCGTCTTCGGCTACACGCACGACCCGCCGGGCTTCGCGCCGGCGCTCGCCGCGCATCTGGCGGCCCGGCACGGCTGGACGATCGATCCCGGCCATGTCGTCGGCACGCCCGGCGTCGTCACCGGGCTCTCGATCACGGCCCGCCTGCTGGCCGCAGCCGACGACGAGATCCTCACGTTCACGCCGGTCTATCCGCCGTTTCTCTTCCTGCCCGGCCTCGCCGGCAGGCGGTGCGTCCGCGTGCCGCTCGCGCAGGATGCCGCAGCCTGGGCGATCGACTGGGATGCCCTCGAGGCCGCGGTGACGCCGCGCAGCAGGATCTTCTGGCTCTGCCATCCGCACAACCCCACGGGCACCGTCTGGACCCGGGCCGAGCTCGAGCGACTCGCGGAGTTCGCCGCCCGGCACGCGCTGGTCGTCGTGAGCGACGAGATCTGGGCCGACCTCGTCCTCGATGAGGATCGAGGCGTGCGGCACGTGCCCTTCGCGAGCCTCGACCATCCAGCGGCCCGCGCCGCAATCACGCTCACGGCCCCCTCCAAGACCTGGAACCTCGCCGGCCTCGGCTGCGCCGCGGCGGTCGTGCCCGACGCCGACCGGCGGACGCGGTGGCGGGCGGCGGGCGCGGGCCTCGTGCCGATGGTGAATCCCCTGGGCTACGCCGCCGCCGAGGCGGCCTGGCGGCACGGCGAACCCTGGCGGCAACAGCTTCTCGCCGTGCTGCGGCAGCACCGCGATCTCGTGCAGCGGGCCGTGGAAAACATCCCCGGTCTCGCCTGTGTGCCCGCCCAGGCGACCTACCTCGCCTGGATCGACTGCCGTGGCACGGGAGGCGCCGATCCGCAGGCCGCCTGCGAGGCGGCGGGCCTCGGCCCCTCCGCCGGCCGCGAGTTTGGCGCCCCGGGCTTCATCCGCATCAACACCGCCTGCCCGACGGCGCAGCTGCAAGAGGCTCTCGCCCGGCTTTCCAAGGCGTTTTCGCCCGGCTAGCCGCCGCGTGGGAGCCCCGGGCGGCCGGCTGCTATAGTCTCGGGTCGTTGCTTCCTCACCCTCGCGAGAGTCTCGTCATGCGCATCTTCGCCGCCCTGTCGCTCGCCCTCGTCGCCTTCACCCTCTGCCTCCAGGAGACCGCCGTGTCCGCCGATCCCGCTCCCGAAGTCGCCCATCCGAAGCTCCCCGCCGGCGCCGGCCAGATCGACGCCGACGCGCCGAAGACGTTCACGACGACTGCCTCGGGCCTCAAGTACCGCGTGCTCCGCAAAGGCACCGGCAAGCAGCCGAAGGCGACCAACACGGTGAAGGTCCACTATCACGGCTGGCTCGACAACGGCAAGAAGTTCGACAGTTCCTACGACCGCGGCGAGATGATCGAGTTTCCGCTCAACGGCGTCATCCCCGGCTGGACCGAGGGCATGCAGCTCGTCGGCGAAGGGGGCATGATCGAGCTCGAGATCCCGAGCAACCTCGGCTATGGGAAGCGGGGCGCAGGCGGGGTCATCCCGCCCGATGCCACGCTCCACTTTCTGGTGGAACTCAACGCGGTGAAGTAGGCCACAGCGTCGTGACCGCCGCGGCGCCCGCCTGCGTCTACCTCGACCATGCCGCCACCACGCCGGTGCGTCCGGAGGTGGCCGAAGCCATGGCCGCGGCGCAGGCCGAGGCGTGGGGCAATCCGTCGAGCCCCCACGCGGCCGGACGGCGAGCGAAGCGGGTGCTGGAGGAGTGCCGGGAAAAGATCCTGGCACTCCTCGGCGGCCGGACGGCGGGCATTGATCGCGACCGGCTGGTCTTCACCAGCGGCGCCACGGAGGCCAACCGACTGGCGATCCTCGGCCTCGCGGCCGGGGGAACCGGCGTGTTTGCGTCGTCCGCCCGCGACCACACGAGCGTGCGGAACCTCCACGGCGAACTCGCCGGCCGGGGCTGGTTCGTGGCCGAACCGCCGCTGGCGGGAACGGGCCGGATCGCGCCGGAATGGGTCTTTCCCACGTCTGGCCGGGGCATCTGGGTGACGACGCTCGTCTGCGGCCAATCGGGCACCGTCGAAGACGTGCCAGGCATCGCGGCGGCGGTCCGGTCGCGGCCCGACGTGCTGCTCCATGTCGATGCCACGCAGGCCGTCGTCACTCAGCCGATCGTGCTGGGGGACCTCGGCGCTGCCACCCTCACCCTCGCCCCGCACAAGTTCTCCGGGCCGCGGGGCATCGGAGCGGTCGTCGTGCGAGGCGGTGTAGCGCTCGCGCCGCTCGTGGCCGGCCCGCAGGAAGCCGGTCTGCGGGGCGGCACGGAACCGGTCGTGCTGGCGGTGGGTTTCGCCCGGGCCCTGGAACTGGCGGTGGGGGAACGCGCGGCCGAGGCCGCCCGGCTGGACGATATCCGCGAGCAATTCGCCCGCACCTTTGCCGCAGCAGCGGCAGTCCACGGTTTGCGGGTCGAGCGGCTCGCCGCTCCGCCCCTCTCGAGCCCGCATATTCTCACCCTGGCCCTACCGGGCATCGATCGACAGGCCTTCGTAATGGCCGCCGACCTCGCAGGTGTCTGCTGCGGCACCGGCACGGCGTGCGCGAGCGGATCGAGCGAGCCGGCCCCCGCCCTGGTGGCGATGGGGCTGTCTGCTGAATCTGTCGCCGCCGCCGTGCGGTTCAGTTTCGGACGCACGACGACCGCGGCGGACGTCGATGCCGCCACGAGCCGGCTCGAGCCTGTGCTCGCCCGGATCGGGTCCGCGGACGGAGCGAGATGTCGATAACCTGTCGGTTGCGCGACAGGTCGGTTCGCGAATGTCCGACGACGTGGCAGCGCACACGCCGCCGACTGCAAACCTCCAGGGCAACGGCCGTTCACCGGCAACCCATGTGCCGCTTTCCACCACGGAGCCCACCCGTTTCCGACAGGGTCCTCACCACTGTCATGCACACGTTGCCAACACGTTTCTGACAGTCTCGCGGCTCTCGCACTGGAGACCGAAAGCCGCGAAAGTGGGGGGCTAATTCCACTTTCGAACCTCTTTCGTTCCTTGCCTGGCGGCGTTCATGCTGGCCTTGGGGTCGTCTTCCTACTTCTTGTGTTTGCTGTTTTCTTACCTTTCTTCTTCTTTCGATATCCATAAAGACCAGAAGCAGAGGGAGACCACGAGGCACGGCAGCGGGTTTGACCTCGAAAAACGCGGTTTGGGACGGCTGTAGAGGGCATTTTCGGAGGCGATTCTTCGGGTACAGTAAAGGGTCTCGCCGGGCTTCTGTCCGGCGTGGCCGGGGGCTTCTTTCCGGCCCACATCGCATTGTCAGGACACCGCCGTTCATGAAAGTTCGTTGCCCACGCGAGCCCTTGCTGGCGGCCCTGCAAAGCGCGGCTGCCGTCGTTCCCGCCCGCTCACCGAAGCCTGTCCTCACCAACGTGAAGCTCGAGGCGGGGCGGGAGGGAACCGTCATGTCGGCGACCGACCTGGAAGTGGGCATCCGCATCGACCTGGATGCCGTCGAGGTGCTCGCTCCGGGGGCCGTGCTCCTGCCGAGCGGCCGACTGACGGCCATCGTGCGCGAAAGTCCTCCGGGCACGGTGTTCGAAATTCATGCCGACGGCACCGCGGCCATGGTCAAGGCGCCGCGCAGCGAGTTCCGGCTGCCGGCCGAGGATCCGCTCGAGTTTCCCGCGGTCGCGACGTTCCCGACCGAGGCCTGCTTCGAGCTCTCGACACCGCTGGTGCGGGAGCTCGTCCGCCGCACGGTGTTTGCGACCGACAACGAGTCGAGCCGGTATGCGCTCGGCGGCGTGCTCGTGGAACTGACGCCGACCGGCGTGATCGCCGTCGGCACCGACGGGCGCCGGCTGGCCAAGATGGAAGGGCCGGCCAAGTCGCAGGGGGGGGCCGTTCCCGACGCCCAGCCGATCGTTCCCGCCCGGGCCATGCAACTCATCGAGCGGTGCCTCGCTGCGGCCGACGCGCCAGTGCTGGTTGCCGCCCGCCCGGCCGAGATCCTCGTCAAGACGGCGGGGACGACGATCTCGGCCCGGCTCGTGGACGGCCGCTTTCCCCGCTGGCGTGACGTCTTTCCCGAGCGGCCTGAAGCTGCGCGGGTGAACCTGGTCGCCGGCCCGCTGCTGGCCGCCGTTCGACAGGCGGCGATCGTCACCAGCGAGCAGTCGAAGGGGGTCGATTTCGCGTTCGAGCCCGGGCAGCTGGTGCTCGCCGGCCGGTCGGCGGAGAGCGGCGAGAGCCGCGTGGAGCTGCCGATCGACCATGCCGGGCCCACCGTGCGGATCAAGCTCGACCCGCGATTCGTCGCCGATTTCCTCCGTGTCCTCGACGGTGGCACGAACGTGACGGTCGAGATCACCGACGCCCAAAGCGCCTGCGTCTGTCGCACCGAGGACGGCTACGGCTACGTGATCATGCCGCTGGCCGCCGACTGAAACCATCCCGCGTTCTTCCCGCATGGCTGTCCCACATCACCGCCCCGCCGCCGGACATCCCGGCCCGATCTCGATCGGCAGGATCGTGTCTCGGCTGATGGCCCGCACCGGCTACGACCGGGAGCGGACCGCCGACGGGCTGGCCGCCGCCTGGCGGGAGGCCGCCCCGGCCGCGCTCAAGGCGGCATCGCAGCCGGGCCTGGTGCGCCGCGGCGTGCTCGAGGTGTTCGTGAGCCATTCGGCCCTGGTCCAGGAACTCGGCTTCCAGAAGCGGGAAGTGCTCGCGAAACTCGCGGCACTCGTTCCGGCCGCCGGCATCACCGACATCCGCTGCCGCCTCATGGCCGACGCCGGCCGCTCGGCCTGACGCCGCCCCCATTCACCGCCCTTCGATCGGAGATGACCACCATGGCAGATGCACCGCAACAGCAGGCCTACACGTCGGCCGACCTCAAGCACCTCTCCGACCGCGATCACGTCCGCGAGCGGTTCGGCATGTACATCGGCGACAACACCAGCCGCGGCCTGCACCACCTGGTCTACGAAGTGGTGGACAACTCGATCGACGAGTGCATGGCGGGCCACGCCAAGCACGTGAGCGTGACGGTGAACGTGGATGGCAGCGTGACCGTCGAGGATGACGGCCGCGGGATCCCGGTCGATCGCCATCCCCAGCTCTCCGAGGAGATGGAGCGCGACGTGTCCACGCTGGAGGGCGTGATGACCGTCCTCAAGTTCGGCGGCAAGTTCGAGAAGGGGGCCTACCAGACGACCGGCGGCCTGCACGGCGTGGGCGTGACGGTGGTGAACTTCCTCTCGGAGTGGTGCGAGGTGGAGGTCTCCCGGGAGGGACACGTCTGGCAGCAGGAGTACCAGCGGGGGGAGGCCACCGGTCCGGTGCGGAAGATGGGCACCACCACCCGCACGGGCACGAAGACGACCTTCAAGCCCGATCCGCAGATCTTCCCGCAGACCAAGTTCTCCTGGGACGTCCTCTCGCGGCGGCTGCGGGAGCTGGCGTTCCTCAATTCCGGGCTCCGGATCAAGTTCCACGACGCCGCCAGCGGCAACGACGAGGGGTACTACTTCGAGCGTGGCATCGAGGAGTTCGTCGAGCACCTCAACAAGGCCAGCGATGCCGTGCATGCCGACGTGATCAGCATGCGGGGAGAGGCCTCCGGCGTCTCCTGGGACATCGCCATGCAGTACACGACGGAATACACCGAGAGCCTGCACAGTTACGTCAACAACATCTGCACGACCGAGGGGGGCACGCACGTCTCCGGGTTCCGCTCCGCCCTGACCCGGGCCCTCAACGCCTACGGTAAGAAGACCGGCCTGTACAAGGACCTGATTCCGACCGGCGAGGACGTCCGCGAGGGTCTGACGGCCGTGATCAGCGTCCGCGTGCCGCACCCGCAGTTCGAGGGCCAGACGAAGACCAAGCTCGGCAACGGCGAGGTGGAGGGAATCGTCAATTCGGCGGTGGGCGACTTCCTGGGCAAGTACCTGGAGGAGAATCCCAAGAGCGCCAAGGCGATCGTCCAGAAGGGTGTGCTTGCGGCCGAGGCCCGCGAGGCGGCCAAGAAGGCCAAGCAACTGCTCCGCGAGCGGAAGGGGGCCCTGTCGGGGGGCGGACTTCCGGGGAAGCTTCGTGACTGCACCAGCCGCGACGTCGAGAAGTGCGAGTTGTATCTGGTGGAGGGTGATTCGGCCGGTGGCTCGGCCGAGGGAGGCCGGCACCGCGAGTATCAGGCGATCCTGCCCCTGCGGGGCAAGATCATCAACGCCTACAAGAGCCGCGACGACAAGGTGCTCGCCAACGAGGAGGTGCGCAGTGTGATTTCGGCCATCGGCGCCGGGATCGGAGATGAGGCCGACCTCGGCAAACGCCGCTACGACAAGGTCGTGATCATGACCGACGCCGACGTCGACGGCTCCCACATCCGCACGCTGTTGCTGACCTTCTTCTACCGGCAGATGT
Organism: uncultured Candidatus Kuenenia sp.; assembly: GCA_964545915.1. GTDB lineage: Bacteria > Planctomycetota > Planctomycetia > Pirellulales > UBA1268 > QWPN01. The sequence goes on along the minus strand of CAZJHQ010000001.1, from coordinate 314,990 downwards.
ATCGTCTGGTGGCTGAGGGGCACGTCTACGTGGCCCAGCCGCCGCTGTTCCGCGTGCGGTCCAAGAAGAGCGTCTACTACGTGCAGACCGAGGAGGAGATGAAGAACCAGCTCCTCGATCAGGGCCTCGGCGAGGGGGTGTTTCTGCCGGGCGACGGCCGCGAGATCGCCGGCGAGGAGATGCAGAAGCTATGCCGCACGCTCGCCGGGCTCGAAGACGCCCTGGTGGCGCTGGAGAAGCGGGGCATCAGCCTGCGTGACCACGCCGCCCGCCGCGATGCCCCGACCGGCAGGCTGCCGATGTACCACGTCTACTACGGGCTCGAGGAGCGCTGGTTTTCCAGCCGCGACGAGCTCGAGAAGTTCGTCACGGGCAAGGAGAAGGCGGCCGGCGGCGAACTGCAGGTCGGGCGGATCGAGGAGTCCCAGGCGGTCGGCGACACCACGCCCGGCACCGCGCCGGGCACGGGGGACGATCAGCTCGTGGTCATCGATCTGCACGAGGTGCGGAGCGTCAATGCCGGTCTCAAGGAGCTCGAGGCGATGGGCTTCGGCATCGAGAGCCTGATGCCGCAGGACCGCACCGGCAGCGAGGCGCCGCGGTACACGCTCCGGCGCGGCGAGAACGAGATCGGGCTGGAGGACCTGCGTGGCCTGCTCACGGCGGTGCGTCGGGCCGGCGAGAAGGGCCTCTCGATCACCCGCTTCAAGGGTCTCGGGGAAATGAACGCCGAGGAGCTCCGCGACACGACGCTCGATCCCAAGAACCGCACCCTGCTGCGGGTGACCATGTCCGATGCGGCGGCGGCCGACGACCTGTTTCGCGTGCTCATGGGGGAGAAGGTCGAGCCGCGCCGCGAGTTCATCGAAAAGCACGCCCTGGACGTCAAGAACCTCGACGTCTGACCGTTCGCCCGCCGATTCACACCCTGAAGGAGCCCGCCATGCCCAAGCAGTCCGTCGCCGATCTGGATCCCGCCGGCAAGACCGTCCTCGTCCGTGTCGATTTCAACGTCCCGCAGGACGACTCCGGCGCCATCACCGACGACCGGCGGATCCGCATGGCCCTGCCGTCGATCCGCTCGATCCTCGACCGGGGCGGCAAGGCTGTGCTGATGTCGCACCTCGGCCGGCCGGCCGGCAAGGGCTTCGAGGCGGAGTTCTCGCTGGCGCCGGTGGCCAAGCGGCTCGGCGAGCTGCTCGGCCGGCCAGTGGCCCTGGCGGGTGACACCGGCGGGTCCGACTCCCACGCCAAGGCGCGGGCCCTGGCGGCCGGCGGCGTGCTCGTGCTGGAGAACGTGCGGTTCAACAAGGGGGAGAAGAAGGGAGACGACGCCGCCTACGTGCAGGGCCTGGCGACGCTCGCCGACGCCTACGTCAACGACGCCTTCGGCACCTGCCATCGCACGGAGGCGAGCATGCACGCCGTGCCGGTGGCGATGAAGGCGCAGGGGAAGCCGGCGGTGTCCGGGTTCCTCGTGGAGAAGGAGATCCAATACCTCGCCGATGCCATCGCCCGGCCGCGGCGGCCCTTCGTGGCGATCCTCGGCGGCAAGAAGGTGTCGGACAAGATCGCCGTGATCAGGAACCTGCTCTCGATCTGCGACCACGTGCTCATCGGCGGGGCCATGGCCTACACGTTTTCGCTGGCCCAGGGGGGCAAGACCGGCACGTCGCTCGTCGAGCACGACAAGCTGGAGCTGGCCCGTGAACTGCTCGCCCAAGGGCAGGGGAAGCTCGTCCTTCCGGTCGACACGCACTGTGCCGACGATTTCTCGGCGGCCGCGAACAAGCGGATCGTGCCGGCGGGTGAGATTCCCGACGGCTTCGAGGGGCTCGACATCGGCCCGGAGACGGCGCGGAAGTATGCCGCCATCATCCGCACCGCCGGGACGGTCGTGTGGAATGGGCCCATGGGCGTGTTTGAGATGCCGCCGTTCGACTCGGGCACGAAGGCCGTGGCCGATGCCGTGGCGGCGGCCACCGCACAGGGCGCGATCACGATCATCGGCGGCGGCGACTCGGCCGCGGCGGTCGAGCAGCTCGGCTACGCCGACAAGGTGAGCCACGTCTCCACCGGCGGCGGCGCGTCGCTGGAGATGCTCGAAGGCAAGGCCTTCGAAACGGTAGCCGTGCTCGACGACAAGTGATCGTCACAACCCGGCGGTGTCGGTCGGCCGGGGTGTGGCCTGGCCCGCCAGCTGGCGATCCGCCGACTGCTCGGCATAGGCGCGGTCGTGGGGGCTGAGCCGGTCGAGCGGTACCCGGATCGTCCGTCCGTCCGCTTTGAGGATTTCGGCCGTCGACTCCCGCACCGTCAGGAGCGTGCCGACGACCGCATAGCGGCCGGTGGCATCGATCCACCGCCGGGCGGGCTCGGTGGACGAGAACGGGTCGGTGACGGGCTCCGTCGCGGGAGTCTGCTCATCGGTCGCCTCGTTCGCGGCAGGTTCGTCCGCAGCCGGCGGCGGCGTGTCGTTCACAGCGGGTGCGTCCGCAGCGGCCGCGGGCTCGGTGGCCTCATCAGCGGCCGCCCCCCCCTGGACGGGCTCGGCAGGGGTGGCTGCGGCCGTGTCGGCGTTGTCGGCGGCTGGGTCCGAGACCGCCGGATCAGGGACCGTCGCGGGCTCGTCGGCAGGGGCGGAGGGGGCCTCGACAGGAATCGGACCGAAAACCTCGGAGGCGGTGGCGGGAGGCACCGGGGTCGCCTCCACCTCCTCGAAGAGGTTGGGCTCGGCCGGCTCCTCGGGCGCGACCGGCGGCGCGACTTCCTCTTTCACCTCTTCCCGCACGTCCGGCTCCTTGGGCGTGGGCGGCTCCGGGGCGACGGCCGGGGTGTTCGTCACGTCGCCGGCAGGCTGTGCCGCCGGTTCGGCGACCGGCGGCGCGGGTGCCTCCGGACGCAGTTCCGGGATGACCGGCTCGGCTGCAACTTGATCCTCGGGTGCGGATTCTTTCACCCGCACGGCCGGCTTTTCCGGAGCGGGCACAACGGGCTCGGGAAACAGCGGTTCGACGGGCGTGTCGGCCGATGCCGGCTGCACGGTCCGCTCAGCCTGGGGGAGCGGATTGACGGGCTGCGGTTCGGCCACGGACACGACCGACTGCTCGCCTTTCGCCGCCGGCACGGGCTCGATGGGGCCGGGCGCGCGGACCGGTTCCGCGGCCGCCGGCGCCGTCGGGGCAATGCTCTCCGCCACCACGGCCGGCGCCTGGAAGGCCGGCTGCGGTGCGGGGGCCGCCACGACCGGAGCGGATTCCGCGGCCATGAACGCCTGCTCGGCGGCGACGACTTGAGTCGCCACGCGGGCGACCGGTCCGTCACAGCATTCCACGACCGGGCCGCAGACGCTCTCCTCCACGAAGTGCCCCGCGCTGAAGCGACTGTGGCCGGAAAACACAGGACCCATGCAGGGATCGACGGCCGAGCCACATCCCACGGCGACGTCGGACACCACGACGGCCATCGACCATCCACCCTGGCAGGCAGGCGCAGGGGGACAGCCATGCATGGCATGGACGCGGTGGGCGCGACGCAGATGCCAGCAGGCCCTGGCTGTGTCGACCGAGAGCGAGAAGATCAAAACCGCCACAATCAGGCAGTGGAGCGGCCGACGCACGAGTCACCTCCCGGAGAGTCGTCCGGCATCGATCGGACGCGGCCGCCACCGCCGCGTCGCTCACCGGACAGATGTATGCTAATTCCCGTTTTGGCGCCCGGCAAACGCCGCCGCCCCACGCCGCACGACCGGCACGACCGCACCTTTTCAGGCGTGCTGCGTCGCCGGGGACTTTGGGCTGGCGCACGAAAAAGGGCCGTGGCGACCTTGGCCGCCACGGCCCCATGAATCGATCCTGTCGTCCGCCTGCGAACGGGGTAGAACACTGCGAGACTGATGCGGATCGTGCCCGGCGGCGAATGCCACGGGGCGTCAGGGGATCCGGATCAACGCAAGGGGGTTGGCACCTCCGACGGAATGCGGCGACAGGTCGAGTTTCGCTGCACCAAACATCGACCCGTCACCTCCGCCGCCTCCACCGTTTTTTCGTGCCGGCCCTACGATCGGCATGGCCGTTCAACGGGCGTTCACGAGCACCCCATGCTGTTGCCGCAGTTGTGGCACAGATAACAGTTGCCGTTGCGGACCGTGATCGAGCCGCAGTTGTCGCAGGCCGGCGCGTCGATCTGGAACTTGGCAAACTGGCTCTGCCGGTCGGCCGGGCTGGCGGCCGGATCGACCGCCATCTTGAGGCCGGCCCGCTCCAGCAACGCCGCCGAGGCCTTGGCCGCGGTTTTTTGTGCCGTGGCGGCATGCCCGTTGGTGCCCGCCGGATGCTTCCCGCGGCTCACGGTCGTCTCGCCGGTGCTCTTGGCCTTTCCTTGACCATCGGCCAGCCCGCTCGCCGTCGTGGCGGCGGGCTTGCGCTCCGTTTCCGTGTCGTCACCCGCGGCGGCCTCCTCGCCGCCGCCATACCCGCCGGGTCGGTTCGCCTCGCGATAGCCCGGAATGAACTCGGTGCCCATCCAACGGAAGAGATAATCGACGAGGCTCTTCGCCACCGGGATGTCGGGGTTCTTCGTATAGCCCCACGGCTCGAACCGCGTGTGCGAGAACTTCTTGACATACACCTCCAGCGGCACGCCGTATTGCAGGCTCATCGACACGGCGGTGCCGAAGGCGTCCATCAGGCCGCCGATCGTGCTGCCTTCCTTCGCCATCGTGATGAACAGTTCGCCCGGCCGCCCGTCGTCGTAGAGGCCGACGGTGATGTAGCCCTCGTGGCCCCCCACGTTGAACTTGTGGGTCACGCTGCGCCGCGTGTCAGGCAGCCGCTCACGCCGCGGGGCGGCGGTCACCTTGGCGGCCGCCTTGTCGGTCTCGGTGCTGGTGTTGAGCGGCTGGCTCTCCTTTGACCCGTCGCGATAGATCGCCAGGGCCTTGAGTCCCATCCGCCAGCCTTCCATGTAGGCGCCGGCGATATCGGCGGGTGTGGTCTCCCGTGGCATGTTCACGGTCTTCGAGATCGCCCCCGAGATGAACGGCTGGGCAGCCGCCATCATCTTCACGTGGGCCTGCCAGGCGATGCTCCGCTTGCCGAGCCGCGGCTTGAAGGCACAGTCGAAGACGGCCAGGTGCTGGTCCTTGAGACCGGGCGCCCCCTCGATCGTGTCGTTCTTGTCGATGTAGGCCAGCACGCCCTCCACCGTCGGCTCGTCATAGCCGAGCGTCCGCAGGGCCAGCGGCACCGTCTGATTGACGATCTTGAGCATGCCACCGCCGGCGAGCTGCTTGTACTTCACCAGTGCGATGTCGGGCTCGATGCCCGTCGTGTCGCAGTCCATGAGGAAGGAGATCGTGCCGGTGGGGGCGAGGACCGTCGCCTGGGCATTGCGGTAGCCGTGCCGCTGGCCGCCGGCGAGCACCTCGTCCCAGATCTTGCGGGCGGCGTCGTGCAGCGTCTTGGGGCACGAGGGGTCGATCTTCTCCACGGCGTCGCGGTGCATCCGCATCACGCCGAGCATCGGCTCGCGGTTGGCGGCGAAGCCCTCGAACGGGCCGACCGCCGCCGCCAGTTCGGCGCTCGTGCGGTTGGCCGCCCCGTGGAGGATCGCCGTCAGGGCGCCGCACAGGCCGCGGCCGGCATCGCTGTCGTAGGCCAGGCCGTCGGCCATCAGCAGGCTGCCGAGATTCGAATAGCCGAGGCCCAGGGGCCGGTAGAGATGGCTGTTGCGGGCGATCCGCTGCGTGGGATAGCTGGCGTGGTCGACGAGGATTTCCTGTGCAATGAAGAAGATCCGGCAGGCCGCGGCGAACCGTTCGACGTCGAATACGCCGTCGGGCTTGCGGAACTTCATCAGGTTGATGCTCGCCAGGTTGCAGGCCGTGTCGTCGAGGAACATGTACTCCGAGCAGGGGTTCGACGCGTTGATGCGGCCGGAGTTGGGGCAGGTGTGCCAGCGGTTGATCGTGGTGTCGTACTGCACGCCCGGATCGCCACACTGCCAGGCGCACTCAGCCATCCGGTTCATGACCTCGCGGGCCTTGAAACTCGGCCCGGCCTTCGACGAATCCGTCACCCAGCGGGTGGTCCAGGTGTCGTCGCGGTCGGCGGCCTCCATGAAGTCGTCGGTGACGCGGACGGAGAGGTTCGCGTTCTGGAAGAGGATCGAGCTATAAGCCTCGCCGTTGAAGTTGGAGTCGTAGCCCCCCTTCTCGATGAGGATCCGCGCCTTCTTCTCCTCCTTGCTCTTGCACTCGATGAACTCCATGATGTCGGGATGCGTCACCTTCAGTGACTGCATCTTGGCGGCCCGGCGGGTCTTGCCGCCGCTCTTCACCACGGCCGCCACCTGGTCATAGACCCGCATGAAGGACAGCGGGCCGGAGGGCTTGCCGCCGCCGGCGAGCTTCTCGCGCTGGCTGCGGAGCGTGGACAGGTCGGTGCCGGTGCCGGAGCCGAACTTGAAGAGCATGGCCTCGCTGCGGGCGAGGTCCATGATGTCCTCCATGTTGTCCTTCACGCTCTGGATGAAGCAGGCACTGCCCTGGGGATACTCATAGGGGTTGTCGGGCATGACGACGTCGCGTTTCGCCTCATCCCAGCGCCAGTTGCAGGGCGCACCCTTGACGCCGTACTGATTGAACAGGCCGACGTTGAACCAGACCGGGGAGTTGAAGGCGCCATGCTGGTGGACGCAGAGCCAGGCCAGGTCGCGGTAGAAGTTCTCGCCGTCCTGCTTGGTCTTGAAGTAGCCGTCCTTGGTGCCCCAGTCGGCGATCGTGCGGGCGACGCGATGCACGAGCTGCTTCACCGAGTGTTCGCGCTCCGGCGTGTGGATTTCACCGTAGAAATACTTGCTGACGACGACGTTGGTGGCGAGCTGGCTCCAGGCGGCCGGAATCTCGCAGGCCGGCTGCTCGAAGAGCACCTTGCCATCCTCCCCCTTGATGGCGGCCGTCCGCAGTTCCCACTCGGTCGTGTCAAAGGGGGTGTCCACGTCGACCGGGCAGAATGTGGGCCGGATTTCGATCGCTGTCCGCTCTGCGGCGGGGTTCGCCCCGGTGCCGGAGGTCTGGGGGCCGGGGAGGGTGGCGGATGCGTCGAAAGCGGCCATAGGGGCGGTGCTCCTTGCGGGGAAAAGTATCGAGCCCGGTAAGTATACTTGCGTATAGTCGTTCTACAAGCGATTATCGGCCGGGGATCGGAACCAATTGAACCCCCTCAGCCGGCGGGAGGCGGCGGAAAAACGCGAACGCCGGAAAGCAGCTCCATCTGCATGCTATCGCAAGATGTTGGGTCGGACGTCCCGCTGACCACTTCCTGTTGGCCGGGGCGTGAATGTAGCGTGACCGCCAAAGCCGTCAAGCGGCTTTTCCTCCACCATGAAAACGGTGCGGAAATCCCATCCTGCCGCCCCTCCGGAGCCATCTCCGGGACCAATGGCTGTGGTAGTTCGCGAGAGGGGTTTCGGGCGGGGCTCGCCTTTCGCGGGGATGAGGGCGACAATTGCCCCCGGACAAGAGTCGCTTGTGAGCCACGGAACCCGGCTGTGTTCTGGCCCATCCCCCGCCCCTCGAGGAGACCATGACCATGGCCCATGTTCCCGGCTTGCAGCGCCCGCTCGATGGCATCCGCGTGTTGATGCTGGTGGACGAAGACTACGAAGATCTCGAGCTCTGGTATCCGAAACTGCGGCTCGAAGAGGCCGCTTGTCACGTGACCGTGGCGGGTCTCATGCAGGGCCGCACCTACTCCGGCAAGCACGGCTACCCATGCACGAGCGACGCGGCGCTGGGCGACATGGAGGCGGGCGACTTCCATGGGATCGTGATTCCAGGGGGCTGGATGCCCGACAAGTTGCGGCGGCACGAGAAGGTGCTCGACCTGGTTCGCGAGTTCGCGGCCCATGGCAAGCTGGTGGCGGCGATCTGCCACGGCGGCTGGATTCCCATTTCGGCGGGGGTGTATCGCGGCGTGCGCGTGACCGGGAGCCCGGGGATCAAAGATGATCTCATGAATGCCGGCGCGATCTGGGAAGACACCCCTGTCGTCGTCGACCGGCATTTCGTGTCGAGCCGCAAGCCGGCCGACCTGCCCGCGTTCATGGCTGTGATCGTGGACTTTTTGGCGGCGGCGGCCGTCGTGTAGACTGACACGGTGAGTCGGAACGCCTCCCCAGATCTCGATGCGGTCAAGGCCCTCGTCCGCGACGCGGGCCTGCGGTGCACGGCGGCCCGTCTGGCGGTGCTCCAGCACCTGCTGCGGGCCCGCGGCCCCAAGACCCACGCCGAGGTTTCCGCGGCGCTGTCCGACCGAGGGTTCGATCGGGCGACGATCTACCGCAACCTCACGGAGCTCACGGAGGCCAGGCTGGTAAGCCGGATGGAGCTCGGGGATCACGTCTGGCGGTTCGAGATCCGGCGGCCGCAGGCCGGCCCGGGAAAGAAGGACGAGCATCCGCACTTCGTCTGCACCACCTGCGGTGAGGTGTCGTGTCTGGAGGGCGTAGACGTGGCGATCACGCCGAAGCCGGACCGGACCCGACGGCCGCGCGGCTCGAAGTCGGCTCCGTCGGCCGCGGGCGGCATCGGCTCGGTGCGGGAAGTGCTGCTCAAGGGCCAGTGCTCGCAGTGCGAGTGACCGCCGTCGGCCCTGGCGCGGCAGGTTGGGCAAGGTGGGCGAAGCCGATCCAACGTGGATCGGCTGCGTATAGTTCTCCAGTCACGGAGGACTCAATCATGGACCCCCACTTCAACGAGTATCTGGCGGCGATCGCAGGCATGCACGAACTCTACGGCGAGCGGCCCGAGGATCACCCGACCGAGTTCCACGCGGATGACGCGGCCGTGATCGGGACCGTCGCGCCGGTGCCGGCCGCTGCCTGACCCAGGCCGTCGACCGTTTGCGGTGCTCGGGATTTGCCGGGCGAACGCCGTCGTGCCGGCAGCGTTACCGCAAGAGTAACACGCTGATTGCCAAGGCGGCGATGCTGGCACCGACAGGCAGCGTGTTCAGGGCCCGCATGACGAGTGCTGCTCGCGGGACGGCATGCCCGCGGGCGGTTCGCCTGCGGATATGGTTGTCGACGTCCCGCCAGAGGACCGGGTGACGGACCACGGCGCCGCCTTCCGCCAGCTGGCCGTGTTCCGCGGCCATGAGCGGGTCGGTCGAGGCCTCGGGCGTGAGCACCACGGGGCGGCTGGCGGCCTGCTGCGTCGCGAACCGCTGCGAGCCCAGCAAGTCCACGAAGTCCTGTCTGGACATGTCGTCGAGCTCCGCGCCGACGATCACGGCGTCGGCCCGGTGCTTGGAGAGCAGGTGCAGGGCCGCTGCCCCGCTGCCGCGGAAGTGCACCGTGCACAGGCCGTGTTGCGCGGCGGATGCCAGTGACGTGTAGGCGTCGAACCGCGGATCGACGACCACGACGCTGGGGACGGTCGGTGTGTTGGGTTGGAAAGCGTTCTTCGCCGCCGGGAGCGTGCAAGACATGGGTACCTCGGTGAAAGAAAAGAAAAGGAAAAGAGCAGAGAAGAGACGAGCCGTGCTTCAACATCCTGTATGCCGCTGACAGGCGGCGCTGCAGACCGGATCCGGGTCAGCGCAACAGCCAGTCGGTAACCGCGAGCACGAGACTCACGGCGGTGCACTCCAGTAGCCGGCCCAAAGAAAGCAAAAACCTGCACATGAAACCCTCCCCCTGTGTGATGACGAACCACAACAACCAAGCTGGGAAAGGTCAGTGCCGTGCTTTGGCGAACTGCGAATCCTGTTCGGCCCGCCCGTGGGCGAACCGGACAGGATGCCGACGCAGCAGCCTGGACAGCGAACGCGAACCCCCTCCCAACCGACTGCTTTCGGAATGCAGGCCGCGTGCCAAACCGCACGGCTTCCGGGGCGAGTGGCCAGTGGCGGCCAAAAAAGCGGGAAAAATACCCGCCCCACGCGTCGCGAGCCTCAACGACTTCGAGACCTCGGCGGCGGAGTGCCGCCAGACCGGCTGCGGCCAATCGCTCCAGGGGGGTGGAGTGATTCGCACCAGCAGCGTGGTCCCGGTGGAGCGATTCGCTTCACCAGGACCAGAGCGAACGCTTCCATTCCCCCCGTCGAGTGTGCAGGGCGCCTCGGCTTCCTCTGGCCGCCGGACCCGTGGTGCGAGCCCGGGGAGCATCTGCGGCGGGGCAGCGGCCTGGTCAGGCGGGCTACCCGACCGCGACCTTGACCACGATCTTCACCACCGGTTCAGGTTCGGCCCAGGCGCAGCACGGGGCGTGGGCGTCGTCTGGAAAGAGGATCATGAACTGGCCGGCCACCACCGGCACCGGCACCACATCCACGTCGGCTGCGAAGAGCCCGGCGTCCTGCTTCTCGTCGTAGGGCCGCGCGACCGTGGCCAGGCTTGCCAGCGGCGCCCACTGGATCACCTCGCGGCCGCACGCGAGGTATTGGACGTCGAGGTACCGGCGGTGGGCTTCGAGCGGCCCCGCCGCGGGCCGCGTCTGGTAGCGCTGCACGAGCGCGAAGATGGCGTCGCCGTCGATCTCGTGGCGGCCGTCGGCAATGTCGGGCGTGGCCTGCTCCAGAAAGGCGAAGGCCTTGGCCAGCCGGGCGTTCAACGCGGCGTACCGCCGCCACTGCGGCAGCGAGTCGAGGATCATCGGGGCGTCGCCTCCAGGAAGTCGGCCGGTCGATGGGCCGATGATAGGGCAGTCGCCGGCACCTCGCCAAGCGACCCGGCTCGTGCCGCGCTCAGCGGCCGCCGGCCGAGGATGAGGCTGAGCGCCGGGCCCGCGGCCATGGTCGTCGCGACGCACATCAGCACGCAGGCCACGAAGAGGCGGAGGTCGATGAGCTGCGCATCGTAGGCCGCCGCGGCCATCACGATGCCGAGGATGCCCCGGGCGTTCAGGCCGCATCCCACGGCCAGCGCCTGACGGCCGTCCATGCCGGCGAGCCTCCCGCCGAGAAAGACCCCGCAGATCTTGCCGACGAAGGCGACGATCGTGACGAGGGCCACGAGCCACAGGTCGAAGCCCGCGACGAAGTCGGCCCCGATCGCCATCGAGACGAAGAAGATCGGCGTGAAGACCGCGTAGGAGAATTCGCCGATCGCCGCGAAAGGCCGCGGGTATTTCCGGGAGACGTCGGCCAGCGCGATGCCGACGACGAACGCCCCCAGGAACGAGTGCAGGCCGAGCTGCTCCGAGCCGGCGGCGCCGAGGAGCGCGAGGAGCACGATGCAGGAGATGAGCGACGCCGGCTGCGGCATCGTGCGGTTCACCCGGTCCAGCAGCGGCGGCAGGAGAAACCTGCCGGCGACGAGGATCCCGCCGACGAAGAGGAACACCAGTCCGAAGATCGCCATCCCCTGACCCTGGCCGGTCGCCTGTGGTGCGAACTCCGCCAGGATCACGGCGAAGAGGCCCCAGCCGACGAGGTCGTCCACGAGCGTCGCCGACATGATCGTCCGGCCGATCTCGCTCTTGAACAGGCCCATGTCCATGAGGATGCGGGCGATCACCGGGTTGGCCGAGAGCGAAAGGATCGACCCCATGAACAGCGCCGTCGCGAACAGGTCCTTCCGCGTCACGCCGATGACGTCGGGAAACACGTAGCACATGACGAATCCGAGGATCAGCGGCACGAACGTGCCGATCGTCCCCACGGACACCGCCTTGCGGCCGATCCGGCGAAACTCGGCGACGCTGATGTCGAGCCCGATCGTGACGATGAAGAACAGCATGCCGACGCGGGCGATCGCCGTCCGGGCGGAGGTGATCGGGCCCGTCGGCGGAAACAGCCAGGCGTGAGCGTCGGGGGCCAGCCGGCCGAGCACCGTCGGCCCGAGCAAAAGCCCACCGGCGATCTCCCCGACCACCGCCGGGATGCCGATCCGCCTGGCCGCCTGCCCGAGCACGAGCGCCGTGCCGAGCATGGCCGCGAGGTGCAGCGAGAGCAGGGTCCAGTCGGTCGTGGTCATGGCCGGGCAGCGCCGGGAGGTGACAGTCGTTGGAACGATTATTGTTCAAAGGAAATCCGGCGGATGCAAGAGGGGCATGGCGGGCCAGAGCTGGGCGATCCAGGCTCGCCTCGGTCTCCGTGACCGGGATCCCGGGGCTGCATCCACCGCACTCCGATGAGCGGCACCGTTGAGAGCGATGGTTGCACATGCACGCCGGCAGCAGGTGGCAGGGATGGGACAACCCAGATCTCCAGCCCCAAAAAAACGCCGCGAGGCGGAAGGTTTTGCCACCCGCTGCCTCGTCGTGCCACTCCGTGCCGGAGTGGCGTAGCTCCCCGAGGAGGAAGCCGCACCACTGCGTTTTCCAAGTCGATGATGGGTTCTTTTACCCGGGGGCGACGCACAATCCCATGCAGTCGGAACTCCCCCAGAAGCCCCATGTGCTGGAAGTGGAGGGGCCATCCAAGCCTGCCTTCCCCAACAAAGCCTCGATGGCCCAGTTCTTCAACTCAGGCCGCCTGTGATGGCATGCTGTGTCGCCTCGTCTCGGGCGCCGCATGGGGGGGTGCGTTGAGTCGGAAGATGAGCAGCGGCACCTCGAGCACCTTCTCATGATGGATTGCATGCCCATACAGCCCCTGCTCACCGAGGCATTCGCCGTGGTCGGCGGTGACCACGACCGTGGTCGGGCGGCCGCGAGCCACGAAGCATCGGAGCAGATCTGCCATCTGCGCGTCGAGGAACTCCGCACACGCGACCTGGCGGGCCCGACGGGCGATCTGCTCGCGGAGCATATCGACCTGCATCCGGGCCCGTGTGCCGGTGACGCGAAACCACTCGAACCCATCCTGCAACGGGCTGGGTCTTTTGAACCAGTCCATCGCCGCCACGCCCAGCGTCGCGTAGCCGCGGCGGCCAGCGTGGCGATGGCCCGCCGGCAGGCCGGGGGATCATCCGCGAGAAATCCTGTTTCGCCGTGGATGATCAGACGCGCGTGAATGCCCACGGAGTTGGCCACCACCGGCAGTCCGGCCGCCATGTACTGCAGCACCTTCAGCCCGCACTTGCCGAGGCTCGACGGGTGATCGGGCAGCCAGGAGATGCCGATGTCACCGCGGGCGAGGTCCGCGGTTTCCGTCGACTCTCGCCAGGGGACGTGCCGCGTCCGCACGCCGGGGAGTTCTGGAACCGAGTCACTGATGAGGGTCAGCCGTGCCGTCGGCGCGGCCGCGCAGGCCGCACGCGTCGCCTCGTTGAACGCCGTATAGATCCCCTGGCCTCGCGCCGCCTCCGCAATCAGGACCGGGCCGCGACAGGCGACTCGCTGGCTTGCCAGGAGCCGACCGCAAAAGAACGTGGCCTCCGTGAGATCGGCCATCGCCCGCGAGATCGAGGCTGGCTGTGTCGCGGCTCGCGGCGGTGAACCACTCCGCGGAGTGCCGGATCGAGATGAAGCCGTTGTCACGGGACTCCGGCGGGAGGTTACCGATGGAGTAGCGGGCCTCGAGGGCCGTCAGCGGCAGCACGTCGGCGGGAGTCGCCAGGCGAATCACGGGCGATGGTCGGTCAGTCACGTCGATCCCTCCAAGACCATTCGCCTGTCGCTCAGCCGACGGGAGGTGTCTGCAGCTTGTACCCGATGTCGACGACCGCCTCGGGCATGGGCTGGCTCTCTTCGTTCGGGATCATCACCTCGACGTAGGCCGCAGCGTCCTCCGACGCGATTGTCGCGAGTGCCGCGTCGAGTTCGGCGTTCGTGCGCACCTTCGCCACGATCCAGCCCTTGCATCCGAACGCCTCGGGCAGCAAGTGGTAGTTCACCTGCGCCAGGTCGTCGTACGGGTGGCCGCGCTCGCTGAGCACGTCCTCGACGCCGTACAGGCCGTTGTTCAGGACGAAGATCCGCGGCTTGACGCCGTAGCGGCCCATGACCGCCAGTTCGTTCACCGTCAGTTGGTGCGAGCCGTCGCCCGTCACCATCCAGGTGCGGCCGGACGTCTTCGCCATCGCCACGCCCAGGCAGGCGGGCGTGGCCCAGCCGATCGAGCCCCACAGGCCCTGCTCTTCAACGCTCACTCCCGCTGGCAGCAGCATCCGGTTCGCATGCAGCATGCACGTGCCGGTCTCGATCACCAGCGTGTCGCCGCTGCACAGCTGCCGCTGCAGCCGCGGGTAGAACGAGTCCGACGAGATCGCGTCGCCGGCGGCCCCGACGAGCGGCGCCTGTTCGACGCGCGGCATCTTTACCGCGGGGCGTGGCGTGGCCTTGGCGACCAGCGCCTCGAGCACGTCGTCGATCGCCGCACCGACGAAGACCTTACCCCCCGCGCGCACCCAATTGTCCTGGATGCTGACCACCTTCGAGGGATCGAGCGTGCCGGTCCACAGGCCAGTGTTCAGCTCGCTCGTCACCACGCCGCCGATGTCGAGCACCAGGTCTGCCGCGGCCACCGCGTTGCAGACCTCCTTCGAGCTCGACCAGACGCCCGCGTAGAGCCCCATGAACTGCGGCATCGACTCGTCGAGCGTGCCCTTGTCGTTCGGCGTCGTCACGACGGGGATGTTCGCGCGCCGCACGAATTCAGCCGCGCGGTCGCGCACGCCGTACCGCGAGACGAGCGATGTGACCACCGCCACCGGGTTCTTCGCGGCGGCAAGCCGCGCGAGCACGGTGCCGACCGCGGCGTCCAGCTCGGCCTGCACGCTGTGCTGGCGCTTGATCGACCCGAGGGGCTTGCCGACGACGGGCGTTCCGGCGATCGGCATGTTCCCGTGCAGCTCGGAGATGACGATATACGCCGGCATGCTCTGGCGGAGTGCCTCGCGGATCACGCGGTCGAGCTCGTCGACGCAGTTGTCCGGGGTCAGCACCGCGGTCACGCAGCAGGCCGTCGCCGAGATCGACTGGAAGCGGTCGTACACCGTGTCGCCCAGGTTGTGGTGCGTGACCAGCCCGAGCCGCTGGATGCGCTCGCTGGGCATGCCGACCAGGTGGAACACCGGCAGGCGGTGCGCCTTGCTGCCCATCACGCCGTTGATGGCTGAGAGTTCGCCCACGCCGTAGGTGGTCGAGAGCAGCGCGGCGCCGCGGATGCGGGCGTAGCCGTCGGCCGCGTAGGCGGCGTTGAGTTCGTTGGCACAGCCCACCCATGAGAGGCCGGGCACCCGCTCGGCCGCGTCGTCGATCGAAAACGCGTAGTCGCCCGGCACGCCGAAGATCCGGTCGATGCCAAGCTGCGAGAGCCGCTTCAGGACATATTCAGCAACGGCGGGGGGGTTCATGGAAGCGATGCACGGGGGGACGGAAATCAAAACAAGTCGTTCAACCACTTCCGTGCGTCGGGAGCGCAGTGCTCGGGCAGCGAGAAGTGATCGTCGTTCGGGTAGTCCTTGATCTCGACGCTGCCACCGAGTTCCTTGACCTTGTCGGCGTAGGCTGTCTGCCAGGCAACCGGCTGCACCGTGCCCCCCTTGAATCCGTCGATGCAGACGAGCACGGGGCAGACCGGTTTCCGTGTGCCCGCCGAGCCGGCGGTGATCGCGCCTTTCCAGCGGTCGAGATTTACGGGTGATTTCAGGATCGGGCCCTCGAGCACCTGCAGGCGACCGAGTGTGTTGCCGAGGTGATGCACGGGCTGGATGTTCCAAGCCTTTTCGACGCTGGCCACTCCGAGCGGCGTCAACACATCGGCAAGCTGCAAGCTCGAGGGATTCGCCGCCTGGGCGCCGGCAAGCATCATGACGCCGTGGGGGTCGGGCGCGGCGGCTTGGCCGCTCGACAATGCGGCCACCAGGCCGCCTCTGGGGCTGTTGAAGATGATGGTGGCCACGCTCGGCGACATGCAGACCGTGCCGATCACCTTCAAGTCCCCGTAATCCTGGGGATCGAGCTCGGCCACGGCCGCCGCCGCGCCGCCGCCTTGTGACCATCCGGCGCTGCCGACTGCGATGCCGGCACCGACGTCGCCAAGCGTGCGCGCGGCATGGACGAGGTACACCGCATCCCGCGCCTGGGTGCGGTTGACCATGTATTGATGCTGCCCCGGGCTGCCGAGGCCCTGGTAATCCGTGGCGCAGACGACGTAGCCGTCGTCGATGAAGCCTTGCAGTCCGGGCACGCCGAAGTCGATCTGCTGCGTGGAGGCCGCGTCGAAGTAGGTCGCGAGTTCACGTGCCGGATTCGGTTGGGCCGACGGGCAGGCGGCATCGCCGAGCCCGGTCGTGCCGTGGCACCAGGTCAGCACCTTGCGGTTCTCCCCCTTTTCCTTCGGCCCGATGACCAGGCCGCTCACTTCGGTGGGCACGCCGTGGACGTCCTTCGAGACGTAGCGGACTTTCCAGGCCCGAGCGTGCTTGATGTCCGTGCCGATTTCCTGGTGCGAAAGAATCGCTCCGGGTGCCGCGCCGGTGAACGGCGGGGCGAGCCGCGCCTTGGTCGCAGACGGTGTGGGCGGTTGACTATTGTCGACGGCCACCTCCGCCTGCGCAGAACCGATACCGATGGCGGCGAGCGTGCAGGCGAGGGCAAGGAGGGAGTGTTTGTGGATCATGATGCCGCAGCATAACGGCTCGTGGGCGAATGTGCATGCCACCTCTCTCGCCACAACCGCGGAGGGCGCCGCGTGGGCCTGCAGGTCACTCTACGGGTCGAGGCGGTCCAGGCACTGTCGCGGAGAAATGATCGCGATGTCAGTGTGCACGCCGATGATCGCGACCACGACGAGCAGCTCCACGATGGTAAAACCGTGTAAGGGACGGGAGCGGGCCTCGGGCATGCGACGGCTCATCGCTGCACGAGTTTCTTGGGCCGCGTCGTGCCGGCGCGGCCCAGGGGCAGCGCGTCTTCCACGGCCTGGAAGAACAGCGGGTTTTCAGTCGACGCGAGTGTCCGGATCACCTTCCTCGACCGGTAGCGTTCGTCAAGTTGCGCACATATGAGTCGGCGTTTGTCCAGAGTGGATGGCGGGTGATCTGTCTTCTGCTTCCTGCCCTGCCCCCCTGGGGGGCAGGAGGTGGCATCGAGTGGCACGAAGCAGAAGTGCCCAAACCACCAACCTCCAGAAACGACGAGAGGCAGAAGGTTTTGTCACCTCCTGCCTCTGACTGCCACTCAAGACATGAGTGGCGTAGCTCCCCGACAGGGATCCAACAAACGCGGTATCACTCGGGGAAAACCCAAAAAGGGTGGGTCGCCCGGCGCAAATTCCGGCACCACGAAAGCCAAACGATCCAAGGGCCGGAAGGGAGGTGGGCGATGATGCACCTCCGCCAACCCCTCCAGCTGCCGAAGGGCCGCGAGCTTCGCGTCCTGATCCATGCCCGGTTTTCGACCGAGGAGCAGCGGCAGTCGAGCATCGACGATCAGATCACCGCCTGCCGGGCTTTCCTCGATACCAGCCTGCCCAAGGGCACCAAGCCCTCGCAGGTGACGGTCGACGTCATCAAGGAGCCCGAGATCAGCGGTGAGATCGCCGACCGCCCCGGCATCAATCAGGTCTGGGCCGGCATCGAGTCCAAGCGGTGGGACCTGATCATCGCCGAAGAGTCGAGCCGCCTCTACCGCCACCACACGAAGGCCGGCGAGCTCTTCGAGTCCGCGGTGGACGCCGGCGTGCGGGTGATCTGCCCGTCGGACTACATCGACACGGCCGACGACGACTGGCCCGACCGGCTGCATATGTGCCAGATGCAGCACTCGCGGTCGAACTTCTATACCCGGCAGCGGATCCGGCGGGCCCACGACGGCCTATGGGCCCGCGGGGCCGCGGTGGGCAACACGGTCATCGGCTACAAGCGCCGGTGTACCGTGCCGGCGACGGAGACCGAGCCCGCCAAGGGGCCGTTCTACGACGAGATCGATCCCGAGAAGGCCCTGATCATCCGGGAGATCTTTGAAAGGATCGCGGCGGGTGAGACGTCCGCCGAGGTGGGTGAGTGGCTCGACTCGATCAAGTTCGCCAAGGTCAAGTGGGCGAGGCAGGCGAAATGGACGCCTGGCAACGTCAACGCGATCATCCGGCGGACCAAGTATCGAGGGTTCGAAACCTATCGCGTGAGAATCTACAAGAGGAAGCTCCGGACCGGTAAATCGGAGCCCGTCTGGAACGACGAGGACAAGATCCAGACGCGGGAGAGCCCTCATCTGCGGATCGTGTCGGACCACCTCTGGTACCAGGCCAACGAGGTCGTCGATAAACGGCGGGTGTTTCAGAAGCCGGTCCGTCGCGCGGGCCATCCGCTCCGCGGCACGACGCGCCAGCGGCGCGGCCTCCTCTCCGGTGTCTTCACCTGCGGCATCTGCGGAGCCCCGATGTATTCCTACGGGAAGACAAACGGGTCCTACCGCTGCTCCGCATCGGCGAAGGGAAAGTGCTGGAACCGGGTTTATTGCCTCCGGGAACGTACCGATCGAGGCCGTGAAGGGGCAGTTGCTAGGCGACGAGGCCCGGGCGGCGGTGATCCTGCGGCAATTGCTCGATGGGCCGATCCGCGTGGTGCCGTTCATGCGGATCGACGGCAAGCGGGTCGTGCCGCGGTTGGAGTTCACGCTCAACCTCGTGGCGGCGCTACCGTCGGCCGTTGCGGCCCCGCTCCGCCAGGCGGCACCGGCGGAAGGCGATTCGCCGGCTGGCGAGCCCGCGGTGATGCTCCAGCGAACGCTCGTGGTCAATGCGTACGACGAGCCGCAGTTGGTGAAGCACGCCTGCGTGATCGTGCAGCGACGACTGGACGGGAAAACCTACAAGGAGATCGCCAAGGAACTCGATCTCACGAAGGACAACATGCACAACTGCGCCCGGATCACGAAGTTGATGGAGGAGGCAGGGCTTCCCGAGCCCTACCATCGACTGACCGAGAAACCGGACCGAGTTCCCCAGTGGTGCAGCAAGCACTGGCTGAAGGCCGGCGAACGCAAGGGCGGCGGCAAACGCCGCCGGGCGTCATAGCCCGCTCGGCCTGCTTATGTTCGTCACGGCAGGGGCGGTGCCTTCGGATGCCGCCCCTGCCCGCTTTCAAACACCACGGTCCCCACAGTGCTGTCTACACTGCGCGACCGTATACTTGAGCTCGTGGTCGTTACCCGATGAGGTGCCAAATCCATGAATCAACCCGATAAGCATGTTCATGTTCAAGCGACTGTCGGAGCGCATGGTTCTGTCATTCTCGACCAGTTGCCATATGAGCCTGGGCAAAGGGTGGATGTCACGATCAGCCCGATCGTCGCCCCCCATGCAGACGGCACGTCCCGGTATCCGCTCAGCGGAATGAAGGTGGAGTACATCGGCCCCTTCGAGAGCGTCGCGGAAGGCGACTGGGAAGCAGCACGGTGATTGTCCTCGACACACACGTGTGGGTCTGGTGGGTGCATCAGGATGATCGGCTGTCGACGACGGCCAAGTCGTTCATCTCTCAGCACGAAACGCGGCACATCGGCGTCAGTGCAATCTCCTGCTGGGAGGTTGCGAAACTGGTAGAGCACGGACGCCTCAGGCTGCCGATGCCAACCGATCAATGGCTCCACGCAGCGCTCGCCTATCCCGGAGTAAAGCTCCTTGAGCTTACTCCGGACATTGCCGCCGACGCGTGCAGCCTACCTGGATCCTTTCACCGCGACCCGGCCGATCAGATCATCGTTGCTACGGCGCGGCATCACGGCTGCGAACTCGTAACGATGGATCAGCGAATCCTGTCGTACCCGCATGTGCCGCTGGCACGAGTCGACTGAGCCGGTAGTGGCTTGCCGCCCGGCTCCCTTGGACTTCGGCTGCGAGGTTTCGTGGGTGCCGGATTCCCAACCCGTGAGTGCTTACACACCATGCCCGTCCTGCTCCAGACGACGCTCCTGCTGATCTGCTCAAACGTGTTCATGACGTTCGCGTGGTACGCCCACCTCAAGGACATGAGTGGCCGGCCATGGTTTATCGCCGCCCTCGTGAGCTGGGGCGTCGCGCTTGCCGAGTACCTACTGCAGGTGCCCGCCAACCGGATCGGCTACACGACGATGAACCTCGGGCAGCTGAAGATCCTGCAGGAGGTGATCGCGCTCTCGGTGTTCGTGCCGTTTGCGGTGCTCTACATGAAGCAACCCCTGAAGCTCAACTACCTGTGGGCAGCCCTCTGCATCTGCGGCGCCGTCTACTTCGTGTTTCGCGAGTCATGATGGGCATCCGCCGGTAGCCCCGCCGGGGCTCACCTCGTCATCGCCTTGCAGGCGTCGTGGCACGACCGGCACGCTGCCGCGCACGCCTTGCAGCATGGCGCGTCACCGCATTTCGTGCATTCGCCGGCGCACTGCTCGCACGCCTCCTCGCAGACCTCACACATCTCCTCGGCCAGCGGCGAGTCGTACTCGAGTAGCGCGACGCACGTCCGACACGTCTCGATGCAGGTCAGGCAGGTTTTCTCGCAGCCCGGGCAGTCGCAGCCCAGGATGCATTCGCGGCAGGCCCGCAGGCACTCGTTGCCGGCCTTGATGCACGCGTCCTTGGCGGCGGCATCGGCGTGCGGGGCGTCCGCAGCGTGGGCAGCCGCTGGCTCCGTCACGGCGGCGGCGAGAACGAGCCGCATCACGAGCGGCGTGGTCGGCGACAGCATGGGTCAGCCCTTTTCAGTTGGGAGTAGGTGAGCGGGAACGGCTCGCTGGAACTCTACGCAGCCCCGAGGCGGGCTGGCCAACAGGTCAGCGGGCCTTTGGCCGCCGGGCGTCATAGCCCGGTCGGCTCTTTTGTCTTTCTCACGGCAGGGGCGGTGCCTTCGGGCGTCGCCCCCGCCTTCTTTTTTTCACGGAAGGTCCCGTGGTGAAAATCACCACATTCAACGACCGGCCAGTGCGGCATGTTCGCTACATGCCCGACGGCTCGGTCATCCTGAAACTCTACGAGCGGCGGCCCACTGGCCGCGCTCGCCATCTCTGCGTGTCGCTGGCCCAGTGGCTGGCCGGCCGCGGTATCTATCTGCTGGAAAGCCATGCATCGCGGCGGGCCCAGGCCCGGCAACTCGCCCGCCGCCGCTGTGGATGACGAAAACGTCGGGAAAATCGGCGGAGTAAGCAACCGGGAATAGGTGCGTCTCCCGAACGGGTAACTCGCTTATTCCCGCTTCCTCACACCACTGGTTTTTCGGGGCTTTTCGCTGGGAAACGCCTGCCGGATCGCGTTGTCGTCGATGCCATTGATGGCCACGACCTTCGCGGGCGACCCGTGGCCGCTCACCACGGCGATGCTCGACGGGTCGATCCCGAGGCGGTCGGCGAGCAGGGCGACAACGGCCTCATTGGCCCGCCCCTTCTCGGGCGGTGCTTTCACCTTCACCTTCAGCGAGTCGCCGAGCCACCCCACGACCTCGTCCCGCGACGACCCCGGCACGACCTTCAGGGTCAAGCGTCCCATACGACACCACCCCGCTCCGGGCCAGAGGAAATTGCTGCGCGCCGGGTGTCCGCGGCCCGCGGCGCGAAGTCTATCCGTTGGCCAGTGAGCGAATTGTCCAATACCCATCGACCAATTTCGCTACCCGCCATTCCAGCCTCAGTTTAGCTGCGGTGCACGCACATACCTGACGACGTGTCCTCCCCAACGCGTGCAACGAGGAGCCCACGCCGGCTGGGGCCACAGAATTCCTGCGTAGAGTTCCGTAGCCACAGATAGTCGAACCCCGGGTCGCTAGAGAAAACTGTCATGCGTCACACATTCTTGTCCTTCCTCCCCCAGTCCTTACTCTTGGTTTGGATCGCCGTCACGCACGTGCAGGCGATTGCTGGCGACCTGCCAGAGGCACGCAAGGACGAGAAGGCGCACGTGGCCGCAATGACGCGGCAGGTCCGAGAACTCTGTGAGCGAGGCGACTACACGAAGGCGATCGAGGCAGGCAAAGCCGCCGTATCGACCTCCGAAAAAACGCTCGGCGCGGAAGATCCTTGGACCGGCGCGGCCAAGCGCGCTTTGGCAGTGGCCTACCTTGAGGTCGACGACAAGATCGCCGCCTCCCCGCTTCTTCGCGACGCGATCGCCATCCTTGAACGAGCCGATCCGCCGGATGTGACTGCGCTGGCCTATGCCATGGGTGACCTCGCGCAGACGGTCGCGAGCCCAAAGGAGGCGGAGTCTCTGTATCGCAAAGCACTCGCGTTGGCGGAGGAAGCAGTCGGTCCGGAGCACTCTGCGACTGGTCACGCGCTCAACAACCTCGGATGGTTCCTATATGTGCAAGACCGCGCCCAGGAAGCCGAGCCTTTGATGCGGAGGGCGATTCACGTCCGGGAGCGCACCAAGGGATTGGCCGATCCCTTGACGGCTCAAAGCCTGTGTTCGCTCGGCGCCATCATGGGGGCACTTGGCGATATCACGATCGCAGAGTCTCTCATCCGGCGCAGTCTGGAACTCCGGCGAACCATGCTTCCTAGGAGCCACCCCGACGTGGCGGAGTCATGCTCCCGGTTGGCTCAGGTCCTGCTCAGCCAGGGGAAGGAGCGCGCCCGAGAGGCCACGACACTCGCCACCGAGGCCTTCGATGTCTACAGGAGAAGTTTTGGTCCGAATGCGTCGCGCACACTCGTCACCATGCACTTGAAAGCCGACTCGCTGGCGCTCGTGGGGCGACAGGCGGAGTCCGACCGACTTCATCAAGAACTCCTCGCAAAGCTTGAGTCGGTCCCTGCATCCAACCTGGCCCTGCTTGCCGACGCACTGGGTGACTACGGTGACCATATGCTCGAAGCCGGTAAACCAGACAAGGCCGTCGATCTCTATCGTCGTGCAATCGCACTGCAGCGGAAGGTCCGTGGGGATGATGACGCACTGGTTATCGGCCTGCGACACCGGCTCGCCGAGGCACTCTACGCGAACGTGAAGATCGACGATGCGGTGAAGGAGGGCCGCGAAGTCCTTGCCGCCCTAGAGAGGACGAAGGGCGAGCCGCTGTCCAACACGGGTGTTGCTTTGTACTCACTGGCGAAATATCAACTCGCGGCCGGCGAGATGGAGGAAGCGCGTGCGCTCCTTCGCCGATCCCTGGCCATGCTCGAAAAGACAACGGGCCGAGGCAGCCGAGAGACTCTGCAAACCATTCACCTGCTCACCGTCAGTTACATCGCGATGAATGAGCGCGAGGAGGCGGAACGTCTCATCGAGGATGCCTTCGCCCGATTCACCGCGCAGGACGATGTCCGAACCGGCTCGATTACTGGCGACCTCATTGGCCTGAGGGCCGGAATACTCAGGGCAACGGGTCGCATCAAAGAAGCAGAGGAGGCTGAGGCTGTTTACAAGCAGATCGAGGCGGAGGAGCGTCGCCGGTAACTCTCCGCAGGGGAGCGATGTGGTCTGAGGCACATGAGGCCAGTAGGCACGTTCTAGGCGTTCGCGAGCGATCGGATTGTCCGGAGGTCGAGGAGCCGCTTGGCCCCCCAGCCCTTCACGCCTTCGGGGATCGCGGGCCGGAACTCCTCGTAGAGAGCGAAGGCCTCGTTCGCCAAGTCCCGCGGTCGGTACGCATGGGCCAGCGTCGTCATCGCGGCGCGAGCCGCCTCCAGATCGTCGCCAAACTTCGTCTCCTCCAGATAGGCCTCCGCGCTTTCGGCGGTGGCCACGCTCCGGCCGGTCAGTGCACGGATGCCGTCCGCTGTGTTCTTCGCTGGCACTAGGCGGCCACAGAGTTCAATCCAGAACTTCTCGCCGCGCTCCCGCTTACGGGCCGCCTTCGTCTTCTCCTCGTGCGGCTTGAAGATCCCCAGCCGCCGTCCCTTGGACTGGGCGTTTAGGCCCGCCAATGCCTTGCCGAGGCTCAGCGACTCATCCCAGCGGAACCCGAGTCGCTGTGCGACGACGGCTGCCCAGAGCGTGAGGACGGGCGCCCGGTTGATCGAGATCGTGGTGGGCACGGCCGTCAGGCGATTTCGTAGACGAACTTCCAGCCGGCGTCCTGCACCACCCGCTCGAAGTCTTGCCGGAACTTGCCAAACTCGAGTCTGCCGCCGCCCCCCACGCCCGTGTCCGTCTGGGTTGTGTTCACGCGGGAGCCGAATTGCGACGTGGTCTCGATGGTGAACGTGGGCGGCGGTAGTCCCCACGAGCTCTCCACGGCCGACTCCCGGAAGTGCGCCTCATGAGTGGCCGGGTCGAGCGTACATCTGAAATTGCTCGTGACCTTCCGGCCGCCAAGGAACCATTTCGCCTTGATCGCCGTGAGTGTGCCCGTGATGGTGCCGTCTGTGGCCGTCAGGGCAGTGCCGGTGTTCGTCGTCGCGACAGCCACAAGCTTCGATAGAAGTTCGGCCTGAGAAAGCGTGCTGGGTACGGCCATGGCTACCTCCCCGGATCTCTGGCTTTCGAACGGGCTATGACATGCGCAATCCTACGCAGTGACACGTGAGCGGGGCTGGCTGTGGCTGGTGAGCGTCACGGGCACCAGCGCGTACCCGGGGCAAAGCAGCATTCGTAGTATTTCGTCGTAGTGCGAGTTGTCTGTTTTCCTGCGAAGGACTCTTGCCATGGCCCTCCGGATCACTTCCCCGGCCTTCGAGTACGGCGAACCCATACCGCGCCGATATACCTGCGAAGGCGACGATATTTCACCGGCCTTGGAGTGGTCTGGGGTTCCCGAGGGCATGAAGAGTTTGGCGTTGATCGTGGATGACCCCGACGCTCCTGACCCTGCCGCGCCGAAGCGTGTGTGGGTTCACTGGGTGCTCTACGACATTCCGCCCGACGTCACGGGCCTTCTCGAGGGTATTGGCGGAGCGGACCTGCCGCCGGGGACGCACGAAGGCCGAAACGACTGGAAGAAGGTCGGCTACGGCGGGCCGTGTCCACCAATTGGCCGACATCGCTACTTCTTCAAGCTCTACGCGCTCGACTGCATGCTCAGAGGCTTGGAGCATCCGACGAAGGCTGAACTGGAGCGGGCCATGGACGGGCACATCGTGGCGCGGGCGGAACACATTGGGACGTTCAAGAAGGGCGACGAGCAGCGCGCGTCACGGACCGTCCAAGGCAGTGGCCGTCCGGGGCGCAAAAGCGCCTCACGCGAACCGGTCCTGCACCACCACCTCGGACAGGGCCAGTTGGCCGCCCTTCGGCAGGGCAGGTTTCACGGCCTTGCCGACGGCGACCATGAAGCCGATCACGTGGTCGCTCGGGAGGTTGATGATCTCGGTTACCTTCACAGGGTCGAAGCCGATCATCGGGCAGGAGTCGTAACCCATGGCCTTGGCCGCGAGCATGATCGTCTGCCCCGCGATCCCGCACGACCGCATCGCCTCATCCCGCTGCAGCTGCTCCTTCCCTTCGTAGAACGGCCCCATCCAGCCCGTGACCAGTTTCTGGATCTCGGGCGCGGCGTTCCGCCAATACCGCTCGGGCGACTTCTTCCAAGCCTTGAGGTCGGCGGTAAGCACGATCAGGAGCGACGCGTCGGTTACCTGTGCCTGATCGACAGCGGCGGCACGGATCTGTTTCCGCAGGTCGGGGTCGCGGACGACCACGAATCGCCAGTTCTGCATGTTGAACGACGTCGGCGATTGGATCGCAGCCTCGAGGAGTTTCGTTTCCTCAGCGGCGGTGAAGCGATAGTTTGGGTCGTAAGCCTTCACCGATCGCCGTTGATTGATCGCGTCGAACGTGTCCATGTAAAATGCAATCCTCGCGTCAGGGAGCTGAAGCCGATGCCGTTGTACGAATATTCCTGTGAGAAGTGCAGCCGAAAAGTCGAGCTGCTCATTCGCGGCAACGAGAAGCCTGCGTGCCCGCACTGCCAGAGCGCCAAGCTCACCAAGCTGTTGAGCGTCGTCAGCGGTCACGTGGCCGGCGGCGGTGGACCTTCGGCTGCGGCCGAGGGCTGCGGCCGCCCGCAGTGCGGCATGGGCGGCTGCGCGGGGCTCGGAAACTGATGCCTCCCGCCGCATGATTTCTCACACCTGGAGGATTTTCCGATGACTTGCTCGAGCTTCATGCGATGGGCGTCGACCGCGGCACTGGCCGGATCGCTCCTCGCCACGACGCCGGCTGTCGCATGCACCCGATGCATGCGAGCGTTCGCCGACGGCACAGTGGTCGTCGGGCGATCGATGGATTGGGTCGAGGATCCTGGTTCAGAGATGTGGGTCTTTCCGCGCGGGATGAAACGGCACGGCAATGCCGGGCCGGCCAGCCTCGAGTGGACGAGCCGGTTTGGTTCGGTGGGCGTGAGTTTCTACGGGATAGCGACCGCCGACGGCATGAACGAGAAGGGGCTCGTCGCCAACATTCTTTACCTCGCTGAGAGCGATTACGGCACGAGCGTTGCCGGGCGACCGCACCTGTCGATCGGCGGTTGGGCCCAGTATGTGCTCGACAACTACGCGACGGTTGCCGAGGCGGTGGCGGCACTGGAAAAGGAACCCTTCACGATCGTGGCGCCGGTGCTTCCGAATGGGGAGCCGGGAGTCGGGCACCTGTCGATCTCCGACCCGTCGGGCGATTCGGCGATCTTCGAGTATCTCGGCGGACGCCTGAAGGTGCACCACGGTCGCCGCTACAACGTGATGACCAACTCGCCTCCCTTCGACGAGCAGCTCGCGCTGAATGCTTACTGGCGGCAAATCGGCGGCGACGTGATGCTGCCGGGCACGATCCGCGCCAGCGATCGCTTCGTGCGGGCCAGCTTCTACATCGATGCGATCCCGGAGAATCTCGCCGGTAGTCGGGCGATCGCATCGGTCTTCAGCGTGATCCGCAACGCTTCGGCGCCGCTGGGCATCACGACCCCTGGTGAACCAAACGTCGCGAGCACGATCTGGCGGACGGTGCACGACCAGAAGGCCCGGACCCTCTACTTCGACTCGGCCACCAGCCCGACGGTGTTCTGGATGCCGCTGGAAAAGCTCGACTTCACGGCCGGGGCCGCTGTGAAGAAGCTGCCGCTCAAGGCTGGCGAAACCTACAGTGGCGACGCGAGCGGTTCCCTGCGGCCCGCGGAGCCGTTTTCGTTTCTGAAGGCCACGCCCAAGTGATCTACGATCGGCTGCCCCTGGCCGCGTAGCGGGAGTCGCGAGGAGCCGCCATGACCGACGTTCCGTGGATGGAGTGGTATCAGAGCCTGGCCAAGCCGTCATGGACGCCTGCTCCGCGGACGATCGGCCTAATCTGGCAGATCCTCTATCCCATCATCCTCGCGACCTTCGGCTTCGTGTTCGTGCAGGCGGGGCGGGGCCGGCTGCCGCTCCTTGTCGCCCTGCCGTTCGCCATCAACCTCGTGGCGAATCTCGTGTTCACGCCGATCCAGTTCGGGATGCGGAATCTGCCGCTGGCGGCCGTGGATATCCTCGTCGTCTGGGGCACGATCGTCTGGATGATGCTGGCCGTCTGGCCGCACTATCGCTGGGTGGCCGCGGCCCAGGTGCCCTACTTCGTCTGGGTGTCGATCGCCACGGTGCTGCAGCTCTCGATCACGTGGATGAATCGGGGCTGAAGAGCAACAGGAGGCAACGCATGGCCGAGATCACGCCGGGCCGCTACCGGCACTACAAGGGCAACGAATACACGGTCCTCGGCGTCGCGCGGCACAGCGAGACACTCGAGCAACTTGTCGTCTACCGGCAGGAGTACGGCGACCGCGGCCTCTGGGTGCGGCCGGCGGCCATGTTCGCGGAGACGGTCGTCGTGGACGGACAGACCGTGCCGCGGTTCCGGTTTCTCGGCTAGCCGCCGACGCGCGGCCAGCGGCTAGCCGATCGGCGTCAGAGGGGTGGCGGTGCCTCGACGAACCGCCGTGCCTGCTCGCCCGGCCGGGGATTCCAGATCGGGTTCAAACCGGCCGGCAGCGGATCGCACCGCACGAAGATCCGCCGCGGCGCCTGCTCGAAGTAGAGGAGCAGCGCCGGGCAGAGCCAGCCTTCCATGCGTTTCCCGGCGATGGTGCCCGCGTACCAGTTGCCCGAACAGGGGTCCTCCCGCAGCCACTGCAGCTCGGCGTCATAGCCGCCGAACGGCTCGTCAGCGAAGGTCAGCGTAAATCCCTTCGTAGCATCGGGGATGCCCTTGGCCTCCACCACGCGGGAGATCATCTCCGTCATTCCCAGCACGAAGGCCTCTTCCTTGAGTCCCGTGCGGACGTCGTCGAACACCCAACACGAGTCGTGGAGCAGGTAGGGGTACAGCGTCAAAACACGTCGCTCGCTCATGACTAGCCTCCTTGGGTTTGCTCGTAGGGAACGTCAAAGAACTTCTGGCAGGTATTGCAGAACCAGTTGCCGGGCTTCGGCCCGTTAGGAATCAGCTTGAACTTCGGGCACGTGGAGGCCATCCAGATCGTGATCCAGACGATGCCTACCTGCACGGATGCCGTGTTGGACGTGCCGCACTGCGGGCAGGGAGGCACTTCCATTCGCGTGAACCGGGCGTAGATCTCCTCGTAGATCTGTTGGCGGGTGCGGGTTTCCGGGGCGGCCATGGCGATGCTCCTTGTGTGATGGGTGCCGGCGCGGCTACTTGCTCTCGGGCTCCTCCCAATACGTGGACACGGCCGACCATCGCTCCTGATTGAGCTTCGCTCGCTCGGTGTCCTTGCAGAGCGAGTAGAAGCGGGCGGCGGCCGCGAACTGCTGCTTGGCGAGCAGCCCGAGCCCCACCTCCTGGTAGAGCTTCGCGGCCCGTTCGCTCTTGCGAGCGGCGGTCCTGATCAGCCGCTGCTGGTCGCCGGTCTTGGACCGTTCGACGGCCCGCCGGGCCTCGGCCACGGCGGTGTCCGCCGCCTGAATCCGCTGCTGCCGGCTACGAAAAAGGTCGGGAAAATAGTTCTCGGCCATCGTGCGTACTCCAGAATGAGCCACGCACCAAGAACCAGCCTGACGGGCGTCTGCCGCCCAGCGGACTGCTGCAACATTCTTTTCGTGAGAGGAAAACCCCTCACGCACATCCCGCCGGCATTTTCATGCAGGCGGAAGCACCGTGTGCCTTGCAGTGGCCCGGTTGCCGAAACGCCGCCGAGGCGTTTCCAACACGCCTTGGGGGACGTGTCGTTCCTGATGCTGCGTGCATTCTACACGCCGCATCGGCCGCGGGCCAGCGTTCGGTGCACCTCACGTGTGTCATAGACAGACACTCACGCAGTGCCCGAAACAGCAATCCGCAGGAGCGCAGGTCCGTCTTCCGCAGGGCGCCGACGATCGCCCGGTCCACGCCCTCCCGACCACCACCGCGACAGGCTGCCCATCGCGGGTGAGCAATACGCGATCGTCCTGCGCCTCGCGCACACATGAATCAAGGGCGGCCTGTTCGATCCCGAGCGTCTTCACAGGATTTCCTCCGTGGTTGTGTGTGGCGGCTTGAAACGGATCGCCCGCACGGTCACGAGCGGTGGCTGTGCCTGCACATCATCAAACACTCGTACATGGCCGATTCCGTGGCTTCCGTAGGAAAGGAGTGCGCGGCTGACCACGTCTATGTCAATCAATGGCCCGGACTAAAGTTGTCCCGCCGGGGCGAACCGGCCTGCAGGGGACATGGCCGATCCCCGCGGCGGCGTGCGGCACGTGATTCCGGAGAAGGGGAATTACCTTGTCGCCCAAGAAGCCCCCGGCGGAAGCCGGGGGACACCGGGTGCGCAGGCCACCCACCCATCCATGCAAACCGTGGATCGCCCCACAGCCGGCAGCCCCAGCGCTTTTGCTCCGGCCTCCCTGGGAACCGCGGTCTCGCTCACCACCGGGCCCGATCGACCGCTCTGGCATCGGCTGGCCGATCGGGACCGGCGGACACTCACAGGGATGGTTTGCCTTGCCGCGGTTGCCGTGCGGCTACCTCAACGGTTCGGGCCTCGGCAGCTGGTAGGTGCCGTCCAAGACGGACGCCCCGGGGCGGTACACCCGCATGAGGAAGTTCCACCCGTCGGTGACGTCCAGCCGGTTCGGCACGTCGCCGCACAGCTCCTTGGAGCCGAAATACACGGTGAAGGTGCCATCCTGGTTCAGCTTTACGTTGGACGAGTTCAGGATGCAGTTCTCGCTCTTCATGAAGCCGTCCTTGCCGTACACGGTAATCGACCAGAACGCGTCGTTGTCCGGCACCTTGTAGGTCGCCTTGTGCCCGACCTTGATGTCATGGTTGCCGCTGTAGTTGAGGTAGGTGGCGTCGCGTTCCGGAAAGAGCCCCCACGCCGCGGCGGCGGCGATGTGCCGGGTCTTCTCGTCCACCTTGCCGCGGGCCCCCATCATGCCCTTGTAGCTGCCGTACGCTGCCCCATCTTTCTCGTACTGGGTCGTGAGCGTCTTCAGCGACGTGAGGTCCCAACGGAGCGGGGGTAGCGGGTCGGCGCTGCCGGCCTCGATGACGAACTGGTCCTGCAGCTTGTTGACGAGGGCGATCTCGGCCGGGTCGTTGGGGTTTAAGACCTTGATGCGGACGCCGACGCCGAGGTACTTGGTGTCCTTCGGCAGCTCGTGCTTGCCCGCCGTGTAGATCACGAACGGGCAGTAGTGGTCGTTGTCGACGAGATAGACGGAGACGTAGCGGCCCTTGGGGATCTCCGGAACGGTGATAGTCGCCCCTTTCGACGTGTCGACGATCCCCATCGAGTAGAGGGTGTCCCGGTTCATCCGCACGATGTTCTGCTTGTCGAGCGGCGTGGGCTTGCGGAAGTGGTACAGCCGGTTGACCCCGCCGGCCATCCCGACGACCTCACCGAACTGCCGGTCGGTCTCGGCCCGGATGTAGGTTTCCGGGGTCACCGGCACCGCCACGCGGGTCAGCTTCGGTGCGGTCCACCGCCCGTCGAGGGCTTCGGCCTTCGGCCGGTAAAGCCGGAGATAGCAGCAGAAATCGCCCTTCGGGGCGGGCAGCCAGTTCGCCTCGCGGTCCCGGCCCGGAGACTCGTTCTGGACCAGAAGCGTCAACCCGCCGTCGGGGTCGTACGTGAACTGCTCGAGCATGGTGGAGTTGAGCAGGTAGCGGTTGAGCGGGTTGGCCACCAGCAGGCTGGCCGGCTGGTCATACATGGTGAGCGACCAGAATGCGTCCACGGGCGGCAGCCGGCCGGGCGGAAACCGGAGCACGTACCGGTTCGAGCCGTTCAGCTTCTGCCCGTCGGCGTCCACCAGAAACACCGGATACATGGCCTCCTGCTTCGAGTTGCCATAGATGCCGAGGACAGCGGCGGCCATCCGGTAGAGGTAGTTGTTCTTCAGGTATTCCCGGGTCCCGAAAACGTCCCCGGAGGTCACCTCGCCCTTCTCGATCCGCTGCTTGATCCCCGCGAAGTCCGCCCAGGCGTCGGCGATGCCGGCCTCGTAGGCCTTGCGGTGCTCGGGCGAGAGTTTGTCGAAGTCGATCGTCCGCCCCGGGCCGATCCCGATCCGCGCGAAGCGATCCAGCAGCTCCTTCTCGCCTGGGTTCGGGCTGCACAAGCCGAGGCAGAAGTTCAACTGGTTGAAGAACTCGAGCGCGGTCTTCTGTTCCGCGGGCGTGAGCGGCTTCGGGAAGTCGATGGCCGGCGCGGCCTTCGGGGCCGGTTCGCCGAGGAAGGCCGAGAGCGGCTCGACGGCATACTCCGACTGGATCTTCTTGACGTTCTCCAGGTCGGCAGGGTTGAAGAGTTGGGTGCGGAACAGCCCGAGGGCGAGGTCCGTCTCGCACCGGATCACCTTCGTGATGCCTTTCGGGATCTCCCCAGCCCACGAGGGCCCGGCGATCAGGAAGCGGCCGCCGTCGTTGCCCGTCGCGCGGGACCCGAGATAGTCGAAGTTGTGGGTGTAGAGGTCGATGAGTTGCAGGCTCCAGTACCGCCCCTTTTCAATCCGGGGCACGGTGACGACGACCGGCTCGGCCCGCAGGTCGAACCCGACCCACGAGTACGGGGTGTCGGAGTTGGGCGTCTGCATGGCCTTGTCATCGGGCGTGTAGACCCGCGGGATGTTGAGCAGCCGGTTGTACGGGGCCTTGTATTCCGGGCTGGTCTTGTCAACGCAGTACGAGTGTTGGATGCGGAGGTTGTCCACCATCGGGAAGCCGTAGACATACGCCTCCCGTGCAATCTCCCGGATTTCGGCCGCGGTCACCTGGTCGCCGATCACCTGGGCGCGAGCCACAGGCGGTGCCAGGCCGGCGGGCAACAGTGCGGCCATCAAGGCCAGGGCGATTCGTGGGCGCATACTCACCTCTCGTGGTTCGGAAGCCGATTGTGTGGCGATCGATCGTGGGGCACTTTATCAGACGGGCGACAGCCAGTCGCGCGGAGTCGGCCGCGACAGCGGTTCGCATGCTTCGTCGGCGAGCGTATCTGCGATCGCATCGATCAATTCACGTCGTTCGGCAGCGGGCAACCGTGCTGCGACGGCAACCATTGCTGCAATTTCATTGTTCATAGTGCGACCCTCAGCCGGCTCGACTTCGTCTTTACGGGAGATCGTGGCGGCTGGCATTGGATTCGCCCGCCAGCGGCGGTGTAGGCCCGAACGAGCTGGTCCAGGGAGACATCCGGAGCCCCGACCTCGATCTTGGCGACCCGCGGCTGCGTGGTGCCGATCCGCTCGCCGAGCTGCTTCTGGGAGAGACCGCTGGCTTGGCGTTGACGCCGAATGGCGAGAGCGAGAGTCAGCCGCAGATGGACGAGCTGCCGCTCTTCAGCGGTGAGCCCGAGACAATCGGCCGCGTCGCCCACCCGCCAGCCGGCGGCGGTGAGTGCCTTTCGCTTCTTGCTCGTCATGGTCATAGCGTCCCCGTTCAGCGCCTTCGCGCGACCGTGCAGCCAGACGACCGGCTTTCGCTGCTCGGTTTCGGGCACCGGAAGCATATATCGGATCCGATATGTTGGCAACTTGTGGCGTGTCGTTCAGCAGGCACTCCCGCGCGGCCATGATGTGAGGTTCGACCCAGTCGTCCCGCCCGTCATAGGCAATCACGGTCATCCGAAACCGCAGCGTCTGGTCAAACTGGTCGGCGGCCGCGTCACCATTGGCATAGACCCAGTAGGCCGTTGGCGACACCTGGAATCCGTTCTGCCGCAGCAGCCACTGGTAGATCTCGAGTTGCCGCTTGTAGCCGGCGTGCCAATAGCGGCAGTAAACTGCAATAATTGGTTCGGGGGGAAACACGGCGCTACGATCCGTTGCGGTGTCGCCAGTAGCCAGGCCGGCGACTGTGGTGTGCGACTGCAACAACCGCAATCATGTTGCCGTCGACCAGAAAAATGAGCCGATAGGGGAATCGCTTCACCCGGGCCTGCCGATGGATTCCGTCGATCAGTGCAAACCGTCCAGGCTCGCGGGAGACGCGTTGCACCGCGTCCGCCACGGCAGCGGCAAAATGAAGAGCCGCTGATTCACTTCTCGTAGCGTACCAATCGAGGGCGGCATCGAAATCCGCTCTGGCACCATCGAGAAGTGAGACATCCGCCATCACCCACCCTGGCTGCGATGAGTCTTCTTTTGAAGTCGCTCGAGAGCTTCGGCGTGGACAGTCTCCCACGGAGTCGTTTTTGCAATCCCCGCCTTGAACTCAGCAGACCGCCGCTCGATCTCTGCCATCCACTCTTCGGACAACGGCGGCAGAGCCTCTTCGGGCACCGTCTCCCATAGCGCCTCGATCAACTCGATCCGCTCTGCGAGCGGCAGTTGGGTGGCATCTGTCAGCAGCGAATTGAGAGTCGTCATATGGTCACCTTGTTCTTGGTGAGTGTACGCAGGTTCACTTTTTGTGTCAACAGCTCTCCTTCGACGCAGTCTACCCAGGACCAAGGTTGTCCCGCGGGGTCGTACACTGCCGGGCATGACGCCCGCCGCCCCCTCGCCGTTTCTGGAAGTCCCCGAGGCGGAGTGGGTCTGCGCGAATACGCTTGCGTTCGCGATCTACGACCGGTTCCCGGTGTCACCGGGGCATGTGCTCGTGATTACGCGGCGGGTCGTGCCGACGTTTTTCGAGTGCACGGCCGCGGAGCAGGAGGCGCTCATGGCGCTCGTCGGCGAGGTGAAAGCCCTGCTCGATGAGCGGCTCGACCCAAAGCCCGATGGATACAACGTCGGCTTCAATGCCGGCACCGCCGCCGGCCAAACCGTGCCGCATGTGCATGTGCACGTGATCCCGCGGTATGCCGGCGACATGGCCGACCCCCGCGGCGGCGTGCGGCACGTGATCCCGGAGAAGGGGAATTATTTGGCGGGGCCACCTCCTGGCGATGACGGGGATCTGCGGCTCTCGCTCACCACCGGGCCCGATCAGCCGCTCTGGCCACGGCTTGCCGAGCGGCTGCCAGGGGCCAGCGAGGTCGACCTGCTGGTGGCGTTCGTGAAGACTTCGGGGTTGGATGTCATCGGACAAAGTCTGTTCAGCGCGATCGCCGCGGGGGCGAAGGTGCGGGTCCTTGCAGGCGATTACCTCGGTCTTACGCAGCCGGAAGCACTACGACAGCTTTTGGGCTGGATCAGTTACGCCGGGCCCAGGTTTGAAGCGCGGCTCGCGGAACTTGAAAATCTTCGCGGCAACCCCGGTTCATTTCATCCGAAGGCTTGGCGGATTACAGACTCGTCGGATGGCATCGTGGTCGTGGGGTCAAGCAATCTCTCGCGGGCGGCACTTCAAACGGGGATCGAGTGGAATATCGTCGGCAAAACTTGGGGCAACGACGCCCTCGACCGCGAACTCGCCGCCGCGTTCGACGACCTCTGGCAGCAGGCCACGCCGCTCTCGCCCGAGGTGGTCGAGCGGTATGCGGCCCGGGCCGCGGAGGCGGCCGAGGTGCGTCGCGTGTGGGACGGCGAGCCCGCGCCCGCTGCGGCCCGCGCGGTCCCGCCCGCCACGTTCACCCCCCGCCCCTGGCAGCAGGAAGCCCTCGCCTCCCTGGCCGCGATCCGGGCCGATGGCTACTCAAAAGCCCTCGTCGCCGTGGCCACGGGCCTTGGCAAAACCTGGCTCGCGGCGTTCGATGTGCTCGCCGTGGGCCGCGAGCTCGGCCGGCCGCCGCGGGTGCTCGTGATCGCCCACAGAGCAGAAATCCTCGCGCAGGCCGAGGCCACGCTCCGGCAGGCGATCGCGCCCGCGAGCGTGTCCTACGTCGCCGGGTCGTCGTGCGACCTCGCCGGCCAGCTCGTCATCGCATCGATCCAAAAACTCTCCCGGCCCGACGGTCTCGCGGCCCTCGCGGCGGCGGCCCCGTTTGATTACTGCGTGATCGACGAGGTGCACCATGCCGAGGCGCCGAGCTACCGCCGCGTGCTCGCGCGGCTGTCGGAGCTGTCGCGGACTACCCCGTCGTTCACGCTTGGCCTCACGGCCACGCCCGAGCGGACAGACGGCGTCGACGTGGCCACGCTCTTCGACGACATCCTCGCGGCCCAGGCCACGATCGGCGACGGGATCGCGGAGGGGTCGCTCGTGCCGTTTCGGTATCGGGGGCTCAAGGACGACGTCGACTTCGAGCAGATCCCCTGGCGCAACGGCCGCTTCGATCCGGCCGTGCTCGAAGCGGCCCTGGAAAACGCTCCCCGCATGGAACGACTCTGGGCCGAGTGGCAGGCCGCCCCGGCCGGTCGCACGCTCGTCTTCTGCTGTTCGCGGCGGCATGCCGTGTTTGCCCGGGATTGGCTCCGGAAGCGGGGCGTGGCCGCGGCGGCCGTGTTTTCGGATGCGGCCGGCCCGGGCGGCCCCGTCTCCGACCCGCGCATGGCCTCCCTCGCCGCCTTCCACGCGGGCACCCTCTTGGCCCTCTGCG
Organism: uncultured Candidatus Kuenenia sp.; assembly: GCA_964545915.1. Lineage (GTDB taxonomy): Bacteria > Planctomycetota > Planctomycetia > Pirellulales > UBA1268 > QWPN01. The sequence continues at coordinate 279,356 of CAZJHQ010000001.1, read as the reverse complement.
TGGTCGACCTCTTCAACGAGGGCGTCGACATCCCGCTGGTCGACCGCGTGGTGATGCTCCGGCCCACCGAATCAAAAATCGTGTTCTTGCAGCAGCTTGGCCGCGGCCTGCGGGCGGCGGAGGGCAAGCTGCGGTTGGAGGTGATCGACTTCGTGGGCAATCACCGCGTGTTCGCGAGCCGGCTCGTGCATCTGCTCTCGCTCGCCCCCGCGACCACCGCCGCCGACGCCACGGGGTTTGCCCTCTTGAAGCGGTATCTCGACGGCCGGGAGCCGGCGCTTCCGGAGGGCTGCGTGCTCGACGTGGAGCTCGAGGCAAAGGAGCTGCTCGCGCAGTTTTTGCCGGCGGGCCGGGCCGCGGTGGAGGAGGCGTATCGCAGCATGCGGGCGGAGCTCGGGCGGCGGCCGACGCCGACGGAGCTTTTGCATGCTCACTATCTGCCTCACACGTTGCGAGCGGCGCACGGCAGTTGGTTCGGGTTTTGCCGGGCCGAGGGGGATCTCGATGCGAGCGAGGAGGGTGTCGTCGAGCGGTTCGGGGCGTGGCTCGGGATGCTCGAGACGACGAGCCTGACGAAGTCCTACAAGATGGTCGTGCTCCGGGTGCTGCTCGACCACGATGCGCTCTGGGGCGGCATGGAGATCAGCGCGTTGGCCACCGCCTGCCGCCAGTTCCTGGAATCCCACCCCGCCCTCCGCGCCGACCTCACCTCCCCAAAAAGCCCCGGGCGGGAGCCCGGGGACTCCGGGTCTGAACCGCCGCCCAGTTCGTCCATGTCAGCCGAGGCCTTCACCGCCTACTGGCTCAAATGGCCGCTCTCGCGGTGGATGGACGACCAGGCCGGCAAGCGGTGGTTCACCCGCCGGGGCGACAGATTCGTGGCGGATTTCACGTGCCCGCCCGAGTTCCGCGCGGCCTTCGAATCGCTCACGGGCGAACTCGTCGATCTCCGTCTCGCGCACTACTCCCAGTCACGCCTCCGCGCGCCCGCTGCCTTGGAAGCCCGTAGCGCAAGCGAGGGAAACGGCCCCAATACCACCTTCCGCGCGAAGGTCTCCCACTCCGGCGGTAAACCGATCCTGTTCCTCCCCACCGTGGAATCGGTCCCGTCCCGCCCCACGGGCCCCACGCGCGTCCGCCTCCCCGACGGGCGGGAGTGGGTCTTCCGGTTCGTGAAGGTGGCGTGCAACGTCGCCCACCCCGCCGACGCCCCGAGTGCCCGTGGCAACAATGCCCTCCCCGCGCTTCTCCGCGACTGGTTCGGTCCTGACGCGGGCCTCCCGGGCACCAACTTCGAAGTCGAGTTCACCTCTATAGATGGATCATGGACCTTGGCTCCCACTAAAAGCCCCGGGTGGAAACCCGGGGACTCCGGGTCTGAATTACCGCCCAATCATCAACGCTCTTCAGGCTCCGCCCCGCCATTCGACCTCCTCACGTCCCCGCCCCCCACCGCCCGTTACACCACCCGCGTCCCGGTCTACGACCTCACCGCCGCGGCGGGCTTTTGGGGACCGGAGAGCGTGCCGGAGGAGATCGGCTGGACGGAGGTGCCGGGCGTTTCGCTCAAGCCCGGCATGTTCGTGGCGCGGGTGACGGGCACGTCGATGGAGCCGCTGATCCCGGACGGCTCATGGTGCCTGTTCCGCCCGTGTCCGGCGGGCTCGCGCGAGGGCCGGATCGTGCTCGTGCAGCTGGGCACGGACGGCGCGGGCGAGAACGGCGGCCGGTTCACCGTCAAGAAGTACCACTCGGAGAAGACCGTCACCGCCGACGGCTGGCGGCACACTTCGCTTCAGCTGCTACCGGTGAATCCGGCATTTGAGCCGATCGAGATCGAGCCGGAGCAGGCCGCAGATATCGTGATTGTTGGTGAATTTATGACGATCGCACCGCAAGTATGACGGCCTCGTCGAATCGTGCCGGGCGCACGGTTGCTGTGCTCAGATTCTGGACGCGGCAAGCCTCGCTTCCTCGCGGCCTTCGAATGCGGCGAGTTCTTCGTTGATCTTGGCGATCATCTTCCGCACACCTGCCTTGGTGAATCCCTTTTCACCGATCGGATGCTCACGCTCGAGGTCCGCAATGCGCTGCTCGAGGATTCGTAGGTCACCATGGGCCTTCTCGTATTCCGCGGCGTTCGAAATCACAGCGTCACCTCCACGAGTCCTTTGCGGACCGTCGGATCGATCGTCCGACTAAAAAAGTCTATCCAGTCGTCCCAGTCCCGGCGATCTTCCGCAGCGAACAAGTGCTCATTCGGTCGTGAATCGAGGATTTCGGCCAGGAGAATTGCGTCGACATTGCCGCGCGCGATCCGAGTGGCGAAATCCGGCCCGAGCAAAACGACCACGTCGGCATCGTTCGGTACCTCCTTCGCGGTCACGAAACTGCCATCGACGCACAGTCGCGTCGCTCCTGCCGATCGGCAAAGCCGAATCCAGTGGCTTATCGTTCGGCCCAAGAGACTTCGCTGGGGCGAGCCTGTGGCAAACCGGCTGAGCATTTCGCCCTCAGAGGCGACATGGAGGCCTTCCGGGAGCCGACCGTCTGGCACGAAGGGGGGAATCACTGGACACCGAAACGTCTGGGGCTGGGCTGATTGCTTGATGCTGTACGCCCGTGTAGTTTCTTGTCAATGGCCGGCCAGCGGGGTTTCTGGCTCGGACCAACGTTGTCCCTCCGCCCCGTACACTCCTAGGGATGGTCTGCCTTGTCTCGCTCGCCCCCGCGGCCACTGCCGCCGACGCCACGGGGTTTGCCCTCTTGAAGCGGTATCTCGACGGCCGGGAGCCGGCGCTTCCGGAGGGCTGCGTGCATGCTCACTATCTGCCTCACACGTTGCGAGCGGCGCACGGCAGTTGGTTCGGGTTTTGCCGGGCCGAGGGGGATCTCGATGCGAGCGAGGAGGGTGTCGTCGAGCGGTTCGGGGCGTGGCTCGGGATGCTCGAGACGACGAGCCTGACGAAGTCCTACAAGATGGTCGTGCTCCGGGTGCTGCTCGACCACGATGCGCTCTGGGGCGGCATGGAGATCAGCGCGTTGGCCACCGCCTGCCGCCAGTTCCTGGAATCCCACCCCGCCCTCCGCGCCGACCTCACCTCCCCAAAAAGCCCCGGGCGGGAGCCCGGGGACTCCGGGTCTGAACCGCCGCCCAGTTCGTCCATGTCAGCCGAGGCCTTCACCGCCTACTGGCTCAAATGGCCGCTCTCGCGGTGGATGGACGACCAGGCCGGCAAGCGGTGGTTCACCCGCCGGGGCGACAGATTCGTGGCGGATTTCACGTGCCCGCCCGAGTTCCGCGCGGCCTTCGAATCGCTCACGGGCGAACTCGTCGATCTCCGTCTCGCGCACTACTCCCAGTCACGCCTCCGCGCGCCCGCTGCCTTGGAAGCCCGTAGCGCAAGCGAGGGAATACGCCCCACAATCACCTTCCGCGCCAAACTCTCCCACACCAATCGCAAACCCATTCTTTTCCTCCCCACCATCGAATCGGTCCCGTCCCGCTCCACGGGCCCCACGCGCGTCCGCCTGCCCGACGGCCGGGAGTGGGTCTTCCGGTTCGTGAAGGTGGCGTGCAATGTCGCCCATCCGGCTGACGCCGCGAGTGCCCCTGGCAACAACGCTCTGCCCGCGCTGCTCCGCGACTGGTTCGGCCCCGACGCGGGTCTCCCGGGCACCAACTTCGAATTCGAGTTCGCGGCTATAGATGGATCATGGACCCTGGCTCCCACTAAAAGCCCCGGGTGGCAACCCGGGGACTCCGGGTCTGAATTACCGCCCAATCATCAGCGCTCTTCAGGCTCCGCCCCGCCATTCGACCTCCTCACGTCCCCGCCCCCCACCGCCCGTTACACCACCCGCGTCCCGGTCTACGACCTCACCGCCGCGGCGGGCTTTTGGGGACCGGAGAGCGTGCCGGAGGAGATCGGCTGGACGGAGGTGCCGGGCGTTTCGCTCAAGCCCGGCATGTTCGTGGCGCGGGTGACGGGCACGTCGATGGAGCCGCTGATCCCGGACGGCTCATGGTGCCTGTTCCGCCCGTGTCCGGCGGGCTCGCGCGAGGGCCGGATCGTGCTCGTGCAGCTGGGCACGGACGGCGCGGGCGAGAACGGCGGCCGGTTCACCGTCAAGAAGTACCACTCGGAGAAGACCGTCACCGCCGACGGTTGGCGGCACGACCGCATTCAGCTGCTGCCGGTGAATCCGGCGTTTGAACCGATCGAGATTGAGCCGGGCGAGGCGGGGGACCTTCTCATCGTCGGGGAGTACGTTTGCCGCGTCAGTTTGCTGCCGTCTACCAACCGTGGACCAGGAGAACAATGACGATGCCCAGCCAAAGGGAACCGCGACCGAAAGTACCACACGGTCTTTATGACCACCTAGTCGACGTCGCCCTAAAAACAAAAGTCGAGGGCATTGGTGACGCGCGGCTTGTCGAGTTGGCCGATGTCGATGCCGAGGACGGCCACACCGCAATCGCCCAGTACCTTGAGCGTATCCTCGCCGAGTCCCTCTCTACTCTTCGCGGGCGCGAGGCGGCCGAGCGGCAACGCCGGCTCGTTGACCGCGTGATCGCCGCCCTCGTCGCCGAGCTCGGCGACGAGTGGGCCGATCGATTCAATCTGGCCAGCCCGCTTCGTCGGTTGCTCGCCGTGCACGCCGACCCAAGGGAAACGGCTACGCTCCGCCCCGACACCCCGCTCGCTCGCTCAGCCTTGCTCACCGGTGCCCGCCTCGACCCCTCACTCGCGTCGCAGCTCTCTAAGGAGTTCGCTGCCGCTGATCGTGTCGACATCCTCTGCTCGTTCATCAAATGGAGCGGCATTCGCCTACTGATGGACGCACTCCGCGTACTTACCGCAACGCCACATCCGGACGGACCGCGGCTTCGAGTCATCTCGACGAGCTACATGGGCGCCACCGATGCGAACGCGATCGAAGCGTTGCGCGATCTGCCCAACACCCAAGTCAAAGTGTCCTACGACACAGAGCGCACCCGACTGCACGCCAAGGCTTATTTAGTCCACCGTACGACTGGCTTTGGCAGCGCCTACATCGGCTCTGCAAATGTCTCCCGAGCAGCGCTCTCCGAAGGGCTCGAATGGACGAGCAAGATCAGCCAGTACGAGCTCCCGCACCTCTGGCAAAAGATCGTCGCAACCTTCGAAACGTATTGGAACGACGACGAGTTCGAGGCCTTCGACGGTAACGCACTGCCAAGGCTTCGAGAAGCGATTAGCCGTGAGCGCACGCGGGGAACAGTCGAGAACAGCGAACTGCCCACGTTCGACCTGCGGCCTTACCCATTTCAGGAAGAGATTCTCGACGCGATGGCAGCCGAGCGCGAGGTGCAGGGCAAGAACCGCCATTTGGTTGTCGCTGCCACCGGAACCGGCAAAACTATGATCGCTGCGTTTGACTACAAGCGATGGGCCGGCACCCGAAAGCCCTCGCTGCTCTTTATCGCGCATCGCGAGGAGATTCTCCGTCAGGCCCTCGGTACATATCGGGCGGTCCTCCGCGATCAGAACTTTGGTGACATCCTCGTCGGAGGCAAAACACCCGAGCAGTACGACTACTTGTTCTGCTCGATACATAGCTACAACAGTCGCGATCTGCACAATCTGCCTGCAGACCGGTTTGACTACATCGTGGTCGACGAGTTTCATCACGCCGCAGCACCGAGCTACCGGCGACTGCTCGATACCACCAGGCCCAAGGTCTTGCTTGGGCTGACTGCTACGCCGGAGCGGGCCGATGGTCTTGATGTACTGACGCCATTTGGCGGGGAACCGACCGCTGAGGTCCGACTACCCGACGCAATCAGCCGACGTCTACTCTGCCCCTTCCAGTACTTCGGAATCGCCGACAGCGTCGATCTTGACGCCATGACATGGCAGCGCGGCGGGTACCGTATCGAAGACCTCGACGCGGTGTACACAGGCAACGACGTACGCGCTGGGCTCGTGTTCGACAAGGTACGCGAGATTCTGCTCGATCCGCGTCAATCCCGAGGGCTGGGGTTCTGTGTCAGCGTCGCTCACGCCAACTTCATGGCGCACTTCTTTTCCGAGCACAACATCCCTGCGATCGCTCTTTCGGCTGATACGCTGACTGACGAAAGACTCGCTGCTAAGGAACGGCTCGTCCGCCGCGAGATTAACTTTATTTTTGTCGTCGACCTCTACAACGAGGGCGTCGACATCCCTGAGGTCGATACGGTTCTCTTCCTACGGCCGACTGAGAGCCTTACCGTCTACCTGCAGCAACTCGGCCGCGGGCTCCGCTTGCATGACGATAAAGACTGCCTGACTGTCCTCGACTTCATCGGCGCACAGCACCGGCAGTTCCGCTTTGCCTCTCGGTTTCGCGCGCTCAGTACCGATCCGACCGGCCGACTTGAAAGCGAGATCGAGTCCGGATTCCCTCATCTGCCCGCTGGCTGCTTTATCCGGCTGGAGAGGGTGGCGCAGCAACGAGTGCTGGAGAATGTGCGTCAGTCACTTACCCTGCGGCGACCGCAGATGGTCGGTGATATCCGGGAGCTTGGCCGCCATCTCGGCCGCGCCCCGACGATCCGCGAGACGCTGGAATACCTTGACACCACTCTCAGTGAGGTGCTCAAGCGGGGTCTATGGAGCCAGCTACTCAACGACGCGGGGCTCGCCGATGCACCCGTCGCCGCCGACGAAGTCCGCCTTGCCAAGGGCATCCACCGCCTGATTCACATCGATGACCCACAGCAAATTCGGTTCCTGCTCGCCCACCTTGATGGGCAGACGCCGTCGGATCGTCTCGCCGAACGACGCCGGGCGATGCTGCACGTCACCCTCTGGGGGGTCGACGGCATCTCCATGTCAATCGACGAAGCAGATGAGCGACTTCGCGCGAATCCAAGCGCTCTCGCCGACGTCAAAGCTGTGCTTGAGTACCGCTTGCATCACACTCGTACCCGGCCGACCGAGCTGCTCCCCGATCTCACCGGCCCGCTCGCGCTCCATGCCGAATACACTCGAGACGAAGCCCTGATCGGCCTCGGCCACTGGAACCTAGATCGTCGCCCAGACTTCCGCGAGGGCGTGCTGCACATACCCGACCGGAAAATCGACGCCTTTTTCATCACGCTGCAGAAAACGGAGGAAGCCTACTCACCGACCACGATGTACGAGGACTACGCGATCAGCGAGGAACTTTTTCACTGGCAATCCCAGAGTACGACTTCGGCGGACTCGCCCACGGGCCAGCGATACATCCGTCACCACGAGCACGGCTACACCCCGTTACTGTTTGTCCGAGAGCGGAAGCTACTCACCGGCGGTCTTGCCTCCCCGTACGCCTTCCTCGGTCCAGGCCATTATGTCTCCCACGAGGGCAGTCGGCCTCTCAGCATTGTCTGGCGCCTGCGGACGCCCATGCCAACGCGACTTGCTCGGGTTGCAGTTGGGTAGCGCCCGACCAGAGACGTCGGGGCTGTTACGCAGAGGCTGAGGCGTTCTTCAGATACTGCCGCCGCTCGGGCTTCTTCACGTCTGTCCACTTCGCCCCGCGGAAACTGTGGTAGCTCCAGTCGTCGCCCGACCAGCGTAAGTCGGCGTCCCACGTGACGATCGTCCAGTCGAGCTCCAGCCCCTGCACCTGAAACTCCGTCGCCGCGTCTTCGAGATAGAGCGACGAGCGGGTGTCTTTCGCGGGGCTCAGAAACCAGTGCACCGGGTCGATGTTCACCCGAATGTCGATCGCGTGGGGCTTGAGCCGCTCTCGCCGAAGAGGAGGCCACCAGCCCCGCCCGCTCCGTGCCCCGCCGCTGCCGGCGGATCCACCGTCGGGCCGCCCGCATGCTCCGCGTGAGCACGATGGCGCAAGAGGCACCAAAGGCTGGCTCGAACGTGGCGATAGGCAGGGCGGCAACCATGGGAAGCAGGATACCAATCCGAGGGACAACCTTGGCCCCCCGCGGGGGACTTGACGCAGGACGGGACGCATGTCCACTTCCTGCCAACGCGGCGCGATGCCGCTAAAAGCCCCGCCAATCGGGTTGCCCGATGCCAACGATTCTGCGAAGTGGACCCTACCGCGTTTATTTCTATTCGCACGAGATGAACGAACCGGCTCACGTGCACGTCGATCGAGATGCGGCGTCCTGCAAGTTCTGGTTGTCCCCGGTGGCCCTCGCCAGTAATCTTGGATTTCGGGCTCACGAGCTGCGAACGATCGAACGGTTGATCGAGAATTCCATCGCCGAGCTTTTGGACGAGTGGGAGGCTATCCATGGCGACGCAGGGTGAACGCGTGACGAACATGCATTGCACCGATGATTGCCTGGTCGTCGACTTGGCCGATGGCCGGACCATTTCCGCCCCGCTCGCCTGGTATCCGCGGCTGTTGCACGCGACGCCCGAACAGCGGGCCAACTGGCAGGTTGCAGGCGCTGGGTACGGCATCCATTGGCCGGAGATCGATGAGGATATTTCAGTCGAGGGTCTGCTTCGTGGGGCTCCCGCACCGAGGCCGTCAGCCAAGGCCAGTTGACCAGCTCGGTCTGCCTAGACCTGCGGCACGCCCAGGGCGTTGAGGTACTGGCTCACGCCTTGATAGAACCCTGGGTTCCGCGTCTTGTCGCGTTTCGCCCCCGGCGGGACGAAGATCACCATCCCCTGCCGGGCCCGCGTGAGTAACACAAGGGAGGCGTTCTTCAGATCCTTTGCCGCTCGGGCTTCTTAAACACATTCGTAGTTCAGATTTCAGCAGTCGGAGGCCGTACCGGCAGCTAAACCGCGTTGCCGGAACAGATACCCGATGACTTTACGGAAGCCGACGATCTCCTTGCCTTCCTTCACCCGAATAAACGTAACGCCAAATCGCTCCTCGATATAGGCTTGGCGACGCCTGTCCCTGTCCTGTGTCTTGGCGTGCGATTCTTCGTCATACTCGACTACGAGCATTGCATCAGGGAAGTAGAAGTCGACACGGAATCGACCGAACGGATGCTGCGTCCGCATCGCAAACGCCGCAGTAAGGCAGGACATCAATTCGCCAAAGTGAATCTCCGGCCGGAGCACAACGACATCCGGTATTAGGCTGTCGTCAGTAACGGCTAGTGTCCCACACTGTCTTGTTGCGACTGCGCGGAGCGTTGCTGCCGGATACTTCATTATCATTCGAACGACGTCACGGCGGCCCTCCTTTTGCGATACGCGCACCTGAGTCTCGCCCACATCGAATCCGCGACTCTTGAGCTTCTTGATTTTAAGCCCGACAGCGTCACTGGTTACGCCTAGTATTGTGGCCATCTCTAGCTGGCTATAGAGAACCTGCGTCATGTGATTGCAACGGCGTGAGAAGTTCTATTCCAGCAATGTAGGCGCTCGTGCGCGCGGTTCATGCCAGTCGGCCATCAACAACGGTTTGTTTGAGCGGCCCCATGAGGGCGCTTGTTGCTTACTGGATTGATCGGCTTCGTGTCCCCCATTATGCGATAGCTGCAACAGCGGGCGAACGGTTTCGGAGCTTTTGTCGGTCGGCATATTGGCTTCAATACCGAATCCCGCGACACCACCAAGACAGGGACCTTGCGAGCTGGCTTGACGGCGGAAAGAGAACAGATGTATAGTATTTGATCGCGACGGCGACAAGAACCGCCCGAATGGTTTCGCATTTGTGCGCAAAGCTGGAGATACAACGATGGATAGCAGATCGGAGCCGGAAATGATTGGAGAACACGTCTACCAGGGAACGCGCACTTTCCTGCAGGTGGTTGGCGAATACAGCTTCGCACTGGACGTTCTCGATGACTACGACCACGAGCGACTTCCCCCGACGCTCCCCGCTACTGGGCCCGCGAAGGGCATCGACTACGACGAGGCACTGCGGATCGTTCGGCAACTCCGATCTCGGTTCAACGCATCTGATCTTTTTGGCCATGAGAAAGATGCCGGACTCGCGGGTGCTCTGGGCGCCGTCATGCAGACCTTCGAGGGCAGGGATCTCTACCCAAGCCTCGAAGACAAGGCCGCCCACTTGTTGTATTTCCTGACGAAGAGCCATCCCTTCGTGGACGGGAACAAGCGTATCGCCGCGGCACTTTTCCTCTGGTTCCTGGAGAAAAATGGCGCGTTGTATGCCGGAGCAGGCGAACGACGAATCTCCGACACCGCGTTGGTCGCGCTCACGCTCCTGACCGCATCCAGCCATCCCGAGGATAAGTCGCTGATCACGGCAGTGATCGCCCAGTTGCTATACGGCAAGCAGGCGGCGCCGGTCGCAATGAAGTCGAATGCGTCGCCGGCCTAAACCTGCGGCACGCCGAGGTCGGTGAGGTACTGGCACACCCCCTCGTAGAGCCCCGGGCTCCGCGTCTTGTCGCGTTTCGCCCCGGGCGGGACGAGGTTCACCATCCCCTGCCGGGCCCGAGTGAGCAACACGCGGTAGGCGTTCTTCAGATACTGCCGCCGCTCGGGCTTCTTTACGTCCGTCCACTTCGCCCCGCGAAAACTGTGATAGATGGGGGGGCGATAGAGCGACGAGCGGGTGTCTTTCGCGGGGCTCAGAAACCAGTGCACCGGGTCGATGTTCACCCGGATGTCGATCGCGTGGGGCTTGACGAAGGACGGTACGCATGTACACTCCTCGCGGGCCAACGAGAAAATGCCGCTGTGATCACGAACGCGAAGCAAGGCGACGATGAACCATCTGGGGCGAGGTCGAGGAACGGGGTGTGGGTGCGGCTTTCGGCGGAGCGATGGCAGCACATCTCGGAAGGGCATCCGGAGTTGGCCCGCCTCCGGCCGACTGTGCTCGAGGCGATCACCAACGCCGAATATGTGCTCGAAGGCACCGCCGGCGAACTGCTGGCCGTGCATCGGTTGGATTCCGGGAAAGCGCTGGTGGTAGCCTATAGGGAAGTCGATGCGCAGGACGGCTTTGTGATCACGGCATTCGTGACCTCGCGAGTCGCGGCGATCTTCAAGCGGAGACGACAGGTATGGCCCCCGTCCAATTGAGCGATTTTCTCGACGCGATCCCGGCCGTTCTCCAGGCTCCGCATCGATCGATGCAGTGCACCTATGACGAGCCGGCGGACGTGATCTACATGAACTTCGAACCGGGGGCAGAGGCGACCGACAGCGAGCTCGGGCCCGACGACATCATCGTGCGTTACCGGGGTGAAGAGATCATCGGGCTCACGATCTTGCATGCCAGCAGGCGGAGCCGCATCAACGGCAAATAGGTCGATCGCAGTCAGGCGGCTTACCTCGGCAAGGCGGCCTAGATCTGCGGCACGCCCAAGTCGGTGAGGTACTGGCTCACCCCCTCGTAGAACCCCGGGCTTCGCGTCTTGTCGCGTTTCGCCCCCGGCGGGACGAAGATCACCATCCCCTGCCGGGCCCGCGTGAGCAACACGCGGTAGGCGTTTTTCAGATACTGCCGCCGCTCGGGCTTCTTCACGTCCGTCCACTTCGCCCCGCGAAAACTGTGATAGCTCCAGTCGTCGCCCGACCAGCGTAAGTCGGCGTCCCACGTGACGATCGTCCAGTCGAGCTCCAGCCCCTGCACCTGAAACTCCGTCGCCGCGTCTTCGAGATAGAGCGACGAGCGGGTGTCTTTCGCGGGGCTCAGAAACCAGTGCACCGGGTCGATGTTCACCCGAATGTCGATCGCGTGGGGCTTGAGCCGCTCTCGCTCGAGTGCGGCCATAGGTAGGAGGGCAACCATCGGAGGCAGGATACCAATCCGAGGGACAACCTTGGTCCCCCGCGGGGGGCTCGACGAAGAACGGTACGCATGTACACTCCATGGCATGAATCGCCGCCTCGCCGCGGAAACCAATCGTGCCAAGCGTCTACCTCGAGACCACGATCCCGTCGTACCTGGTTGCCCGCCTCTCGCCGGACGGCGAACTGGCCGCCAAGCAGGCGATCACCAGGTCGTGGTGGGAAAACCGTCGGCACCGATACGAGTTGGTGACGTCTGCCAGCGTTTTGGACGAGGTGCGGAGCGGCGACCAGAGCCAAAGCGGTTTGCGAACCGCGGCCCTGAAAGGGATTCACGTTCTCACGTTGAGCCCCGAGGTAGAATTCATTGGTTCGGAACTTCTGCGGAAGGGCTGGATTCCTCCGGGAGCGAGCGTCGATGCGTTTCACGTCGCGTTTGCCTCGGCATACCAAGTAGACTTCTTGTTGACGTGGAACTGCTCTCATCTCGCAAATGAATCCAGTCGCCGGCCGATCGAACGATGGTTGCGAAGACTTGACAAGCACATTCCGAATATCTGCACGCCTACAGACCTGATGGAGCACGACCATGGCCACTAAACCCGTCATCGATGAGCAAGACGATCCGATCGTGGCGGAGATACATGCGATCCGCCAGCAGCTGCTCGAGAAGTACGGGGGCGTGGAGGGCTACCTCCGCCATATCCGTGAACTTGATGCGGAAAGGCTGACGAACGAGCGAGAAGAAGCCGAACGACGCGAGGCGGCTGAACTCGGCCAGTCGGCCTAAACCTGCGGCACGCCCAGGTCGGCGAGATACTGGCTTACCCCCTTGTAGAACCCCGGGCTCCGCGTCTTGTCGCGTTTCGCCCCCGGCGGGACGAAGATCACCATCCCCTGCCGGGCCCGCGTGAGCAACACGCGGTAGGCGTTCTTCAGATACTGCCGCCGCTCGGGCTTCTTCACGTCCGTCCACTTCGCCCCGCGAAAACTGTGATAGCTCCAGTCGTCGCCCGACCAGCGTAAGTCGGCGTCCCACGTGACGATCGTCCAGTCGAGCTCCAGCCCCTGCACCTGAAACTCCGTCGCCGCGTCTTCGAGATAGAGCGACGAGCGGGTGTCTTTCGCGGGGCTCAGAAACCAGTGCACCGGGTCGATGTTCACCCGAATGTCGATCGCGTGGGGCTTGAGCCGCTGGGCCGACGAGGAGGCCACCAGCCCCGCCCGCTCCGTGCCCCGCCGCTGCTGGCGGATCCACCGCCGGGCCGCCCGCATGCTCCGCGTGAGCACGATCGGATACTGCTCGCGAAAGGCGGCCAGGAGCTCGCGGCACGAGTCCACCTCGCCGTCGAGCAACGCCTTCACGAAGCGGGAGAGCGATTCGGCGCGGAAGGAACGCATCGATGTGGCCAGGTGCAAGGCCGGCTCGAACGTGGCGGCCGCCGCACCGGCCCGCGATTCCGTGAGCCGAGCGAGGGCACCGGTGGCCGCATACTCGGAGTCGGTCAGATGCGGCGAAATGAAGACGTCCCAGCCGGGGAACGCCGTGCGGACGCTCTCCAGCCACGCGCCGATCCCCGCCTCGCCCGTGTTGATCTCCTGGCCGCCCCCCACGAGACAGACCACCACGGCCCAGTCGTCATGCCGGTCGAGCGCCGAAAGCAACAGCTCCGACTCCGACTGCGTGAACCCCGGCCGCCCCTTCTTCCGCTTCATGAAGCTCGCGAGCTGCCGGGCATCCCACGCCCGCTGGGCCTCGTCGAACACCACGACATGATCGTCGGGCGGAGCGGGGTCGCGGAGCGTGTCGTCGCGGAAGTGGTGGACGTTTTGAATGAAGGCTTTGACGGCGCTTCTGGAGGTGCCGATGCGGGCCTTCGGGTCGGTGCGCCTCGCGCGGTCGAGGTCGTCGCGGGCCAGGGCCTCCCGCAGCACCGCCACCAGCGGGCCGTTGCCCGAGAGGAACACCGCGTGGGCCGCGTCGGACCGCTCGCCATGCCGCGTGGCCACGTTCAGGCCCACGAGCGTTTTGCCCACTCGGGGAACGCCGGTGACAAACACGATCGCCTTCCGCCGCCCGGCCTTCGCCGCGGTGATGATCCACTCGATGCACCCGCTCGTGGCCGCGAGGTTCACGGCCCCCGCGTCGCTGCGGGTGATGTCGTGGACCGTGTGGCGGGCGTAGAGCGACCGGGCCGCCTCGATGATCGTGGGCGTGGGGGAATAGGAGCCGGTGCCCCAGGTGGCGGGGTTGATGGTGGCAGGGTCGAGACGCGGGGCGGCCGAGGCACCCTCACCCCGGCCCTCTCCCAGAGGGAGAGGGAGGGAGGCATCGATAGCCAGGCGGATCGCACGGCCGAGCCCGGCGCCCGAGCCAGGAATCCCGGGCCGAAGGCCTGATGCTGCCGTGTACGGGCGTATGCTTTGTGCCGGCGGCAGGAAAACCATCGGCACCGATACGAGCTTGTGACGTTGGAAACCGTCCTCGAAGAAGCAAACGTAGGAGACGCCAACCAAAGCAGGCTCAGTCGCCCGCGGGGGGGCTTGACGAAAGACGGTACGCCTGTACACGCCTTGCGTGTTGCCCGAAGGAACGGTCGCATGCCCCGAAAAATCCGCGAACTCGTCAGGGATCTCGTGAAGGCTGGATTCGAGGAGCGATCAGGCAAGGGAAGCCATCGGAACTACAGTCACCCGCTCGTTGCCAAAGTGGTTACGATTCGGGTAGGGATGGCGATGATGCTCGGCGGCATCTCGAGAAAACGGTTCAAGAGGCCATCAACGAGGTGAACCAATGGCGAAAGGCGACCGATACGTGAAGGTTGTCGAGTGGTCAGACGAAGACAATTGCTTCGTCGGCACCTGTCCACAGCTGATGTACGGCGGATCCTATGGCGACGACGCCACGAAGGTGTTCGTCGAACTCTGCGAAATGGTCGAAGAGGCGATTGAAACGCTGGAGGAGGCCGGTAAGCCGTTGCCGCAACCGCTAGCCCTACAAGCGCTTGGAAGCGTGCTGCAGCGGAGCGCGTGATTAGCGATCAAACCTGCGGCACGCCGAGGTCGGTGAGGTACTCGCTCACGTCTTGATAGAACCCCGGGCTCCGCTTCTTGTCGTGTTTGGCCCTCGGCGGGACGAAGATCACCATCCCCTGCCCCGCGCGGAAAAAGTTCGCGACCGGCGCGGCGGAGAGCTTGTCGGGTCGGGTGGACAACCGGGCAGTTCAGCCGCGTGTGCGGAAACGCACTACCCCCGACAGGGATCACGCACAATTGCGTTTTCGTTCGGAAAAGCGGGGGTTGTCGCGGGAAAGCGACGCAGAATCCGACGCAGTTGGAAGTCTGCAGGAAGGAGCAGTAGGTCGCACCGGGCGCTGGGGTGCATGCCGAGAACGTGTTGCTCCCCGTCGCGATTCACTGCCGCCCTTCGATGCAGAAGGACTTGAAACTCACTGGCACGTCAGTGGCACCGCCCGGGCATCAAGCCGTCGCTGGTGGGCCGCCATCAGTGCCGTCATGTTGAACCACAGGCCGACATCTTCTTTGACCGCCTGCACGTCTTCATTTGGTTCCACTGCGGGAGTTTGCGGTGACGCCCGGCCTTGGCTCACCTGCGGGTGCCACCTGCCAAAAGGTCTTGGCGGAACCGCCGATGATGCAGCCCAGGAGGCTCGCCCCGCGTCCCCTACTTCTTGGTCCCAGGCGGATTCGGCCCTTCGGTGACCGAGCCGTCCTCCCACTCGAAGAACCGGAGTGAGCTCCCAGGCTGCGGTTCCTCGCGCGGGCCGGACTTCGGTCGCCTCGGCTCGCCATACCACCGGGTGCACAGGTCGACGCTCCGATCCGTCGCCGGGTCGAGCGCCACCCATGCCCAGAACGGCGATCCGTGCGACCCGAAGTTCTTCGTCCGGAAATAGCCGACGCAGAGTTTTCCCTGCACGACCTTCACGCCCTGCATCGCAAACCCGCGGCCCAAGGCCCGAGTCCCCTTAAACCCGTGGAACCCCGCGAACTCCGCACTCTCCCGGCCCGGCGTCGACGCGCCGCCCTCGGACCTGATCGGCGCCGTCGCGATCTCGATCTTCCAGCGGATCGCCCCCGTCGCCGGGTCCAAGCCCCAGGCCATGCCCCCGCCGTCGGTCTCGGGCGATATGCCGGCCACGACCGCGAGCGTGCCGTCGTGCAGCACGGCCCCCACGCACGGCCAGACCGATTCCAGCTGCCCGCTGTTGACCAGCCGCCGGTCGGCCCGGGCCGCGAGGAATCGCCACCGTGGCGCACCCGTGGCCGCCTCGAAGGCGTAGACGAAGCCGTCACGGCTTGCCTGGATGACGAGGCCGTCGCTCACGACCGGCTGGCCAGCCGGCCGCCCGCCCAGCTGCTGCGCCCAGACCAGCTCCTCCCCATTCCGCGCCTCGAGCCGCTGCGCATGCACCCGCGGCGTAAACGTCACCTCACCCAGTCGCGGCGGGGCGCCTTGCGGGGTGTCATCCGGACGCACCACCACCGGGCTCCAGGCCGAGTGCAGCTCGCCGTAATACCCCAGCCGCCATTCCGCCCGAATCAACGATGAGCCATGCGGCTCCGGCGGCGCTGCCGGCACGGTTCGCACCGGCCCCGGGATGCCTTTGGCGGTCGTCAGCCGCTGCGCGTCCGCAACCGGCTCCGGCGGATCCTCCGCATGGAAGCACTGGCTCGTGCGGAGATGAAAGTTGCAGTCGCACATGTTCATCGAGCGAATGTAGAACCGCCCGTTCGCCACGCTGAATCCGCTCCCACACTCCGGGTGCGCTATCCCGGTGTATGTCCACGAAGGATTGGTCTGCCCACCCGGCCAGCTCCACAGCACCAGATTCGCACATGCGATCGAATCGGCCAGCCCGAACAGCCGCTGGCAGCCGATGTTCGGATGCGAGAACGACTCCGCTGCGCCGCTCGCGAGGTCGATCCGCACCGTCCGCCAGTGTTCCGCCACGAACACCGCACCGTCCTTGACGAGCATGTTCATCCCGCCGTTGCCGATCTGGCCATCCCCCAAAGCCGATCCCTTCCCCGGCACCCGGCTGGTCGTCCACAGCTTCTTGCCACTGACATCGAAGCGATCCACTCCGGTCACGTACGGCTCGTCTTCGCCCGAAGTTTTTTTCTTCTTTGCGCCCACGTTCCAGCCGTGATGCGGAAGGCGGCCCACCAAGACGCCGTCATCCAGCGCGAGCAGTTGCGAAGCCTCGTTGCTGGTAACCGCGGATCGCCAGCGGAGTTTGCCGGTGGCCGTGTCGATCGCCACGACCGCCCGCACCTGTCGCATGCCAAAGTAACGAATCGTCTGCGGCACGCCGTCGCCGTCGAGGCAGTAGAGCGTCTTGCCGTCCGGGCTGATCACCGGAAACGTCATCGTCGCCCCTTCCCCATCCACCGACCACAGCAACGCGCCCGATTTGGCGTCCGACGCCGTCACCCGACCCGGCCCCGCGATGTACACGCGGCCCCGGTCGTACGCCACCTGGATGCGATCCTCACGCGCCCCCTTCTGCACCGGTGTCCGCCACGCCGGCGCGTCGTTGAACGTGGCACGGACCTCCCCGGTTCGCAGATCCACCGCCCGGATCGGCGTGACACGGTCTTCCGTGACCGCCTTCCCCCAGGTGTTGACCGGCTGCAGCGGGAAATAGGCGTTTCCTCCGCCGAGGGTCAGGCTCGTCAGGCCGCGGCTCGAGTACAGGTGCGTCCACCGTGGCAAACCGTTGAACGCATCCCGCCCGACACGCGTGGGGTGCGAAAGGTTCACCGGCAACGGCTTCAGCGTCAGCCGCTCCGCCAGCTCCGGTGACAGGGCGTTCCCCGGCATGGGGCCCGCGGCTTTGTAGGCCTTCGCCGCCACCCAATAGTCCATGACCGCAGTGTCCCGCTCGATCAACGGATCGGTGCCATCCTGCTTGTGGCTACCCATGCCGCCGATCCACTGGAAACCCTTGGGCATCGTCGCCTCACGATCGCGGCTCACCGCGTTGCCGGAAGCGAGACCGTCGACGTTCGTCCAGTCGTCATACTCCGCCGGCCAGGGCGTCTTCTCATCGACCCACTGCCCGCCTCGCTTCCGGTAGATGCTGCCGCCCGGGATCACCACCCGTCGCAGCTCCTCCGCCGGCGGCGCCGCGGCCGCATTCCCCACCGCCACCACGTTCGCGAGTTTTCCGCGCAGCGGAATCGCCGCGCCATCCCAGACATCGGCCGTCACGATGCCCGCCAGCCCCGCCGCCAGGATCTGCTCCCGCACCGCATGCGCGGCCTGCGGGTCGGTGCTCAAAAACATCACGAGCTGGCGACCGTCTTTGCCCAGATCCAGGGCCAGGCCGGGTTCGTCCAGCACCACCACCAGCCCGTTCGGCCATCCCGTTTCCCGCCGCAGCGCATCCGCCTCGCCCGCCCGCGCCGGCTCACCGCCGGCGCTGGCCACCCCCAACCACACCGCCACCGCGGTTGCACACAGCATCCCGCCCCGCAGTGCCATATTTCTGACGTCGCGCATCGTTTTTCTCCAGATTGATGACACGGGGAAATGGCACCGGGAATCCGGTCAGCGGCATCTCCGCAAGCAGTCAGCGGCTCACCCGCGCGAGCCACGCCAGGCAACACAGCAGCCCGGCCGCGACGGCGAGCCAGACGGCCAGGGGCGGCGTCGCCCGGCCGGCCGCCGGGGAGGTGGCCGCCGCAGGCGTGGCTGCTGGGGACGCATGCACGGTCGGGTTGGGCTCGGCCTCCGTCCGCTCCGTCTGCGGCGTGTCCGCGGTGCTCTCATCGCCCTGCTCGAAATCGGCGAACGCCTCTCCGCCGCGCCGCGGAATGAGCCTGGGCACCGTGTTCCAGTCGGCCGCCAAGAGCAGGTCGCTTCCGGGGGTCATCTCCTTCACCTCGCACGAGCAGGCGCCGGTGAGGAAATCGCACGCCGACCGAAACTGCTCCGCGTCGAGCTTCGCAAGCGGGATGCCGCCGAGCGTTCGGCCGCGACCGAACACCGGGAACACGGCCGCGGCCTCGGCCACATCCGGCTCGGCCGAGGCCATCAGCATCGCCACGAACACCCGCTCCTGCGGGTCGTCGGCCCGCAACCGCAGCACCGACATCCTGGGAGGCCAGAAGACCGCCTTGTCGCTCGGCTTCACGGTCGGTGCGTCGGACTCGCCCGCCGCCGGTTCGTCCTGCCGAGCCTTGTCCATCGCGACGACATCCTGGATGTATTCGGTGATCAAGGGATCGATTCGCTTCCGCCCATCGTCGTCGGCTTCGCCGCGGGCGACGACGAGCCACACGATGGCCTCGCCGGCAATGAGCCGCTTGGCGAGCTCCCGCCGCGCCGGTGAGTCCGTGATGCGGGCGAGCGATTCGGCCGTGGGCGGGCCGCTCCAGGCCTCGTCGACCCCGCCCGTCTGCCATCCGCCCGGTGGGGCGAGTAGCACCATCCGCTCGGGATCGGCCTGACGACCGAGCTGCGCCGCCTCCGTCGGATCGAGGACCGCGACGTTGGGCCGCGGCCCGCGGCTCGCGACCGCGTCGATCGCCTGCCGCAGCGTCTTCAGGGCGGATGCCGGCGCCACGATCAGGAAGTCGTCCGGCTGCCACCGCTCGAGGGCATAGCGATAGACGGGGTTGTCGCACGCTGCTGCCGGGCCCGGTAGCAGCATAGCCACTGCCGTGACGACGGCTGCCCATCCGCCCACATCGCCTCGCTTCGACATGACCGCCTCGCTGTTGTTAGCCCCTGTGACGCTCGCGACGAGCGACACGATGGCATCGTATCACACCTGGCGGGTGGATCGTGTCGCGTGCACCGCATCCGGTGGAGCAGCGGCTCCTGCGACGCGAAGATCGCCTCGACCGGTTTCCCCTTGCCGTCCTCGGTCGCGTAGCAGGGCCGCCCCTCGATCTCGTAGACCGTCTTCGGGCTGATGCCCAGCGTTGTAAACTCGGGCTTTGCAGTTTACGCGGCCATGCTGACCGTGTTTTCCAGGATGCGGAAGAGTTTCCGCGGCACCCGCTTGTCAAACGGCAGTGCCAAAATGCAGCCGCGCATGCTGCGTCATTTCAGTTCGGCGGGCATGTCGGCGAACGATGGATCGCGGTTCGTCGCATACCACGCGTGACCTGCGGGCCGCCATCGGCGATGTCCTTCGCGGGTGAACCAGACAATGACGAGGCTGT
This sequence comes from uncultured Candidatus Kuenenia sp., assembly GCA_964545915.1. Lineage (GTDB taxonomy): Bacteria > Planctomycetota > Planctomycetia > Pirellulales > UBA1268 > QWPN01. The sequence continues at coordinate 259,443 of CAZJHQ010000001.1, read as the reverse complement.
AGATCAGCATCGCCGGAGGCTCACCGCTTTTCGGGCAGCAGTTTCACCCCCGGATTCGGACCCTGACATACGCAAGGTGAGGCCGAGTGAATTTCGAATGCAGCATCCCTGTCTGGGTGTTTTGCCATATCTGTTTCTTCGGGAGGTGATAGCCGTCGTTCGAGATCAGCCGATGCGGGAGGCCTGCCTGATTTTCGAGGCGTCGCCAAGCCAGCCGACGATCTGGTCGCGTGACGAACCCGGCACGACCGTCACCGCGAGGTGAACTGAAGGCGTCGGGTTCGCGGCCAAGGCCACCCCAAAGTTCCGTAAGTGTTTGCAGAATCGAGGCGACGCAGAATCCGACGCAGTTGGAACTTCGCAGGGAACCGCAAGGGGTCGCACACTGGCGAAAGCGGTTCGGCAGATGCGATCGTGGGCAGGGTGCGCGGTCTTTGCAGGTCGCCCTCCATGGGTATACACTTGTGCGGCTGGTGACACTCGCTGATATAGAGGCCGCGGCCGTTTCGCTCTCGCCTGCTGAGAAGCAAGAGTTAATGCTCTTCCTGGCTGCGCGGCTTCGGGCTGAAGGGGCGGTGCTTCCAGAGCCCCGCGTGTTCTCGGCGGACGAGATGGCGCGCTGGATCGCAGAAGATGAGCGGAAAGACCGGGGCGAGCCGGGAAACGCAAGGCAGCTCGGGGCGAACTCTTACGGCACGCTGCGAAGAAACTCCCCGAGTAGGAACAGTTCGAATTGTGGTTTTCTCGAGGAATACGGCAAAGTCGGCTCGGAAGTGACGTAAAAAGCGACGTAAGCCCGAAGTGCGCAGGGAACGGCACTACCCGGCAGGGAGCACCCTGGGGCTCGAGACCGCTTACGTCACGGGTGCCCTGTCAGCACGGGCTTGCCAACAGAAACCTTTGCTCGATGAGCCGAGGGCGATGCGTTTTTGGGAATCTCCAGCCCCTGGGCCGGCGACGACCTCGACATCCCGGGGATATCATGACGTGATATGCAACCCCTGGAATACTTTCCCGTCATCGACGTCGGCCCGCTCATGAAGGGGCTGGTGATCGGCGGCCTGGGCATCTTCCACGTCTTTCTCGCGCAATTCGCCATCGGCGGGGGCATGCTGCTCTGCTACCTGCAGTGGCTCCACATGCGGGGTGCCTGCCGGCTGGCCCGCCGATTCGCCGACGACTACTTCAAGGTGCTCGTGCTCGTGAGCTTCGTGCTCGGCGCCGTCACGGGCGTGGCGATGTGGTTTACGAGCATTCAGGTCAGCCCCCGCACGATCGCCACGATGGTGCGGGAGTTTCACTGGGTGTGGGCCACCGAGTGGACGTTCTTCTGTCTGGAGGTCGTGGCCGGCTATCTCTTCTACCGCTACGGGCCACGGCTCACCGACCCGGCGCGGCTGCAGCTGCTCCTGCTCTACTCGGGTGCCTCTTGGATGAGCCTCTTCTGGATCAACGGGATCCTGTCCTGGCAGCTGACCCCTGGCGGATGGCTGGAGACACACGACGTGTGGGCCGGGTTTTTCAATCCCGGATTCCTGCCCTCGCTCATCTTTCGCACGATCTCCGCGGCAGCGATCGCTGCGCTGGCAGCCTGTGTTCTCGTCAATGCGGTGGGCGGGTTCACCCGTGAGGAGCGGCACGAACTGGTGGCCGTGTGTGCCCGGCCGCTGGTCGCCATGCTGGCGATGCCGCTGGTGGGGGCCTGGTATCTGGCGACCATGCCCGCCGACAGCCGCGGCTGGACGACGGGCGGAAGCGTGCCGATGACACTGTTTCTCACGATGGCCGTGGGCAGTTCGACGCTCGTCGGCCTGTACGCCGTCGTGGCCATCCTGCGCCAGCGGCTGTACGTCAACGGCGCCACCGCCACGCTGCTGCTGGCCCTGGCGTTCGCCGCCACGGCCGGGGGCGAGTTCGTGCGCGAAGGCGTGCGGAAGCCGTTCACGATCCGGGAGTACCTCTACTCCAACTCGATCGCCCGCGACGGGATCGAGCAGCTCCGGCAGAGGGGCTGTGCCACCGACGACCCCTATCCGCTGCGGGATGCGGCGGCGTACCCCAACGCCCAGGTGGCACTCGGCGCGAAGGTTTTTCGGGTGCAGTGCTCCGTGTGCCATACGCTCGAGGGCATGAACGCCGTGTGCGAGCTGGCGGCGACGTGGTCGATCGACCAGCGGCGGCTCAACATCGCGCAGCTCCAGCGGACGAAGCCCTTCATGCCGCCCTTCGCCGGCACGCCGGCGGAGGTCGAGGCGGTCGTGCAGCTGATCGGCTGGATCCGGGCCGGCAGGCCTCCGGCCTGGGAGGAGGCGTACGATGCCGCGGTGCTCGCGCAAATCGGTCGCTGGCTCGACGAGGCGGGCACGGGCCCTGGTGATGCGCGACTTGCCGCAACGGGGCCACTCCGATGAACGCGGCCCTCCCCTTCGGCCTGCCCGGTGCTACCGCCTTCTATCTCGTGCTCTACCTGTCGACCTTCGTGGTGCACATGGTGTTCATGCACTACGTACTGGCCGGAGCGACGTATCTTGCCTGCGGCCGGCTGCTGGGAAAGGCCCGCTGTGCGGCCTGTGAGTGGCAGGGGATCCTGCTCGACTGGCTGCCATTCGCCACGGGGCTGGCCATCACGGCCGGAGTGGCGCCGCTGTTGTTCGTCCAGATGCTCTACGGCCGGGAGTTCGCCACGGCCAATCTGCTGCTTTCGCATCGCTGGATGGCGATTCTGCCGGTGCTGATCGTCTGCTTCTACCTGCTCTACCTGCAGAAATCGGCCTGGATCAGCAGGCGCCAGTGGGTCTGGCGGCCGCTCGTGGCCGTCGCCGTCTGCGCGGGGTTCCTGTTCATCGCCCTGAGCTGGACGGAGAATCACCTGCTCATGCTTGACCACGCGGCGTGGCCGCGGCTGTATGAATCCGGCGGCCTGCGGTACGAATCCCCCGGCCTCCTGCCGCGGCTGGCCGCCTGGTTTTTCCTGGCATTTCCAAGCCTGGCGATCGAGCTGGCATGGCAGGGCAGGCTCACCGGCGTCGGCACCCACGCCGTCCCGCAGCCCACCGCGGCGGTGGCGGGGCTGTCGCCGGTGAGACGGCTGGCCCTGACGGCCGGTGCCGGGTTGGTCGGTTGCGTGACCGCTGCGGTGCTCTACTGGTCGACGCTTTCGGCTGCCGTCCGGGCCGCCGTGGCGGGGCCACTGGCCGGTCCGTGGCTGGCCATCCTCGGCGGGGCGGTGGCCGTGCAGGCAGCAGTCTGGTTCATTGCGGCGATCCGTGGCCGGCTGTCGTGGCCCCTGCTGGTCGCGGCGACCGCCGGCTGGATCGTCGGCCTCGTCGCCGTCGCGGTCGTTCGCGAAGCGATCCGCCTCACTGCCGTCGATCTTGCCGCGTCGGCCGCATCCCATGCCGCGGCGCTCCGGATCGGGGGATTGCCGGTATTCCTGGTGTTTGCGGTGCTCAACGCCGCAGCCATCATCTGGTGCATCTATCTCGTCCGCATGACGACACACTCGCCAATGAAGGACAAGGTCATCGATCGAGGCGGGTAGTCGGGACGAAGGCACCTCGCGACGAAACGCCGCGGAGCAGGCGAACGTCCCGCACGGGATTCAGACCCTCCCGCGGAGCATGCCGTACCAGTAGAGCCGCGGCAGCACCTGTGTTTTCAGAAGCCACATGCTGTAGCGCTCCTTCGACTGGTCGATGGGAAACGATTCCTTCGGCTTGTTGTCGTAGTCGAACTCGGCGAGCACCATCCGGCCGTAGCCAGTGACCACCGGGCACGACGTGTAGCCGTCATAGGCCGCATCGCACGGCTTCCCCCCCATTGCAGCAAGCAGGTTATGCACGAGCACCGGCGCTTGCTTGCGGATCGCGGCGCCGGTCTTCGAGGTGGGCAGGCCCGCCGCGTCGCCCAGGGCGAAGACGTCGGGATAGGTCGGGTGTCGCAGCGTGAACTTGTCGGCCGCGCACCAGCCCTGCTCGTTGGCGAGCGGGCTGCGCTTGATCACGTCGGGGGCGCTCATCGGCGGTGTCACATGGATCATGTCGTAGGAGACGACGCTCCGCTCGTGGGTGTCGAGATGCTCGAGGACCGCCTCGTGGGCGTCGGGTCGCAGTTCGACGAGATTCTGGCGGAACCGGGCGTCGATGCCTTTGCGGGCCACGACCTGCTCGAGCGTCTTGCGATACTTCTCCACCGCGAAGATCGCCTTGGCCGGGGAGGCGAACACGATCTGCGTGCGGTCGCGCACCCCCTGGCGTCGAAACGCGTCATCGGCGAGATACATGATCTTTTGGGGCGCGCCGCCGCACTTCACGGCCGTGTTGGGCACGGTGAAGAGGGCCGTGCCTCCTTTGAAGCCGCGGATCGTCTCCCAGGTGTAGGCGACGTGCTCGAAGGAATAGTTGCTGCAGATGCCGCGGGTGCCGATGCCCCCGGCGAGGCCCGGGATCGCCGTCCAGTCGATCTGGATGCCCAAGGCGACGACGAGCCAATCGTAGGTGAGCCGTCGGCCCGAGGCCGTGGCGACCGCCTTCTGGTCGGGCAGGATCTCGGTCACGCGGTCCCGGATCCAGTCGACCCCGGCGGGGATGAAGTCGGCCTCCTGGCGGCGACTGGCCTCCGGCGGGAAAACGCCGGCCCCCACGAGCGTCCAGAGCGGCTGGTAGAAGTGGCTCTCGGAGGGCTCGACGATCCCGATGTCGAGGCGGGCGGCGGCCCTCCGCAGCCGGGCGGCCACGGTGATTCCGGCGGTGCCGCCCCCAAGAATAAGGACGCGATGGTGGTCAGGCATGGCTGTCGATGCTCCGTTGGGATACGTCGAGTATATATCGACTCATCGCGATATTTCCATTACTGTTGTGGCCCCGCTGGAAAAACTCATTGACACATCGGAATGTTCCGATATGATTCCCAGGCGCTGGGAGTTCCGGCGCGAGTTCAGGCCCCCCAGCCCGCCACCGTCAGAGCCGTGGTCATGGTCGACACGAAGCGCAAACCCGCCCGTCCGCCGAAGCTCACGAGCCTCGAAAACCTGGGCCAGGCGGCCGAATGCCTGAAGACCCTCGCCCATCCCCACCGGCTCCGCATCGTGCAGATGCTGCTCGGCGGCCGCTACACGGTGGGCGAATTGGCCGAGGCTTGCGAGATTCCGAGCCACATGGCTTCCGAGCACCTGCGGCTGATGCAGCGGTGCGGCTTCCTCGACGTGGAGAAGGAGGGGCGGTGTGTCTATTACACGATCGCCGAGCCCCACCTCGCCAGCATCATGGCCTGCATCGAGTCCCGCTTCGGCGGCCCGAAGTCCCAGCGAACCGGGGTGTCCACCTAGGCGTCGTGCCGCTACGGTCCCGCTGCCGGTTTCAAAACGTATCGTAATATCACGACACCTCGACTCAAGTGATTCGTTCCTGACCCCACGGAGGATGATTTCATGGTTGCCACGATTTCCCCGACGACGCTCGCCGATCTTCGCCGCAAGGGCGACAAGTTGACCCTCATCGACGTCCGCACGCCCGCCGAGTTCGGCGAGGTGCATGTCGATTTCGCCCACAACATCCCGCTCGACCGGCTCGATGCACAGGCCGTGACGTCGCTCGCAGGCAGTGGGCCCGTGTACTTCGTCTGCAAGTCGGGCACCCGCAGTCAGAAGGCCTGCGAAAAGCTGCTCGCCGCGGGCATCAAGGACGTGGTCAGTGTCGAAGGGGGCACGGCCGCCTGCGAGGCTGCCGGGGTGCCGGTCGTCCGCGGCCGCAAGGTGATGTCGCTCGAACGGCAGGTGCGGATCGCCGCCGGCGCGCTCGTCGCCGTCGGTGCGGCGCTGGCCGCCTTCGGCCCGGAATCGCCGGTCAACTGGCAGGCGATCGGCGCGGGCTTGGCCGGCTTCGTGGGCTGCGGCCTCGTGTTCGCCGGGATCACCGATACCTGCGGCATGGCGATGCTGATCGCCCGTATCCCGTGGAACCAGGCGTCGGGTGGGGCCTGCCGTACGGCCACGACCTGTTCCCGCGCCATCCTGCTCGGGCTCGTGCTCGGAGCGGCGTCCGGCACTGCGGTCGCCGAGCACACGAAGGACTCGCTCGACGTCGTGAAGCAGGCCGTGCGCGAGCAGAAAGCGGTGATCATCGACGTGCGCGAGCCGGATGAGTGGCAGCAGGGACATCTGGCCGGGGCCGGCCTGCTTCCGTTGAGCGTGCTCGAGCGCGGCGTGCCCCCGCAGGAACTCGCGAAGACCCTGCCCAAGGACAAGGTCATCTACTGCTACTGCCTCGCGGGCGGCCGCTGCGCCGAGGCCGCCGCGATCCTCAAGCCGCTCGGGTACGACGTCCGGGCGATCAAGCCCGGCTATCCGCAGCTCGTGAAGGCCGGCTTTCCTGCCGTCGTCGGCAAGTGACGCGCCGGCTACCCGTTCCCCCAACATCACTGGAGACATCGCCATGAAGATCCAGCAGTATTACCTCGCATGCCTGTCGCACGCGTCGTACATGATCACCGACGAGAAGACGAAGACGGCCGCGGTGGTCGATCCCCAGCGCGACATCGATCAATACCTCGCCGACGCCAAGGCCGGCGGGTACACGATCAAGCACGTCTTCCTCACGCACTTCCACGCCGACTTCATCGCCGGGCACATCGAGCTGCGCGACAAGGCCGGGGCGACGATCCACCTCGGCCGGCAGGCGGAGGCGGAATTCGAATGCGTCCACATGAAGGACGGTGACATCGTCGAGTTCGGCGACGTGAAGCTTGAGATCATGGAGACGCCGGGCCACACGCCGGAAGGCATCTCGATCCTCGTCTACGACCTGGCGAAGAGCCGCACCGAGCCGCTGGCCGTGCTCACCGGCGACACGCTCTTCATCGGCGATGTGGGCCGGCCCGACCTGCTGGCGAGCATCGGCGTGACCGCCGACGAACTGGCCGACATGCTCTACGACAGCATCACCAACAAGCTCGTGAAGCTGCCCGACGCCACGCTCGTCTATCCGGCCCACGGGGCGGGCAGCATGTGCGGCAAGAGCCTGTCGAAGGAGACGGTCTCCACAATCGGCGAGCAGAAGAAGTTCAATTACGCCCTCCAGCCGATGAGCCGCGAGGCGTTCAAGGCGATCGTCACGGCTGACCAACCGGAGGCGCCGGACTACTTCGTGCACGACGCGATTCTCAACCGCAAGGAGCGGGCATCGCTCGGCGCGGCGATGGAGAAGACACTCAAGCCGCTGTCGCTCGACGAGGTGCTCGCGCTCGAAAAGTCGGACGGCCAGCTGCTCGACGTCCGCGACGGCATCGACTTCGAAGGGGGGCACCTGAAGGGATCCCTCAACATCGCCTTGAACGGCAAGTATGCGACCTGGGCGGGATCGATGCTCTCTCATGACAGGCCGATCGTCGTGATCGCCGAGGAAGGTGGCGAGGAAGAAGCCGTGATGCGGCTCGGCCGGATCGGCTTCGACAACGTTGCGGGCTACCTCGCCGGCGGCATGAACGCCCTGGCAAAGCGAGACGATCTCGTGGAGCGGACGGCGCGGATCACCGCGCCGGCCCTCGGCGAATGGCTCGCCGGAAAGCGGCCCGACGCCGGTGCGGCGCCGATCGTCGTGGACGTGCGGAGCGAGGCGGAGCATGCAGGCGGGCATATCGCAGGGAGCCTCAACATCCCGCTCACGCATCTCGACGAACGAATGAGTGAGATCCCGGCCGGCCGGCCCGTGGCCGTGCACTGTGAAGGAGGCTACCGCTCCGCGATCGCCGCAAGCCTGCTGCAGAAGCTGGGCCGCCGTGACGTGCACGACATCGTGGGCGGTTACAAGGCCTGGCTCGCCGCGAAGCTCCCCGCATGATCGCCTCCCTCCTGGCGACCATCGACGCCGTTGCGGTCACGACTCCCCCCACGTGGGCAGCGGCGGCGTCGGTGGCGGCCGGTGGCATCGTCGGCCTGTCGCTCGGCCTCACCGGCGGCGGCGGCGCGATCTTCGCCGTGCCGCTGCTCGTCTACTGGATCGGCGTCGATCCGCGGACGGCCGTGAGCATCTCGCTCGTCACGGTGGCGGCGACGGCGCTCTTCGGTGCAGTCGAGCGGTGGTGGTATGGCCAGGTCGAAGTTCGCACGGGGCTGCTCTTCGCGGCGGCTGGGATGCTGACCGCTCCGGCCGGCAGCTGGCTCGGCGGGCACGTGCCGCCGCAGACACTCATGGCCGCGTTTGCGGGACTCATGCTGCTGATCGCCGCCAGGATGTGGCGCAAGGCGGCGGATCGCACCGAGAGGGCGGCGGCCGGGGTGTTTGCCACGGGGGTCGGCCCGACCTGCAGTCGCGATGCCGAGGGCCGGCTGCGGATGACCACGCGCTGCTTCGTGCTCCTCACGCTCGTCGGGCTCTTGGTCGGGCTGCTCTCCGGCCTGTTCGGTGTCGGGGGCGGGTTCCTGATCGTGCCGGCGCTCGTCGCCTTCGCCACGATGGACGTGTTTCGCGCGGTCGGCACGTCGCTCTTCGTGATGACGCTCGTGGGCGCCGCGGCCGTAGCCGCCCAGGTTGCCGCCGGTCGCAGCATTCCGCTCGACATCGCCGGCAGCTTCGTGGGGGGCGGTGTCCCCGCCCTGTTCGTCGGCTCGTGGATCGGCCGCAAGATCGGCGGCCCGACGCTCGCCCGTGTGTTCGCCGTGGCGATCGTCATCGTCGCGGCCTTCATCATCTTCAAGACGTTCCTTCGCTTCTGATCGCCTCGTATCCCCAGGAGAGAACACTGATGAGTTCTTTGCATCGCCGCCTCCCATTCGTACTCCTCGCCGTCGTCTATGCCTCGCTCGTCACGTCTTTGTCTCCAGCGGCGGAACCGGGCGCCGGGCTGCCGTCCCTCCAGTTTCCGCAGATCGAAAAGTATGGTTCGGTCGTCGCGCTGCCGGACGCCGGCGAGCGGATCCGAAGTGGAGGAAAGATCTACTTCGACACAACGGCGGCGGCACCGGCCGGCAAACCGAATCGGGGGCTTGAGAGTGCAGCCCGCCTGGTCAACCTCCATGCCCTCCAGGGCCTGTCGGGCCCACGGCCCCAGATTGCCGTGATTCTCCATTTCAACGCGACCGTGGCGGCGCTCAAGGACGAAGCCCATGAGAAGTCCCCAGCCGGCGGCTCCAATCCGAACCGCGAACTGGTCGAAAAACTGGTTGCCAATGGCGTGGAAGTGTGGGTGTGCGGCCAGTCTGTCATTCGTGGCGGCAATCCGCTGTCGGACGTGCTGCCCGGCATCCGCATCGCGCAGTCCGCCATGACGTTCAACATCAACCGCCCCGCCGACGGCTGGACCGCGATCGGCGTCTACTGACCGGAAGCCACATGCCGACAAGCCGAGGGCTGCGACACGCGATCGTGCTGGCAACGCTGATTGCCGGATCGCCGGCCCGCGGTCAGGAGCTTCAGGAGCTCGATACCGACCGCGATGCATTCACCCCCGCCACACGGCCTGTGGCGGTGGGCCACGTGCTCACGGAGGCCTCCTACTCGTTCATCGACAACCGCGGCACACCGGCCACGAACAGCTTTCCGGAACTGCTCATTCGCCGCGGGGCCACCGAGCGTTTCGAGTGGCGGCTCGGTTTCAATTACGAATCGGGCTCGGGAGGCAGTGTCGTGACGGCCGTCGAGGGGGGCGAGGGCGTCGAGGGAGACGAACTCGCCTCGGAGTCGAACATCCTCTACGGCTTCAAGGCGCTGGTGACTGAGCAGGGCGGTTGGGCGCCGCGATCGAGCGTGATCGTCGAGGCGTTCACGCCGCTCTCGGGTGATGTGTGGGGCACGGAGCCGGCGATCACCTATGCGTTCGGCTGGGAGTTGCCGCGCACATGGCGGCTGGACGCCGCGATCCGCTACGTGCTTGCCGACAGCGCGGAGGGGCTCTTCGACAAGTGGTTGCCCTCGGCCGTGCTCCGCATGCCGGTCACCGAACGCTGGGAGGTTCACGCCGAGTGGTTCGGCAGTTGGACCGACGGCCTCGAGGACGAGAAAGTACGGCCCTTCGTGGGCCCCGGCACGCACTTCATGATCACGCCCAGCCTCGAGATCGGCTGCCGCATGGGCTGGGGCCTCACTCAGGATGCGGCGGCGTACTTCGTGGACTCTGGCCTCGGGTGGCGGTTCTGAAGTTCGCCGCACCCCTGCATGGATGCGACGCAATCCGTGCGGCCGTGCCCGCACGACTCCCGGTTGGCGTGGAGCCCCAGACGCCGCACTGGACTCGACAGTTGGCCGGCAAGCTCCCCGAGTAGGATTCGAACCTACAACCTACCGGTTAACAGCCGGCCGCTCTACCGTTGAGCTATCGGGGATCGAGCCTCTGAGAATACCGCATCCGGGCTGCGAAATCGATACGGGTCGGGCCTCAGCTAGCGGACGGGTCGTGCCGCTTTTCCAAGAGCACGCTGTTGCCCTTCGCGTTGTATTCGATCCGCGTCATGAACGATTTCATGAGCATCACCCCGCGTCCGCCCGGCATCTCCAGCCGGTCGTCGGCCGTGCAGTCGGGCACCTGGCTGGGGTCGAAGCCTTCCCCCTCGTCGGTGATCCGGATTCGGGCCAGGTCCGGCGTCACTTCGCAGGACACGTGCACCTGCTTGGCGGGGTCGAGCTTGTTGCCATGGACGATGGCATTGACGATCGCTTCCTCGGCGGCGAGGTGAATCGCGAAGATGTCGGAGGGGGACCAACCGTAGATGCCGAGTTGCTCGAGCAGGTCGTCCGTGACGATGCGGCTCGCCCCGCGCTGGCTGGGGAGATCGACCTCACGACTCCAGCCGGACTCGGCGGGACGATGTTCCATGGCAATCCCCCGCGGCTGCGGCCGGCGGACCGGTTGGTCACGCGAAGGCCGCGATCGCCTCCGCCTCTTCGGTGCGGATGTCGAACACTTTGTTGAGCTTCGTGATCTGAAAGACCTCGAGGATCTCCGGACGAATCGCACAGAGTTTGAGGCGGCCTTTGTGCGACTTCACCTTCCGGTCGAGCGTGATCAGCTTGCCGAGGGCGGCGCTGGAAAGGAACTCGACGCCCGCGAAGTTCAGCAGGATGCTCTTGCGGTTGTCGTGTTCCACGAGGCCAAACAACTCCAGCCCCAGTTCCTGGATCGACGCCTCGTCGAGGATCTTCCTGTCCTGGAACTTCACGACTGACACGTCGCCCACCTTGGAGACGTCGATCCGCCGATGTGTTGCCATGCGGGCCTCAACCGAATCCCGAAGAAATCGAACGGGAAAATATGCAGCCTAGCCGGTCGATCGGTGGTTTGCCATGCGGGCGCAGGCCCAGGCCGAAACGGCCGCCAGGCGGCCCGAAGACGGCGCATCCTGCTGCCAAAGTGGCAGCGGCCGGTCGTTCTTGGATGGGGTGTGTGTATGGCGGAAACGACGTTTTTAGGCCGAAAAAAACCCTCCTGGCCGGCGATGGGGTTTCCGGCGCGCCACTTGCTCCCGGAGGGTAGTCCGTCGTGCTCGCAGCCGAGCCACGGCAGCCCACCTTTTCGACCATTCCCTGCTTCAGACGAGGTTCCCGCATGTCGTCCGCGACCGCCAAGCCTGCCAAAAAGAAGTCGAGCCTCATTCCCCTCGGAGACCGTGTGGTCGTGCAGCGGGAGGAGAGCGAGCAAAAGACCGCCGGTGGCATCCTCCTGCCCGACTCCGCCAAGGACAAGCCGGCCCGCGGCACGGTGGTCAGCGTCGGGGAAGGGCGGATCGATGCCAAGGGCCAACGGCATGCCCTGCAGGTCAAGCCTGGCGACCGTGTCGTGTTCACCAGCTATGCGGGCGAGCCGTTCAAGGTCGGCGACGACGAGCTCCTCCTGATGCGCGAGGACGACATCCTCGCGGTCCTCGGTTGATCCTGCGGCCGGGGCGAAGGTCGGCCCGGCGCCATCGATTCCCAATTTGCACCATTTTCTCCCAGGAGTGATTGAACCATGGCCAAGATGATGGCATTCGACCAGGAAGCCCGCGAGGCGATGCGCCGCGGTGTGGCCAAGCTTGCCCGCGCGGTGAAGGTGACGCTCGGCCCCAAGGGCCGAAACGTCATCCTCCAGAAGAGCTTTGGCTCGCCGACGGTCACCAAGGACGGCGTCACCGTCGCCAAGGAGATCGACCTGGAGGACGTCTACGAGAACATGGGCGCCCGGATGGTCCGGGAGGTCGCCAGCAAGACCAGCGACGTGGCCGGCGACGGCACCACCACCGCGACGGTCCTGGCCGAGGCGGTCTTCAACGAGGGCCTCAAGGCCGTGGTCGCCGGTGTGAACCCCGTCCAAATGAAGGCCGGCATCGAGAAGGCCGTGGCCGACATCACCGGCAAGCTCAAGGAGATGTCGATTCCGGTGAAGGGCAAGAAGGAGATGGCCCAGGTCGCGGCCATCGCCGCCAACAACGACATGGAGATCGGCGACCTGCTCGCCGAGGCCATGGACAAGGTGGGCAAGGACGGCGTCATCACCGTCGACGAGGGCAAGAGTCTGAAGACCGAGATCGAGTTCGTCGAGGGCATGCAGTTCGACCGTGGCTACCTGTCCCCCTATTTCGTCACCAACGCCCAGCAGATGCAGTGCGTCCTCGAGGACTGCTACATCCTGGTGTTCGAGAAGAAGATCTCCAGCGTCAAGGACATCGTTCCCATGCTCGAGGCGGTGGTGAACGCCGGCAAGCCGCTGCTGATCGTGTCGGAGGAGGTGGACGGCGAGGCCCTGGCCACGCTGGTCATCAACCGGCTCCGTGGCACCTTCCAGGTGTGTGCGGTGAAGGCTCCGGGTTACGGCGACCGCCGCAAGGCGATGCTCGAGGACATCGCGATCCTCACCGGCGCCACGCCGGTGTTCGAGAACCTCGGCATGAAGCTGGAGAACCTCGGCCTGGCCGAGCTCGGTCGGGCCAAGAAGGTGATCGTCGACAAGGACAACACCACGATCATCGAGGGCGCCGGCAAGAACTCCGAGATCAAGGCCCGGATCGAGCAGATTCGCCGTGAGATTGAGAACTCCACCAGCGACTACGATCGCGAGAAACTCGAGGAGCGGCTGGCGAAGCTCGCCGGCGGTGTGGCGAAGATCAACGTCGGCGCCGCGACCGAGAGCGAGATGAAGGAGAAGAAGGCCCGCGTCGAGGACGCGCTGCATGCGACCAGGGCGGCCGTCGAGGAAGGCATCCTCCCGGGCGGTGGCGTGGCCCTCCTCCGGGCCAGCTCGCAGGTCAAGCCGAAGGGCCTCTCGGACGACGAGAGCGTCGGCTACCAGATCGTGCTCCGGGCCGCCCGGGCGCCGGTGACGATGATCGCCTCGAACGCCGGCCAGGACGGCTCGATCGTCTGCGAGAAGGTGCTCGGCGGCAGCGGCAACTTCGGCTACAACGCCGCCAGCAACGAGTACGAAGACCTCGTCAAGGCGGGCGTGATCGACCCGGCGAAGGTGACGCGGACGGCGCTGCAAAACGCCACCAGCGTGTCGACGCTCCTGCTCACCAGCGATGCCCTGATCGCCGAGAAGCCGAAGGAGCACAAGGCCAAGGCCGGCGGCGCCGGTCACGGCGGCGACCACGACATGTATTAGTTTTCACGCGAAACACGGGCATCCTGCCCGTTTTCGCTTGGGCCGGCGCGGGCACAGCCAAGGTGTGCCCGGCCGGCCGGGCGGTCGCACCTCCGGGCGACCGCGGCCGCAGCGGTGCTGCGGCTGGGCGACTCGCCTGCGGCGAGCGTCGCCCCGCGGTCTGTTGAACAGAAAACCACGGCAGTTGCGCGGGGTTCCCAAGAAGCCCCGGGCGGGAGCCCGGGGACACCGGGCTGGACCACAGCCCCGCCGTCCATTTCGCATGACGGCACGCGGTTCGCGGTTTCGAACCCACATTGCATGGCACGCGGGAAGGCCTGCCAACCGGAGTCCCCCGGCTTCCGCCGGGGGCTTTTTGTGGGTAACGCGCGGCCCAAGAAGCCCCGGGTGGAAACCCGGGGACACCGGGTCCGAACGCCAACGCACCGTCCATGCCGCACGACGGCATGCAAACGTGCACCATCCAGCGAACATCCAGCGCGGGGTATCGGCAACCCCGGTGTCACCACTTCTCAGCCTTCATGGGCTGGGGAGGAGTGCGCGTGAGGTCGTCGAGCGGTACGAAGCCGTCGGTGCCGGGAGGCGTTTCGGCCTTGCCGCAGGACGGGCGGACAAGCTGCCGCCAGAGCGTTCGCACCAGCCACATTCCGGCGGCCACGGCCACGGCGATCGCGATCAGATCCTGCATGGCCGTCACCAGCCGAGGGCGGTGCCGAGCTGGTACGTGACGAAGGCCCCCAGCCAGGCGAGGGCGGTCATGTAGGTGAATGTCACCACCGGCCACACCCAGCTGGCCGTCTCCTTGCCGATCACCACCAGCGTGCTCGCACACTGCGCGCACAGGGCGAAGAACACCATCAGCGACAGGGCGACCGGCACCGTGAACACCTTGCGGTCGGTGCCGTCCCACGTGGCCGCCTTGAGCCGGCGCACGAGGGCCGTCGCCCCCTCCTCTTCGCCGGGGTCGACGTCGCCGAGGTTGTAGATCACGCCCAGCGTGCCCAGCACCACTTCGCGGGCCGGAAAACTCGCCACCGCAGCGCATCCGAGCCGCCAGTCCCAGCCGAGCGGCTTGACCAGCGGCTCGATCAGCCGTCCGGCCCGCCCCAGGAAACTCTGCCGCAGGGCCTCGCCCTGCCGTTCGGCCTCCGTCAGCGCGGCCGCCGCGGGCAGGACGGGCTTGGGATAGCTGCCGAGGGCCCAGATCACCACGCTCATGGCGAGGATCAGCGTGCCGGCGTTCTTGAGGAACGACCAGGCGGCCTCCCGCACCCGCTCCGCCACCACCGCCGGTCGCGGCCAGCGCCAGCCCGGCAGCTCCATCACGAACGGCTGCGGCGGCCCGCGGAACACGGTTCGCGACAGGATGCTGGCCACGATGGCGGCGACGATCACGCCCACCGCGTACATGCAGACGAGCACGACGGCCGGCAGCCGCAGCCACGGCACACCGACGGCGACGTTCGGAATGAAGGCGCCACACAGCAGCAGGTAGACGGGCAGCCGGGCGGAGCAGCTCATCAGTGGCGCGACGAGGATCGTGAGCAGTCGGTCGCGGCGGTTCTCGATCGTGCGGGCGGCCATGATGCCGGGGATCGCGCAGGCGAAGCTGGAGAGCAGGGGGATGAACGACTTGCCGCTCAGGCCGGCCCACACCAGCAGCCGGTCCATGAGGAACGCGGCCCGGGCCAGATAGCCACAGCCTTCCAGGACCGCGATGAACAGGAAGAGCAGGGCGATCTGCGGCACGAACACCACCACCCCGCCGACGCCCGCGAGCACGCCATCGACGACGAGCGACCGGATCGCCCCCGCGGGGAGGCGGTCCTCGGCCCAGGCGGAGACGGCGTCCATGCCTGTGGAGATGAGATCCATCAGGGGCGCCGCCAGCTGGAAGATCGACGTGAACAGGGCCAGCATCACGGCCACGAACACGAGCGTGCCCCACAGGCGATGCGTGAGCCAGCCATCGATCCGCTCGTCCAGCGGCCGCCGGGCCGGCGCCGACCGTTGCACGATGCCCTCGAGGGACCGATCGATCCAGGCATAGCGGGCGATCGCCGCGCGGGCGGCCGGGGGGCGGGAGCCGTCGATGGCCGCCAGGTGCCTGGAAAGATCCGGCGCCGCGGGAGGGGGCGCGTGGGCCGCGGTGACGATCGTGTCACCGAGTGCGGCGATCCCGGCGCCGGTCGGGGCGACGACCCGGACGACGGGGCAGCCGAGCCGGGCGGCGAGCGTGCCATCGTCGATCGTGATGCCCTTCGTGGCGGCGACGTCGGTGAGCGTCAGCGCGATGACCGTCGGCAGGCCGAGTTCCAGCGCCTGCCCGGCGAGATACAGGTTGCGGGCGAGGTTGGTGGCATCGACAACGACGATCACACAGTCGGGCCGCGGCAGGTCCGCCATCCGGCCGTGGAGCACGTCGACGGCGACCTGTTCGTCGGGACTGTGCGCCGTCAGGCTGTAGGTGCCCGGCAGGTCGACGAGGTCGATGGTCACGCCTCGATGGGTGAACCGCCCGACCTTTTCCTCGACGGTGACGCCGGGATAGTTGCCGATCCGGGTCGGAATCCCCGCCAAGGCCGTGAACAGGGTGCTCTTGCCGGTGTTCGGGTTTCCGAGCAGAGCCGCCGTGAGCCGTGGGCGTTCGGAATCGCGGCCGGATTGGAGGACCATGATCGACCGGGGGTTCGGTGGCGGGCCGGCCGATCAGGGGGTCGCAACCGCGACCCGCGCCGCTTCGCTGTGCCGCAGCGACAGCCGATAGCCGCGGACTTCCACTTCCAGCGGATCGCCGAGCGGCGCCCGCCCGATCATGCGGACCTCCACGCCCGGTGTCAGGCCCATCTCCAGGAGCCGCAGCGACACCGCGTCGTCGCCAGTCACGTCGGTGATGGCCGTGGCATGGCCCGGAGGCAGGCGGTCGAGTGACGCCGGATGGGACATGGGTGGGAGATCCGAGCGACCGGATCCGAAAACATGAGAATAATTCTCAACACCGACGGAAGTGTAGAACCAAACGCGTCCTCCGGCAACCGGAACATGCGATACGAGAGCGGAACGATGGTGCGCGGCGTGTTCGTGACAGGCACCGACACGGATGTCGGCAAGACGGCCGTGGCCGTGGCAGTCCTGCGCCAACTTTGCGACCAAGGCCATGCGGTCGGTGCGTACAAGCCGGCGGCCAGCGGTGGTGCGGCCGGAGGGGATGCCGCGGCGCTGTGGGCCGCTGCCGGCCGGCCGCTGTCGCTGGAAGCCGTGTGTCCGCAGGTCTTCTCCGCGGCCATCGCGCCGCACCGCGCCGCCCGCATGGAAGGCCGCATGGTCGATGAGCGGCTGTTGCGGACGGGATTCGAGCCGTGGCGGGCGGCCGGCGGGATCGTCGTCGTCGAGGGGGCGGGGGGGCTGTTCTCTCCGCTCGGCGACACGACGCTCAACGTCGATTTCGCCCGCGATCTCGGGCTGCCGCTGGTGGTCGTGGACGCCGCGCGGCTGGGGGCGATCGGCCGCACGCTGGGCCTCGTGCGGGCGGCGCGGGCCGAGGGGCTCACCGTGGCTGCGGTCGTTCTGTCGCAGGTCGTGGCACTCGCCGGCGCGGCGGATGATCCGACGAGCCCCGCGGGCATCGCCCAGGACAGCCGCGCGGAACTGGCGGCGCGGCTGCCGGGCGTGCCGGTCGGCATGCTCGCGCACGCGGCCGAGCGGATCACGCCGGCGATCGACTGGGTGACGCTGGCGTGTCGGCCGTGATCGGCGCGGACCCGCGGCCGAGATCGAGCCGCAGCGTCACGCCCCAGCGGCCCGCGGCATCCGGCGTCACGATCCAGTGGGGCATTACGACGACCGACTGATGGACGAGTTCGAAGCCCCCTTCGGACTGGCTGACCGACTGAATCGGGAACGTCCAGACGCCGGTCTCCACCCCGTTGGTCGCCGCGGCGAATGTCAGCCGGGCCTGGATATCGAGCCAGCCGTCCACGAGCGTCAGGCCGCGGGCCGCGGGCAGATCGAGATGCGATCCCAGGTCCCCAAGCTCGCGCCCCGCCTCGTCGGCGAAGAACCGGCCCGCGGCGCTCGCCGGCAGGCCGGCGAAGTTGAACTCCACCGCCAGGTGCTGGCGGAAGTCGGGGGGCAGGTCGGTGAGCTGATAGGCGATCTCGAGCGCGGATGATCCCGCCGCCATCGTGATCGACTTGGCGAGCGTGAAGGGGATGCCCCAGGCGTTGCCGGTGCGGGTGAGCGTGACGGCGATGCGGTCCGGGCTGCGGTGCACTTCGGCCACGTACTCGCCCGCCGCGAAGTCGCCGCGCTCCAGCGCCGCCCCTTCGATGATCGCCTCCGCGGCGACGTCCACGTCCCAGAAATGGTCAACGAGGCTCTTGCGGCGCCAGCCGTCGTAGCGGACGAGCCGCTCGAGTCCCGCCTGCTTGAACCGCGCCGCCTGCGCGGGATCGACGATGCTCCGCGCCGCGCCCGGGCCGGCGAGCACCTGGGCATGATAGGCCTCGGGCCGCCGGTCGAGCGTGGCGAGAATGTTGTGCCGCTGGGCGTGGAGGTCGAGCTCGTAGAGCATGCCCCCCTTGGCCGGCGCGAGCCAGGCATCGAGGGCGTCGTTCGCCAGCCGGATCTCCGGTCGGCCGTCGAAGTCGAAGTCGCCGACGAGGGCGTCGATCCGCGGCCCCGTCCGCCCCTCCGCCCGGTCGGCGGCGAGGTCGGCCGCGATCAGTTCGTGGTACACGGCGTTGCGCAGGTGCGGCAGGTAGATGCCGCCGAAGGCGCCGTGCCAGTAGCTGCAGTTGCACTGGCCGCGGTACAGCGCGAGCTCCGCGTCGGCCAGCGCCTGCCGGTCGGTCACGCCCGCCTGCCGCAGTCGGTCGAGCCTGGTGCTCACCGCCATCATCCGGGCGTACATCTCGTTGGCCTCGGGATAGCGGAGGCGAAAGTTCCGCCACGAACCGCCGCGGATGAAGCGGGCGACGCCGGCGAGCCGCGGATCCCCCTCGGCAGCCTGGCGGGCCGCGATGCAGGCCAGCTGCGGCTCCGGCGGCAGCACCCACTCCGTCATCTCGCGGTAGCTGCACTCCGGCAGCCAGACGGTGCCCGCCGGAGACTGGTCGCGGACGACCTCCGAAGGCAGGCACATCCGGATCCATTCCGCGTTGGCCTCGAGCAGCCCGAAAAACCGCGTCAGCCAGCCCTCCTCGTAGCAGCTGCGATGGGTGTCGGGCCAGGCGCCGAACTTCTCGCCGTCGTCGCCGAACACGGCCAGTGCGCCCGACCGCCGCGTGGCCATGAACCGCAGGTGGTCGATGGCGGCCTCGGGCGCCGCGAACGGGATCACATAGCGGAGCCGCTCGCTCACCGGGAACACGGCCAGCGTCGCGCCATCCCCCTCGGTGAGCCAGTGGCGGTCGAGCTGGTCGTCGGCGAGTCCGGCCGCCTTGAAGTGCGCGTCGTCGAGGATCGTCCAGGAGATGCCGGCCTGGGCGATGTCGCGGGCCATGCCTGGATCCCAGACCCGCTCGGCCACCCACATGCCGGAGACGTTGGCCCCCAGCCGGCGTTCGAGCCAGGCCGAGTAGCGGGTGATCTGCCCGATGCGGTCCCGGGCCGGCAGCATGGCCAGCACCGGCTCGTAGAAGGCCCCGCCCACGATCTCCAGGCGGCCCGCCGCCGCCAGGGCGGCCAGCCGGTCAAGGTAGTCGGGATGGTGACGGTCGAGCCACTCGGCCAAAGGGCCGCTGGTGTGCAGCGCGATGCGGATGCCCGCGTGCCGCTCCACCAGATCGAGGAACGGCCGGTAGCTCTCCTGGTAGGCCCGCTCGATGACGTCGTCGAAATTGCCGACGGGCTGGTGATCGTGAACCACGAAGACGAGGCGGACGGTCGGCGCCATGGGGTGTCTCGACGGGCGATGCGGCAGGGGAAGCAGGATTCTCGACCCGCGGCGGGTCGCGCGCCAAACCGGTCGGCGGCCGTCAGGCCTCCCGCAGCCGGCGGGCGGATTCGACCGCCGAGAGCGTCGTGATGTGGCAGCCGGTGCCGAGCTCGAAGCCGGCGAACTGTGCCAGCCGCGGCAGGATCTCCAGGTGCCAGTGCCAGGCCGGTGGGACGTCGGCCCCGCGGTGCGGCGCCTGATGGAGCCACCAGTTGTAATCGGCGCCGGGGGCGAGCCGGCCGAGCCGGTCCACGAACCAGCGGGTCAGCTCGGCCACCGCGGCCACGTGTTCCGCGGCCGCCGTGTGAAAAAAGGCCGCGGCTGTCGCCGGCAGGATCCAGGTCTCGAACGGCTGCCGCGGCGCGGGGGGCACCAGGGCCACCACACCGTCCGTTTCGGCGACGACGCGGCCGGCACTGCGGGCGGTCGCGATGAGTTGGCCGAACGGATCGCTCGCCGCGGCCGCGGCCGCCAACTCCACCGCCACCACCGGCGGCACGAAATCGAGCGCGACGAGCTGGCTATGGAGATGCTCGAGCGAGGCACCCGCCCGGGGGCCCGAGTTCTTGAACACCGTGGCCCAGGCGAGGTCTTCCCGCTGGGCGAGATCGGCCAGCCGCCGCTGGCAGAGCATCCACACGTCGCGCCACGCGCCGGCGTCGAGGGCCAGGATCGACCGCTCGTGGGCCGCCGACTCGATGACCACGTCGTGGACGCCACGGGCGGGCCGCTCGGCGGCGGGGGGGGCGGCTTCCGCGTGCTGCATGACGATGGGATACCCGTTGGCCACGATCCGCGCCCGCCAGGGCAGGGAGGGGTCGGCCGGCGTCCGCAGGCTGTGAGGCGGCGTGCGGGATTCGTTGCCCGCGCAGAACGGGCACCAGGCACCGGGGTCACCGCCCCCCGCCGCCAGGTCGGCGTCGTCGGGACGGGCGCTTCGCTGCGGCGCCACGAACACGTGCCGCCCCGCCAGGGCGTCGTGGTGGACCCGCGGTCCGTGGGGGTCGTGCGGTGGCGGCGGGGGGCGCTGGTGCATGGGAAACGCCAGTATGCACCGGGAACCAGCGCCGCACAGCGTGCGTGTTGAACCCCCGCGGTGTGGTCCGTACACTCGTCGTCGCTCAACCAGCGGAGAAAAGCAGCATGCTCACCGTCGGCGATTCTTTCCCGCAGTTCGCTTGTCAGGCCTGCGTCGGCACCGAGAAGGATGCCACCAAGCGGCTCACCAACGCCGACTTCGCAGGCAAGTGGGTCGTGTACTTCTTCTATCCGAAGGATTTCACCTTCGTCTGCCCGACGGAGCTCGCCGAGTTCAACAAGCAGCTCAAGGCGTTCGCCGATCGCGACACGACCGTCGTCGGCGGCAGCACCGACAACGAGTATTCCCATCTCGCCTGGCGGCGGGCCCATCCCGACCTCACGAACCTCGGCTACCCGCTGATCGCCGCCCAGAAGCTCGCCGCCGAGCTGGGCATCCTGGAGAAGACGGAAGGCTACTGCCTGCGGGCCACGTTCATCGTCGATCCGCACGGCGTCATCCAGTGGGTGGACGTCAACCAAGGCCGCGTGGGCCGCAACGTGGCCGAGGTGCTCCGCGTGCTCGACGCCCTGCAGAGCGACGAGCTCTGCCCGTGCAACTGGAAGAAGGGCGACCCGTACGTGAAGGTCGGCTGACCGCCCGGGCCGTCGGGCGATGGCGGCCGGGGAGGGCCCATGAGCGCGGCGAAGCGAACCTGGGCGGGCAAGTTCGGCGACTCGTTCCGCGGGCTGTTTCGCGCGGTCATCACCGAATCGAGTTTCGCGGCCCACCTGCCCGCCGCGCTGGCGGCCGTCGCCTGCGGCTGGTTCTGCGGACTCTCCGCCGGAGAGTGGTGCTTCGTCGCCCTCGCGATCGGCGCCGTGCTCGCGGCCGAGACCTTCAATTCGTCGATCGAGATGCTCGCCAAGGCGCTCGACCGCGGCCCCGACGAGCGGATTCGCGACGCCCTCGACATGGCCAGCGGCGCGGTGCTCGTGACGGTGGGCACGGCGATCGTCGTCGGCCTGGTGATCTTCGGGCCGCGGCTGCTGGCCGTGATCGGCTGATGCCGCCGGCGCCACGCCGACTGCCATTGACCAGCGCGGCGCTGGCGTCGTACGGTGACCCCGGTCAGTGGGGCGGCCGGCGCGGAAGCCCCGCTTCCCGCCACCTTTCTGGAGACGTTTTCATGGGCAATATCGGCAAACTCGTCGCCGAGGCGATCGGCACCTTTTGGCTCGTGCTCGGCGGCTGTGGCAGCGCCGTGCTCGCGGCCGCCTGGGCCGCCGACCCGCACCTCGGCATCGGCTTCGTGGGCGTGTCGCTGGCCTTCGGCCTGACGGTGCTCACCATGGCCGTCGCCATCGGCCACATCTCCGGCTGCCACCTGAATCCCGCCGTGACCGCCGGGCTCGTGGCCAGCGGCCGCTTTCCGGCCAAGGACCTGCCGGGCTACGTCATCGCCCAAGTGATCGGCGGCATTCTCGGGGCGCTGGTCCTCCATCTGGTCGCCTCGGGGCTGCCCGGCTTCGATGCCACCGCCGGCTTCGCCTCCAACGGCTATGGAGCCCATTCACCCGGCGGCTACTCCTGGCAGAGCTGTTTCATCATCGAGGTCGTGCTCACGGCCGTGTTCCTGTTCGTGATCCATGGCGCCACCGACCGCAAGGCCGGCAGCGTGATCGCCCCGATCGCGATCGGCCTGTGCCTGACGCTCATCCACCTGGTGAGCATCCCCGTCACCAACACTTCGGTGAACCCGGCCCGGAGCACGGCGACGGCCGTTTTCGCCGGCGGCTGGGCGCTGTCCCAGCTGTGGATGTTCTGGGTGGCGCCGCTGGTGGGCGGCATCGTGGGCGGCCTGCTCTACAAGGCCGTGGACGACTGCGCCGACTGATCCGGAAGGGGACGCGGGGACGGCCGGGCCGCCGTCTCCGCGTCACTGCGCCCGGATGTCGTAGCAGAGGATCGCGTCGCCTTCCCGCAGATAGAGCCGGCCGTCGGCGATCACCGGGTGGGCCCAGCTGGGCCGGTCGCCGCTGCCGGGAACCCGGAACGCCGCCACCTCGGCGTAGCCTGCCGGATCGGCCTTCACGAGGGACATCGTGCCGTCGGCGTAAAGCACGTAGAGATGCCCGTCGGCGGCGGCGATGGCCATCGAGTTCTTGCCGCTGCCGCGCTGCTTCCACACGATCTTGCCGGTCGTCAGTTCGGCGCAGAACGGGATCGGCTGATCGTCGGAGCCGCCATAGAGGTGGTCGCCGATGAGCACGATGCCGCCATGCTTGTTGGCCAGATCGGGCTTCAGGCCGTAGACCTCCTCCACGGTCACCGTGCCGCCCGGTCCCGGCTTCTGCCGCAACAGCGCGCCCCCCCGCTTGTAGCCGGCCGAGAAGAAGACGAGGTTGTCGCGGACGATGGGCGTGGGGATGACCGCGGTCGTCTTGTCGATCGGGTAGGTCCACAACAGCGTGCCGGTCTTGGCATCCACGCCCAGGGCTCCCGAGGCCGTGGTCTGCACGTAGATCTCCCTGCCGGCCAGCTTCGCCTTCACGATCGAGGCATGGCCGGCGCCGCGATCGCCGGGAACCGGGCAGCCCCACAGCGGCCGGCCCGTCTTCTTGTCGAGGGCCACCATCGTCGCCTGCTCGCCGCCCGGCGTGCAGACGAGCTTGTTGCCGTCGACGAGCACCGACTCGCTGTAGCCCCAGCCATCCCCCTTCTTGCCGCCGAACTGGGCCTGGAGATCGACCCGGAAGACCTCCTTGCCGGTCGCGGCGACGCAGGCCACGAGCTGGCCATGAGGCGAGAGCACGTAGACCATGTTGCCGTCCACCGTGGGCGTGCTGCGGGAACTCTGCCACGACTCCTGCCCGTTGGCCCACGGCTGGCCGGTCTTCGTCTTCCAGAGCTGTCGGCCGGTGGCCCGGTCGAAGCAGGTCAGATATTCATCGGCGTCGTCGGCCGTGGACAGGCCGTCACCGAGCGTGAAAATCCGCTCACCCGCGATCGCCGGGCTGGCATAGCCGCGGCCCGCCCCCTTCGTCTGCCACACGAGCTTCGGCCCGTCGGCGGGCCAGGCTTCGAGGAGGTCGGTGTCGGGGGCCACGGCCGTGCGGGACGCGCCCCGAAACGTGGGCCAGTCGGCCGCAGGCGCCGTCCCGGCCGGGATCGCAAGCGAGAGAACGGCGAGCAGGGGAAGCCGCAGGCGAGGCGCTGGCATGAGGAGACTCCGATGAGGCCGTAGGACCGATGGTATAGTAACGCGCCGAGGTGCGCATCTTGAAGGAGGAACACGTGTCCGAGTCGTTGTTCGGCAGCCGGGTGACCGTCGAGCAGGTGGAGGAGGGGCAGGAACTGGCCCCCAAGTTCGACGCCGCGGGGCTGATCCCCTGCGTGACCACCGACTTCCACTCGGGCGAGGTGCTGATGGTCGCCGTGATGAACCGCGAGGCGCTCGCCCGCACGATCGAGACCGGCGAGGCCCACTACTGGAGCCGCAGCCGCCGGCAGCTGTGGCACAAGGGGGCGACCAGCGGCCTGGTGCAGAAGGTCGTGGAGATGCGGATCGACGACGATCAGGACTGCGTTTGGCTGCGGGTGGAGATCGCCGGCGGGGCCAGCTGCCACGTCGGCTACCGATCGTGCTTCTACCGCAAGGTGCCGGTCGGGGCCGCGCGGGCCCAGGGCACGGCGCTGGAGTTCCTCGAGCATGAGAAGGCCTTCGATCCCAAGGCCGTCTACGGCGACGCGCCGAATCCGACGCAGCTGTAGCTGTCCGTGGACAAAGCCCTCCATGGCCTTTGTCCACTTGGCCGACCGGTGGAAACGCCAAGGGTTCCCACGGTCGGCATATCTCACATCCTGCTCGGGCAGACTTGTTCCACAGTCTGCTAGCGTTGGTTCCCTGTCATGCCGGTCACTCCGGCGGGGCCCGGCGGGCCTGAGTCACCGGCGCAGGCTCTCCGCCAGCGTCGCTCCCTGGGCATCCTTCGCCGAGATCACCGGCGGTGCCGTGAGCGGCCAGTCGATGCCGAGCGTGGGGTCATTCCAAAGGATGCACCGCTCGTAGTCCGGGGCGTAATAGTCGGTGGTCTTGTAGAGAAACTCGGCTGCGTCGGAGAGCACCAGGAACCCGTGGGCCAGCCCCGGCGGCACCCAGAGCTGCCGGCGGTTCTCGGCCGAGAGTTCGACGCCCACCCAGCGGCCGAAGGTCGCCGACTCCGGCCGGATGTCGACGGCGACGTCGAACACCGCACCGCGGACCACACGCACGAGTTTCCCTTGGGGATGTTCCACTTGGTAGTGGAGGCCCCGGAGCACATTTTTGCGGCTCAAACTGTGATTGTCCTGGACGAACGACACCGGGCCGCCCACGGCTGTCTCGAACAGCCGCTGGTTGAAGCTCTCGAAGAAGTGCCCGCGGGCGTCCTCGTAGAGCCGCGGGGCCAGGATCAGCACGCCCTCGATGGCGGTGGGCGTGACGTTCATGCGCGACGGCCCTCGCGTACCAGGCCGAGGAGATATTCGCCGTAGCCGCTCTTGGCCAGCGGCGCCGCCAGTCGTTCCAGCTGCGCGGAGTCGATCCAGCCGTTCCGCCAGGCGATCTCCTCCGGGCAGCAGATCCGCAGGCCCTGCCGCTTTTCCAGCGTCTGGATGAACTGCGACGCCTCGATCAGGCTGTCGTGCGTGCCGGTGTCGAGCCAGGCGTCGCCCCGGCCCATCGTGTGAACCGTCAGCTGGCCACGTTCGAGATACACGCGGTTGACGTCGGTGATCTCCAGTTCGCCGCGGGCGGAGGGTTTCATGGCGGCGGCGATCTCCACCACCTGCGCGTCGTAGAAGTAGAGGCCGGTGACGGCGTAGCGACTGCGCGGCTGGCGGGGCTTCTCCTCGATGGAGATCGCCCGGCCCGTGGCGTCGAACTCGACGACGCCGTACCGTTCCGGATCCGCGACGGGATAGGCGAAGACGCTGGCGCCGTGCCGCTGGGCGTCGGCCGCCTGGAGCCGCTCGGCGAGCTCGTGGCCGTAGAAGATGTTGTCGCCGAGCACGAGCACCGACGGGCCGCCGGCGACGAACTCGGCGCCGATGACGAAGGCCTGTGCGAGGCCCTCGGGCCGGGGCTGCACCGCGTACTGGAAATCCAGGCCCCAGGCGTCGCCGTCGCCGAGCAGTTCCTGAAACCGCGGTGTGTCCTGGGGCGTGGAGATGACGAGGATCTCCTGCACGCCCGCGAGCATGAGCGCCCCGAGGGGGTAGTAGATCATCGGCTTGTCGTACACCGGCAGGAGCTGCTTCGACACGGCCCGCGTGGCGGGGTGCAGCCGCGTGCCGCTGCCACCGGCGAGGATGATGCCTTTGCGTGCCGTCATGGGAGGGCTCGGGAGGAGACGGACGCGGCGTGGAGCAGCTCGTCGGTCAGGGCGTCCACCACCGCAGCCGCATCATCCTGCCAGGCAGGGAGCGCGATGCCGAGGGCGGCGGTGAGTTTGCCGGTGTCGAGCCGGGAGTTGTGCGGCCGGCGGGCCGGGGTCGGATAGGCGGACGACGGAATCGCCTGCACGGCCTCGGGCTGAACACGCAGCGGCAGGCCGCGGTCGCGGGCCCGCTCCAGGATGAACCGCGCGAAGCCGTGCCAGGTGGTGTGGCCGCCGGGCACGGCATGGTAGACGCCCGCCGCGGGGGCGGCGTCGGGCCGCGTCGCGTGGCCGATCAGTGTGGCCGTCACGTCGGCCAAGAGCGCGGCGGCTGTGGGCCCGCCGGTCTGGTCGTCCACCACCCGCAGCTCCTCCCGCTCACAGGCCAGGCGGAGCATCGTGCGCACGAAGTTGGCGCCATGCACGCCGTAGACCCAGCTGGTGCGGAGCACGTAGTGGCGGCCCGCGGCGGCGGCGGCCTGCTCGCCGGCGAGCTTGGTGGCTCCGTAGACGCCCAGCGGCGCGGGGGCGTCGGTCTCGACGTAGGGGCCGGTCTTCGTGCCGTCAAACACGTAGTCGGTGGAGTAGTGGACCAGCAGTGCCCCGCGCCGTGCGACCGCGGCGGCGAGGGCGGCCACGGCGTCGGCGTTGATCACTCGGGCCCGGTCGGGCTCCGCCTCCGCCCGATCGACGGCCGTGTAGGCGGCGGCGTTGACGACGACGTCGGCCGCCTCGCGATCCACCAGCGCGGCCAGCTCGGCAGGCCGCTGGAAGTCGATCTCCGGGTAGTCGAAAGCGGCCATGCTTCCCAGCGCCGGCAGTGTGCGGCACAGCTCGTGCCCCACCTGGCCGTTCTTGCCCAGGAGCAGGATCTTGAGGCTCATGACGCGTAGTGCTTCGCGACCCAGTCGCGGTAGGAGCCGCTGGTGACACTGGCGACCCAGTCCTGGTGGTCCAGATACCAGCGGACGGTGCGGCGGATGCCGCTGGCAAACGTCTCCGCCGGCTGCCAGCCGAGGGTCGTGGCGATCTTGGCGGCGTCGATCGCGTACCGCCGGTCGTGGCCGGGTCGGTCCTTCACGAACGTGATCTGCTCGCGGTAGGAACGCCCGTCGCCCCGGGGGTGCAGCTCGTCGAGGATGGCGCACAGCGTGTGCACGACGTCGATGTTGGCCATCTCGCTGCCGCCGCCGACGTTGTAGACCTCGCCCGGCACGCCCGCTTCGAGCACCCGGCGGATGGCGGCGCAGTGGTCGCCGACGTACAGCCAGTCGCGCACCTGCCGGCCGTCGCCGTAGATCGGCAGCGGCTTGCCCGCCAGCGCGTTGTGGATGACCAGCGGGATCAGCTTCTCGGGAAATTGAAACGGCCCGTAGTTGTTCGAGCAGTTGGTCGTCACCACCGGCAGGTCATAGGTGTGGTGGTAGCCGCGGACGAGGTGGTCGCTGGCCGCCTTGGTCGCCGCGTAGGGGCTGTTGGGCTGGTAAGGATTGGTCTCGGTGAAGGCGGGATCGGCGGGGCCGAGCGACCCGTAGACCTCGTCGGTGGAGATGTGCACGAAGCGGAACGCGGCCCGTTCCGCGGCGGGCAGGGACGCCCAGTGGGCCCGGGCCGCCTCGAGGAGCCGGAACGTGCCCACCACGTTGGTCGCCACGAACTCCTCGGGGCCGTGGATCGAGCGGTCGACGTGGCTCTCGGCGGCGAAGTGGACGATCGCCCGCACGGCGTGCTCGGCCAACAGCCGCGTGACCAGGTCGCGGTCACGGATGTCCCCGTGGACGAACCGGTATCGGCCGTCGTCGGCGACGGACTGGAGGTTCTGCGGGTTGCCGGCGTAGGTCAGTGCATCGAGGTTCACGACCGGCTCGCCGCCATGAGCGAGCCAGTCGAGGACGAAGTTAGCGCCGATGAAGCCGGCACCGCCGGTGACGAGGATCATGACAGTGGTGTGGCCGGCCTGGGGCGGCGGGGGCCTCCGGGAGGGGCACGGTTCGCCGGGGGCGGGCGGCCAAGCGGCGAATTCCGGGCTATGATACTTCAGTATTACCCGTGTTGCGGGGCCCGTCATGCTCACGCCCAAACAGGTCATCGACGCTTATTTTCTCGAGGCGCGGCACCAGCTCCTCGAGGTCGCAGCCCTCCTGGACCGCTACGACGCGGCCGTGGCCCTCGCCGCCGGCCGCGATGCCGGCGACCCGCGGCTTGCCGCCCTCCATGAGGCGCTCGCGGTGCTGGCCGACCGCACGCCCGCCGGCGAGCGGACGGTGGCCCTGCTCGACCTGTTCGCCAAGACCTGACGCCGGCTCCGCAAGGAGGATGCCATGCAGATCATCCAGCCGCACTACCACGCCATCGCCCGCACCGCCCAGGACTACGAGCGAATGGCGATGAGCGGCGTCGTGGCCGTGGCCGAGCCGGCCTTCTGGGCTGGCTTCGACCGCCTGTATCCCGAGACCTTCCTCGACTACTTCCGGCAGATCAGCGAGTTCGAGCCGACGCGGGCGGCCCAGTACGGCATCCGCCACTTCTGCTGGGTGGCCGTGAACCCGAAGGAGGCGGAGAATCCGACGCTCACCCGCGAGGTGCTCCGTCACTTCCCCGAGTTCTTCGCCAAGCCCACCGTGCTCGGCGTGGGCGAGACGGGCCTGCACAAGTCGACGAAGAACGAATGCGAGTCGCTCGAGGCCCACGTGGACATCGCCATGAAGCACGGCCAGCTCGTGCTCATCCACACGCCGCACCTCGCCGACAAGGCGCACGGCACCAAGCGGGTGCTGGAGGTGCTCGCCGGCATGAACGTGGATCGCGACCGGGTGTGGATCGACCATGTCGAGGAACAGACCATCAAGCCCTGCCTCGACGCCGGCTACTGGGTCGGGTTCACGCTCTACCCGATCACCAAGTGCTCGCCGAAGCGGGCTGTGGACATGCTCGAGAAGTACGGCACGGAGCGGATCCTCGTGAACTCGTCGGCCGACTGGGGGCCGAGCGACCCGTTCACGCTCCAGGAGTGCATCCTCGAGTACCGGCGGCGCGGCCATTCGCTGCAGGAGGCGATCGAGGTGTTCCACAACAATCCCTGCCGGTTCCTCGGGCAAAACCCGAAGTTCGACATCCGGCCGATCCGGATCGAGACCGCCGTCGAGGAGCCCGCCTGCGGGTGACGTTGATGGCCGCGACCCACCTCGCCCTCATCCGCCGGCTCGCATTCTGCGCCGGGCACCGGCTGTACGGCCACGAGGGACGGTGCGCGTTTCTCCACGGCCACAACTACCGCGTGGACATCGAGGTCGAGGCCGAAGGTGGCGGCGTGGCGGTCGATGCCGTGGGCCGCGTGGTCGACTTCTCGCTCATCAAGAAGCGGATGCTCGGCTGGCTCGACGAGCACTGGGACCACGCCTTCATCCTCTTCGCGGAGGATGCTTCGGCCCTGGCCGCCGTGCGGGCCACCGAGCCCACCAAGTATTTCGTGCTCCCGTGGAACCCGACCGCCGAGAACATGGCCCGCTACCTGCTCGAGGTGGTGGCGCCACACGTGCTCGCCGGCCTCGGCGTGGTCGCCCGAAAGGTGAGCGTGTGGGAGACCGACGAGGCCTGCGCGGTGGCCAGCCGCGGCACCGGCGCGGCCGCGCCGCCCGTGCCGATCGCCGCAGCGGTGTGCGTGGATCGGAGGCCGACGTGACGGGCGGATCGTTTCCGGGAGGTTTTCCGCAGACGCGGCTGCGGCGGCTGCGGCAGCACGCATGGCTGCGCCGGGCGGTGGCCGAGACGCGGCTGGCGGCTGCCGACCTCGTCTGGCCGCTGTTCGTCCACGACCATCGTGAGCCGGCGGCGGTGCCGAGCATGCCCGGCGTGGAGCGACTGTCGATCGAGGGCGTGGTGCGGGCCGCGGGAGAGGCCGCCCGACTCGGCATCCCGGCGCTCGCGGTGTTTCCCGTGACGGAGCCGGCCCTCAAGACCGACGACGGCCGGCTGGCCACCGATCCCGACAACCTCGTGTGCCGCACGCTGCACGCGGTGCGGCGCGAGCTGGGTGACGCGGTGGGCGTGATCTGCGACGTGGCCCTCGACCCCTACACGACCCACGGCCACGACGGGCTGTTGCGCGACGGCAAAATTCTCAACGACGAGACGGTGACGGTGCTCGCCCGGCAGGCGGTGGTGCTCGCCGCGGCCGGCTGTCGCGTCGTCGCGCCCTCCGACATGATGGACGGCCGCGTGGGGGCGATCCGCGCGGCCCTCGACGCCGCCGGCCATGAGGACGTGAGCATCCTGTCGTACGCCGCGAAGTATGCCTCGGCCTTCTACGGCCCCTTCCGCGACGCCGTCGGGAGCCGCGCGGCGCTGGGCACGGCCGCCGCCCACGGCGTGGCCGACAAGCAGACCTACCAGATGGACCCGGCCAATACCGCCGAAGCCTTGCGCGAGGTGGCACTCGACATCGCCGAGGGGGCCGACATGGTGATGGTGAAGCCCGCCGGCACGGCGCTCGACATCATCCATCGCGTGAAGACCACGTTCGGCCTGCCCACGTTCGCCTACCAGGTGAGCGGTGAGTACGCGATGATCAAGGCGGCCGCCGCCAACGGCTGGCTCGACGGGCCGCAGGCGGCCCTGGAGAGCGTGCTGGTGATCAAGCGGGCCGGTGCCGACGGCATCCTCACCTACTTCGCCCCCGAGATCGCCCGCCGCCTCGGATCATGACTTCGGGCGGAAGGCGACGAGCCGCTCGGGCTTGGTTTCCAACCGGGGCGGATGCTCCACGCCGGTGTGGATGAGATCCACGCAGTACGGAATCGCGGGAAACACCGCGTCGAGGCACTCGCGGATGCTCTTCGGCCGGCCCGGCAGGTTGACGACGAGCGCCAGCCCGCAGACGCCGGCCGTCTGCCGGGAGAGGATCGCCGTGGGCACGTATTGCAGTGACACCTGCCGCATCCGCTCGCCGAACCCGGGCAGCAATTTCGTGCACACCCGCTCCGTGGCCTCGGGCGTGACGTCGCGCGGCGCCGGGCCGGTGCCGCCGGTCGTGACGACGAGGCAGCAGCCCGCCGCCGCCAGGTCGCGGATCACAGCGGCGATGGCGTCGATGTCGTCAGGCACGATCCGCTCGCTGGCCTCCCACGGGGAGGCGAGCACCTCGGCGAGGTAGGCCCGGATCGCGGGCCCCCCCTCGTCGGCATATTCGCCGCGGCTGGCCCGGTCGGAGACCGTCAGGATGCCGATGACCGCGGGCCGGCTCATAGCACGCCGCGGGTTTCGAGCAGGGCCACGACGGCGTCCACGCACTTCGCGACCGGCCACTCGTGCGTCGGCAGGACGAGGTCGGGGCTGGCGGGTGGCTCATAGGGGGCGGAGATGCCGGGGAAGTTCGCGATCTCGCCGGCGTCGGCGAGCGCGTAATGCCCGTCGGTGTCGCGGGTGCGGCAGACCTCCAGCGGCGCGGAGAGGTGGACGACGAGAAACCTGTCGCTCCCCACCCGCTCGGCGGCCTTTTGCCGCACGGCCTCGTCGGGGGCCACGAACGCCGCCAGCACCACGAGCCCCGAGTCGTTGAACAGCCGCGCCACCTCGACGCCGCGGCGCAGGTTCTCGCTCCGCTCCTCGGCGGTGAAGCCGAGGTCGCGGCTGATGCCCAGCCGCAGCGACTGGCCGTCGAGTACCGCAACCGCCCGGCCGAGATCGAAGAGCCGCCGCTCCACCCCCTGGGCGAGCGTCGTCTTGCCCGATCCCGTGAGGCCCGTGAACAGGATCGTGGCCGGCTTCTGGCCGAAGCGGGCCTCGCGCTCCGCGGCCGTGACCGTGCTGGCGGTGCCGTGGAGGCCGACCGCGGCCGGCGCGTCGTCCCAGTGGGCCTTGCCGCCATCCTCCTGCTCCCGGTCGAGGATCATGCCGGCGGCCACCGTGGCGTTGGTGAGCCGGTCGATCATGATGAACGAGCCGGTGGCCCGGTTGCGGCGGTAAGCGTCGTAGGCGATCGGGCTGGTGAGCGTGATGGCGCAGCGGCCGATCTCGTTCAGGCCCAGCGTCGGCGCCGGCTGCCGATGGAGCGTGTTGATGTCGACGCGGTAGCGGAGCGAGCCCACGGCCCCGGGCGCCACCTTGCTCGTCTGCTTGAACAGATACTGCTTGCCGGGCACGAGCGGCTCCTCGGCCATCCACACGACCATGGCCTCGAACCGGTGGTCCACCTTGGGCACGTTCCCCGGCCGCACGAGCATGTCGCCGCGGCTGGAGTCGATCTCGTCCTCGAGCGTGAGCGTGACCGACTGCGGGGCGAAGGCTTCGGTGAGCTCGCCGTCAAACGTCACGATGCTCTTCACGCGGCTCTTCTTCCGGGACGGGAGGCTCATCACCTCGTCCCCCTGGCGGATGATGCCGGAGGCGATCGTGCCGGAGAAGCCGCGGAAGTCGAGGTTCGGCCGGAGCACGAGCTGCACCGGGAAGCGGAAGTCTTCGAGGTTGCGGTCGGAGCCGATGTACACCGTCTCGAGCAGCGGCAGCAGCGGGGAGCCGGTGTACCAGGGCATGTTCGGGCTCGGGGCCACGACGTTGTCCCCCTTGAGGGCCGAGATCGGCATGAAGTGGACGTCGGGCAGCTCGAGGCGGCCGGCGAAGTCGACGTAGTCCTGCCGGATCCGCTCAAACACCGCCTGGTCGTAGCCGACGATGTCCATCTTGTTGATGGCCACGACGATGTGCCGGATGCCGAGCAGCGACACGATGAACGAGTGCCGCTTCGTCTGCGGGAGCACGCCGTGGCGGGCGTCGATGAGGATGATCGCCAGGTCGGCCGTCGAGGCCCCGGTGGCCATGTTGCGGGTGTACTGCTCGTGGCCGGGCGTGTCGGCGATGATGAACTTGCGCTTGTCGGTGGAGAAGTAGCGGTAGGCGACGTCGATCGTGATCCCCTGCTGCCGCTCGTCCTCGAGCCCGTCGGTGAACAGGGCGAGATCGACCTCCTCGCCGGTCGTGCCGTAGCGGGAGGTGTCTTTCTTGATGGCCGCCAGCTGATCCTCGTAGATCATCTTCGACTCGTAGAACAGCCGGCCGATGAGCGTGCTCTTGCCGTCGTCCACGCTGCCGCAGGTGATGAACCGCAGCAGCTCCTTGCGCTCGTGCTGGGCGAGGTATTCGTCGATGTCGGTGGCGATCAGGGCTGATTGGTGTGACATGAGTGTCTAGCGTTTTCGGCAAGGGCTGGAGTGGGCTGCGATGGATGACATGTGCGACTCGGGTGGTGCCGCAGCTCGGGGCTGCCCGTGCCCTCTCGCCGGACGTTCGCCTCGGCCCTCCCGGCCTCGGCTCTCTGCATGTCCGCTTCGCTTCGCCATCCCTGGCTCCGCTCGCTTCCATAGCCCGCTCGAAGGCACGGGCAGCCCCTCGCCAGGTACGCAAGCAGGCGGACGTGTTCTTGACCACCTGGAATTTCGCGGCCGCAAGGGCCGTTCTGCGGCCGCGGCTTGTGCCGCGGTCCGTAGCAACGGCTGGCGAAGGGGTGGCTTCAAAAGTATCCCTCCCTTTTCTTCTTTTCCATGCTGCCCGCCTCGTCGGTGTCGATGAGCCGGCCCTGTCGCTCGGAGAACGTCGTCAGGAGCATCTCCTGGATGATCTCGGGGAGGGTGGTGGCGCTGGAGTCGACGGCGCCCGACAGCGGGTAGCAGCCGAGGGTGCGGAATCGCACCCGCCGCATCTCGGGCCGCTCGCCCGGCTTCAGGGGCAGCCGCTCGTCGTCCACCATGATCATCACGCCGTCACGCCACACGATCGGCCGCTCGGCGGCGAAGTACAGCGGCACGATCGGGATGTTCTCCAGGTGGATGTACTGCCAGACGTCGAGCTCGGTCCAGTTGGAGAGGGGGAAGACGCGGATGCTCTCCCCCTTCCGGACTTTGGTGTTGTAGAGGTTCCAGAGCTCGGGTCGCTGGTTCTTCGGGTCCCAGCGGTGGAACTGGTCGCGGAAGGAGAACACCCGCTCCTTGGCTCGGCTCTTCTCCTCGTCGCGCCGCGCGCCGCCGAAGGCGGCGTCGAAGCGGTACTTGTCGAGCGCCTGCCGCAGGGCCTGCGTCTTCATGACGTCGGTGTGGACCTTGCTGCCGTGGGTGATCGGGTTGACGCCCGCCGCCCGGCCCTCCTCGTTTGTGTAGACCAGCAGCTTGAAGCCCAGCTCCGTGGCCACGTATTCGTCGCGGAGCCGGTACATGTCCTTGAACTTCCACGTCGTGTCGATGTGCATCAACGGGAAGGGGGGCTTGGCCGGATGGAAGGCCTTCTCGGCGAGGCGGACCATGACCGCCGAGTCCTTGCCGATGGAGTAGAGCATCACCGGGTTTTCAAACTCGGCCGCCACCTCGCGGATGATGTGGATGCTCTCGGCTTCGAGCTGGCGGAGGTGGGTGAGGTTGTAGGTCGTCATCGGCCGCTGCAGGGATGGTTGGCGGGTTGAAATTTCAATGTACCGCCACGATGAAACCCGAGTCCACGCCGGTTTTCGCCGGGTGCGCGGCTCACGACAGCCGCTCGCGGACGGCCTCGGCCTGGCGGCGGATCGCCCGCAGGTCGGCCGCGTCCTTGCGGCCCACGTTCTTGAGCTGCATCGTCATCCGCTGATTCTTCGCCAGCAGCTTTTGGTGCCGGGCGAGAAAGTCCCAGTACAGCGTCGTGAACGGGCAGGCGTCGGGGCCGCTGGCCTTCTTGGGATCGTAGCGGCAGCCCTTGCAGGCGTTGCTCATGCGGTCGATGTAGGCGCCGGTGGCACAGTAGGGTTTGGATGCCATCACGCCGCCGTCGGCGAACTGGCTCATGCCGAGCGTGTTGGGGAGTTCCACCCACTCGACCGCGTCGACGTAGACGGCGAGATACCACTCGTGGACCCGCTGCGGCGCGACGCCGAAGAGGAGCGCGAACAGCCCCGTCACCATCAGCCGCTGGATGTGGTGGGCATAGCCGTATGCGAGCGTCTGCCCGACGGCGTCCCGGAGGCAGTTCATGTCGGTGTCGCCTGTCCAGTACAGGTTCGGTAATGGCGCTGCTGCGTTCAGCGCGTTGCGGTCGAGATATTCCGGCATGAACTGCCAGTAGACGCCACGGACGTACTCCCGCCAGCCGATCACCTGGCGGATGAAGCCCTCGGCCGCCTCGAGCGGCGCCTTGCCTTGTCGCCAAGCCCGCTCCGCGCCGGCGACGACGTCGCGCGGGTCGAGGAGCTTCATGTTCATGGCCTGGGAGAGCCGCGAGTGGTAGAGCCAGGGCTCACCGGTCCAGATCGCGTCTTGGTAGCGGCCGAAGAGGGGGAGCCGGTGCGACAGAAAATCGTCGAGTGCGGCCTGGGCGTCGGCGGGTGTCACCGGCCAGTCGAAGTGGGCGAGGCTGCCGGGGTGCTTGGCGAACCGGGCGTTCACGAGGTCGAGCACGCCGCGGGTGGTGGCATCGGGAGTGAACCGCACCGGTGCGGGAAGCGTTCCCGGGCCGGTCTTTGGGAATGCGCCGCGGTTCTCGGCGTCGAAGTTCCACTGGCCGCCGGCCGGTTCGCCGTCGTCCATGAGCACGCCGAACTTTTCCCGCAGCGGCCGATAGAAGTATTCGAGCCGCAGCTGCTTGCGACCCGTGGCGTGTGCGGCGAAGTCCTCACGCGACGAGAAGAAATGCCGGTCGGGCCGGATCTCGAGTGGAAGGCCGGCGGCCTGGGCCGCCGTGCGGACCGCCTCCTGCACCCGCCATTCGCCCGGTTCGACGACGATGAGTTTTTCGGGGCCGGCCTGCTCCTTTTTCAGGCGGGCCAGGCTCGCGGCGAGGGCCGCGGCAAGCGTGGCCGGCTCCTGCGGCCGCGGCTGCGCGGCGAGCTCCGTGTAGTCGACGTCGATCCGCTCCCGCAGGAGGGCGTCGCGAAAATGCCGCATCGCCGCCAGGAAGACGGCGATCCGTGCCTTGTGCGACCAGACGTGCGTGCTTTCCTCGGCCACCTCCGCCATCCAGACGACGTCCCGGTCGCGGGAAAAGCCGTCGAAGGCGGCGCCCGAGCGGTCGAGCTGGTCGCCGAGCACGATCACGAGATGCCGCGGCATGCGGACGAGCCCGGGAGGGGAAGGAGCGGGGGACCGCAGTATGGTACGCCGCCGCCGGGGACGGGCACGAGCCGTTGCGGCCGGGCGGGCAGCGTGGACTGCCGGTTTTTCGCGGGTTTTTTTCGCAGCCCAGGGCTCCCGCAGGAGGCCCCGGAAATTTTTCCGACCGGTCGCTTGACGGGGGCGGAGGGCACGCCTATCTTCTGCAACAGTGATGCAAAAGGTTCGTGGCACTGTGCCGCGGCCCACGCATCACATCTTCGAGACTGCTCGTGAGCGCGTCCTGATCCGTGGTGCCCGGCCTTCCCGTCAGGGAAAGCGTGCGCCTCGTTGATCGTCGCCCGGCAGTTCCCCAGGTTCGCCCCATGCGGGGTGGCGTTTTTGCCTCGTGGCAGAAACGCGGAGAACCAGCCAGTCGTCGCCCACCGGATCAGGACCGCCCATGTGTGGCAACGCGATCACCCATGCGACAAAAGTGCTTCAACCGGCGGGCGGTCCGTGGATTCACGCTCGTGGAGCTGCTCGTCGTCATCGCGATCATCGCCACGCTCCTCGGGCTGCTGTTGCCGGCCGTGCAGTCGGTCCGGGCCGCCGCGCGGCGGACGCAGTGTGCCAGCGGCTTGCGGCAGATCGGGCTGGCCACGATCAATTTCGCCGGCGCCCATCGGGGCAAGTGGCCGTACTGGGATTCCGATCACGGCAATGACGACGACGAGGGCGGCAAGAAGACCTGGATCGACTCCTTGGCACCGTTCACGGAGAGCGTCGCCGAAATCCGCATCTGCCCTGACGACCCCTTGCGGCAAACCCGCCGGGATGGCCTGCCTGGGTCGGGCATCGACTTTGCCGACCCGAACCACTCTGACGTTACGAAGCGCTTCACGCCGCGGACGAGCTATTCGCTGAGCGGATTCGTCACCTACAAGGCAGCGGGTTCGGTGTTGAACTACGACAAGGTCGTTTCCAAGAGCAAAACGATCATCGCTTACGAAATCGCCTCCCATCGCTACTTCGACGACTCATTCCAGCCACTACGGCCGCCGACGCCGATCACCCCCCAGGCCGATTTGGCCAACACCCACTTCGACCACAACCACGCCCCCGACTGGTTCAGTGGTAACAACATCTTTCGCCGGCGGGTCTTGGCCAGCATCTGCTCCGAAGTGGCGCCCGATCGGCACTCTGACGGCTCGCACTACCTCTATGCGGATAGCCGCGTGGCTTACGTCACGACGGGCGAACTGGATGAATGGATCGCGGCCGGAAGAACGAACGAAAACTTTGCCCGTCCCAAGTGATTCTTTCGCACACCAAGTGAAGCCCAGGGAGAATCCTCATGACAACCGTGAATCGCACGATCAAAGTCGGGATGATGGCGTGGATGGCGATGGCCACCCTGTTTCAGGCCGCAGCGATGGCGGAGCCGATCGGCCATCTCTTCGACGTCCAGGTCAGCGTGGTGAATGGCAAGCTGACCACGAACAAGCAGCTCTACGACGGCTTTTTCGATCCCCAACTCTCCACCGGTAATCCCGGTTTCTCCGGGGCCCTTCCCCAGGGTCTGCAGTATGGTTTCGCGGTGGCTGACAAGCTCTGGTATCACTCGGGGATCGTAGGGGATCCGGTGAGCACGGCGCCGGGCAATCCGTTCCTGCAGGTTGGGGCTGATCCGATGTTCGTGGTCGTCAGCCAGACGACCGGCCCTCAGCCCGGACTGACGCTGGCCAGCAACCTGTCAGGGTCTCTGCATGTGCACACCACGTTCGAGCTTTTCCCCCAGGAGTTTCCCTCTGCTCCATCGGGCGTCTATGGACTCGTGTTGCAGATGACGTCGCCGTCCTTTCAGTCCTCGGATCCCTTTGTGATCGCGTTGACGAATAATCCGGATTTTTCCCTCACCCTCGAAGGTGTTGCCTACGGCGAACAGGCAATCCGGGAGGCGGCCTTGGTCGCGCCGGTGCCGGAGCCCGGAGCCGGCGTCCTGGCCGGCCTCGGTCTGGCGGCGGCGACGGTCGGCTACGGCGTGCGGCGCCGGAGGGGCCGGCGTCCTTTGTGCAACTGAATTGCAAATGGTGTATACCAAGATCATGCACACCCTTGCGGCCATCCTCGCGCTGATCTGCGGCCTCCTCGCCGGCCCGGCCCTCGCCACGCCGCTGATCTATTCCGGCGGCCACGGCGACATTCGGGCCAACTGGAATCCGGCCACCAGCCCGAACCTCTTCTCGCTCGTGCTCCGTGCCGATCCCGGTGCGATCATCGACGGCACGCCCCTGACCGCTGCGGCTGAATATGCCGCGGATTCGTTTGTCTTTCGGGTGCCCGCGACGGCAAATCTCGGCCGCATCCAAAACACCACTGCCTTCTGGGGCGGCAACACGTCACCGCCGAACTCCGGCTACAACTTTTCCACCTCGACATACAACTATCTGGGCACAGCCGTCGGCAATCCGCTCTGGGTGCTTTCGAGCAATTCGGCTGATGCGGCCCATTACGGCACACCCTGGATCGGATTTGGTGCAGAGCCGACAGGCCTTACCGGCTGGGTCGGTAACCTGATCACGTTCCGGCTCACGAGTTTTGCGTTCGACGGATCGGCCTACGGCGCCACGGGCGGTCAGTTTTCATTGTCGGTTCCGTCAGGCTCCCGGCGGTGGAACACCGCCGATGGGAGTTTTGCGAACGATTCGTATTCGGTCGGCGCGGGGTTGCACGACCATCCACGGCTCTACTTCACCGAGCCCGGCAGCTACAGCGTGGGGATCACGGCAACAGGCACGCACACGACCTACGGCGTCGTTTCCGGCACCGAGGTCTTTACGTTCCAGGTCGTGCCGGAGC
Source organism: uncultured Candidatus Kuenenia sp. (assembly GCA_964545915.1). Lineage (GTDB taxonomy): Bacteria > Planctomycetota > Planctomycetia > Pirellulales > UBA1268 > QWPN01. The sequence goes on along the minus strand of CAZJHQ010000001.1, from coordinate 220,596 downwards.
CGGGGAGCTGCAGCCTGGCGATCGTCGGGGGCCTGGCGGTGGCGGGCGGGTTGCTGCGGCGCCGCGTGCCACGAGGCCGGGCTCTCTGCCGGCGAGTTTGCTGGTTCGCGAGAATCGCTTGACGTGACTTATGCACTTCGTATGCTTTTGCAACATGGTTGCGGGTGGCCGGGTTCGGCCGACCGGTCGCCATCAACACACCTAAGGAGTTGCTCATGAACGCTTTGCGTCAGGATGGCTCGCGCGAAGGATCGCCGCTGATGAGTCGTTTGGTGTTTGGAATCGTGCTGGCGCTGTGTGCCGGGCCGGGCTCGCGTGCGGCGAAGGCCGATGCGATTCACGGGCCTTGGACGCTCGGTCACGGCGATCTCAGCGTGATTTACAGCGGTTCCGGATCTGCCTTTGGATCGGAGGTGCATCTTCATTCAGGAGCTGTGGTCGATGGCCAGACGTTGACGGCTGACGAGCACGGCGAGCCAAGCGAGATCCAAATCGTCGTGCCGGTCGCGGCGAATCTGAAGCGCATCAATAATCCGAGCGGTTTTTTTGAGGGCGCGGCGAACGGCTATTACTTCACCGGAGATGACTACAACGCCACCGGCGCAACTGTGGGCGGCAACCTGTGGATGCTCGGCAGTTCGGGTGACGCGGCCCACTACGGCACGCCGTTCGTTGGCTTGAGCGCGGAGGAACTGACAGCCGCTGCATGGGACGGCAACATCAGTCTCACGCTCGGCACCGTTGGCTTCGATGGCTCGGCCTACGGCACGACCGGTGGCGTGTTCTCGTTCTACAGCGAGGAACTCACTGCGATGTGGAGCAGCGTTGGTAGCTTCACGCAGCAATCCGTTGCGCTGATTCCCGAAGCTGGCCACATCCATGGCTTCATGTTCTTCTCCCAGCCAGGCACCTATCAGGTGACGCTGCTCGCCAACGGCACGCTGGCCGGAGACCCCGGTATCCCCGTCAGCGGCAGCGCCGTCTACACGTTCCAGGTCGTCCCCGAGCCGTCGAACGTGGCCTTGGCCGGGCTGGGTGCGGCGGGCGTTCTGGCCGCTGGCTGGCGGCGTCGCCGGCGGGCTGCCGGCCGGAATTCAACGGCGACCGAAATCGCCGGTTAATCCGCACCAGCCCCTGCGGTTCCTCCTGGCAGACACAGACGACTTGTCGGCTGGCTGCCAGGAGGAACGCCGTGATCGCACACGCTCGCAAGGCTCCGCGGATTCCGAAACTCGCCCGTAACTCCCACGCCTCCGGCCGGGGTGTGGCGCTTGCCGCGGCTCAGGCCCGCCGCGAAGAAGCCGCGGCTGTGGCCAGCAGGCGGGAAGCCCTGGCTGCCCGCCGCGAGGAGTTCTTCGCCCGGGAAATCGAGTTCATCGCCTGTCCGCAGTTTCGCCGCAAGTCGGCCGAGGCACTGGCCACGACGCCGCCCGAAGCCGCCGCCGTGCCGCTGGAGCAGTCGCGGCCCGAGGCCACCGCGAGCAAGGATCTGACGCCGTATCTTGCCAGCCTGTATCGCACCCGGCTGCTGACGAAGGACGAGGAGCAGTTTTATTTTCGGCGGATGAACTGGCTGAAGTACCGCGCCGCGCGGATGCGGCGGCGGCTCGACCGCCGGCGGGCAACGGTCGCGCAGATCGAGCGGATCGAGGGCTGGCTGACGGAGGCCGAAACCGTCAAGGCGATCCTGATCACGGCCAACCTCCGGCTCGTCGTCTCGATCGCCAAAAAGTTCGTGGACCCCACGTATTCGTTCGACGAACTGGTCAGCGAGGGCAACGTCGCCCTCATGCGGTCGGTGGAGAAGTTCAACTTCGCACTCGGCAACCGGTTCAGCACCTACGCCACCTACGCGATTCAGCGGCACTTCTTCCGCCTCTCACACCGCGGCCGCCAGTTCCGCAAGCGGTTCATCGCCGACGACGAGTCCCTGCGGGAGCGGGCGGCCGAGGAGCCGACGCGGGAATATTGCTCGGCCGACCAGATCGGCATGCTCAAGGGCTTGTTCGGCCAGTTCCTCGCCGACCTCGAGCCGCGGGAGCGGGAGATTGTGGTCGCCCGGTTCGGCTTCGACGGCAAGGCTCCGCGGACGTTCCGCGAACTGGGCACGACGATGGGCGTGTGCAAGGAGCGGATCCGGCAGATCCAGGGCCGGGCGATGGAAAAGCTGCGCGCCATGGCCGCCGCGGCCCGGCTCGAGCAGACGGTGGGCGACTGGCTGTAGGGGTGTCGCGGAGCGGGTCGGGCCTGCCCATGCCCCATCGCCGCTGCCGGCAGGCCTGAAGCGTGAGGCTATCGTTCCGTGGCTGCGCACGCCCAAGTGCCGCTGCCGGGAAGCCCGAAGCGTAAGCTGAGGGAATACGCGGTGCTACACCGGAAACCGCTCGGCTCACGCCTCGGGCTTCAAGGAACGGGACCGTCAAACCCGACAAACCGGAAACGCATTCCCGGGCTCATGCGGCAGTCTTTCGGAGCTTCGGTGCGAAATTTGCGAGTTGCGCCCAAATCAGATCGCCGTCAAAGGTCGGTGAGAAGGTAGTGCTTGCCGGTATCGGGCCATTGTCCAAAAGAAGAGGAGCCAGGTGATGTCGCAACGGGTGCTCGTGATCGGTGGGGGCGGTGGGATCGGGGCCGCGGTCGCGCGGCTGGTCGTGGCCGGCGGCGGGCAGGTGTTTCTCGCGGGCCGCGACGAAGCGAAACTGGCTGCGGTCGGAGGCGAACTCGGGATGCCCTACGGATCGGTCGAGGCGGCCGATCCCGACGCCATCGATGCCTGTGCCGATGCGGCGGCGGCCACCCTCGGCGGCCTCGACGGGATCGTCAACTGCGCCGGGTCACTGCTCCTCAAGCCCGCGCACCTGACGACCACTTCCGAGTGGCAGGCCACGCTGGCGGCAAATCTGTCGAGTGCCTTCGGCTGCGTGCGGGCCGCCGGCCGGCTCCTCAAGGCGACGGGCGGATCGGTGGTGCTCGTGTCGAGTGCCGCGGCCCGGGTCGGCCTGGCCAACCACGAGGCGATCGCGGCCGCCAAGGCGGGTGTCATCGGCCTGGTGCTGTCCGCGGCGGCCACCTACGCGAAACAGAAGATCCGCTTCAACGCCGTGGCGCCCGGGCTCGTCCGCACGCCGCTGACGAAGGGGCTGGTGGCGAGCGAATTGGCGGAAAAGGCCTCGGTAGGCATGCATCCGCTGGGCCGGCTCGGCGAGCCGGAGGACGTCGCTCGGGCGATTCACTTCCTGCTCGACCCCGCCCAGGGCTGGATCACGGGGCAGGTGCTCGGCGTGGACGGCGGCCTGGCCGACCTGCGGGGCCGATAGGCCGCATCCCTTCCCGGGAGCCATGCGATGCGGGTTTTAACCGGGAAATCACGTGACACGCCGTCGATCGTCATGGATGGCGGGGTGGTTTTCGTGCCCGGTGTCCCCGGGTTTCCACCCGGGGCTTCTTGGGCTGCGCGGTAATCACACAAGAAGCCCCCGGCGGAAGCCGGGGGACTCCGGGTGGCAGGCCTTCCCGGCTGCCATACGATGCGGGTTCGAACCGGGGGCATCACGTGCCGTGCCTTCGCCAGCGGCTGAAAACGCCCGACGCCGGCGTGGAAGCCGGCCTTGCGGCTCGCGCGGGGCCTTCCCTATCCTCCCGCCCCCGCCCCGTCCGCGGGCGGCCATCAGGGAGGATCCGCCATGCCGATCACGCTGGGAGAGCTGGCCGCCGCCGTGGCCGGCACGCTCGTCGGCGACGCCGCCGCGCTGCCGCTGGCCGGTGCCGCCACGCTGGAAGCCGCCGCTGCCGACGAGATCACGCTCGTCGACGCGGCCGACAAACTGCACCTCCTGGCGAAGAGCCGGGCGGGGGCGGCGATCGTGCCGCCGGGCACCGGTCCGCTCGACAGGCCCACGATCGAGGTTCGCGACGTCCATGCCGCGTTCGCCGCGGTGATCGGCCACTTCCGGCCGCCACGGCCGCGGACTCGGTCCGGTGTCAGCCCGCAGGCCGCGATCGATCCCACGGCCCGGATCGCCGCCGACGTCGACGTCCATCCCTTCGCCACCGTGGGGCCCGACGTCGAGATCGCCGCCGGGGCGACGATCCACGCGGGCGTGCGGCTCATGGCCGGCTGCCGGATCGGGGCGGGCACCGAGATCTTTCCCAACGCCGTGCTCTACGAGAACACGGTGGTGGGCCGCGACTGCATCGTGCACGCCAATGCCGTGCTCGGGGCCTACGGCTTCGGCTACAAGCCGACGGCCGCAGGCTACGTGCTCTCGGCGCAGCTCGGCTGGGTCGAGATCGGCGACGCGGTGGAGATCGGCGCCGGCACGACGATCGACCGCGGCACGTACGGGCCCACCGTGATCGGCGCGGGCACCAAGATCGACAACCTCGTGATGCTCGCCCACAACTGCCGGCTCGGCCGCCACAACATGATCTGCTCGCAGGTGGGCGTGGCGGGCAGCACGACCACCGGCGACTGGGTGGTGATGGCGGGCCAGGTGGGCGTTCGCGACCATGTGCACATCGGCGACAAGGCCGTGCTCGGCGCCCGCTCGGGAGTGTCGTGCGACATCGAGGCGGGCAAGACCGTGCTCGGTGAGCCGGCGATCGACCTTCGCGACCGCAAGCTGCAGCTGGCGACGATCAGCAAGCTGCCCGAGATGCGCAAGGATCTGAAGACGCTCGCCGCCCGGGTCGAGAGCCTGGAGCGGGCCGGCGGCCGCGGTGCGGCCGAGGCGGCCTGAGGGGGCGCCATGCAGGGACCGTCGACCATGCCGCCCGACACCCTGGCCGGTGAGCCGGTGGGCATCCTCGCCGGCTGGGGCCGATTTCCCGTGGCGGTCGCCGAGGCGATCCGCCGCCGGGGTGGCCGCCCGGCGATCCTCGCCATCCGCGGCCATGCCGACGCGGCACTCGAGCCGCTGGCCGATGCCTATGGCGAGGTGGGCGTGGCCGAGATCGGCACGGCGATCGCGTTCTTTCGCGGGCACGGCGTGCGCCGGGCGACGATGGCGGGGAAGATCCACAAGACCAAGCTCTTCGAGGAGGGGGCGTGGCGGCGGCTGCTTCCCGACTGGACGGGCCTGAAGACCTTCTGGCCGCACTTCGTCAGCCGGCGGCACGACAACCGCGACGACTCGCTCCTCGGCGCGATCGCCGCGGCGTTCGACGCCCGCGGCGTGCGGATCTGCCCGGCGACCGACTTCGCCCCCGAACTGCTCGCCGCCGGGGGCGTGCTCGCCGGCCGGCCGCTGACCCCGCGGCAGCTGGCCGACGTCGCCTTCGGCTGGCGGCTGGCCAAGGAACTCGGCCGGCTCGACATCGGCCAGTCGGTCGTGGTCAAGAATCGGGCGCCCTTGGCGCTGGAGGCGATCGAGGGCACCGACGCCTGCATCCGCCGGGCGGGGCAGCTGTGCCCGGCCGGCGGCATGACGGTCGTCAAGGTCGCCAAGCCGCAGCAGGACCTGCGGTTCGACATGCCGACGATCGGCATCGGGACGCTCGAATCGCTGGCGGCCGCCGGGGCCGCCGTGTTGGCCGTCGAGGCCGGGCGGACGATTCTCGTCGACGCCGCTGCACTCGCGACGTTCGCCGTCGCGCACGGGATCACGGTCGCGAGCTTCTCCGATGTCGCGGGCAGTCCGGTGCTGGAGGATGCCGTCGCCGCCTGACGGGCCGCAGCCGTCCGGCGGCTTGCAGACCGTGGAAGAAGTCTGCCCCGTGGACAAGGGTTGTGGATGGCTTCGGCCGCCGACAACTATGCTGTTGGGCATGATGCGATTCCTCGCGACGCTTTGCCTGTGTCTGGCCGTGCTGGCTTCGGCCGCCGTTCACGCAGCGCCGCCGGTCGCGGTGCGGCCCCTGGCGGTCGATACCGCCATCGATCGGGCCGCGGAGATTCCCCCGGCCCGGACGCATCATCGTGGCCGCGAGATCGCGCAGACGATGCACTACACCGGCGCTCCGTGGCTGGTCCGCGAGAGCCGGCAGCGGGAGGAGGACTGCCGGATGCTTCTCGAGGCGCTGGCGGTGCAGCCGGGGCAGACGGTCTGCGACATGGGCTGCGGCAATGGGTTCTACACGCTCGAACTCGCCCGTCGCGTGGGGCCGCAGGGGCTCGTGTACGCGGTCGACATCCAGCCCGAGATGCTCCGCATGCTCGCCGAACGGGCGGCTGCTGAAGGTCTCGACAACATCCGGCCGATGCTGGGCACGCCGATCGACCCGCGGCTCCCCGCCGCCGCCGTCGACATGGTGTTGTGCGTGGACGTGTACCACGAGTTCTCGCACCCCGAGGAGATGCTCACGCGGATCCGGGCCAGCCTGAAGCCGCGCGGCCGGCTGGTGCTGGCCGAGTTCCGGGGCGAGGATCCCGCCGTGCCGATCAAGCCACTGCACAAGATGACCAAGCAGCAGATGCGGGCTGAACTGGAGCCGGCGGGCTTCCTGGTCGCCGCCGAGTTCGACCGGCTCCCCTGGCAGCACCTGGTGTTTTTTCGGGTCGCCCGGCCCCAAACCCCTGAGGGGGATCTCCCCTGAATCCCGTAAATCGCCCGAATTCCGGCGAATTCGGCGCGCCGGGCAAAAAACCATGAAAAACCCGGCTGGCGTGTTGCAATGGCCTTGGGGGGTCGAGATACTTACGCTTCGTCAAGTTCGGTGTGCTGGCGCGGCCGTCACGGACGCGTCGGCGCGCTGCACCGAGAGAAGATTCTCATGGCTCTTCGCCCTTCCAGTTTTCGTGCTATCGATGCGGCCGCCAGGGATCCCCGTGGCGGGTCGCTCGATCCCGCGGTGATCTGCGACACGAACGCCGGCGGCGTGTGTGTCGAGGAGACGCCCGTCGCGAGCAACTGGGTGCTCGGTTCCAACGCCACGGTGCGGCGCATCGCCAAGGCCGTCGAGCGGGCTGCCGAGGTGGAGTGCACGGTGCTTGTGTGTGGTGAGACCGGCACCGGCAAGGAACTGTGGGCCCGGCTTCTGCACCGCAGCGGCCCGCGTCGCAACAAGGCCTTCGTGCCGGTGAACTGCGCGGCACTCACGCCATCACTCGCCGAAAGCCAACTGTTCGGTCACGAGAAGGGGGCGTTCACCGGGGCTGCCGGCCGCTCGCTCGGCATCTTCCGCGCCGCCCAGGGGGGCGTCGTGTTCCTCGACGAAATCGGGGAGATGCCGCTCGAACTGCAGGCCAAGCTCCTCCGCGTGCTCCAGCAGCGTGAAGTGCTGCCGGTCGGCGCCAACGAGCCGGTGCCGATCGACGTGCAGGTGGTCGCCGCGACCAACCGCGATCTCGAAGCCGAGGTCGAGAAGGGCGCGTTTCGCGAGGACCTCTACTACCGCTTGAACATGATCGAGCTCAAGGTTCCCTCGCTGCGCGAGCGGCCCGAGGACATCCCGTCGTTCATCGACTTCTTCTCCCGGAAGTTCGCGCAGCGCTATCGCCTGCCGCTTTGGGAGCCGTCGCCGGACGCCTTGGCGGCGTTTTGCAGTTTCGAGTGGCCGGGCAACGTGCGGCAGCTCGAGCACGTCATCGAGCAGGGCTACGTGCTGCAGAGCGAGCCGATGCTGCCGATCCGCTCCCGGCCCGGAAAGGCCTCGTCGACGCGGCTGCCGTGCCTCGATCTGGCGAAGTTGCGGGAGCAGGCCATCAAGGAGGCCCTCGAGGTCACCCGTGGCCACAAGGCGAACGCCGCCAAGTTGCTGGGCGTGCACGCCAACACCATGACGCGGCTGCTGCGGGAAATCGCCGACGGTGCGCAGCAAGACGACGAGTAGCCGTCAGCCGATCCGGCACGTGCCCTCGTCGCAGCGGCCTGCAATGCGGTAGCGGTGCCGGGCGATGAAGCGATAGAGACCGTTCCACACTGGCATCGAGCCGGGGATGTGGAGTGGCAGTGCCAGCGGCCAGAGCAGGGGGAGCCGTCTGGAGAGATAGCGGACGGCCGCCGCGCCGCCGCGGGCCATGCCGGCCCGATCCACGACATACATCTGGGCCAGCAGCTCTTCCGGCGGGATTTCCGGAAAGTCGCGGGCGACCTGCGGGTCGTGCAGCGACGTGAAGGCCAGGCGGCCGGTCGGATCGAGCCGCCGCAGGAGGGCGATCTGGCCGCGGCAGAAGCGGCACCCGCCGTCATAGAGGACGGTGTCGCGGGGGGGCTTGGTCGCGGTGCGGATCATCGGCGCCTCGGGATGCCAACCGGCGGCGGGCTCCACGAGGGGAACCGCCGGCCCGGGCCCCGGATAACGCTCACCGGCCGTGGAAGGGCTGGGCCGAGCCGCCGCGGCTGGGCAGCGTCACGAATTGCATCACCGTCACGGCACCGGCGGAGAGCAGCGTCCAGGGGGCCCAGTCGGGAGCGGTGAACGTCTGCGGTCCGCCGCCACCGCGGACCGGCAGAATCAGAGCGGAGTCGATGAGCAGCAGTTCGACGCCCAGGATGCAGGCGAAGATGCCGGCGGCCAGGCAGAAACTCTTCCACATGATGGCGATGATGCCGGCGCAAGCCGGGTTGAGGCGACGATGCGGCCGCCACGGTCGGCCGCCTGACGCAACATCGGAATCCGCCCCCCGTGGCCTGCAGCGACCCCTCCGGCCCGGCAGGCCGTAACACCTGCAGCGATTGCCGGGGATGCCGGCGCGATGGAATCAGCCTTCGGCGGTGCCGGCGGCGGCCTCGGGAGGCTCGACTGCCGGTCGGCCGGGCCGCCGCTCGGCCTCGGTGCCGGGCACCAGTTGGGGCGTCGCGGTCGCCGCCTCGACGATCGATCGCAGTTCCTCGCCGTCCATCACCTCGCACTCGATGAGCCGGCTCGTCACGGCTTCCAGGGCTCCGCGCCGCGTCTCCAGGATCCGCCGCACCTTGGTCATCGCCGCGTCCACGATCCGCCGCACCTCCTCGTCGATCTCGCGGGCGGTCTGCTCGCTGTGGCTGCGGGCGGCCGGCAGGTCGGCGCCCGATCCGGCGAGGAACGGCGACCGCGGGCTTTCCCGGTAGGTCACCCGGCCGAGCCGGCTCATGCCGTAATCCATGACCATCGCCCTGGCGATCTCGCTGGCCCGCTCCAGGTCGTTCTGGGCGCCTGTCGACACGTCGGCGTAGACCAGCTCCTCCGCGATCGTCCCGGCGAGGAGCACCTGGATCCGGCTTTCGAGTTCGCTCTGCGTGAGCAGGTAGCGGTCATCCTCCGGCCGCTGCATGGTGTAGCCCAGGGCCGCCAGGCCGCGGGGAATGATCGACACCTTGTGCACCGGGTCGGTGTTCGGCAGCGAGAAGGCGACCAGGGCGTGGGCGGCCTCGTGGTAGGCGACCCGCCGCTTTTCGTCCTCGTGGATCACCCGCTTCTTCTTTTCCAGTCCGGCGGTGACCCGCTCGACGCCCTCGTTGAACTCGTCCATCCCGACGGCCGGCTTGTCGTTGCGGGCCGCGAGCAACGCGGCCTCGTTGACGAGGTTGGCAAGGTCGGCCCCGACGAAGCCGGAGGTGATGCGGGCGATGTGTTCGAGATTCACCGCCGGGTCGAGCTTCACGTTGGCCACGTGGACCCGGAGGATCGCCTCGCGGCCGCGGACGTCGGGGCGATCCACGAGCACGTGCCGGTCGAAGCGGCCGGGCCGAAGGAGCGCGGGATCGAGCGTTTCCGGGCGGTTGGTGGCCGCCAGCACGATGACGCCGGAGTTGCTGCCGAAGCCGTCCATCTCCACCAGCAGGGCGTTGAGCGTCTGCTCGCGCTCGTCGTGGCCCCCCACGACGCTCGTGCCGCGGGTCTTGCCCAGGGCGTCGAGTTCGTCGATGAAGATGATGCACGGCGCCTTGGCGGCGGCCTGTTGGAACATGTCGCGGACCCGGGCCGCCCCCACGCCCACGAACATCTCCACGAAATCGCTGCCCGAGAGGCTGAAGAACGGCACGCCCGCCTCCCCCGCGATCGCCTTGGCCAGGAGCGTCTTGCCGGTGCCCGGTGGGCCCACGAGCAGCACGCCCTTGGGGATGTGGCCCCCGAGGACCTGATACTTTTCCGGGCTGCGGAGGAACTCCACTACCTCGCGCAGCTCCTCGACGGCCTCGTCGATGCCGGCGACGTCGTCGAACGTGATCCCCAGGTCCTCCTGGGCGTACATCTTGCCGCGGCTGCGGCCGAACGCCATCGGGCTGCCGGCGCCGCCGATCCGGCGGAGCATGAGGTAGAACACGAGCCCGAAGACAGCCGTCAGAAAGAGCATCGGCAGCCAGTTCCGCCAGGCGCTGGGCGCGGCTTCGAATCCGAACGGGATGCCCTGCTCGCGGAGCAGTTTTTTCAGATCCTCCTCGGCCGTGTTGCTCGGCAGCTTGGCGACGCGGAACTTGCGGGTCGCGGGCTTGGCGGCCGCGGCTGCCGGCCGGCCCTGGCCTTCGACCGGGCCGCTGGCCGGGAGCTCACGGACCGATCCGGTCACCTGGACGGGGCCGATGACGACGTCGGCGATGGAGCCGTAGCGGGCGGTGGTCCGCGGGTCGGCCCCCACGGTTTGGAGATCGACCCAGCGGGCGTCCCCCTCCGCCTTGGCGGCCGAAACGAGCCGCTCCAGGTCGCTGTAGGAGAACTCGAGTTCCGGCGTCGAGCCGATCAGGCTCATGGCGAACAGGCCCGCCACGCCGGCCGCGATCAGCGGCCAAACGAGATTGCCGCCGAGAGGGCGGCGATCCGGGGAACGCCGCGGCATGTCCTTCTTCTTGGCCGTCACGGGGAACTGGTGCCGCCTGCGGGCGAGTGTGTCGGGGCGAGATTCCGCATATTACGCCCGAAAAAACGCCGGACCAACACCCGGCGGAATTGATGGGAAATGCGTGTGGAAGTTCCCCGGCACGTTCCCTAGACTTTTGGGATCCCGGCCCCGAGATCGACCCCGCCCGCATCATGCCGCTTTCCATGAGCGATCCCTCGCCTGCGGGGACTGCCGCCCACAGCCGAGAGACGATGGATGGAGATTCGGGCCGTGCCGCCGGATCCCGGATTGCCGTTCTCGGCTCGACGGGCAGCATCGGCACGAGCACGCTCGACGTGATCGCCGCCTCGGCGGGCCGCTTTTCCTGCCACCTGCTGGCCGCGCACCGCAGCGTGGGGCCGCTGCTCGAACAGGCTGCGGCGGTGCGGCCCCAGTGGGTGGTCGTCGTGGATCCCGAAGCCGCCGCCGGCATCGGCCCCGGAGCCCTGCCATCCGGCACGCGGCTCGCGGTCGGTCCTGAGGCCCTCGACGAGCTCGTGCGGGCGGACGAGATCGACCGGGTGGTCTCCGCAATCGTGGGGGCGGCCGGTCTGCGGAGCACCTGGGCGGCGGTCGAGGCCGGCAAGACGGTGGCCCTGGCCAACAAGGAGACGCTCGTGATGGCCGGCCCGCTGGTGATGCGGCTGGCCAAGCGGACGGGCGCCCGCATCCTGCCGGTCGACAGCGAGCATTCCGCGATCCATCAGGCGCTCTGCTCCGGCACTGCCGCCGAGGTGCGGCGGATCGTGCTCACCGCCAGCGGGGGGCCGTTTCGCACTCGGTCGGCGGAGACGCTCCCGGCCGTCACGCCGGCAGAGGCCCTCAAGCATCCGACCTGGTCGATGGGGCCGAAGATCACGATCGATTCCGCGACCATGATGAACAAGGCCCTGGAGCTGATCGAGGCCCGCTGGCTGTTCGGCGTGCCCGCTGCCACGCTCGAAGTTCTCGTCCACCCGCAGTCGATCGTGCACTCGATGGTGGAGTTCGTGGACGGCTCGGTGCTGGCGCAGATGAGCCCGCCCGACATGCGGCTGCCGATCCAGTACGCCCTGTCGTATCCGCGGCGGATTGCCGGCCCGGCCCGCCGCTTCGACTTCACCCGGTCGTGGGCGCTGGAGTTCGAGCCCCCTGATCCGCAGCGGTTTCCGGCCGTGCGGCTGGGGCATGAGGCCGCGGCGCGGGGTGGCACCGCGGGGGCCGTTCTCAACGCGGCCAACGAGGAGGCCGTGAGCGGCTTTCTGGCGGGGCGGATCCGGTTCACCGACATCGCGGCGATCTGCGGCCGGCTGCTCGAGGAGCACCCGTTCCAGGAGGATCCGGATCTCGACGAGGTGCGCAGGCTCGACGCCTGGGCCAGGCAGGAGGTTGCCGCATGGGCATCGACATGACGCCGGTCACGTGTGGCTGCCTGGTGGCGGCGGCTTCGTGGCTGGAATGGCTCGCACAGCCTGCGAACTGGTGGGTCGTCCTCCAGGTGGCCGGCGGCCTGGGATTCGTGATCTTCGTCCACGAACTGGGGCACTTCCTCGTCGCCAAGGCCTGTGGCGTGAAGTGCGAAAAGTTCTACCTCGGCTTCGACGTCGGCGGCCTGAAGCTCTGCAGCTTCAAGTGGGGCGAGACCGAGTACGGCATCGGCATCCTGCCCCTCGGCGGCTACGTGAAGATGCTCGGCCAGGACGACAATCCGGCCGCCGCCGCCGCCGAGGCGGAGCGGGCCCGGCTCTCCGGAGACCTGCCGCCGGAGCCCGTCGCGGGGCCGCATCCGCAGTGGGATCCGCGCAGCTATCCCGCCCAGAGCGTGCCCGAGCGGATGGCGATCATCTCCGCCGGCGTGATCATGAACGTGATCTTCGCGGTGCTGATGGCGGCCTGGGCCTATGGTTTGGGCGTCAAGGAGATGACCTGCTTGATCTCCTCCGTGCGGCCCGGGGGCGCGGCCTGGCGGGCCGGACTGCGAACCGGCGACGAGATCGTGAAGATCGGGAGCCGCCAGGATCCGATCTTCGCCGACCTGCTCCATGGCGTCACCGTGGGCAGCGTCAAGGAAGGGATCGACCTGACCGTGCGGCGGCCGGCCGACGGCTCCGAGCGCACGGTGCGGCTCAAGCCCGACACCGACCTCGGCAAGCCGACGATCGGCGTGACCAGTCCCTTTTCCACGCGCCTGCCCGACGACATCACAGGCGTGCTCGCCGGTGCCGCGGCTCGGGCCCAGCCGCCGCTCCTCGCCCGCGACGCGATCAAGGCCGTGGATGGCCAGGCGGTCGATGGGTACGCAGCCCTCCTCGCAGCCTTGGCGCGGGCCGAGAGTCGGCCGGTGACGCTCACGATCGAACGATTTGCCGGCCCCCAGGCTCCGGCCGAGACCGTGGCCGTCGAACTGCCCCCCCAGCGGCGGTTGCAGACCGGCATGGCGATGACGCCGCTGCCGATCAAGGACGTGCAGGAGGGCTCGCCCGCGGCGGCCGCCGGGATCCTGCCCGGCGACAGGCTGCTGGCGATCGACGGCGGCGAGGTGGGCGACCCGCTCACGCTCGACGACCGCCTGCGGCGGCTGGCCGGCACGGTGGTGACGCTCACCATCGGCCGCGAGGCCGCGGCTGACCGGACGGTCGAGGTCCGGCCCCGCGAGGTGACGTGGCGGGACGATTCGACCAGCGGCATCGGCAGCCCCGCCTCGATCGCGTCGCTGGGCGTCGCGCTTCCGGTCGACGCGCTCGTCGCGGCCGTGGATGCCGACGGCCCCGCTGCCCGCGCGGGCATCGTGCCGGGCGATCGGATCGCGAAGGCCTGGCTGCTGACACCCGCGGCGATCGCCGCCAAGGAAAAGGGTGTGCCGGTGAAGTTTTCGGCGCGGGAACCGAACTGGCCGGGCGTGATGGGCATCCTCCAGGACCTGCCGGCGGGCACGGCACTGCGGCTGGAGGTGGTGGCCGCCGGGGGTGACAGCCGGATGGTCGATCTCGTGCCTGCCGAAGCCGCCGACCAGTTCGTCGTCGATCGCGGACTGGTCTTCGAGCCGCTGTACCGGCTCGTGCGGGCCGATTCGATTCCCGCCGCCCTGGGCAAGGGCCTGCGGAAGGCCGGCGCGGATCTGTCGCTGGTCTACGGGTTCCTGGGCAAGCTTTGGAACCGGCAGATCAGCGCCCGGCTGCTGGGCGGGCCGATCGAGATCGCCAAGCAGGCCGGCCGCTCGGCGAGCGAGGGATTCAGCCGCCTGCTGCTGTTTCTGACGATGCTCTCGGCCAACCTGGCGGTCGTCAACTTCCTGCCCATCCCGGTGCTCGACGGCGGGCACATGGTGTTCCTGGTCTATGAACTGCTCCGCGGCAAGCCGCCGAGCGAGGGCGTCGTGGCGGTCTTGAGCTACATCGGGCTGGCGCTGTTGCTGACACTGATGATGTTCGTCTTCGGCCTCGACCTCGGCCTGATTCCCCGGCAGTGACCCGACGGTCACCGATCAGGCGGAGCGGGGCCGGTGGCCCCTCACGGTGACGGCGAGCAGGCCGGCTGCCGTCGCCGCCAGCGCGGCCGTGGCGGCGAAGGCGATCGCCGGCCCGTCAGGGCCGCGTTCCCACAGCCAACCCGCCAGCAGGCCGGCGGGCAGGGCCATCAGGCCTTGCACGAGCGTGTACCACCCGAAGGCGGCGCCGTGGCGTCCGGCGGGTGAGAGCGCCGCCACGAGGGCCCGTTCGGCCGGTTCCGCCACGCCGTATGCCGCCGCCACGCCGAGCATGCAGGCGATGGCGCCAGGCAGGGACGGCGACCAGGCGAGTCCTGCGTAGGCGGCGGCGAAGCCGAGCCAGCCGGCCACCAGCGCCCGCCGTGGCGCCAGGCGATCGACGAGCGGCCCGGCCCAGGCTGCCACCACACTCTTGACGCCGCTGATGCCGAACCAGACCAGCGGCACGAGCGGCTGCGCGACCCCGAGATCCTCCGCCCTGCGGAGCAGGAACAACTCGCTCGCCGCCCCCAGGGCCCATACCGCGACGCACCCGAGGAGCGACCACTGGGCCCCCGTGAGCGTCGCCAGCGTGGGGCCGCCGGCGGCCGCCTGCCGGGGCGGGTCGCGGACGAACCTGCCGATCACCGCCAGCGTGACCAGCCCGGGCACGATGGTGAACAGAAACAGCGTCCGCTCGGTGCCGGGAAAGGCGAGCAGGAAGAGCATGGCCACGAGCGGGCCGAGCGCCGCGCCGGCGTGGTCCAGCGCGCGGATGTGGCCGAAGGCGCGGCCTCGGACTTCCGGTTCCACGAGGTCGGTGACCAGCGCGTCGCGGGGCGCGGAGCGGATCCCCTTGCCGAAGCGGTCGATGGCCCGCACGACGACCGCGGCCGGCGGCGTCGCGACGAGGCCCATGGCCGGCCGCACGACCGCCGACAGCCCGTAGCCGGCGATCACCAGCGGCCGCCGGCCGATGCGGTCGGAGAGCCCGCCGGCGAACAGCCGGACCACGGCGGCCACGGCGTTGGCGATGCCGTCGAGCAGCCCGACGTCGATCGCGGAGCCGCCCAGCCCCTTCACGAAGTTCGGCAGGAGCGGATAGATCGCCTCGCTGGAGAGATCGGTGAGGAAACTCGTCCAGCCCAAGGCCCGGATCGTGGCGGGCAGTTTTTCCGCCCCTTCGCGAGACGGGTCACCGAGTGGCATGGCGTGATACGGCTCACAGGTGATGTTTGCACTTTTCGCGGGTCTGGGTTGCCCACGCCCCATCGCCGGACGTTCGCTGCGGCCTTCCGGGCCTCCGCTCTCTCGAGGCTGCCTACGCTCCGCCATCCATGGCTCCGCTGGTCAGCCACGCCGGCTCCCGGGGCATGGGCAACCCCTCCCAGGTCGTGAACGATCGGCCGCTGCCGTCGGGGCGAGCCGGGGATCGTGTCACTGCCGCTCGGTGCCCGTGTCGAGCACCGCCATGAAGGCCTTCTGCGGGATGTCGACCGAGCCGATGCTCTTCATCCGCTTCTTGCCTTCCTTCTGCTTCGCCCACAGCTTCTTCTTCCGGGAGATGTCGCCGCCGTAGCACTTGGCGGTGACGTTCTTCCGCATCGCCGAGATCGTTTCCCGGGCGATGACCTTCGTGCCGATCGCCGCCTGCAACGCGATCTCGAACATGTGGCGGTCGATCTCGCCGCGGAGCTTCTTGACGATCGCCCGGCCCCGGCGGTCGGCGTCCCGGCGGTCGCAGATGATCGACAGGGCGTCGACCTTCTTGCCGCCCACGAGGATGTCGAGCCGCACCAGGTCGGCGGGAAAGTAGCCGACGAGCTCGTAGTCCATCGTGCCGTAGCCGCGGGTCACGCTCTTGAGCTTGTCGTGCATGTCGTAGATCACCTCGGCCAGCGGCAGGTCGAAGGACAGCATGGCACGGGTGGGGGAGAGATACTCCGTCTTCAGGTACGTGCCGCGGCGGTCGGTGCACAGCTGCATGATCGGGCCGATGTACTCGACGGGCACGAGGAAGTTCGTCCGCACGATCGGCTGCCGGAACTCCTCGATCTGGCCCGATTCGGGCACGTCCTGGGGATTGGTGATCTCGATCGTCTCCCCGTCGGTCTTGAGGATCTGGTAGGTGACGTTGGGGGCGGTCTGGACGAGGTCGAGGTCGGCCTCCTGCTCGAGCCGCTGCTGGATGATCTCCATGTGCAGCAGGCCGAGGAAGCCGCAGCGGAAGCCGAAGCCCAGGGCCTCGGAGCTCTCCGGGGCGTACTCGAACGACGGGTCGTTGATCGCCAGCTTCTCCAGCGAATCGCGGAGCTCCTCGAAGTTCTCGCCTTCGCTGGGATAGAGGCCGCAGTAGACCATCCGCTGCGGCGGCTTGTAGCCGGAGAGCGGGGCGGCGGCCTGGTCGCCGGGGATCGTGACCGTGTCGCCGATGTGGACCTGCTTCACGTCCTTGATGTTGCAGACGAGATAGCCCACCTGGCCAGCCACGAGCTCCTCGCAGGCCCGTCGCTGGGGGACGAACTGGCCGAGCTCGAGCACGTCGTGGGTCACGCCCGTGCGCAGGAAGCGGATCTTCTGCCCCTTCTTGATCGTGCCGTCGAGGAGCCGCACGTAGGTGATCGCGCCGCGGTAGGAGTCGTAGTGGCTGTCGAAGATCATCGCCCGGAGGGTCGCCTGCGGATCGCCCTCCGGCGGCGGGATCCGCTCCACGATCGCCGCCAGCAGGTCGTCGATGCCGATGCCCGTCTTGGCGCTGGCCCGGATGACCTCGGCCGGCTCGATGGCCAGGCTCTGCTCCATCTCGGCGAGCACCTCGTCCACCCGGGCATGCACGAGGTCGACCTTGTTGATCACCGGCACGATCGCCAGGTCCTGGTTGATCGCCGCGTAGGCGTTGGCCACCGTCTGGGCCTCGACTCCCTGGAAGGCGTCCACGAGGAGCACCGCGCCTTCGCAGCAGGCGAGACTCCGGGAGACCTCGTAGTGGAAGTCCACGTGCCCGGGCGTGTCGATCAGGTTCAGCTCGTAGAGCTCGCCGCCGTGGCGGTATTCCATGCGGACGGCCCGGGCCTTGATCGTGATGCCCCGCTGCCGCTCGAGCTCCATGTCGTCGAGCATCTGCTCCTTGAGCTGCCGCTTTTCCACGGTGCCGGTCCGTTCCAGCAGCCGGTCGGCCAGGGTGCTCTTGCCGTGGTCGATGTGGGCGATGATCGAGAAGTTGCGGATGTGTTTGCAGTCGATAGCCATGGCAACCATTCTACCCGCGTTGGTGGGCGAGGCGGGCGAGGCCGGCGGCGCCGATCGAGCCGGCGTCGCCCCCGAGGTCGGCGTAGCGGATGACGGTCTGCTCCGCGAGCACGGGGAACGCCCGGGCCCGGACCTCGGCCCGGATGCGGTCGAGGAAGGCCCGGCCGATCGGGTCGTCCGCGCCGCCGAAGGTCATGGCGCCGCCGATGATCACGGCCGCCGGGTCGATCGTGTGCATGAGCGTGACGATCCCGATGCCCAGCCAGCGGGCGGCGTCGAGGATCAGGTCCATGGCCAGCGGGTCGCCGGCCGCGGCGGCCCGGGCGATGCGGATCGGCGACAGGGCATCGCCTCCGGCCACGGCGTCGGCCAGCGGGCCGCGGCCGCCGGCGGCGAGGGCCGCCCGGGCAGCCGCCACCAGGGCGGTGGCGCTGGCATAGGCCTCGAGGTCGCCTTGGTGGCCGAACGGGCAGGTGCGGGCGGTGGGCGAGGTGTCGACGATGATGTGGCCGCACTCCGAGCCGTGGCTGTGGGCCCCCTCGACGTTGGTGTCGCCGATGATGATGCCGCCGCCGACGCCGGTGCCGAGCGTGAGGAGGATGAGGCTGGCGTACTCGCGGCCCGAGCCGACCCAGAACTCGCCGTAGGCGGCGGCGTTGGCGTCGTTGGCATAGGTCACTTCGCGGCCGCAGTGGGCCGCCACGCGGTCGCGGATCGGGAAGTTGTCCCAGCCTGGCAGGTTGCCCGCGCGGAGGATCCGCCCGCTGGGCAGGTCCTGCGAGCCCGGCGTGCCCAGGCCGACCCGGGCGATGTCGGTGGCCGCCACTCCGGCCATGCCCGCGAGCACGTGCACCGTGCCCCCCATCCGCGCGGCCGTGTCCTCGGGACCGCGGGCGGCGTGGGTCGGTTCGGTGTGGAAGGCCACCAGCCGGCCGGCGTCATCGACGAGCGCGGCCTTGATGTTGGTGCCCCCGAGGTCGATGCCCGCATAGAGCGGCGGCGTCGCCTCCGCGAGCGGCACGAGCCGGCGGCCGGTGGTCACGGTCACAGGTCGGCCGCCGCAGGCAGCCGTCCCGTCTCGACCGGCGTCGTGGGGCTGGTGCAGGCCTTCATGAACTCGACGAGATCGGCCTGCTCCTGCTCGGTCAGGTTCAGCGGCTTGATCTTGTCACTCAAGTGCGGATTGGCATGGCCCCCCTTGTCGTACCACTTCACGACCTCCTCCAGCGTCGCCATCGAGCCGTCGTGCATGTAGGGCGCCGTCAGCGCCACATTGCGGACGGTGGGCGTCTTGAAGGCCCCGGTATCGGCCGGGTCCTTGGTGACCGCGAACCGGCCGAGATCCGGCTCCGGCTTGTCCATGCCGATGCCGATGTTGTGGTACTTCTCGTCTGCCAGGTTCGCCCCCACGTGACAGGCCGTGCAGTTCGCCTTGCCGAAGAACAGCTCCCGGCCCCGCTGCGCCGACTCGCTCATCGGGTGGGCCGCGGCGGCGGCCTTGATGGCGGCGTACTTGGCCGCCAGTTGCTCGTCCTCGGCGATGTCCTCCGCATCGAGCTTCGCGAACGGCAGCAGTTCCTCGTGGTAGTCGTACGGGGACGGTCCGGTGACGATCGTCCGCTCGAAGGCGGCGATCGCCTGGCCGACGCGGTCGATCGTCAGTTCCCCGAAGATCGTGTCGAACTGCTTCTTGTAGACGGGAATCTCGCCGAGCCGCTTGACGACGCCCTCGTGCGTGAAGCCCATCTCGATCGGATTGGCGATCGGTCCCACCGCCTGTGCCTCGAGCGAATCGACGCGGCCGTCCCAGAACTGCTTGCCGGACAGGATGCGGTTGAACGAGACGGGCGAGTTGCGGCCCCCCTTCTGCCCGCGGATGCCGACGCCGGTCGCGGTGTGGGCCGTGTAGCCCATGGCCGGGTCGTGGCAGGACGCGCAGGAGACCGTCGAGTCGGCCGAGAGTCGGGTGTCGAAGTACAGCTGCCGGCCGAGCTCGATCTTCGCCCGCGTCAGTGGGTTCGTGTCGAGACCGGTGATCTGCTTGGCGCCCTGCGACAGACCCAGCGGCAGCACGGGGTCGAGCGTGACGAAGTTCTTCGGGTCCGCCAGCCAGCGGTCGATCTGTTCGCTCGTGATCGGCCCCGCGCCGGGAACGCCGGAGGTCAGCGCCGCATCTCCGAGCACGACCGTATCCCGGGCCGGAGTGGCCGCCGGGATCGACCGGGCCGCCTCTTCGATCGTGCGATCGGCGGCGGCGACGCGGGCGTCCACCTCCTGCCGGGCGGCGGCGGCCTGGGCGGCGATGGCGCCGGGGGCGGCCGGCTGGGCCGGCTTGTCGGCCGGCAGCATTTCGATCGTCTCGATTTCCACCACCTCGCCCTTGGGCGCCGGACCGCCGGCGGGCGCACAGCCGACGAGCAGGGCCAGGCCCCAGAGACAGCCGCCGAGGTGCAGACGGTGGGTCGGGAACGAGTCGGTCATGGCAGGATCTCCTGGGGCGGCGTGCTGCATCCGCTGCGAGCGGGGAATTCTAACCGCTCCGGCCGGGCGGCAACATGGCCGGCGTCGGCGGTCTGGGGCGATGCGGTCAATCTTCGTCCGCGAGGTCGGTCGTGGCCAGCCACTCGAGTTCCCCCGGCTGGCCGGGGCCGTCGTCGAGCCGGATCGCCGCCACCGCCCCTTTCTGCATGCGGATCGCCGCCGACCCGTCGCCGATGGTCAGGGCGACGAGCCGGCCGACGCAGGGTGCATGCCCCACCCAGGCGATCCGTTCGGCATCCTGGCGGATCGTCCACGCGACGAGCCGCTGCCAATCGGAGCCCGGCGCCAGGGCGTCGACCACCTCGATGGGTGGCCGGGAGGCAAGCGCCTCGGCGAGGACCTCCGCCGTCTGTCGGGTCCGGACGAGCGGGCTCGTGGCGATGAGGTCGATCTCCATGCCGGTCGCCCGGAGCCGGCGCACGAGCCGCTCGAACTTTCGCCGACCCTTCTTCGTCAGCGGCCGGTCATGGTCGCCGCCACCATCGGGCGCATGGTCCTCGGCGACGGCATGGCGGATCACGTAGAGCTGGGTGGTGAGTGCGGGCATGCACCGCGATTGTGCGATCGCGAGCCCGCCACGGCAAGGTCAGGCCCGCCGCCAGATGGCATCCCAGGGGATGCCGGCGGCCGTGACGGCCGCCGCGGCCTGGCCGCGCCAGCGGGCCGCATCCACGGGATACCCGGCCGTCGCCGCGAGCGTGGGATCGAGGCCTGACCAATGGGCGTTGAACGCCCGCATCGCCAACTCGCGGACGTACTTGGCCGTCATGCTCGCCACCGCCACCGGCGTCCGCGACTCGCCCCCCACGCTGAACTCGACGCGGCACGCCGCCGCGGGCAGAGCGTAGACACTCCGCGTCGCCGTCTCCTCGACGGCCTGAACGAGCGGCGCACCGAAGTGCCGGGCCACGAGCGGTGCATACCGCCGCCGGCCTCCGTGGCGGTCGCACCACACGAGCATCGGCCCGCCGCCGGCGGCCGCGAGCTCCGCCGCGAGCTGGAGCGTCGTCTGCGAGAGGATGTCCGACTTGTTGAGCCCAGCGTCGAGCAGGCCGTTGAAGTTCGTGGGCTGGATGATGCGGACCCGGATGGCCACCAGGCGGGCCGCCGCCAGCCGCGGGCCGAGCCGCGTCGTCAACGCCAGGCAGGCGTCGGCGGCGGTCTCCGCAGGCAGCGCTGTCCGCGCGAGCTCGGCCATTTCCGGCGGCGCGGGCTCCGGGCCGCCGTCACACCCGAGGGCGGCGGCGAGATCCGGCCACGACCGCGGCAGCCCGCCCGCGGCCAGCCCCACCGCCACCAGCGCCCCGCGCTCGAGCGCGGCGAAACCGGCACCGCCGCGATAGATCCGCTTCGAGTCGGCCCACAGCGGGCCATCGTGGTCGGCGCCGGCCTCCGCGACGGCCTGCGCCAGCACCCGCTCGGCATCGGCCGCGTCGGCAGCGACCCGCCAGGCGGTCGCCGCCACCACCAGAGGGCCGAGATTCGGCCCGTAGCCCGCCTCGTCGGTGCCGATGACGAGCGTCATGGCGCGGCGGGGGGCGGGAACTGCCGCGCGTATTCGTAGATGGCGATCGCGGCGCTGGTGGCGGCGTTGAGGCTGTGCGGCAGGCCGGCCATCGGGATCTCGGCGACACGGTCGAGCCGGGACAGTTCGTCGGCCTCCAGCCCGGTTCGCTCGTTGCCGATCACCAGCGCCGTCCGCGGCGCGAAAGGGAACGTGAACAGCCGCTCCGATCCGGTCGCCTGTTCCAGGCCCACGATCTGATAGCCCTCGGCCCGCAGCCGGTCGAGGACCGGCGGCAGGCTGCGATGCACCTCCAGCGTGACGGAGTCGGCCCCGTCGCGGGCGATTCGCTCGTGGAGCCGCGCGGCCCCGCAGGCGATCACGCGGCTGATGCCGAAGCAGCCGCAGGTGCGTACGATGTGCGACAGGTTCACGTGGCTGCGCATCGCCGCGCAGGCGACGACGAGCTCCCGCGGCGCGGCGAGTTGTTCCGGAGGCTTGTGACGAATGTGGGCGAAGCGGTGCATGGCGGTCGCGCGAAAGGCGGACGGTCAGGCGGCATTCTCGTGCATCGTCCGCCGCGCGGGAATCCTGGCCCTCGTCCTGGCGGCGGGCGGGGCGGGCTGTAGCCGGTCCCCCGTCGCGCCGGCCCCTGCCTTGAAGCTGGATCTCGTCGATCACGCCGCACTCATGCAGCGGGTGCGGGCCCACGCGGGAAAGGTCGTCGTGCTCGACTGCTGGAGCACGTCCTGTCCGCCGTGCATCCGCGAGTTTCCCGGGCTCGTGCGGCTTGCGGCCGCCCATCCGCAGGCCGTCGCCTGCCTCTCGCTCTCGCTCGACTACGAGGGCATCGGCAGTCTGGAGGAGGCGGCGGAGCGGGTGCGCGGGTTCCTCGCGTCGGTGGGCGCCGCGGGAATCGAGAACCTGTTGGCCCGCGAGGAGGCCGATGCGATGTACCGCCGGCTGGAACTCGACAGCGTGCCGGCCGTCTACGTCTGGCGCCAGGACGGTTCGCTGGCCCGCCGGTTCGACGACGATGATGCGCGGCGGCGGCTCGGCCGGCCGTTCACGTACGCCGATGTCGAGGCCGAGGTGCAGGCCTGCCTGGCCCGGTGATCCGGCCGAGCGGCATGGATGGCGGGCTACTGCCCGCTGGCAATCAACCCGGCCCTCCCGGCCTGACGCTCATCCAAGCAGCCCCCGGCGGCAGCCGGGGGACTCCGGGTGGCATACCGTCCAAGGTGCCGTGCGATGCGGGTTCGAAGCTGGAAATCGTGTGCCGTCGTGCCGCTACAATGCCGCCGAACAAGGAGGCCGAGCATGGGCGGCGGAGCGAAAAACGACCGGCGGCGTTTCGAGAAGGACTCGCGCACGTCGGGGGCCACCGGGCCGGCCGCGGCCCCGCGGGCCGACGGTGACACGGTCTGGAACCCGTTTCCCGGCTGGATCGAGACGGTCGAGTCGATCGTCGTGGCCTTCACGCTGGCGCTGCTCTTCCGCGGCTTCGAGGCCGAGGCGTTCGTGATCCCGACGGGTTCCATGGCTCCCACGCTCATGGGCCGCCACAAGGATCTCGCCTGTGCCGCCTGCGGCCGCGACTTTCGTGTCGGCTGTAGCACGGAGGAGGACGAGCAGTCGCAGAGCCTGCGGACGGAGCTCGCCCGGCTGGAGCGGGAAGCGGCCGTGCTCGGTCGCACCGTCGCCGACGCCACCGCGGCGGCCCACGAACGCGAGGCCGCCCGTCGTCGGCTGGAACTGATCACGAGCGACCGCGGGCCCCTGGCCGAGTTGCGGGCCCGGCTGACGAACAAGATGGTGCCGGCCGCCCGCTGCCCGAACTGCGGCTTCGTCACCGATCTCATGGAAAACCAGCCCGGGAAGGGGCGTGTCTACAAGTGGGACTACCCGTCTTTCAGCGGCGACCGGATCCTCGTGGACAAGTTCGCCTTTGACTTTAAATCTCCCGACCGCTGGGATGTGGTGGTGTTCCGCTATCCCGAGGATGCCAAGACCAACTACATCAAGCGGCTCGTCGGGCTGCCAAACGAGACGGTGCACATCGCCGGCGGCGACCTCTGGACCAGCCGGGGCGACGAGCCGCCGGTGATCGCCAGAAAACCGCCGGAGAAACTGCGGGCCATGCTGCAGTGCGTGCACGACAGTCGGCACGTGGCGCCACGGCTGCTGGCGGCCGGCTGGCCCCTGTGCTGGGCAGACTGGGCGGCACCGGAGGCTGCGGCCGCATGCCGTTGGACGACGGCCGACGAGGGCCGCTCGTGGACGGCCGCCTGTGGAGACGGTGGCACGGCGCGGCTCCG
Organism: uncultured Candidatus Kuenenia sp.; assembly: GCA_964545915.1. Classification (GTDB taxonomy): domain Bacteria; phylum Planctomycetota; class Planctomycetia; order Pirellulales; family UBA1268; genus QWPN01. The sequence continues at coordinate 196,801 of CAZJHQ010000001.1, read as the reverse complement.
GTATCGGCATCTCGTTCCCACGGCCGAGGATTGGGGGGCGGTCGAGGCGGGGCAGCCGCTTGCCGACCGTGCCCGGGCGACCCGCGTCACCGACTTCCAGCCCTACAACGCGATCGCCACAAAGCCCCACCCGGTGGGAGACCTGGCGGTCGAGTGCCGGCTGGAGAGCCGGCGGGCCAGCGGCACGGTCACGCTGGACCTGGTCGAGGACGGCAAGCGACACCAGTGCCTGCTCGATCTCGTCTCCGGCACGGCGCGGCTGGAAAGCCCGGCCCTGGCGGCGGCCGCCACGGCCGCGACGCCGGTTCGCGGCAGCGGTCGCTGGGAGGTGCTCTTCGCCAACGTGGATGACGAACTGACGCTCTTCATCGACGGTCGGCGGATCGCGTTTGCCGGCGCGGCGTCATGGGGGGCGGAGATGGGGGCCGCGGGCCGCGGCGAGCCGGCCTTCGATCCCGCGCCGGGCAGCGATGCCCCCAATGACCTGGCCCCGGCGGGCATCGCGGCCGTCGCCGCCGATGTCACCGTGTCCGGGCTGCGCGTGTTCCGCGACATCTATTACATCACCGCCGTGGACGTGGCCGGCAACGGGCAGATCATCGAGGAGCCCGTCCTCCACTTCCCGCTCGGCCCGGACCAGTTCCTGGTGCTTGGCGACAACTCCGCCGCCAGCAAGGACAGCCGCCTGTGGCTGGAGGGGCATCACGTCGACCGCAGCCTGCTGATCGGCCGGGCGCTGGTGATCTTCTGGCCGCACGCCATTCCCGCGAAATGGGGCATTCCGGTGAAGTTGGGAGGCTGGGAAGTGCGGTTGCCCTGCTGGCCCAACTTCGGGAGGATGGGTTTCGTGCGATAGGCGGACCGCGGAGCAGGTCCGCCCGGCCCCAGGGAAGGATCCGATGCCGCTGCTCTCGGTCGAAGGGCTCGTGAAGAATTACGGCCGCCGGCGGGTCGTGGACGGCGTGGACTTCCACGTCGAGACCGGCGAGATCGTGGGCCTGCTCGGGCCCAACGGCGCGGGCAAGACGACCAGTTTCCGCATGACCTGCGGGATGGTGATTCCCGATTCGGGCCGCGTGCTCCTCGACGACGAGGAGATCACGGACTGGCCGATGTACAAGCGGGCCCGCGACGGCGGCATGGGCTATTTGGCCCAGGAACAGAGCGTGTTCCGCAAACTGACCGTCGAGCAGAACCTGCTGGCGATCATGGAGCTCGTCGGCATGGCGCCCAAGGAGCGGCGGCGGCGGTGCGAGGAGCTGCTCGAGCAGTTCGACATCGTGAAGATTCGTCGCTCGCGGGCCCACTACATCTCGGGGGGCGAGAAGCGGCGGCTGGAAATCGCCCGCTGTCTGGTCACGGAGCCGCGGATCATCCTCCTCGACGAGCCGTTCACGGGCATCGACCCGGTCACGATCCACTCCATCCAGAAGATCATCAAGGGCCTGCGGGACGACGGGATTTCGATCCTGATCACCGACCACCGTGAGCGGGAAACGCTGGCGATCACCGATCGCAGCTACGTGATCCGGGCCGGCAAGGTGCTCTGCCACGGCACCGCCCAGGAGGTGCTCTCCAACCCCGACGCCAAGAAATACTACTTCGGTGAGAGCCCCGGAGTGGAGGCGGCGTGAAGATGGCACCGCAGGATGCGGTGCCCGCGTTCCGGGCAGCCGTCAGGCGTGGCCGCCGCGCACCGACAGCCCCTTGGCGGTGAGCACCGCGCCGACGGACATCAGGGCCAGCCCCAGCCACCGGGGCGGCTCGACCACCTTCCGCAGCGGCATGCCCTGCCACGCGGCCGTCTGACGTTGCCCGCCGTCGCCGAGCTGGGCCGCGACGAACCGGCTTGACCGCTCGTTGAGCGTGAAGGACTCGACGAGCCGGAACTGCATCCCCAGGAGAAACAGTAGCAGACCGGCAAGAAGAAGGTGCTGGCGATTGGGGAACATGGGCAGGCTCCGCGGTCGGGGCAACATCCGACCTGCTTGATCTTCGAACGGTCACCGCAGGGTTCTGCAACCGCCGGCCGATCCGGCCGGTTGGTGCGGGCGTGCGGGAAATCATGCCCGCCGCCGTTGGGGCAGGCTGGGCAACGACGGCGTGAAGGAATCGAAAAATCCTGGGGAACCGGTCGCAGGGATGACGATGAACTTTCCGGATGTGCGTGACCGCACCGTTCCGCGCCCGTGAATTCAGGATGGGGTCTATCGTGAAAAACTTCGCCAGACGTCGGGCCGGCTGTGATTGGGCATGGGCAGCGTGCGTCGCCGCGGCGGCGTGGGTCTGCTGCGGGAGTGCCCGGGCCGCAGAGCCGGGACTCGAACTGCGCGACCAGGTCGCCCGCGGAGCGGTGATCGGCGAGAGCGAGGACATCATCCTCGGGCCGGGCACCAGCGTGCTGCCCGAGGTCGAGGTCGTGCCCGAGGGTTCGATCGTGGGTGAGTCGGTGCTGGCTGACAGGCCACTCGTGGCGGCGGCTGAGCCCGGCATCCTCGACGTCTCCTCCCGCGGCGCCGACGGCATGCTGCTCGAGGACTTCCGGCTCGACGAGATGCCCTTCGAGGCCAGTTCCGGCGACCGGTTCTGGAACGGCGGCTGGTACGTGGCGGGTGAATCGCTGTGGATGGACCGCAGCCGCAACAACCGCCGTGTGATCGCCGAGCAGGCCTACCTCGACCCGTTCGCGGGCGTGCGGACGCTCAAGTTCACTTCCGCGGCGCAGCCCTTCAACGTGGCGCCCGGGGCCCGGATCACCATCGGCAGGTCCCTGGGCCGCGACTATCTCGATCGTGATCGGGCCTTCGAGTTCATCTACTACGGCGGTATGTCCTACGAGGACGTCGACGGTCGCAACGCGGTCAACAACGGCGTCTTCGTCACCCCGCTGGCCCCGTTGGCGCCCGGCTTCAACGGTGCGACCGCCTATGCGACGAAGTTCAGCTCCAACTTCAACAGCTGGGAGTGGAACTACAAGCTCCGCCGCCGGCTGGGCCGGGATCAATTGGTGATGTCGCCCGGTGGCAACTGGACCCGGCACGCCGAGCGGGGCTGGCTGCCCGCCTTGATCGTCGGCACGCGGCTGGCGAACGTCAACGAGCAGTTTTCGCTCTCCGCGAGCCGCGCGGGCGCCACCCAGGATCAGTTCAGCGGCCGCTACCACGTCGACGCGGGCAACTGGCTGCTGGGCCTGAACATCGGCGGTGAGTTGATCAGCCAGAACGAGTTCTACTACTGGGGGCTGCGGGGCCGGGCGGCGCCCGCGCTGACCTTCGCCAGCACCGCGCAGCAGGCCGCGGGGATCAACACCGCTGTGGCGTCGCCCGACCCGCAGACGGTGGCGTTCACCGACGAGGCCACGCGGACCGGACCCGGCTTTCTCGGCGACCTGACGCTCATGGCCGGCTGGAACATCACGCCCAACTTCGCTCTCCAGGTGGGCTACGACTTCCTGTGGGTGGCCGGAATGGCGACGGCGACCAGGCAGTTGAACCTCGACAACCGCGACGTGAACGCGATCGACGTCGGCGGGCAGACCTTCTACAACGGCGTGTCGTTCGGCTTCTACGGCTCGTGGTGAGCGGACGACCGGGAGGCCCGGTCAGTCGGCCGCGATGGCGACGGCCGCCGCCTGGCCGGTGGAGCACAGGTTGACGGCGACCGCCGTGCCGGGACGGCCGGCGAGCGGGCCGCCGGCCACGACATTGACCGGGCAGGCCGGATCGGGCGTCTCGTAGTTGAGCGTGGCCGGCACGAGGCCCCGTTCCAAGCCGAGGACGCTGGCGGCCAGTTCGACGACGCCGCCGGCGGCCCCGAGGTGGCCGAAGACGCTCTTCGGCGCCGTCACCGGAACATCTCCCAGTTCGGCGCGGATGGCGGCCGCTTCGGCACGGTCCATCTCGATCGTGCTCACCCCATGCGCGTTGACGTGTCCGACGTCGGCCGGCTCCAGTCCGGCGGCCGCACAGGCGGCGCGGATGGCGGCCCGCAGCGACGACCCGGTCACACCCTGGCGGCGGGCGGTGGGCTCGCAACGGGCTGCCGCGGCGAGCAGTCGGCCGCGGATCCGGCCGCCGCGGCGCTGGGCATGGGCCCGCGACTCGAGCAGCAGCGCACCGGCGCCCTCGCCGTTGACCAGCCCGTCGCGATCTCGGTCGAAGGGGCGGGCGGCCCGACGGCAGTCGTCGGCCCGGTGGGAGAGCAGGGCGTCGCCGCGGGCGACGAGGGCGGTGGGATGCAGCCGGCAGCCGGTGCCGCCGACGAGCATCACGTCGGCCCAGCCGCGCCGGATCACGCTGGCCGCCTCGGCGATCGCCAGCAATCCCGACACGTCGCCGAGCACGATGGAGTTGTTGGGGCCGCGGGCGTCGTGGGCGATCGCCACGTGGGAGGCGGCCATGTTCGGCAGGTGCTTGAGCAGCCAGAGCGGATGGAGTTCCTCGTGGATCGCCTCGGCCCAGGCTGGGAACGAGAACTGGCCAGCGACGGCCGCGCGGCGGTAGGTGCGCTCCAGGTCCTCGAGGTCGGCGTAGATCATGTCGCCGCCGAAGACCACGCCGAACCGTTCAGGATCGACCTGCCCAGCGGCCAGGCCGGCGTCGCCCATCGCCAGGTCGGCGGCCGCGAACCCCATCTGGATTTCGCGGCTCATGACCTTGAGGCTCTTGCGCGGGCGGACGAAGAGCTTGGGGTCGAAGTCCGGGATCTGGCCGCCGAAGCGGACCCGCAGGGAACTGGAGTCGAACAGGTCGATCGGGCGGATGCCGCTCACACCCGCGGCCAGGGACTCCCAGAACGGTTCGCAGCCGACGCCGATCGGGCTGACGACCCCCACGCCCGTGATCACGATGTCTTGCGGCTGCTGCATGGGCTGAATATACGCGGAACCCCGGCCGGGCATGCCCCGAGCATCGCGTTTTGCAGCCGGCGACGCCTCAGCGGTGCGGGGGATGCGTCGCCCGCCAGTCGGACGGGGCGATCGGGTGCGGGTCGGACCACAGCCCGCGCCGCTGCCGCCGGGCAGCGGCCTCGGCCGCGAGCAGGTCTTCGTCGGGTGCGAAGCCGCCGAACACCCAGGCCAGCCCGTCGGACACCATTTCGCGGTTGATGTCGCGGTCCCCGACCCACAGCGTGCCCAAGAGCCTGCCGTGCTGGTCGCGGGCGTCGCCGCGCACCTGCACGCCCCCGCCGGCGAGCTTGGCCGCCAGGGCGGCGCGGGATGCGTCGCCGTAGGGCTGATGATGCTCCGGGGCGTCGATGCCGCGGAGGCGGATTTTGTGGGCCGTGCCGTCGGGGGCGATGCAGGTGACCGTGTCGCCGTCGTGCACGGTCTGTACCCGCCAGGCCGGTCGGCCGGCGGCGTCGCGGTCGGGGCACATCGGCGCCACGGCCGCGGTGACGGCGGAAATCACCGCTGCGATGACGATGTACCAGCCGCGGAGCCGGGGCGGCAGCCCGCGGGGCGGTGGCGGGAGTTTGATGGGACGCATGCCGACCATTGCATCCGGCCGCGCCGGCCGCGGTCAAGCCGCGGGCCAGTGCCGGCCACGGCGGCCGTCAGCCCACGTCGTCATCGTCGCTCTCGCCGTCGCGCTCGTCGGCGTAGGGATCGCGGACGCAGGCGGTCTCGGCGCAGAAGTCCGCCTCCTCGGGATCGCACAGCAGCGAGAGGAGCGAGTTCTTTTCGCTCTCGGAGATTTCCGCCAGCCGGAAGCTGCGCAGGATCTCGGGCACCGGATCGACGGCCCGGCCGCGGAACTCGACGGTCACCCGGCCCGCACCGGCCTGGTGCCGATGGCCGGCGTGGCTGCACAGCGAGAACAGATCGTCGCGATCCATGGCTCCCTCCCGGATCTCGCCGGGCCTCCCTGTTTCGATCGCGGTTTCAGCGGACCGTGTTCGAATCTGGAGTTTCCGCCGCGATCGTCAGGGTTTCATACGGAACGGATGAGAAAATGGTTCACACCGGCCGGGGCCGTGTCAGCCCACCGTCGGGGGGCTTTCTCTTTGGCGGCCGCCTTGAACCCGCCTCCGCAAGCGCGCCAAGGCGCAGGTCGGGATACTGGAAGAGCAGCTCAAGCAGCGTATTGGCTGATTTAAGGAAATGCCGCCCGATGAGGCGTTCGCCCTGGTCCGGGACAACCGCGGCCGAGTGCCGAGACGGTCGCAGGAGTCGGATAGAACTGCCCGCCTTCAATAGCCCGCCAGACTCTTTCAACGCCCGCCAAGGTGCGGTTCACGTTCTCCGGGTCGACCTCGCGGACATGCTCCTCGATGACCGGCTCTTTGGTCTTCGTGAGCACCAGAAACCGCGTCTGGAGACTGGATCGCTCCCAGCGGTGGATACCCAGCCCACGGATGACGACACGCATACCGTGTCTCGCCCGCCGCCCGTCGTGACGGACACATCTCGCCGGATATCGCCGACCAAGCGTACGGTGTCGCCGTCGTTGCCAGTACCGGTATTGACGACCACGTTGCCAAGGACCTTCACGCTGACGCTTCCGCCGACACGACTGGCCGCCTCCTCGGCACCGATGACGACCCCGTTGCCGATATCCGCCGAGCCAAGATTCACGACGACCGAGCCGCCGAGGTCGCCACTGATCCCAAGGGAGTCGTTCCCGTCGCCCGTCGCCACGGTCAGGCTGCCGGGGATGGAGAACATTGTGACGCCGCCGGCGGCCGCGTCGATTCTCGCCTGCAGGGCCGCGACATCGAACGGTGCGGGCGGCTGCTGTTCTCCGGACCAAGCTGATGCCGGTGAAAAGGCCAGCATGGCGAACAGCCTCTGCGATGCAAAATCCGCTGCCCTGTTGCCGAAGCCCACGGCGTCATCGCCGCCATTGAAGTTGGCGACGATGGATGTGACAGCCGTGCTGGACACGAAGGCACCTGTTCCGCCGTTGATGGTGGTGTTCATGCCAATGACGGCAATCCTGCCGCCGGCAACCGATGCCACCATGACGTCGTTTGCCAGATTGTCGCCAGCGAGACGAAGCGTGGAGCCGGTGAGTTCCGCCGTGACGTTGCCGGCGAGCGGCAACCGTTGCTCCAAGCGTTCGAGGTGCGTGGGTGAACGAAAGGAATTGCGGTTGCGCCGCTGACGGCAAAACATGGTCCGATGTCTTTCTCGGTGGGGAGGGGGGATTGCCGCCCTGACAATCCGCGGCGAGAGACCGGCGAACGGAAACGAGGGCCATGGCGGGCCGCGAACCGTCGCCAAGGACTGTCGCGGGGACGGAGACGTCAGGGACGCGGATTCTTGGGGCAAGACTAAAACGCGGGTGATGTTCACGACTCACGGGCTGAAAAAATCCTTGGCTGCCGCCTGGCCCGCTCCCCAAATCGTGAACCAGGTCTTATGAGAGAATCCTCGTGCCCCAAGAGGGGTTGGAAAGGGTTCTCAGTTGAAGAAGCGACGCAGTGCAGAGCAGATCGTGGGCTTGCTTCGGCAGGCTGACGGCGGACCAAGCCCTGGACATGTTGATCCTCAAGGAGGCAGCCCGCCCAAACTGACTTGCCCCGAGCGTCGTCGCCGCACGGTGGAATCCGTCCGGCGGACCTTGGGGCAGGAGAAGATCTCCGAAAGAAGGGTCTGTCGAGTGCTCGGCCAGAACCCTGGCCGCGGCGGTTCCAGAATCTGCGGGCCTCCTGCGAGACCGACTGGGTGGAACGCTACCCGGCACATGCGGTCGCCAAGTGGTTGGGCCACTCGCCGAAGCTGGCCGCCGAGCACTATCTGATGTCACGGGAGCATCATTTCGAGGACGTGGTGGGCGGTGGCGGCGATCTCCGGCGCCGCCGGCCGTAGGCCCCGACACCAACACCGTGCGACGGGAATTGCATCTCCGCAGGCGTCCGCGGCGGAAAGCATCCCGCCGCACGAAACGACGGAACCCACGGCCACCACCAGGGTTACCGCGGGTTCCTCGGAAATCGTGCCGGTCTCGAAAACCGGCCCAGTGGGCGATATAGGACTCGAAGAACCCCCATTTCCCTCGGGCGCAATCGAGATCGCCCCCCAGGGCGGCGCAGAATGCGGCGCATTTCCGCCCGATCCGCCAGCGGCTCCGCCCCCAGCCCGCCCGCGAGATCCGCTCCTGCGGCTCGTGGTGCGACGGTGGCGGCGGCTGACGGCGGAGCAGTGTCTCGCCATCGTCAAGATTGCGACGGCACAGGAGCGATCCTCGGCGGTTCCCAGAAAAGCCCCGCGATCCGCGGCGCGGCGAATCCTCGATTTCGGGCAGGGCGCCGGCGGCAAGGATTAGGCGTCGTTTGCCCAGGTTTCCTGCGACAGCCTCCCGCCGCTCGCCGTCCGTGCCGTGGAGGACTGGACAACGCCCGGAAAAGGTCGTTTGATGGGTCGCTATCCCCCCTGGAGGAGCCCCTCATGCCAGTGCCCAAAAAAGTTGCCGACCGCATTTCGGCTGGGTTGAAGAAGTTCAAGCCAGTGCTGGAGTCCGCCAAGGCTCGCGACGTGAACGAATCGGACACGTCGATGATCGTCACCGATATGCTCGCCGACGTTTTTGGGTTCGATAAATACAGCGAGATCACCCGCGAATACGCGATCCGCGGCACCTACTGTGATTTGGCAACGAAGATCGACGGCAAGTTGCAGACATTGATCGAGGTGAAGGCCATCGGCGTTGCCCTCCGCGAAAACCACATGAAGCAGGCTGTCGACTACGCGGCAAACCAGGGCATCGAGTGGGTCGTGCTAACAAACGGTCAAATCTGGAGGGTTTTCAGCGTTTCGTTTTCGAAGCCTATTTCCGCCGATCTCGTGCTGGAACTTGATCTGCTATCGCTTCCGCATAATGACGAGGATGCGATCGAGGATCTATTCCTACTGTCAAAGGAAGGCGTGCAGCGGTCGGGCCTTGATGCTTACAACGATCAGTTGCGAGTGCGGAGCCGATTCAACCTTGCGGCCCTCATCATGAGCGATACGGTGCTGCATACGATCCGTCGGGAACTCAAGCGGCTGTCGCCCGATGTACGCATTTCCGTCGAGGAGATTCGGGACGCACTCTCGCACGAGGTTCTAAAGCGGGAAGTGCTGGAGGGCGAGAAAGCCGACGAGGCCAAGAAACTCGTGAATCGTGCGGCCAGCAAGATGCTGCGGCAGCGAAAGGCCAAGGGCGAGGATGACGGCGAGATGGTCGTGGTAGAGGCCGAGGAACCGCCAGCGGCAGCGGCCAGCGCCGGTTAGCCCGTGAGCCCGCGCCGCTGCCGTTAAGTTGACGCTCTCCGCGCCCATCCTTAGCCGTGGGCGATCTGTAATCGGGGCGCCCCTGTCGCCCCCTCGCCGTTCGTCGCGATCAAGCCCGCGACGCATGCCCTGCCCACGAACGGCGACACGTGACGGAAGCCCGTTTCGCCCGCGATTGGCGCACTTACGTCGCCTGGATCGGGCCGACTGACGCGCGGCCAGGGTGACGCCGCGAGGGTGAGCCGGATCGCCGCGTAGGCGGGGCGGGCGGCGTGCTGCTCCCGGGGCGGGGGTGGGCCTAGGTTCTTCCCGGCTTATCGATCGCGGGGGTGGGGCGTCGCGAGCCTACGCAATGACCGAGGGGCTTTATTTGGGGCGCGGGAATCGGCGTCAAAAAAACTCTTGCCACAGACGGATTGAATCACGGCACGGCCTGTCACGATCCACGCATATGCGGATGTGCCGCATGTGATTCAAACCCAAATGGAGACAGCGTCATGCCTACGCAAGTTAGTAACGCCGATGATCTTTCGCCCCGGCAATCGGAACTGTGCGCGACGATTGATCGGCTCGCGAAAGTGAAAGGCTACTCCCCCTCGCTTCAAGAGGTGGCGGACGAAATGGGTATCGCGGTTAGCGGTGTTTTCCACCTCGCTCGTTCCACCGAGCAGAAGGGAGCGTTGACCCGCGTTCCAGGCGTCGCCCGCTCGTGGCGAGTTGTGAAACCGGCATCACCCACGAAGGCCGGGCCAAAGCGCGGCTCATGAAAAGAGTGACGGCCGCGAGGAGGTGCAACTCCTCCGGCCGTCGTGATCGTTCGCTCCCAAACATTCAACGAAAGGAATCGAAACCGATGCCCCAAGTATATCACGATGCTTCCGCTCCTCAGTGGCCGATCCGACCAGGGCAGCAACTCCCGCCGCTACCGCTGGCCATGCGGCCGAAGGTGGCAGCCAAAGCCATCGGAGTTTCAGAAGGCACGCTCAAGAATCTTCGGAATCGGGGCGCGATCCCCTTCGCGAAGATCGACGGGTGCGTGCTCTTCCCCACGGCCGCCATTCTTCGATGGCTGGAGGAGATCACGGAGAACCCGCCAGTGAAACGGCCCGAGCAGGCGAAAGGAGGTGAAGCATGAAGCGCGACACCACTCGCCGGCCGGAGGCGGAACGGGCGTATCTCGCCGGGCTCCTGGAGGCGCTCACGGACGATCCGGCCCGGTGCCGGGAAGCGGTGGCGCTCGTGGAGCCGGCGGCCCTCACGATCGAAGCCGCGCCCGAGTTGCTCGCCGCGATCCAGGCGGCCGCGGCTCTGGAGGCTCCGTCCCTCGCTGATGTTCTCCGGCTCGCCCGCGAGCGGGCCGGCGATGATGCGGAGCGGGAGAAGGCGCTCTTGGCTGACCTGTCGAAAGCATCGGTCAGCAACCGCGGAGGGTACGCGCGAGGGATGGAGCGGCACGCCCGCGAGATCATGCGGGCGGCGGCGCGGCGGCGGACGATCGAAGCCGTGGCGGTGGTGACGGCGGTGGCCGCCGACCCTGGGGCGGAGCCGGCGGAGGTCGCGGCCGCGGCCGCGGCGGTGGCGGAGGCTTCCGCGAGCGGGCCGGCGGAGGGGCCGGCGTGGGAGCCGTTCCCCGTGGGGCTCCTGCCCGACCCCGTGGGCGGGTTCGTGGCGGAGGCGGCGGAGCGGCTCTCGACCGACGCGACGCTCGTGGCGTTCCCCATGCTGGCCAGCATCGCCGCGACCATCGGCAACCGCCGAAAGATCGAGTTGTGGCCCGGGTGGCGGGAGCCTCCGATCCTGTGGATGGCGGGCGTGGCTGCGCCGGGGAGCATGAAAAGCCCCGCGGCCGACGCGGCGCTCCAGTTCATCCGCCAGCGGCAGCATGAAGCGTTCGCCGCCCACGGGGCCGCGATGGCGGCGTGGGAGGCTGAGAAGCGGGAGCACGACCGCGACTCTAGGCGGCGCGATGCCGTCGCCGGCCCGCCGCCGGAACAGCCGACCGCGGAGCGGGTGCTCGCGGATGATATCACGATCGAGAGTCTCGGGCCGATCCTCCAGGCCAACCCCGCCGGAGTGCTCGTGGCCCGAGACGAGTTGAGCGGGTGGTTTGACTTCGACCGCTACTCCGCGGGCAAGGGGGGCGGGGAGGCGTCGCGGTGGCTCTCGTGCTACGGGGCCGCGCCGCTGACGGTCGATCGCAAACTCACGGGCACGATCTACGTTCCCGCCGCGGCTGTCTCGATCACGGGCACGATTCAACCCAAGGTGCTCGCCCGGGTGGTCGGTTCGCGGCACATCGACAACGGGCTCCTCCAGCGTTTCATGCTCGCGGCCCCACCGCGGCGAATGAAAGAGATCCCTAGAGGTGACGTGGACTTCGCGACCGTGGAGGCGGTGCGGTCGATGTTCGCGACGCTCGCGGCGATCCGGCCGGCGGAGGACGGGTCGCCCCAAGTGCTCGATCTGGAGCCGGAGGCCGCGGCAGCGTGGGAGACGTTCTACCGCGAGCACGCGGAAGCGCAGTTCAAGGCCAACGGCCCCGTGGGGGAGATGTTGAGCAAGGCGGAGGCGTGGGCGGCACGGTTCGCGCTTGTAATTCACATGATTAGGCAGGCCGGCCCGGAGCCGGCGCTTGGCAACCGGATCGACAAGGACTCGATCGCGCGGGGCATCGGGCTGGCCCGGTGGGCAGCGCGGGAGTGGGAACGGGTGTTTGTGGGGATGGAGCGCGGCGGGATCGAGAATGATGATCGACGCCTCGTGCGATTCATCACAGACCGCGGTGGTACGGCTACGGCTCGCGATGTGGCGAGAGGGCTCCGGGGCTATCGCGAGCCCGGCGCGGCTGAGGCCGCGCTCAAGCGGCTGGCGAGATCGGGCCGGGCCGAATGGTCGGCGCAGTCGACCGGCGGCCGGCCCGCGGATGCCGTGCGGTTGAGGTAAAGCCGCCGCGGCGACGGAAGTTTGCCAACCCCGAGCGAAACGTAGTTCTGTCACTGTCGACGCTGCGGTGCGTCGACAATTGAGGTAGGTTCCCGGTCAACCCACGGAGGTGCTCTTTGGCCAGCCTTTCGAACGATTCCAACGGAACGAAGCGAATCCAGTTCATCGACGGCGACGGGGAGCGGAGGACGATCCGATTCGGCAAGTTGAACGCGAAGGCGGCCGAGACGGTGCTCCGTCGCGTGGAACAACTCGCCGCCCATCGGGTCGCGGGTACGGCCCACGAGCCCGATCTTTCCGCGTGGCTGGCCGCGGTGCCCGCGGTGTACTACGCGCGGCTCGTGCGGGCGGGGCTCGCGGCCCCGAGGGCGGAAGACGAGCGGGAGGTGGTGACGCTGGAGAAACTCTGCGCGGCGTTCAAGGAACGGGCCGTGGTGAAGGCGAGTACGGCGGCATCGTACGATCAGACTCTCGACTCCCTCCAGGCGTTCTACGGGGCGGAGAAGCTGATCACGGAGATCACGACCGCATCGGCCGACCTGTGGCGGAAGGCGATCGCCACGGCCACCGAGGGGGAAGGGAAGCGGAAGAAACGCCGCACGACCGCAGACGGCCGGCTCGCTCCGGCGACGGTGGCTAAGCGGACGGCGACGGCGAAACGAGTCTTCGGCAAGGCTGTCTCGTGGGGCTGGTTGGAGAAGAACCCCTTCCAGACCCTCCGGGTTGGCTCACAAGCCAATCCGGCCCGGGCGGCATACATCGCCCCCGAAACACTGGAGTCGATCCTGGAGGCTTGCCCGGGCGTCCAGTGGCGGCTTGTGTTCGCCCTGCCCCGGCTGGCGGGGCTCCGGTGCCCGAGTGAGGTGGGCGGGCTGACCTGGGGTGATGTTGACTCCGCGAACGGCCGGCTCACGGTGCGGAGCCCGAAGACGGAGCATCACGGCGGTGGGCACGCGGTGCGGCTCGTGCCGATCGTCCCCCGGCTCCGGGAGATCCTCCAGGATGCTTACGACGCGGCGGCCGACGGGGAGCGTCTCGTGGTGCCGATGGCCGGGAACCCGAAAGCAAACCTCCGCACGACGGCGGAGAAGATCATTGCCCGGGCGAGCGTGGCGACATGGCCGCGGCTGTTTCAGAATCTCCGGGCGAGTTGCGAGACGGATTGGGTTCAGACCTACCCGGCCCACGTCTGTGCCAAGTGGCTTGGCCACTCGCCGACCGTCGCGGCCCAGCACTACCTCCAGGTTCGTGACGCTCACTTCCGCGATGCGATCGAGGGTGGCGCAGAATCCGGCGCACGAGCGGCGCAAAAAGCGGCGCAGCAACCTCCCGCAACGGGCGGTAAAGAACCGCAAGCGGGTACCACGACCGCGGGGAACCGCGGGGAAAACTCTGTTTCTCCCGCGGCCGGCGAAAATCGCCGGAAAGGCAAGGTGGGCGATATAGGACTCGAACCTATGACCCCTAGCTTGTCGAGCTAGTGCTCTAACCAACTGAGCTAATCGCCCGCAAAGACCACCGCAAGAGTCTTGCGCGTGATCGGGCGCCAGTCAAGCGAGTTTCGCCCGACGGCGAGCCCCCGGGCACTTCGCCTTGCTGCCCCCGCGCCGTGGCGGATACGCTGCTGCGTTCTGCGGAAAAAGGGCCCCGGCGGCCGTCCGCGCTCCCTCGCCTTCGCATTTCAGCCACCACCATGCCCCACGTCCGCTTCGCCGACGGCTCCGGCCGCGATTTTCCCGCCGCCACCCGCCTGGCCGAGGTCGTCGCCACAGCCCCCACGCCGCAGCCCGCCCCCCGGAAGCAGTCCCGGCCGATCGCGGCCCTGCTCGACGGCCGGGCCGTGGGCCTCGACATGCCGCTGCCCGCCGCGGACACCGTGACCGTCGAGCCGCTCTTCGCGGGCGACGTCCGGGCCCTGCCGGTGATGCGGCATTCCGCGGCCCACATCATGGCCCGGGCCGTGATGCGGCTCTTCGCGGGCGTCGAGCTGGCCTTCGGCCCCACCACGGGCGACGGCTTCTACTACGACATGCGGGCGGCGCGGCCGATCACCGACGACGACCTGCCGGCCATCGAGGAGGAGATGCGGCGGATCATCGCCGCCGACGAGGCCTTCGAGCGGGTGGAGGTGCCGCGGGCGCAGGCCGTCGAGATCGTCCGCGGGCTCAACCAGCCGCTCAAGGCCGAGCACATCGAGACGGGCCTCGCCGCCCACCCCACGCTCTCCTTCTACCGGCAGGGGGAGTTCGTCGATCTCTGCCGCGGGCCCCACGTGGCGAGCCCCGGCTGCATCGGCGCCTTCAAGCTCACGAACATCGCCGGGGCCTACTGGAAGGGGGACGCGAACAACGCCCAGCTGCAGCGGCTCTACGGCACCGCCTGGTTCACCCAGGAGGAGCTCGACGCGCATCTGGCGGCGCTGGAAGAAGCCCGCCGCCGCGACCATCGCGTGCTCGGCAAGCAGCTCGACCTGTTCACCACCAGCCCGCTCGTCGGCTCGGGGCTCGTGCTCTGGATGCCCAAGGGGGCGATCCTGCGCGGCACGCTCGAGTCGTTCGTCCGCGAGGAGCTCGCTGCCCGCGGCTACCAGCCGGTCTACACGCCGCACATCGGCAAGGTTGACCTCTACAAGATCTCGGGGCACTACCCATATTACTCCGACAGCCAGTTCAAGCCGATCGCCATGAGCGACGACGAGCAGTACCTGCTCAAGCCGATGAACTGCCCGCACCACACGATGATCTACAAGGCCCGGCCGCACAGCTACAAGGACCTGCCCCTGCGGCTGGCAGAGTTCGGCACGGTCTACCGCTACGAGCAGTCGGGCGAGCTCGGCGGCATGACGCGGGTCCGCGGCTTCACCCAGGACGACGCCCACATTTTCTGCACCCCCGAGCAGGTGGAGCAGGAGGTGGAGGGCTGCATCGACTTCACGCTCAAGGTCCTCTCCAGCCTGGCCTTCGACGATTTCCGCGTCCGGCTCGGGTTCCGCGATCCGACGAGCGACAAGTACGTCGGCCCGCCCGAGCGCTGGGCCGAGGCCGAGGCGGCGATCGAGCGGGTGGCCCGACGGATGAACCTGCCCGGCTGTGAGCCCGAGCCGGGTGAGGCCGCCTTCTACGGCCCGAAGATCGACTTCGTGATCCACGACTCGCTGGGCCGCGAGTGGCAGCTCGGCACCGTGCAGCTCGACTACAACCTGCCGAGCGCCGAGCGGTTCGACTGCGAATACATCGGTGCCGACAACGCCAAGCACCGCCCGGTGATGATCCACCGGGCGCCCCTGGGGAGCCTGGAGCGGTTCGTGGGCGTGCTCATCGAGCACTTCGCCGGCGCGTTCCCCTTGTGGCTGGCGCCCGAGCAGGTGCGGGTGATCCCGGTAAGCGAGAAGAGCGAAGCGTATGCGAAGCAGGTGCAGGGCCGGCTCGCGGCCGCGGGGCTGCGGACGGGCATCGACCTCGCCGCGGAGAAACTCGGCGCGAAGATCCGCACGGCGCAACTCGAGCTCATCCCGATGATGGTCGTCTGCGGCCCGCGGGACGAGGCGGCCGGCACGGTCAGCCTGCGGGATCGCGTGGACGGCGACCTGGGGGCGATGAGCCTCGAGGCCGCGGTGGAGCGGCTCCGCGACGAGAACGCCCGCCGCGCCGTGCGGCACAAGCCGAAGCCGCTGGCGGTGGCGACGGCACCCGCCGCCGCCGGCGACGAGGAAGGCTATTGAGCCTGCGGGCCATGCCGCGGTTCGCGATCCTCGAGCACACCGGCGCCCCCGACGACCCGGCGGGCATCCACTACGACCTGCTGCTGGAGGCCGGCGCCGGCTGTCGGACCTGGCGGCTCGCGGAGTTGCCGCAGCCGCATGGTCAGCCCGTGGTGGCGGTGGAGCTGCCCGTGCATCGCCTCGCCTGGCTGGAGCATGAGTCCGGAGCGGTCTCCGGTGGTCGCGGCTTCGCACGGCGGATCGATGCGGGGACGTATGCATCGGCACCATCCACGGCGGTCGCCCCCGGCCCCGGCGGCACGGTCGCCGTGACCCTGCACGGTGCGCGGGTCGTCGGCCGGCTCATGCTGTGCCACCACGACGACGGCTGGACGGCGGCGCTGACCGGGCACGCCCCGCAGTCCCCGGCGTAGCCCGGCGCCGCGGGTATCATGGGGCATCCCCGGAGAGAGCCTCATGAAGCCCCGCGAAGTGCTCGCCCTGTGCCGCGAGAAGGAAGTCAAGGCGATCGACCTGCGATTCACCGACTTTCTCGGAGCCTGGCAGCACTTCACGATCCCCGTCGCCAAGCTCGAGGAAGACACCTTCGAGGACGGCCTCGGCTTCGACGGCTCGAGCATCCGCGGCTGGCAGGCGATCAACGAGAGCGACATGCTGCTCGTGCCGGTGCCGACGACCGCCTTCGTCGACCCGTTCGCGTCGATCCCCACCTTGGTCATGATCTGCATGGTGCAGGACCCGATCACGCGGGAGGACTATTCCCGCGATCCGCGGAACATCGCCCGCAAGGCCGTCAACTACCTGAAGAGCACCGGCATCGCCGACACCTGCTTCATCGGACCGGAGGCCGAGTTCTTCGTGTTCGACGACGTGCGGTTCGACCAGAACGCCCACGAGGGCTACTTCCACATCGACTCCGCGGAGGCCGAGTGGAACCGCGGCCGCGTGGAAGGGCCGAACCTCGGCTACAAGCTGCGGCACAAGGAGGGCTACTTCCCCTGCCCGCCTGCCGACCAGCTCATGGACCTGCGCAACGAGATGATGCAGACCATGATCCAGTGCGGCATCGACGTCGAGGCCCAGCACCACGAGGTGGCCACGGCGGGGCAGTGCGAGATCGACATGCGGTTCCAGGAGCTCGTCCGCATGGCCGACCAGATGTGCCTCTACAAGTACATCGTGCGGAACGTGGCCCGGCGGCACGGCAAGACCGCGACCTTCATGCCCAAGCCGATCTATGGCGACAACGGCTCGGGGATGCACACCCACATTTCCCTGTGGAAGGAGGGCCAGCCGCTGTTCGCCGGCACCGGCTACGCCGGCCTCTCCGACATGGGACTGCACGCCATCGGCGGCATCCTCCGCCACGCCCCGGCGATTCTGGCGATCTCCAATCCCACGACCAACAGTTACAAGCGGCTCGTGCCGGGCTACGAGGCCCCGGTGAACCTCGCCTACTCGCAGCGGAATCGATCGGCGAGCTGCCGGATCCCGATGTACTCCGCGAGCCCGAAGACGAAGCGGGTCGAGTTCCGCTGCCCGGATCCCACGTGTAACCCCTACCTGACGTTCGCCGCGATCCTGCTGGCGGCGATCGACGGCATCCAGAACAAGCTCCATCCCGGCGAGCCCCTGGATCGCGACATCTACGATATGCCGCCGGAGGAGCTGGCCGGTGTGCCCAAGGCCCCGGGCTCCCTCGACGAGGCCCTCGACGCCCTGGAGCGGGACGGCGACTTCCTCCTCCGTGGCGACGTGTTTACCGACGACGTGATCGCCACCTGGCTCAAATGGAAGCGGGAGCGGGAGATCGCGCCCATGCGGCTCCGGCCGCACCCGTATGAATTTTGCCTTTATTTCGACGCCTGACGCCCGGCTGGTGCGGCGGGGCCGAGACGTCTCGGCCGTGTCGGCTTGACGCGGTCGCGCCGCTCCTTCAACCATAGGGCATGGCTGTGCCTCTGCCCCGCGTCGTCGTCGACCTCGAGAAACTCCGGCACATCAACTGCGGACTTGGCCGGTTCTCGTTGCATCTCGCCGCGGAACTGCTCCAGGTCGCCCCGGGGCGGTTTCGGCCGGTGTTTTTCCTCCCCAGTGGAGCCGACCGGCATCTCCCGCCATCGGGCTACGACCGGCTCGACGTCGCTTTCTGGAAGAAGGAGGGGCTGACGCGGCTGGTGCGGCCGTTGGCCCGCCACCTCATGCCGCCGGCGGATGTCGCCCTGTGGCACGTGACCAATCAGATGTCGAAGTACCTGCCCCTCGATCCGCGGATCCCGGTCGTGCTCACGATCCACGACCTGAGCTTCCTGCACGAGGCTCCGCGGGAGGGGCGCGGACGGGAGATCGACCGCAAACTGGCCGCGATCCGCCGCAAGGCGGACCGCGCGGCGGCGATCGTCACCGACTCCGAATGGGTGGCCGACGACGTTCGGCGGCACGTGCCGCTCGGTGACCGACCGGTGCATGTGGTGCCACTGGGCATCGCGCCGCCGCCGCCCCCGGCCGAGCGCCGGCCCGCCTCCGTACCGGAGGGGGGCTTTCTGCTCACCGTCGGCAACAGCCTGCCCCACAAGAACTTCCACGTCCTGCTCGATCTCCTCGAGCAGTTGCCCGGCGAGCGGCTGGTGATCGCCGGCAAGAAGGCGACGCCCTACGGCCAGTTCCTCGATCGGGAGGTGGCCCGCCGCGGGCTGGGCGCTCGGGTCTTGCTGACCGGTGAGGTTGCGGACGGCGATCGCCAGTGGCTGTACGAGCACTGCGAGGCGTTCCTGTTTCCCTCGCTCACCGAGGGCTTCGGGCTGCCGGTGCTGGAGGCCATGCAGTGCGGCCGGCCGGTGTTTCTCTCGCGGAGCACGAGCCTGCCGGAAATCGCCGGCCCGCACGGCTTTTTCTTCGATTCCTACGCGCCCGACGCGATGGCCGCCGTGCTCCGCGACGGCCTGCGGCGGTTCCGCGCGGATCCCGCGGCCGGAGACCGATATCGCCGCCATGCCGCCGGGTTCTCCTGGCGGGCAACTGCGGAAGGCTATGCGCACGTCTACGAGCAGGTGATGCGGCGAAAGTAGGGGTTTTGGCGATGCGAACTGGCATTCCGCCGCCCTGGGCATCCTGCTAGTTTCTCCCCCCAACATTGGTGATCCGTCGCCGCCGTCCATTCGAGGCTGGCCGGCGCGACGCCTGCGGAGAAGCCGAGATGAAGAGCCTGTTGCGCCGCTTGGTCGGCCGTGCGTCCTCCAGCCCGCGGCCGGCAACGCCGCCGCCGATCCGGGCCCATCTGTTCCCCCGCCGCCATCCGGAACTCTTCCACCAGCCGACCGCCGCGGGCCGGACGGAGGGCACCGGGATGCTCTCCCAGCTCTGCCGCTACGGCACGCTCGACTCGCGGCCGTTTCGCGACTGGATCGCGCGGCTGCACGACACCTGGGACGCCCACCGCAAGAAGTGGGAGCTGGCCTACATCTGCCAGGCGCTTCAGGAGCGGGGCCTGCTCGCCGCGGGCGCGCGGGGTCTCGGCTTTGCGGTGGGCGCGGAGAAGCTGCCGTCGCTGCTGGCCGCGCACGGGTGCCGGATCACTGCCACCGACCTGCCGGCCGAGGACGAGCGGAATCGAGCCTGGGCCGCGACCGGCCAGTGGGTCGGCAACCTCGAGGCCCTCAATGCCCATGGCCTTTGCCCGCAGGACGAGTTTCGCGAGCGGGTGGGGTATCGGCCGGTCGACATGAACCACATTCCCGACGACCTTCGGGGCTACGACTTCACCTGGTCGACCTGCTCCTTCGAGCACTGCGGCAGCATCGACCTGGGGCTGCGGTTCCTGGAACGGCAGATGGAATGTCTGCGGCCGGGGGGCGTGGCGGTGCATACGACGGAGTTCAATCTCTCGTCGAACGACGACACGCTCGCCGAGGGGCCGTGCGTGATCTTCCGGCTCCGCGACATCGAGGACGTCTGCCGGAGGCTGACCGCCCAGGGGCATCACGTCGAGCCGCTCGATCTCGATCCCGGCAGCGACGAGCTCGACCGGTTCGTCGATCCGCCGCCGTACTACGAGTCGGCCAAGGAGCCCTACGGACGGATCAAGCACCTGCGGCTGAGCCTCGCCGGCTACGCCTCGACCTCGATCGGCCTCATCATCCGGAAAGCCGCATGATCTCCTACGCGCAGAACTTCGAGGACGTCGTCCTCAACCGGGTGTTCCACGCAGTGCAGCAGGGCCGCTACATCGACATCGGGGCCTACGACCCGGCGGTCGATTCCGTGACGAAGCACTTCTACGACCGGGGCTGGTCGGGCGTGAACGTCGAGCCGATCACACGGTTCCACGAGAAGTTCGTCGCCGCACGCCCGCGGGACTGGAACATCAACTCGGCCGTCGGCGCCGCCGTGGGCATGGTGCAGTTCAACGAATGGGGCGACTCGGGGCTGTCGACCTGTTGCGACACCCTCGACGAGACCTGCGTGAAACAAATGGGCTTCGAGCGGTCAACGTACACCGTTCCCATGACCACGCTCGCCGAGATCACCGCCCAACTCGGCGGCCTGCCCGTGGACTTTCTCAAGATCGATGTCGAGGGCGCCGAACGGGACGTGCTCCTGGGGGGCGAATGGCGGGCCTTCCGGCCGCGGGTGATCCTGCTGGAGGCCGTGAAGCCGAAGCTCCCCGGCTGCGACATCTATGGATATGAGCCGGCCTGGTTCGAGTGGGAAGGGCTGCTGTTCGCCAACGGCTACGAGTTTGGCCTGTTTGACGGTCTCAACCGCTACTACTATCGCCGCGAAGAACCCGCCTTGCGGGCGCCGCTCTCCTACCCGGCCAACATCACCGATGGCTTCAGGCTCGTGCCGAGTCATCACCTGTGCAGCCTCGCCAAGGCCGGCTGACGGCGTTCCCACGTCCCCTTTCGAGCAAGGCAGATCGTGAGCATCTGGTACGACGTCAGCGATATCATCGGCTGGCAGTTGCCGCATCTCACCGGCATCCAGCGGGTCACCGTCGGCATCCTCGACGGCCTGGCTGCGCAGGGCTTCCCTTGCCGGCTGGTGCGTTACGACCATCGGCGGCAGGCATTCGTCGCCGTGGAATTTCAGGAACTGCCCGAGACGATTCGGCGGCATCTGCCGCGGCTCGCGGCCGCGCGGTCAGCGGAGCCTGCAGAGGCCGGATCCACCGGGAATCCCGCCGTCGTCAGGGCGTTGTTCGCGGCCGGCCAGCCGGCGGGTGGCAAACCGAGGGCGGCTGCGGAACGGCGGCGTGCGTCCGACCCGGCCACGCAGCGTCTACGGCAATCGTTCCGGGCGTTCCGGGCGGCGGCGCGGGAACTCCACCACGAGGCGCGGCGCTGGATCAAGACGCGGCTGCGGCCTCCAGCCCCCGCGGCGGGCCGCGCTGGTCCGCTCCCCGCGGTGCAGCTTGGCGCCACCTGTCCTCGGCTCAAGAGGAACTGCGAAGCCGGCATGCCGTTTGCGGCCGGTGACGTGCTGCTTTCGCTGGGTGCCACCTGGTCACCAGGCGGCCACGCGGAGGCCGCGTCGCAGCTCCGGCAGCGGGGCGTTCGCGTGCTGCGGATGATTTACGACCTGATTCCCGTACTCAAAGCGCACTGGGTGTTGCCGGACTGTGTCGAACCGATCACCGCCTGGGTGCGGCAGCTGCTGACCGAGTCGGATCATGTGTTCACGATCTCCGAGTTCTCGCGGCTGGAGATTCTGCGGTACTGCGCCGAGCGTGGATTTCGCCAGCCCGACATGTCGGTCGTCCGCCTGGGCGACGTGATGGCGGCAGCGGCCGGTGACGAGCCGCCGCCCTTGCCGCGGTTCGTGCCGCGGCGGCCGTTCTTCGTCTGCGTCTCGACCCTCGATGTCCGCAAGAATCACCGGCTGCTCTATGACGCCTGGCGGCAGCTCGCGTCGCGCGACCCGGATGCCTGTCCCGACCTGCTATGCATCGGAACGCCCCATCTCTACGTGGCGGACCTGCTCCGCGAGATGACGAGCGATCGGCTCGTGAATGGCCGAATCCACCTGCTGCACGGCATCGACGACCGTGAGCTTGCCTGGTATTACCGCCACTGCACGGCCACCATCTATCCCTCGTGGTACGAGGGCTGGGGGCTGCCGGTCGCGGAGAGCCTGGGCCATGGCAAGATCTGCCTGGCATCGAACGCCACGAGCATCCCCGAGATCAGTGCCGATCTGCCCGAGTTTTTCGAGCCGCACGACACACGGCGGCTTGCAGATCTGGTGGACCGCGTGCTCCGCGACCCCGTGTGGCGGGAGTGCCGCGAGGACCAGATCCGCCGCAGGTTTCGACCTACGGCCTGGACCGAAACGGCGGCGCAGATCATCGGCGTCGTCCAGGCCATGCGGGGCCACCGAAACGTCGCCGCCTGAGTTGCGCGAGGAGTCTGAAGAAAGGTCAGGGACATGTCGCTCAAGAGCATGGGTCGATCGATGGAGAAGCGGGTGCTGCGGCCGGTGTTCCGCAGGCTGAAGCGCTGGCTGCGGGTCCCGGGCGCCCACGACCGCATCGCCCGGCTGGAGCAGCGGGTCGAGCAGCTGGAGAGCCTGTTCCGTGAGCAGGCCGGACTGCACTACCTGCGGCTCGCCGACGAGGCGGATGCGGACCACCAGGTCGAGGAGGCCGCCCATCGGCGGCGAACCGCATGACCCGCCTCGTGGCCCGGTCCGGATCCCGCACGTTCCTCGTCGACCTGCGTGTCGCCCAGTACAACGGCGATCGGGGGATTCCCGCCTACTGTCAGAGCCTCGTCCGCCAGATCTGCGTCGATCATCCCGGCGAGCGGTACCTGTTCCTGTGGGACGACCGCTTGCCGCGGCCTGCCTGTGCGGAGGAGTTCGAGCGGTACGGCACCTGGGTCCTCGAGGAGGAGATCGATCGGGGGCAACAGGGGCGGATCGAGGTGCTCCTCACCGCCTGCTTCTTCCTGCCTCTGCACGGCCGCGGCAGCGACTACCTCTATCCGGACTGGCTGCAGCTCCATCAGCCGCACTGTCTGGGCATCGTCTATGACCTGATCCCGTACATCTATCCGGAAAGGTATCTCTCCAAGGACGAGGCCCGGCTGCCGTACCTCGACGCCTTTCGCCTCATGCGCCGCTACGACCGGCTGTTCGCCATCAGCCAGGCGACACGGCAGGATACGATCCGCCTCGCCGGTGTGGCGCCGGAGAAGATCGTCTGCGTGTACGGCGACATCGACCACCGCAAGCGCAGCCTCATCGAACAGGGCGATCCGGCCGACATGGACGTGGCGAAGCGGTTCGGGCTCCGCGGCCCGTATTGCGTGTACATCGGGGGCGACGACTGGCGGAAGAACATGGACGGCATGGTCCACGCCTTCGCCCACTTCCATGCCCGCCATCCAGACAGGCAGCTCGCGATCGTCTGCAAACTGACCCCGGAGCGGATCGCCCGCTTCCAGATGCTGGCCGCGTCGCTTGGCGTCCGGCCCGGGGCGATCGTCTTCACGGGCTACGTGTCCGACGAGGATCTGGTCGCCATCACGCGGCGGGCGGAGATGATGGCATATCCGTCGCTCTACGAGGGCCTGGGGCTGCCGGTGCTCGAGGCCTATGGCTGCGGAGTGCCGGTGGTCGGCTCGAACACGTCGTCGATCCAGGAACTGGTGATTCCCGAACTGGGATGCGACCCTCAGCAGCCGGCCGCCATCGCGGCCGCCATGGAGCGGCTGATCCGCGAACCGGAGCTCCGCGCGGCGTCGCTCGCGTACGGCAGCCGGCTGCTCGCCGGGCTCGGCTGGCGACCAGCGGCCGCGAAGGTGATGGGACAGCTGCAGCCGCCTCCGCCGGCCGGGTCCACGGGCGCGATCGCCGTGGTGGGCGCCCTGCCGCCGGCACGAACCGCGATCGCGGCGTACACGCTGTCGTACCTGCAGTCGCCGTCGTGGCGGACGGACTTCTTCGAGGCCAATCCCGGGCCGGGCTTCGCGGCCGACCACGACCTGCTGCCGGGCAACCGTGTGCTGCCAGCGGAGGTCCTCGCGCCGGTCCTCGCCCGGGGCCGGCACGACACCGTGATCTTCGTGCTCGGCAATTCGGCACATCACGTGAAAGTCTTGCAGGCGGCGATCGGCACCCGGCTCGGCTGTCGGCAGCGGCGGCTCGCCTATCTGCACGAGGCGAATCTCGTCCTCCTGTTGCGGGCCTATCTCGGCACGCGGTTTTACGACCTGCCGCCGTCGTCACCCGTCGACGGTGCGAAACCCTGGATCAGGCGCGCCCTCGAGGCGGCGCCCGAGATCGGCAGCGGCCTGCGGTTTCTCGCCGAGACGGCGGGGTTCGACGGGCTGATCGTCAACTCGCATGCCTGCCGGGACCTGATTCGCGCCGCCCTCGGGCCGGCCGCCGACCGCTGGACGATCGATGTGGCCTTCCTGCCCCTCGCACAGTCCGCCGCGCCGGACCGATCGCCGGCCGGGGGACCGTTGCACGTGGGCACGTTCGGCATCGGCGGGGACAGCAAGCGTCTCGACCTCGTCGCCAGGGGGCTCGGCATTCTCGCCCGGACTCGTCCCGTGCGGCTCACCGTCGCCGGCTGGGCCGCGGCGCGGCATTGCCGGGCGGTCGGCATCGCCGCGTTGCCGTTCGTCGAGATTCACGATGCGATCGACGACGAGCGGCTCGAGGAACTGATGCGCACCGTCGACGTCGCGGTGCAGTTGCGCACGCCGACGCATGGCGAGTCGTCCGGTGCGGTAGCGCGGCTGCTCGGCCTGGGCAAGCAAGTCGTGGTCACCGATGAGGGCAGCTTTACGGAACTGCCGCCAGCCCTGGTCACAGGCGTGCCGGCCGCCTGCGAGCCGGCGCGGCTCGCGGCGGCAATCGAGGCGGCCGCGAGCCGACGGCCCGACGTAGCCACTGTGCGCGCTGCCTTGGAGCCCTTCTCCGCCCAGGCGTTCGAGGCCCGCCTGGCCGAGGTGCTCGGCACCCCAGTCCGGGCCGACGTCGCCGCCTGAATCCGTGGCCGCACGGGCGGTCAGGCCGCGATCCGGCGGTCACCGCCGCGGATCGCGAGCCGCACGCCGTGCTCGTAGTACCAGCGGAAGTGGCTGCGGACGTTGATGACCAGCGTCCCGACACTGGCGCGGTAGTCCTCCAGGCTGCGCTGCCGGCCGCCGCCGGCGTTGATCCGCTCGAGCCGCGGCGTGTCATGGATGCCGAACTCCGCGCACACGGCGGCCAGTCCCGACTCGAGCGTGGCGAAGTCGATGAGCCGCGTGTTGGCCCAGGCGGGGCCGCCGACGTCGAAGAACTCCTCGTATTTCGGTATCTCCTTTTGCACGACGGCCATCCAGAGGAAGTCGCGAAACGTGCCGCTGCGGGCCGTCTCAATGAAGGGCGCCACCTCCATCTCGGCCGGTGTCTTCTTCCAGAACTCATAGAGCGACACGAGCATCTCGAATGGCTCACGGATCACGCCGATGATCCGCAGTCGCGAGTGGTTTGCCGCCGGCCGCTGTTTTCGGGACCGGAGCCAATCGGCGGGGTTGAGCAGCCGGAGGCCGTCGGCTGGGTTCCCGGTCGCCACGGCCTCCATGTGCCGCAGGCTCCGGCGGACGGTCATGTGCGGCCGCTCCGGATCGAGATGCATGGCATCCGGAAAGGCGGTGGTGAACCATTGGAACATGGTGCACCCGGCGGTTTTCGGGTAGTGGGCAAACGCGACGTTCCCGTTGGCACTGTGAATCATGGATCGTTTCCCGCAACGCCAGACCACTCTGAAGGGGGGTGGTGGCCCGCGAGGCTGTCATCGTCTTTGCAAGCCGTCAGGCTTTGGTGTTTTTGCCGATCGTTCCCGGCATGTGGGCTGGGCAGGCCGGGGCGTTTGGGAAGCGCGTGTCAGGCAGCTCGGCTCGCCATCGTGCCGGCGGCAAGGCCGGCGCCGTGGGTGTAATACCAGCCGAAATACGCATGCACCCGGTCCATGAGGCTCCCGGCGGCGTCGCGGTAGGCGTCCAGGTCGCGTGTTCCGCAGTGGGCATTGCGGTGTTCCAGCGGCGGCGGCTGCCGGAGCCGCAGGTCACGGGCCAAGGCCGGCATTGCCGCCTCCAGGGATTGGAAGTCGAGCAACCGGGTGCGCGGCCAGGCCGGTCCGCCCGCGTCGAAGAACGACTCATACGTCGGCAGTTGGCCATCGACGACCGCCAGACGCACGAACTCGACGAACGTCCCGCCACGGGCAGCGCGGATGAACGCCGCCGTTGGCTCGACGGCAAACGGGAAATCACGCCAGTATTCGAACAGTGACACGAGCATCGCGAAGGGTTCGCGGAGCACGCCGACGATCATGCGGGGTGCCGGGGGCTGGCGACCGGTGGCCCAGGGCAGCCATGGGCGACGCGGGCCATGCCCATGGTCGGCGGCGATCATCTCCAGTGCCGTTCGCACGGGCAGGTGCGGGTTGTCGGGGACCAGCAGGCGGGCGTCGGGAAACGCCCGCCGAAACCAGTGCTGGAGCGACGTCCCACCGGTCTTCGGGTAATGCGCAAAGGCGACGCCTGACGCCTGGCTGTAGAGCACGTGATCCCCTTCGCCGCAACGCCCGCCCCGGGCACACTGCTTTATCGGATGATCGGCTGCGGGAACTGTGGGGGGGCTTGCGCGCGGTGCGGGGCCTGGCCGGCGTCTCGCCTGGCGTGACTCCTTCCGGTCGTGCCGCATTCGGGCTCGCCGGAGACCGATATCGCCCGTCCTCGGCCGTTCGCCTATCCTAGTTCCACGACTGACACGCCGATTCTCCCCCAAGCCCCGCAGGGATCCATGTCCGACGAAACGACCCCCTCCCCGGCCGCCGCCAAGCCGAGTGCCGTCGAGGTCGCCAAGACCGCGAGCAACTACCTCCGCGGTGACATCGCCCAGGAACTCGTCGACGGGGCGCCCGGCTTCGGCAAGCCGTCGGTGCAACTCCTCAAGAACCACGGCACCTACCAGCAGGACGATCGCGAGGCCCGCAAGGCCCGCGCGGGTGCCAAGAGCGAACGGGCGGTCTCGTTCATGATCCGCACGGTCGTCCCCGGCGGAAAGCTCACGGCCGAGCAGCTGCTATCCGCCATCGACATGGGGGACGAGCTGGGCAACGGCACGATCCGGCTCACGACCCGCCAGGCCATCCAGCACCACGGCGTGGTCAAGGGCGACCTCAAGGCCTTCATGCAGAAGGTGCATGCCAACCGCATGACCACCCTCGCCGCCTGCGGCGACGTGGAGCGGAACATCATGTGCTGCCCGGCACCGATCCACGGCAACCCGGTCCGCGAGCAGATGCAGGCCAAGCTCGACGAGCTGGCCCGGCACCTCGCGCCGCGGACGCGGGCCTACTACGAGATCTGGCTCACGGATCCCGACACGGGAGAGCAGTCGCGGGTCGCCGGCGGGCCGGACGTGATCGAGCCCATTTATGGCCCGACCTATCTGCCGCGGAAGTTCAAGACGGCCTTCGCGCTGCCCGAGGACAACTGCACCGACGTCTACGCCAACGACCTCGGCTTCATCGTCGTCCACGAGAACGGCCGGATTCTCGGCTACAACGTGCTCGCCGGCGGCGGCATGGGCGTGACGCCCAGCGCCGCCAAGACCTTTCCGGCGCTCGCCAAGCGGCTCGGGTTCGTCCCGCCCGAGGACGTGCTCGGGATCGCCGAGGCGATCGTCAAGGTGCAGCGCGACTTCGGCAACCGCTCCGACCGCAAGGTGGCCCGGCTCAAGTACACCATCCATACCATGGGCCTGGAGAACTTCCGGGCGAAGGTCGAGGAGTACTTCGGCAAGCCGCTCGCCCCCTGCCATCCGGCCGACGTTCACGGCTTCGACGACCACATCGGCTGGTTCGAGCAGGGCGACGGGCGGTTCTTCTACGGGCTCAACGTGGAAAACGGCCGGGTGCACGACACCGGGGATTTCCTCCTCAAGACCGCTCTGCGGCGGATCCTCCGGGATATCCAGCCGGGTGTGCGGATCACGTCGCACCAGAGCCTGCTGTTCACCGATCTCGCCGTCACCGACCGCGAGCGGATCGCCGCGATTCTCCATGCCCACGGGGTGAAGACGTCCGAAGAGATCTCGACGTTGCGTCGCTGGAGCATGGCGTGCGTGGCTCTGCCCACCTGTGGGCTGGCCGTGGCCGAAAGCGAGCGGGTGCTGCCCGGACTGATCGATGCCCTGGAGCCGGAGGTGGCGAAGCTGGGTCTGGCCCACGACGCGTTTACGCTTCGCATGACCGGCTGCCCGAACGCCTGTGCCCGGCCCTACAACTCCGACATCGGCATCGTGGGCCGCACGCTCGGCAAGTACACGATCTTCCTGGGTGGCCGGCTGCTCGGCGACCGGCTCAACGAGCAGTACAAGGATGTCGTGCCCTTCGAGGACCTGTGCCGGGAGCTCACGGCGGTGCTCGCCTGTTACAAGGCCGAGCGGCACGGCGGTGAGACGCTCGGCGACTTCTGCCACCGCAAGGGCGTGGCGCACGTCCGCACCTGGGCCGACGAATGGCTGGCAGGCGGCCGCGGGGCCTGACGGTCCCACAAAAAGCCCCGGGCGGGAGTCCGGGGACTCCGGGTGGCATACCTTCCCGGGTGCCATGCGATGCGGGTTTGAATCGGGAATCACGTGCCGTCGTACGGCATGGATGACCGGATGGTTTTCATGCCCGGTGTCCCCGGGTTTCCACCCGGGGCTTCTCGGGCCATTCGCGGCGGTCCCACAAAAAGCCCCGGGCGGAAGCCGGAGGATACGACGGTCAGAGACCGCCGCTACAAGGGGCAATTCCTTGCCGCGGGCCATGCCCAGCTGACGGTCAGGCCGGCAGGTCGTCCCACATCGGGCACCACAGCGGCGTGCGCGGGAAGAGCTGGGCGGCGAGCTTCTGGGCCACCTGGGTCGAGGCCTCCAGCCGACCGGCGGCGGCGGCTTCGGCGGGGTCGGATTGGCCGAGGAGGAGCCGGCCGAGTTCGTCGTCCGACAGTCGCAGGTAACTGCGGCCGATCCGGCCGGCGTGCACCGTGGCCGTGCCCTCGGTCACGATGATCGAGCCGCGGAAGCCCGGGGCGTCGAGGCCGAGTTCCATCGTTTCGCGGACGCCCTCCGCGGCCAGCCGTTCGGCTACGGCCGGCGCCAGCGCCGTGAGCAACTCCAGCGGCTGGAACACCTTGGCCACGACCATGCGGTCGCCTCCCTGCACAAGACCGGCGGCGCCTGCGACCGCCTCGTGCAACGGGTCGGATGCGCCCGACTCGTAGACGATCTCCTGCCGGTCGTTCTCGATCGCCTCGGCGCACACCCGGGCGAGAATATCGCGTTCCAGGCCGGGAAACTCCGGGTCGGCGAGAATCTCGAGCACGCGGTTGCCTGCCTGGATGCAGTAGCCCACGATGCGGGCACTCGACTCGTGGAGCTCATATCGGTCCTGGCCGACGAGTGCGACGAGGATCGAGTCGAAGGCGGCGCGGCTGACGAGCCAGCGCGAGTAGGCTTCGTTGCGATCGAGCGGGCCGACGAACCGCGTCGCATTCTGCTTGTAGATCCGCAGGATCGCCGGCAGCTCGACATGCCGCCACTGCCGCATGGTGACGGCTTCGCCGCTGCGCTGCGTGCCTTCGAGCAGCCGCGCCAGGATATCGGTCGGCCGGCCCGGCGTCGCACAGTCGCGGCCCAGCACGCTCCAGCCGAGCTCGTGAAACGAGGCCGCGATCCGGGTGCGTGAAAAGGCGACCACGGCCCCCGACTGCCGCATCCGCTCCTCTGCGGCCCGCACGAGCTTCTGCCCGTGGCCGGCGCCGCGGCATTCCGGCAGGACGGCCACGCGGTCGATGACGGCGCCGCGAACGCTCGTCGTGCCGACCAGCAGGTCTCGGGGCACGATCTCGACGTGGCCGACGATGCGGCCCGCCAGCCGGGCCACGAGACGGTTGCCGGCGTCGTGATCGGGATGATCGACCGACGCGTGGAACTCGGCCCGTGTCGGGGCCGAGGGCAGACCGGCGAGCAGTTGCAGGATTTCGCTCTGATCGCCGACGCGGGCCGGCGCCACACGGCACTCCTCGAGCATCCAGGCGGGGGGTGTGAACACCGGGGCTGACTGGTGCGGGAGATGGAGGATCGCCGGCCGTTTGGTGAGGTTGCGGCGGCTGATGACGGTGCCCGAGGGGCGGATGTCGACGGCGTGCACGGTGGCGGGCGGCTGGCCAGGCTCGCGGGCCGCCTTCTCGGTTCCCGTGGCCAGGCGGAGGGGCTTCTTTGCCGCGGGGCGGGCGGTGCGGACGACGGGGGGCAGCGCGGAGGCTGTCGCCGCACGGATCTTCAGACGCGGCTTCGCTTTCGGCCGCCGTGGCGCGGCGTCGGGCCGGCTCGATGCCCGCGCGGGAGCGAGGGACGGGAACGTTCGAACCCGGGGTGACCTCTGGGTACGACCTGCCCGACGCATGGTGTCTCCTTTCCCTGGAGCGACAAAAACCAGTCCGTTGGCGGACAAGATATGTCGGTAATCAGCCCTTTTCCAGTAGCAGGAAGCTTTTGAGCGTCTTTTCCGGAAAAAAGCACCAGGGATATTCGCGCGATCGCAGCACGTTGCGGGCGTGGATCGCGGCTTCCAGCGCCGTCACGCGGCCGAGCAGGTCGCGGCGCAGCGGCTCGGCGGCGATCGACAGCTGCTCGTTGGCGGCGCGGATCGCGCGACAGCGCCGCCGCGCCAGGGCCGCAGTGGGCACGGTGTCGATCCAGCGGCGCTTCTCGTGGACGAGCTCGCGGACCGCGGCCGACTGGCCGTCCATCGGCACGAGATGCCGTTCGGGGTGAAACTCCAGGTCACGCAGCGCGCGGCGAATCTGCGCCAACTGCCCCACGGGATCGGCGGCCGCGAACCCGGGAAACGCGCGGTCGACGTTGAGCCGCAGCGTTCCCGAAACCACCGCATGCCGGGGCGGGTCGCAGCCGGTCAGCCGGCGGACGATCGCGTCGGTGAGTTGGTCGTAGGCGGCGCCGCCGATGCCGTGCACGAACACGTCGGCCACGAGGAGCCGCGAGACGAGCGTCGTGACCACCGCCCGGGGCCGCAGCCGCAGGGCATGCTCCTCCATCCGCGACAGGGCATCGACCCATTTCGACGGGGACGTGTCGGGGGCGATCGGGAGCTCGACCCGCAGGGTCTCCATGTCGGAGAGGGCCAGGGTGCCCGGGGTCGCGGTGTTGGCGAACACCCGCCGCCGCCGCGGGTCGTCCCGTGACCACAGCCACCACGGCACCTCCAGCCACTCTCCCGAGGCATCGTGGCGCACGGCCAGGTCGGGCACGGGCCGGCCCCGGCCGCGGACCCGGTGGGCCTGACGGTATTCCGCCAAGGCCGCATTGTAGGCCTCGTGCAGTTGCCGGGCGTGTGCGAGCAGCCAGCCCATGAACACCATCACCGTCGGCAGCCGCACCAGTTCGCTCACCGGCAGCTCGAGCGTCTGCAATCCGAATCGCTCCTCGAGCGCGTGTCGCGCCTGCGCCAGGGCCAGCCCCAGGCGGTGGCTGGCGGCCGAACGCTCGACGGCGAGCGGCCACCACTTCCGCAGGATTGGCTGCGGCTCGAAAGGCGCGAGCAACTCGCTGGCCCGGCGGCCGAACGAGGCGAAGCAGTCGGCATCGAAGACGGGCCGCTCCTCCCAGGGCATCTCCGACGCGTCGGCATCGAACGCAACTTCTTCGGCCCGGGCCGATTCCGGCGTGCCCACGGGCACGGCCACCGCCGGGCGCGTGCAGCGGTCGCTATCGACGACGAGATTCAGCGCGGTGCCGCCGACCTGCCGGGCGTAGGCGTCGAGCGCCGAGTTCTTCAGCCACACGCCGGCGTGGAACAGTTCCGGCTGGTGGCCGCCCATGATGATCGGCCGGGCGATCCACTCGGCCACGTCGTCCGGCCGATGCACGTCGCGGTAGCTGCCGGTGTATTCGGCGGCCACGGTCAGCACCTCACGCCGGGTGGCGGCGACGAGTTCCCAGAGCCGCAGGTCGCCGATCCGCGTGTCGAAAGCCGTCCGCAGGAGGCGGTTGTTGTCGACGAGGGCCTCGATCGATCCGCTGCCCGGTTCCGCCGTCACGGGCGGGTCGATGAGTCGCCCTCCCGACGCGTCCGGGGCCACGGGGGCTGCCTTCGGGGGGCGTCGGAATGGTGGCATTGCCGCAGTTCAGGAGGCCAGGACCGCGGCCCCGGCGGCGACGGCCGCCTCCGCGCGATCGAGCACGCCGCGGTAGTAGGCCAGACGGGTCATCGCATCGTCCAGGGCGCCCCCGAAACTCCGCGCCAGATCGAGGTACAAGAGCGGCACGGGGAGCTCCACGATCTTCAGGCCCGCCGCCGCGGCCTGCACCCAGACCTCCAGCGGCATCGCGTAGCCTGTCTCGGTGACGTGCAGCGCCGCCAGTGCCCGTCGTGAATAGGCCTTGAAGCCGCAGAAGGCGTCGGTGATCGCCAGACCCAGGCGGGCGTTGATCTCGGCGGTGATCTCCATGTTGATCCGCCGCCGCGCAACCGGCGGCCGACTGTCACCAGGGAACCGTTTGAGATAGCGACTGCCGCTGACGATGTCGGCCGTGGCCGCCGCGGCCACGAAGTCGGGGATCAGACGCGGCTGGTGCTGGCCGTCGCAGTCGATCGTCACCAGCCCGTCCCAGCCGCCGGCCAGCGTTTCGCGAAAGGCCGTGGCGAGCGCCGCGCCGTAGCCGGCATTGGCGGTGTGGCGGACCACGCGGATGTCGCCCCGGGCCGCGAGCAGGGTGGACGTGCCGTCGGTCGAGCCATCATCCACCACGAGCACGTCGGGCGTGAAGCGCAGCACCTCGTCGAGGACGCCCGCCACGTGAGCGGCCTCGTTGTAGACCGGCAGGGCGGTGAGAAAGCGGGGCATGGGGGGCGCCGAGAACGATCGGAACTGAAGATCTGTCAATAATAGCGCGCCATGGTTGCGGGGCAACGCGCCGGTCGCGAGTCAGCCCGACTCGAGCCATCCCAGCGGGTCTCGTTCGACTTCGCTGGCCCAGCACTCCAGCCCGGGGACGGCGGCGGAGAGCCGTTCCGCGAGGACCGCCATCGAGAACCGTTCGCTGGCATGGTGCCCGACGGCCACGACCGCCAGGCCGGCCGCGGCGGCCTCGATCGCCTGATGGAGCTTGATCTCGCCGGTCAGCAGCGTGCCGCAGGCTCCGCGCACGACCTGCGGGATGCAGTCGCCACCGCTGCCACAGACGATCCCGACCCGGCCGGCCGGCCGGCCGGCGGCACCGACGATTTGCACGTGCGGCACGCCGAGGGCCGCGCCGGCGCGACGGGCCAGGGCGGCGACCGTCATGCCCTCTGGAGCCGTGCCTGCGCGGCCGAAGCCCACCAGCGGAAGCTCCGCGTCGGGCTCCAGCGGCGCGACATGGGCCAGGCCGAGCATCGCGGCCAGCTGATCGTTGATCCCGCCGGCCGCCGAATCCCAGGCCGTGTGCGGGCTCCAGACGCCCGTGCCGGCTCCCGCCAACGCGAGGAGCACGCGGCCCACGCTGCTCTCGTCTGTCAGTCGCGCCACCGGGCGAAATGGCAGCGGATGGTGGGTGACGACGAGATCGGCGGCACGCCGAACCGCCTCGTTCGCCACGTCCTCGGTGAGCGACAGGCAGGTCATGACCCGCTCGAGCGCCGGTCGCCGCGGGCTCACGAGCAGGCCGACGGCGTCCCAGTCGGCGGCCAGCCGCAGCGGGGCGATGCTTTCGAGGGCGGTGGTGACGGCGGCGAGCGACGGCATGCCGCGAGGATACTATGCTGCGGTACACGCGTCACCGCGTGCTGATCCCTGGCGAACCGACCATGGAAACCGACCGCCTTTCGGTGCCGACGTGGGCGCTGGCCCGCGACCTGCGGACGGCGCTGCGCCGGGCCCGCGACCTGGGGTTTCGCGGCGTCGAGATCGATGCCCGCGGCGGGCTCGATCCGGCCGCGGTCACGCAGACCGGCCTGCGGCAGATCCGCAAGTGGCTCGGTGACGAGGGGCTGGCTGTGTCGGCGGTGGCTTTTCGCACGCGGGGCGGCTATGGCGATGCCGAGCGTCTCGAAGGCCGGATCGCGGCCACGAAAGCGGCGCTCACGCTCGCCCATGGGCTCGGGGCGGGGGTCGTGCTGAATCACGTCGGCGACATCCCCCCCGAATCATCCGGGCCGGCCTGGCACCTGCTGGTGGATGTGCTCACGGATCTCGGCCGCTGGTCGCAGACGGTGGGAGCGACGTTGTGCGTCGAGGCGGGCAGGGCGGCCCCCGCCGACCTGCTGCGGCTGTTCGCTGCCTTGCCCGAAGCGGCGTTCACCTGCGACATCGTGACCGGGGCCCTCGTGGTGCATGGCCACGATCCTGTCGCGGCGGTGGAGGCGCTGGGCGGGCACGTGGCGAGCGTCCACGCCACCGACGCGGTGGCCGGCGCGTTCGCCGGCCGCGGCCGGGCGGTGATCCTGGGCACGGGGCAGGTCGATTTCACGGGCGTCTGCGCCGCCCTCGAGGAGCGCGGCTATCGCGGCTGGATCGGGCTGGAGCCGGTGGAGGACCGCGCGGCCAGCGCCGAATTGGCCGCGGCCGCCGAGTTTTTGCGGGCCCTGTAGCCCCCCGCAGGCTCTGCATGGCGGCTGCCGGCGGCGCTGGTACTCTTGCGGCCATGTTCGCGCATGCGCCGCGGTTGCGGATCACGACCTGGTGTGCGGTGTGGGGCTATGTGCTCCTGGCCTCCGGTCTGCCGCTGCCGTTCGGCGCCATCCAGCCGGTTGGCGGTGCCGCCGTGAGTGAGGCAGCCGGCAAGCGGCTGGCGGCGAAGGATCGCTCCCAGCCGTTTCCCTGCATGGACAAGCCCTGCGGCTGCGCGACCGCGGAACAGTGTTTTGCGAGTTGCTGCTGCCATACCCCCGCGGAACGGTTGGCTTGGGCAAAAGCCCATCGCGTCGAGTCGGCCGTGCTCGCGGCGCTCGACCGCCGGGTCGCGGCCGAGGTCGCCAGGACAAAGCCGGCCGGCGGCTGCTGCGCCGCCAAGGCCACGAAGCGGCCGGCCTGCTGCAGCGATCGCGGCGGTCCGCCCCGCAAGACCGCGCATCAGCCCGATGTCTGCGCCGAGTACCAGTCGCTCGCAACCGAGCCCACTGGCGACGATTCCGAGCCGACCGCTCTGCCTGAGAGCCCCGCCGAACCCACCCGGGCCCCTGCGCGGATCCGCACCGTGACGCTCCAGGCGATGCTCGCCTGCGGCGGCATCGTCACCCACTGGCTCGCGGTCGGTGGTTCACTGCCGCCGCCACGGGTCGAGCTCTCGCTGCAAGCGCCGTTCGTCGCCGTCTGCATCTGCGGCGATCATGCCGCCGACAGCATCTCTGCGGCCCCTGCCCTGCCGCCGCCCCGGGCCGCCTGACGCGGCATTCTGCCGGCCTTCAGAGGGCACGTGCGGCCACTGCGGTCGCCCGCGCCCCCGCGCTGTTTCGCCGCCTGATCACGGCTGCCGCCGTGCGCGACCGCGGCTGCTCAGGCACCACGCCCCATCCACATCCGCACACGGACGCGCTCCCTCCATGCATACCCTGACCACCCCGCAGCCTGCCGGCCCGCGGCTCAGGCGCGGCTTCACGCTCGTCGAGCTGCTGGTCGTCATCGCCATCATCGGCACCTTGATCGGCCTCCTCCTGCCTGCAGTGCAGTCGGCCCGGGAGTCGGCCCGACGCATGAGCTGCACCAGCAATCTGCGGCAGTTCGGACTCGGCCTGCTGAACTTTGAAAGTGGTCGGCGGCACTTTCCATCGACCGATGTCCGGCCATCAGGCACCGCCGCCTGGTCGGCTGGGGGAGGCTGGTCGCTGCACGCGCGGGTCTTGCCCTACATGGAGGAGGCGACGCTGGCAGATACCCTCGACTTCACGCAGGCGGCGTTTCGCGGCACGTTCTCCGCGCAGGAGCCCAACCCGGCTTTTGTCACCGCGTTCGCCACGCCGATCCGGGTGCTGCTCTGCCCCAGCGATGGGGCGCCGGCGGTGCAGACATCGGGCAGTTTCAACTACGGCGGCAACAACTACATGGTGAGCATCGGGAGCGCCACGGCCAACGGGCAGGGGGGGATGCTCTGGAACTTCGCCAAACCCACCGACGGAATCGTGTACGAAAACTCGAAGGTGCGGATCGCGCAGATCAGCGACGGCACATCGAAGACCGTGATCGGGAGCGAAGCAGTGCGCAGCATCGGCAACGACACGACCTTTCCCGCCGGGTCGCCGCCTCCGTTTCCGTATCAGTACACGCTCAACGGCTCCACGGGCTGGAACAGCAGCACGCTCGTGCCTCCGAGCGGGGCCACACCCACCACGGAGAGCATCGATGCGATCGTCAATCAGTGGCGGTCGCTCACGAGCTGGCGGGGCGCGAGTAGCCCGTCGATGCGCGGCCGGGGGCTCGCCTGGGCCGCCACCACGGCGGGCAACAGCCTCACCAATGGCTTCCTGCCCCCCAACAGCCAAATCCCCGACTACGTCGTCCACTGGTCGGGCTTCTTCGGACCGAAGAGCCGCCACCAAGGCGGGGCCAACGTGCTCTTCGCCGACGGCCATGTGGCGTTTCTCACGAACGAAACCGATGTGGCCGTGCACCGGGCACTCCACAGCATCCACGGCGGAGAGGTGGTGAACCTTGACTGACTCACGGAGAAAGGACGTTTCGATGCACGCATCCCATCCGATTCTGGCGGCGATCTGCCTGACGCTCAGCCCGCTCCACGTGTGGGCTCACGACACATGGCTCGAGGCGGCGCCGCGACTCGTGCGGCCGGACGACGTCGTGCACGTCGGCCTGTTTCTCGGGAACCACGGCAACGACCACCGCGACTTCAAGATCGCGAGCAAGGTCGCGTCGCTCGACGAGGTGCAGATCAAGGTGGTCGGCCCCGATGGCCGGACCACCGATCTCGTGCCCGACATGGTCGATCTGGGCTACGCCCCGAAGGAGGGCTTCTGGTCCGGACGATTCGTGCCCGCAGCCGAGGGGCTGCACTGCGTCGGCCACTTCAGGCAGGGCGTGCGGCACGGGGCGCTGGGATTCAAGGGGGGCAAAACCTACTTCCTCGCCTCGGAGTCGCTCGACAAACCGGCGCAACCCCGCGGCCCGCTGCCGGGTCCGCTCGGCCACCCCCTGGAGTTCCTGCTGGAGAGCCATCCCGTGCTCGGCTGCGGGCCGGACAAACCGATCGTCGTGAAACTCCTGTTCAAGGGAAGGCCGTTGGCCGACCAGGTCGTGTCGTTCATCCCGCGGGGCACGACGCTGGCGGAAGGCTTCGATGCCGCGCATGAACGCCGCACCGACGCCGCGGGGCGGTGCAGCTACACGCCCACGGAGGGCAACGTGATCCTCGTCGTGACGCACCTCGTGAAGCCGGACGAGAAGGGGCAAGGCTTCGAGAAAACGGCCTACGCGGCCACGCTCGTGATCGACGTGCCGCAGCGGTGTTCATGCTGCGACTGACGGCCCGCCGTGTCACTCTGCGACGAGGTCGAAGTCCTGGCAACGGCCTTTCGCCATCCGCATCAATATCGATACTTGTGTTCATTCGTTGTCAGCCGGCCCCTGCCAGCCGGGCAGCGAGGGCGATGGCCGCCGTTTCGACCCGCAGCACGTGGGGGCCGAGGCCTGCGCGGATCGCGCCGGCCCGCTCGACGGCGGCGATCTCGGCGCCGGTAAATCCCCCCTCCGGGCCGATCAGGCCCACGATGTCTCGACCCGCGGCCCGGACCGCGGCCGCGTCGAGCGGCGGGGCGTGAGGATCGGCCAGGATCGCCAGGCCGGCGGCGTCCGTGGCGAGCAGCGCGGCGATGGTCTGCGGCGCCGCGATTTCCAAAAGCTGGTTGCGGCCGCACTGCTTGCAGGCCTCGATCACGCCGCGCTCGAGCCGACTGCGGGCCGCCTCCGTCGCCTCCGCGACCCCCCGCGTGGTGACCAGGGGCACGAGCCGGTCGACGCCGAGTTCGGTGAGCTTCTCCACGAGCCACTTTTGCCGTTCCCCCTTGGGCAAGGCGACGCCGAGCGTGAGCCGTGGACCGGACCGCAGCGGATCGGTGCTGGGATCGGCGAGTTGGAGCTCCACCTCGTCGCGGGCGATCCGCACGATTCGCGCCGGCCACTCCACGCCGGTGCCGGCGAACACGACGACCTCGTCGCCGGGCTGGCCCCGGAGCACGCGCGAGAGATGCCGCGCCTCGTCACCGGTGAGCACCGCCCGATCGCCGACCGGTGCGGCGGCGAGGAAGAATCGTTCGCTCATCGGAGCCTCGTGCCGGGAAATTGCCGGGCTTTTTCCTCCTGACCCGGCGGCGGGGGATCGCTACACTTCGCCCCCTTATGGTACGCGACCTCTCCGCCGCCACGCAGTGCTTCACCGGCTCCCTCGAGCCGGCCGCGTTTCACGTCGGCCCGCCTCAGGAGGAGGCGCTGGCGCGACTCGAATGGCTCGTCGAGCAGCGCGGTCGCTGCGGGTTGGTGGTCGGCGGCGAGGGCATGGGCAAGAGCCACCTGCTGGCGGTCGCGGCCCGGCGGTTCGCCGGCTTGGGTGCGGAGGTAGCCGTGCTGTCGCTCGGCGGCCTGCCCGCGGGGGAATGGCTCGAGCTTCTCCTCGACCGGCTGCCCCTCGACAGCCGCAGCCGCGCCGAGCCCTTGCGGGCCTGGCAGAAACTGGAGAACCGGCTGCGCGAGAACGCCCTCATGGAGCGGACCACGGTGCTGGCGTTCGACGATCTCGACCGCGGGCCCGGCGATGCGGTCGACGGCATCGCCCGGCTCACGGCCGCCGTCGAGCCCCGGTTCGCCCGACTCGTCGTGGTGGCGACGGCCACACCCCAGGGCACGCTGCTGGTGCCGGAGGCGATCCGCCAGCGGGCGACGGTGCGGATCGAGCTCGACGCCTGGGGCGAGGCGGAGGTCGCGGGCTTCCTCGCGCAGGCTACGTCCCGGGCCGGAATCACCAGCGGTCTGTTTTCTTCGGCCGCCGTGGAGACGCTCGCTCGGTTCGCCGGGGGCGTGCCCCGGATCGTCTGCCGGCTGGCGAGCCTGGCGGTCGTGGCGGCCGCCGGCGACGGCATCGATACGATCGACGCGGCGACGATCGAACGCGTGTGGCGTGAACTCGCTCCCGACACCGCGGCGTGGACGCGTGCGGACGCGCCCGTCGCGGATGCCGCAGTGCCCCCACCCCCCGCGCCACAGGTGCGGGTCGTCCGCCGCCTGTGGGGCTGATAACGCCGCCTACTTGCGGATCGACTTGATCGCCTGCTTGGCGGCCGCGGCCACTTCGGCGTTGGAGTCCTTGGCGAGCGTCTCGAGCTTGGAGAGGGCCGCCTGGGCGCTCTTGCCCATGTTGCCGAGCTGCTTGGCCGCCGTGATGCGCGTCTGCGGCGACGTGCTGTCGAGATCGGCGATCCAGGTGTCGGCCTCGAGCAGGTTGCTGAACGTCTGCGGCCCCTGGGGACGGTGCTTGCGGTTCCAGGACGCGGCGTTCTTCGCAGACGGCGGGCGGTCGGGTGACGCAGCCCCCGACTTCTTCTTTTTCTTCTTCTTGGTCGCGGAGCACCCGCCGGCGGCGACGAGCAGGGCGAGAAACCACGTCCGGCGGTCGAGCAGTCTCATGGGACCCGGGGGCTTCGGGGTGCGGCGACACTGACGCCCGCCGCGAGTCGGCGGTCTGTACGGATCGTAGCAGGAGCCGACCGCTGCGAACACCATCCGGCCGGAGCCGCGCCGCTATCGAGTCGCCGGCCCATCGCATACACTCCGCGAACCCGAGGGAACGCCACCGGGAGCAGGAGTTTTCAGGCAGTGGGCACGCAGCACCCCCAGCGGCGGCGGCTGATCGCCGTCTCTCCCGACGACGGCGCGGTCATCGACCTGCGGAACCCATTCCTCGCCGCCGCCTTGTCGTGGCTGGTGCCGGGGCTGGGCCAGATCTACCAGGGCCGGCGGTTCAAGGGCGGGCTGTGCATGGCGGCGCTGCTCACCAGCCTTGTGTTCGGCCTCTGGCTCGGCGGAGGCCGGGTGGTGTACGCGGCCTGGCGGCCGGGCGAGCCGCGGCTGGCGTTCATCGGCCAGTCCGGCATCGGCGCCGTCGCCATCCCGGCCGTGCTGCAGTCGTGGCGGCTCCACGGGCCGGCGCAGGAGCCGCACTTCGCCTCCGGCCTGTTCGCCCCGCCGCTGCGGCCCGGGCAACTTGTCAGCCCGGCGTATGCCGCGCGGCTGGCCCGCTCCGAGCCCGGCGTCGAGGCCGACGACTTCTTTGACCGCCCGCCGTTCAAGCAGTTCCGACGCGACCAGCTCTCGATCTGGCAGCGGCGGCTCGGCCGGCGGTTCGAGATCGGCACGCTCTACACGGTGATCGCCGGGATGCTCAACGTGCTGGTCGTGCTCGATGCGTTCGTCGGGCCGTTGCGCACGGCGTCGCGAGACGCGCTGTCAAAGGACGCCTTGCCGGCGGCTGCACCGGCACGCAAGGCCTGACCAGGGAAGGGATTTCACTGCGATGATCGAACCTCTGCCGCTCGTCTTCGGTCAGCTCGCCGACAAGGTGCCGGGCGTGTTCTTCGGCCTGCCGCTGCTGGCGCTCGCCAGCCTGATCTTTGCCGCCACCCATCATGAGGATCCGGCCCAGATCGGCTACGCCACGGTCCACTGGGCGGTGTGGCTGGGAGGCATCCTCGGCGTGGTGCTGGCCGCGGTGCTCCTGCTCGGCTGGCTCGCCTGACGGGCATGCACAAGTGCCGACTCGGCGTTGGTCCGATCGCACGGTGTGCGAGTGGGCCGCGTCATCCAAAAAGCCCCGGGTGGAAACCCGGGGACACCGGGCGTGAAAACCATTCCGCCGTCCATGCTGCACGACGGTCACCAACAAAACGTGCGCCGTGGGCGTGCCGACAGGCGTGGGCCGCGCCCGTTTAGTCCGCACTCGCCGGCGCTTGGGCCGCGAGCCGGCGCAGCTGGCCGCAGGCCGCGTCGATCCGCGCCCCCTTGCGGCGGCGGACCTGCACGTTCACGCCGGCGTCGGCGAGCACGGCCAGGAACCGCTCGCGGGCTTCGCTCGCAGGCTCCTTCCAGGGCAGCCCGGCAACGGGGTTGTAGGGAATCACGTTGAGCAGGGCCGCGCGGCCGGCGAGGAGCCGGACGAGCTTGCGGGCGTCGTCGATCGAGTCGTTGACGCCGCCGAGCAGCACGTATTCGAACGTCAGCCGGCGGCCCGATGTCTCCCAGTAGCGGTCGGCCGCGGCCAGCACGGCCTCCACGCCGATTGCCTTGTTGACCGGCACGAGCCGCGTCCGCAGGGCGTCGTCGGCGGCATGCAGCGACACGGCGAGGTGGTAGCCGGGGTTCTCCGCGGCCAGCCGGTCGATCGCCGGCGGCAGGCCGACGGTCGAGATCGTGATCCGCCGCTGGGAGATGCCCAGCCCCTGCGGATGCTGGGCGACCGCCAGCGCCGGCAGGAGCCGGTCGAGGTTCGCCAGCGGCTCCCCCATGCCCATCACGACGATGTGACTGAGTCGCTCGGCGGCCGGCAGCAGGCGGGCCAGCCGCAGCAGCTGCTCGATGATCTCGCCGGTGGTGAGGTTGCGGATCACACCGTCCAGGCCGCTGGCACAGAACACGCAGCCCATCGCGCAGCCGACCTGCGAACTGATGCACACCGTCCGCCGCTCGCCGTCCCGCAGGAGCACGCACTCGATTCGCTGGCCGTCGTGCAGTTCCAAGAGCAGCTTCTCGGTGCCGTCGTCGGCCCGCTGATGGGCGGCGATCGAGGTTGTCCAGATGCGGAAGTCGGCCTCCAGCCGCGGCCGCAGGTCCTTGGGCAGGTCGGTCATGTCGGCGAAGGCGGCCGCGCGGCCCGCGAACAGCCAGCGGCGGATCGCCCGCCCACGCCAGGCCGGCTGGCCTTGGGTGGCGAGCCAGTCCTCCAGGCCGCAGTGGGGCTCGAGGATGTGGCCGGCGGCCGGGGGGGCGGCCGGCGGAGCCGTATCGTGGGTCATGGGTGGCCGCCGGGGGCCCGCGGCACTGGCGGCGGCGGATTTCGCGGGGTAGATTTCGGCGGTCGGTCGGCCGC
The DNA here is from genome assembly GCA_964545915.1 of uncultured Candidatus Kuenenia sp. Classification (GTDB taxonomy): domain Bacteria; phylum Planctomycetota; class Planctomycetia; order Pirellulales; family UBA1268; genus QWPN01. The sequence continues at coordinate 154,784 of CAZJHQ010000001.1, read as the reverse complement.
CTTTCCGGGAATCATACCCCGGAATCCGACCGCGCCTTCCGCGGAGCAGGGGTGCCGGAGAGACGACCGATGAGCCAGAAGCAGTTCGACGATCGCACCCAGTGGGTCTTTGACGAGCGGACGTTTCCCGTGTGGAACTCCGCGTTCGACAGGTCGGCCCGCACCGACATGATCCGTGACGATCTCTGGGCGGGCCGCAGCATCGCCGTGCTGCTGGCGGTGCTGGTCGCCATCGGACTGATCCTGTCGCTGGTGACGCTGGCCTTCGTGGCCAATTGGCGCTGACCCCGGGCTCCGGCGGCCGTTCGCCCGCCGCTTCCGGTCCGTCGCCGCTCCGTTTGACCCCCCGAGGCCCAAGGTCTTAAATTATCGGCCTGGTGCGAGGGGAAGCGTTACGGGGGCGGTGGTTCGTCGCCACACCATGTCTTTGTCATCTGCTGCGAACGGTTCTGCCACGAACGGATCCATGGCCGCCGCGCTGGTCATCCGCGCCCCGGCGAAGCTCAACCTGTCGCTGGCGGTGCTCGCCCGCCGGCCCGACGGCTTCCATGAGATCGAGTCGTTGATGGTGCCGGTCACGCTGCACGACACCCTGCGGGTGCGGCGGCGGGCTGACGGAGCCATCACGCTCGCCGTGCGGTACGCCGGCCGGCTGGCCAGCGCCGGCGGGCGGGCCCTGGCCCGGGACGTGCCGGTGGACGACTCGAATCTCGTGGTCCGGGCGGCGCGGGCGCTGCGGGATCGGGCGGGCGTGACCGCCGGCCTCGACATCGAGCTCGTCAAGGAGATTCCCTCGGGCGCCGGCCTGGGTGGCGGCTCGAGCGATGCGGCGGCGGTGCTCCTGGCCGCCGCGCGGGCCTGGGAAATCGACTGGTCACGGGACGACCTCGCGGCCTTGGGCGCCGGCATCGGCAGCGACGTGCCCTGGTTCTTCACGGCCGCCGCGGCGGTGGTCCGCGGTCGGGGCGAGTGCGTGACGCCGGTCGCGGGTGTGCCGCCGCTGGCTGCGGTGATCGCCTGCCCGGCGACCGGGCTCTCGACCGCCGCCGTCTATGCCGCCTGCACGCCCGACGCCGCGCGGCGCGGTGAAGCGGAGCGGCTGGCCACGGCGCTCGCCGCCGGCGGCCTGCCCGCTGCGACGCCGCTGATGCACAACGCGCTCGAGGCTCCGGCCCGCCGCCTGTGCGGCGACGTGGATCGGCTGCTCACGGCGCTGGCCCGCGCCGGGGCGGTCGCTCCGCGGCTGACGGGCAGCGGAAGCGCATGCTTCGCGGTGTGTCGCACGGCGGCGGAGGCCCGGGGCATCGCGGCCCGTCTCGCCGCTGAGCGGTCTGCCGGCCGGGCCGCGTGGCCGGGCGTGTTCGCCGTGCGACTCGCCCTTCCTGGGGCGGCCGCCTGTCGGGATGCGCTCCCGGCGGAAGACCGGTCACTGGAGTCACGAGCCGTGGTTGGGTAGGTTTGGTTTTAGGTTCGCTTGGGGGCGCGTCGGGCTGGGGTGGAGTCCCGGGCGTTCCAGGGGGGGCAGGCATGCTGATCACCGAGGTCAGGGTGAAACTGGTGGGCAACGCCGCGGAACGGCTGCTGGCGTTTTGCTCGATCACGATCGACGCGGCGTTCGTGGTCCGCGATTTGAAGATCATCGGCGGCCCCAGCGGCCCCTTCGTCGCCATGCCCAGCCGCAAGCTGTGCAGCCACTGCCACGGCTGCGGCTTCAAGAACCCGCTGCGGGCCGGCTACTGCAACCAGTGCGGCGCCAAACTCGGCGGCGGCAGCCTGCCCCGCGACGACGACGGCCGGCTGCGGCTGTACGCCGATATCGCCCACCCGATCAACGCCGCCTGCCGCGAACTGATCCAGAGGCGGGTGGTGGCGGAGTATGAGGCCGAACTGGTGCGGGCCCGCGAGCCGGGCTACGTGTCACGATACGACGCCATCGGCGACGAGTAGCCGCTTGCCACCTACGCCCGCACGAGGGCGTGGAAGTCGCGGGTCAGGCGGGCCGTGACCGCTCCCGGGACGCCGGCGCCGATCTTGCGGCCGTCGATCTCCACCACGGGAATGACTTCGGCCGCGGTGCCCGTGAGGAAGCACTCGTCGGCGGTGTAGAGGTCGTGCCGCACGAGCGTCACCTCGCGGCAGTCGATGCCGGCGGCGTGGGCGAGCTCCATCACGGCGCCGCGGGTGATCCCCTCGAGGATGCCGGCGTCGGGGGGGGGCGTGAGGAGTTTTCCGCCGCGGACGACGAACACGTTGTCGCCCGTGCACTCGGCCACCTCGCCCTTGTGGTTGAGCATCAGCGCCTCGACGCAGCCGGCCTGCAGGCCCTCGAGCTTGGCCATGATGTTGTTGAGGTAGTTGAGCGACTTGATCCGCGGCGAGAGGGCGGCCGACTGCGTCCGCTGCGTGGCGGCGGTCACGATCCGCAGCCCCTTCTCGTAGTGCTCGCGCGGGTAGAGGGCGATCGTATCGGCGATCACGATCACCTGCGGGTTCTTGGTGCGGTTGGGGTCGAGACCGAGCGAGCCCGCGCCGCGGGTGACCACGAGCCGCACGTAGCCGTCGGCCAGCTTGTTGGCTGCGAGCGTGTCCACGACGGCCTTGGCCACCGCCTCCTTGGGCATGGGGATTTCCAGGCAGATCGCCCGGGCGCTGTCATAGAGCCGATCGAGGTGGGCGTCGAGGCGGAACACGCGGCCGGAATAACTGCGCAGCCCCTCGAACACGCCGTCGCCGTAGAGCAGGCCGTGGTCGAAGACGCTCACGCGGGCCTCGTCCTCGGGGACGAGCCGGTCGTTCATGAAGATGATGCGGGGCATGGACCCTTCCTGGCGGCCGGCGATGCGGCGAAAAAACGTTCAGCCGGCCAAGCGGCAGGCCGACGCAGGGGCAGCCTCGACGCGTCCTGCCGCCAGCCGCACGATGCGGTCGGCCCGCCCGGCGATGGCCGCGTCGTGCGTGACGAGAACTATAGAAAGGCCTGCGGCGCGGTTCAACTCGCAGAGCGTGTCGAGGATCCCGGCCCCGGTGGCCTGATCGAGGTTGCCGGTCGGCTCGTCGGCCAGGAGCACTCGCGGCCCGGCGACCAGGGCCCGGGCGATCGCCACCCGCTGCATCTCGCCGCCGGAGAGCTGCCGCGGCTTGTGCCGCAGCCGGCCGCCGAGGCCGAAGCGGTCGAGCAGGTCGCGGGCCCGGTCGCGGGCCGCCCGGCGCACCCGCAGCCACTCCAGCGCCCCGTGCCGCACGAGCAGCGGCGCCATGACGTTCTCGAGCGCGTCGAGCTCGGGAAGCAGATGGTAGGCCTGGAACACCATGCCGATGGCCGTGTTCCGCAGGCGGTCGCGCCGGCCCGCCGGCAGGCCGTCGATCCGTGCGCCGTCGAGCAGCACAGCGCCGGCATCCGGCGCGTCGAGCAGCCCCATGAGATGCAAGAGCGTGCTCTTCCCGGAGCCGCTCTGGCCGACGATCGACACGAAGCCGCCCGGCTCCAGATGAAAGTCGACGCCGCGCAGGATCTCCAGCGTGGCGTCGCCGGAGCGGTAGGTCTTCCGCAGGTCGCGGACCTCGAGCACGGGAGGCGTGTGGTCAGTCATGCCGCAGCGCCTCCACGGGATGCAGGCGGGCGGCCCGCAGGGCAGGGAGCACGCTCGAGGCCACGGCGATCGCCACGGCGCCGGCGATGATCCAGGCGATCGTGCCGACGTCCACGATGGTCGGAATGCGGTGGAAGTAGTAGATGGACGGGTCGAAGACGCGGGCCCCCGAGAGCCACTCCACGCCGGCCCGGATGCGGTTGAGGTTCGTGACGATCGCCAGGCCGAGCGCCAGCCCGGCCCCCGCGCCGACGAGGCCGAGCGCCAGGCCGTAGCCGAGGAAGATGCCGGCGATGCCGGTGGAGCCGGCGCCAAGTGACTTGAGGATACCGATGTCGCGGGTCTTCTCCACGACGATCATGAAGAAGATCGCCAGGATGCCGAAGCCGGCCACCGCGATGATCAAAAACAGCAGGATGTTGAGCACCGACATCTCCATGTCGACGGCAGCCAGCAGCGGCCCCTGCTTGTCGCGCCAGGTGGAGACGGCATACAGGTCGGCGGGAAAGGCCTTTCGCAGCGTGTTGCGGACCGCGTCGAGATCGGCGCCGGGGGCGAGCTTGATCTGGATCGAGTTGACGCTCGTAAGGCCCGACTGCGGATCGACCATGCCCCGCATCCGCTGCAGGGCCGCGATCGGCACGAACACGAAGTTCGAGTCGTACTCGCTCATCTTGCTCTCGTAGAAGTCGACGATCGTGAAGGTGTCGGTCGCCGCCTTGGGCGGGGTGCCCGCGGTGGGGAAGGTGACCTTCACGTCGTCGCCGGGGAGCACGAGGAACCGGTCGACGCCAGTGGAGTCGCGAAAGCTGGCCAGGCCGATGCCCGGCACGATGCCGGTGAATTGCTCCGTGGCCGGGTCCATCGCCGTGCCGGCCTGGGGCCGAGCCGCCTGGAAAGGATTGGCGGCCCGGTCGGCACCGGCTTCTGCCGCCGGTGCAGCGTCGGCCGACTCGTCGGTCGCCGCGAGGACCGCGTCGACCTGCTGGTCCACCGGTCGCACCGGTCCCGCCTCGGCGCGGGTCCGCTCGCGATACAGCCGGTCCCGCTCGACCCGCATCCGGCGGTGGGGCCAGCCGGCGCCCTCGAGGGCCGGACGCGTCGGCTCCGTTGCCGCATCGGCCTGGCTGTCGATGGTGTCATAGCCGCCATCGCGGAGGTCGAACGACAACTGGGCACGATTGGCAGGATGCTGGAGGTAGCGGCCGAAGTCGCTCACGCTGGCATGGGTCGCCTCGTCGATGCCGATGAACATGATCTGCCGGGTGATCCACTGGCCGCGGACCTGGAAGTTGAGCATCGCCGGCACCGCCACGGTCGGCGTCATGCCCGCGATCGCGTCCCCGCCGGCGCGGCGGATCTCCTCCATGTGCCACTGCGGGTCCTGGAAGCCGGAGAGCGAGTGGCTCTCGAACACGATGTCGGAGAGGATCCCGTGGATCCGCGTCTGCATCTCATGAGAGAAGCCCGACATCACGGCGTTGACCACGATCATCGTGGCCACGCCGAGCGTCACGCTGACGACGCTCGCCAGCGCGATCCAGCGGGTGCGGAGATACCGCCAGCAGAGGAGGAGCTTGTACATGCGGGGAGCGCCGAGGGGGCGGGGAGGGTAGCAGCCCGCCCGCCCGCCCGAAAGCCCGAAACTGCGAGCTTCTCTCGGAGCACCATCGGCGGCATCGACTGGCGGGGGGCCGCAGGCCGGCCCGCTCCCAGAGGGAGAGGGAGAGACTGCAACCCTCGTGCCGACCAGGAGTGCTGCCGTCCCCGATTTGCGCAAGGTATAAAATAAGAGAAGTTTCGGAGTTCTCCTCATGAACCTGCTGCCCTATCCTCGACGCAGCGAGCGTGATTCGATCGCTGCCGATGCACGGCATGTCATCGGCATGACCCCCGAGGAGCGGGCGGCGGTTTTCGTAGATCTCGAACGAAGCATGGAGGCGATCCTCGCCCACCTTCCGCCCGAGGAGCGTCGTCGTCGTCGTGAGGCATCGCGGCTCGTCGATCCCCGGCCGACTCCCTGGTGGAAAAACCTCCGCCGCTCCGCCTGGCCGCACGACGATGCAGCCCTCTGACCTGCCACCGCTGGCCGACGTCGTGCTGCGGCTGGCGGGCGTGTTTGAGCGGCTGGACGTGCCCTACGCCATCGGCGGTGCCGTTGCCGCGAGTTTTTGGGGCGTGCCCCGCACCACACAAGACGCCGATTGCCTGGTCGCCGTCCCCGCTGTCGGCTACCAGCGGCTGGCCGATGCCTTGAACGCCACGGGCTTCGTGATCGACCGGCCTCCAGACCCGCAGGGCGTGACCGTCGCAGCCCTGCTCCAGCAGGTGCGTGACGACAAATACATGACGCTGGCATGCAGGGCGACGAGCGTTGAACTGTTTGTCCCGGTCGTACCGCTGCAGCACTCGATCCTGAAGCGGGCCGTTGAGCGGCCCTTTCATGGCCATGCCATCCGCGTGACGACCGCGGAAGACCTGATCCTTTTGAAGATGGCGTTTCACCGCCAGAAGGACCTGCTCGACATCAAGGGCATCCTGCACATCCAGAAGGGCCGGCTCGACATACCCTATCTCCGCCATTGGAGCGGCCAGATGCTGGAAGAACCCGCCGCCCGCGAGCTCGACGAGCTGATAGTGACTTACGAAGCCGACCGCCCTGCTTGAGCGAAAGTCACTCCCGTCCCAGATTTCCCGCGCGTTTCACCGGTCCGCTATCCGCCCGCTCGCGGGCGGTGGATGGGGAACAGGATCACGTCGCGGATGCTCGGCGCGGCGGTGAGGAACATCACCAGGCGGTCGATGCCGATCCCCAGGCCGCCGGCCGGCGGCATGCCGTGGCGGAGGGCCTTGATGAAGTCGGTGTCCATGCGGGCCATCGACTCGTCCGCCGGCAGGCCGGCCAGCTGCGTGCGGAACAGCTCCTCCTGGAGGTCGGGATCGTTGAGCTCGGTGTAGGCGTTGGCCAGCTCCATGCCGGCCACGTAGAGCTCGAACCGCTCGGCCACGTGCGGCTGGCCGGCCTTCCGCTTGGTGAGCGGGCAGACGGCCGCGGGGTAGTCGATGACGAACACCGGGCCGGAGAGCGTCTTCTCCACCGTGGCCTCGAAGAGGTCGCTCTTCACGACGTCGGGATGACGGCCCGCCGTCTCGATGCCGTGCCCGGCGGCGACGGCGGCCACGCTCGCCGGATCGGTCGGATCGCAGCCGGTCGTCTCGCGGAGCAGGTCGTCGTACTTCGCCCGGCGGAACGGCGGGGCGAGGTTCACGTTGTGGCCCATCCACTCGAACCGCTCGGGTGTGCCGGCCGCCCGCGCCGCGGCGACGAGGATCGCCTCGGTGAGGTCCATCATCGTGCCGTAATCGCCGTAGGCCTCGTAGGCCTCGAGCATGGTGAACTCGGGATTGTGCCGCGGGCTGACGCCCTCGTTGCGATACACGCGGCCGAGCTCGAAGACCCGCTCCAGGCCGCCGACCAGGAGCCGCTTGAGGTGCAACTCCAGCGCGATGCGGAGCACCAGCGGCATGTCGAGGGCGTTGTGGTGGGTCTTGAAGGGGCGGGCCGCGGCGCCGCCGGCGGTCTCCTGGAGCGTGGGCCCCTCGACCTCCAGATAGCCGCGGTCGGCGAGCGTGCGCCGCACGGCCTCCACGATCCGGCTGCGGGCCACGAACCGATCGCGGACGCCCTCGCCGTGGATCAGGTCGAGGTAGCGCATCCGCTGCCGCAGATCGGAGTCCACGAGGCCGTGGTACTTGTCGGGGGGCGTTTCCAGTGACTTGGCGAGGAAAGTGAGCCCCGCGGCGAAGACCGTCAGCTCGCCGGTCTTCGACCAGCCGAGGCGGCCGTCGATGCCGACGAGGTCGCCGAGGTCGAGGCAGTCGACGATCTTCCAGGCATCGGGCCCGACCTGCTTCTTGCCGAGCATGATCTGGATCCGACCGGTGCGGTCATGGAGGTCGAGAAACACGAGGCTGCCGGCACTCCGCTGGAGCATGATCCGCCCGGCGACGCGCACGGTGGGCCCCGCGTCGCTGTCCTTGGCGACCGCCTCACCCTGGGACCGCGCGGTGGCGATCGGCGTCACGTCGTCGAGCCGTCCGCCCCAGGGGTCGATGCCGAGGGCGGCGAGCTTGTCGAGCTTGTCGCGGCGGGCCTTTTCCAGGGCGGCGCCGGTGCCCTTGGGGGCGTCGTGGACGGGAGGGGGCGTGTCTGGCATGAAACGTGGGTTCCACAGGTTGGCCGCCGCCGGGGCGCCGAGTGGCTCCCGCCGCGGGGACCGCGATTGTCGGTTCCCGGGCCGGTTTGGAGAAGGTCTGCTACAAAGTCGGGCGTGACCGCCGCCCCCCACGACCATCCCACGCTGTTTTGCGTCGAACTGCGCACCACCCGCTGGGAGGAGCTGGTCGAGTGGTATCGCAGCGTGCTCGGCCTGCGAGTGCTCGTCCGCGTGGTGGATGACGGCTATGCGCTGCTCGAGGCCGGCGCCACCCGGCTGGCGATTCTCGCCCGCTCCGAGACCGCCCCGGCGAGCGGCCGCTGGAGCCTGGGTTTCGAAGTGGCCGATCTGGAGGCGGTCGGTCGGCGGCTCGCGGCCACCGGGACGGCCGCGACGGCCACGGCCCACCCCGAGGGCTTCCGCGAACTGGTCGTCACCGATCCCGACGGCAACAAGATCCGGCTGTTCACGTGGTGAACCGCCGCCCGCCGGTCGTGCGGCGGGACAAGCCCACTTCCTCGCCGGTGGCCGGGTCATCGCGGTTTGGAGTGTCTGCGCGGGAGGAGGAGACCGTCACCGCCGCCATGCAAGCACCGCGGCTCCGCACCTTGATCGAGCGATAGCCTTTGAATATGGTTACCCATATGAAGACAACCGTAGATATTGCTGACGACCTTCTCCTCCGTGCGAAACGGGAAGCCGAGGCTTCCCAGACCACGTTGCGCAGCCTGATTGAAGAGGGCCTGCGCGAGGTGCTCGGCCGCAAGGCGTTGTCGAAGCAAAAGTCGATCAAGCCCGTGACTTTCCCGGGAAAAGGGCTGCAGCCTGCATTCCGCGGGAAAGGCTGGGACGCGATCCGCGACGCGATCTATGGAACCGCGGAGTCATGATCGCGATCGACACCAATCTGCTCGTCTACGCTCACCGCGAAGACAGCGAGTGGCATGCCGTAGCCAAGTCGTGTCTCGTCGATCTCGCCAACAGCGGAAACTCCTGGGCCATCGCCTGGAGTTCCCTGCACGAGTTTCTCGCCATCGTCACCCATCCGCGGATCTACGCTCCACCCACTCCGCAGGCGACCGCTTTCGAATCGATCAAGGCCTGGCAGAACTCGCCGGGTTTGCATCTGCTCCACGAGGGGCCTGGCTATCTCGACAAGCTGGAACGCTTGTGCGTACGCGCCAGGCTCGTGGGAGGGAAGGTACATGACGCTCGCATCGCGGCCATCTGCCTGAACCACGGAGTCGCCGAGCTCTGGACCGCTGACCGTGATTTCTCCCTCTTTCCCGAATTGAAGACCCGCAATCCGCTCATCGCCAAGTGACCGGCGTCTCGCCGGCTGTTCACGTGGTGAACCGCCGCCCGTCGGCCGTGTGGCGGGACAAGTCCACTTCGTCGGAGGTGGCCGGGTCATCCCGGTTTGGAGTGTCGGCGCGGGAGAAGTAGACCGTCACCGCCGCCATGCCCAGGCCGAAGAGCAGGATGGCCGCCAGCGCCGCGCCCATCAGGCAGCCGGCACTGGCGTCGTCGCTGGTCAATGCCGCCAGATCGGCGGCCTCGTGCCGTCCCTGGTGGCGGTTGACGGCGCTGTCGAGCGCCAGCAGCAGGCTGCGGGCATGCCGAAAGAAGAGCACCGGCAGCACCACCGCCACCACCAGGCAGGTCGCCAGCGCCGTCTCGTGCGCACCGCCGAGGCCGAGGACGATCGCGGCGTAAACCGCGAGCGTGACCAGCACGGTGACGCCGTAATTGATGTAGATCGAGCCGAGATAGAAGCCGGGCTCCCGGGTGAACGGCAGCCCGCACCGCGGGCAGGCCGGGTGCATGCGGAACCAGCCCGCGAACAGGCGGCCGCCGCCGCAGTGCGGGCAGACGAGCGCGAAACTGCGTCGCAGGCGGAGGGCACGGGAAGGGGAGGGCTCCATGCCCTCCACTATGACGCCGGCGGGGCGCCGGAGCGAGGGCAGGCTCCGGCAGTCGGCCGCCGGCGGATCAGCCGCGCGAGCACCGCGGCCAGCAGGCCCGGCATGACGAAGGCCAGCCCCTTCGGCTCGGGCACGGTGACGATGATCGAGTCGGGCGACGTGCCCAGGCCGAAGACGAACCGGTCGACGATCTCGACGGGGCGGCACGGGTCGAGTCCGTTGAACTGGAAACTGGCAGTGCCCCGGACCAGCAGGCGATCGACGAGGTTGCCCACGGGGTTGATGTCGCTGCGCGTGCCCGTCGAGTAGATCGTGTAGTCGGCCTGATCGACGAACTTGGGGTCGAAGTTGTTGGGGCTGAGGGTGGAGTTGCCCACCGTGCCGATTCCGAAGCCGAGCCCCGGCTCGAAGCCCGGGTTCATCGTCCGAAACTGCCAGGTGCCGGCGTCCTTGGTGAGCGCCCGGAGGTCCGTGGCACCGCCCGGCAGGCTGCCGGGCACGTAACTGTCCGGCGCGTTGCGGCGGACCTCGTAGACCTGCCCGGCGGCCGCCGCATACGTGAGCGTCGTCGGCCGCACGCCATCCTGCAGGACGTCGAAATAAAAACTGCTCAGGACGTCGGCCGAGGCCGTCGTCGGCACCAGGGACGTGTTGACCAGCGTGAGCGCGAGCGTGCTCCCGGAGGTCGTGAATGTCGCCATGAAGGAGACGGGATTGCCGGCGGCTGACGTGCCGCTGGCCTGCACCGTCAGGGATCCCGACATCGTCAGCGGCGTGGCGTTGACGGGCAGAGTGCACAGCGCGGCGAGGGCCGCGAGGCCTGCGGACCGCAGGCCGGGGGTGGGAAGAAACATGGGAAGACCTCCGCGAAACGGGTGTTCGCGGCATCCGCTGCACATGACACGCACCGCGGGGCCCTGCGGCGCAACGACAGTCGTCGTGACCCGGCGTGGGGAACGTCGGATCGCGTCGGCCTACGCTGCGCCGGCGCTCGTTCACGGAGCGGCCAGCAACTCGTCTTCCGATCATGTCGCCGTGAGCCGCCGCGGACCGGCTCGGGCGCGGCGGGAACGAATCCCGCCCACCCGCGTCTGCCTGCGGCCTTCCCGGCACGCCGAACCCTCGTGCCGACCGCGGGCGGCGGCAAGCCACCACCGGCAAAACCGGGCATTTTCCCCGCTGTTGTGCCGGCGGACACATCCGCCCGGCAGGCCGCCGGCGTCAGGCCGCGACGAACGCCCGCCGATCGTGGTGGGCAGTCGATCGCAGGAGCACACAGCCCTGGAGAACTTCCGGCCGGCCGGGGCTGCCGACCGCGGCCGTGGGACAGGCGACGAGCCCGCGCAGCCGCCCCCAGGTTTCGTGCAGCGCGTGGGGCACCGAGCAGGCGCTGACGTTGCCGGTGCGGCGCACGAGGCCGTTGACGACCTCGGCGGTGATCCCCTGCTCCTCGAGCTTCATGCCCGTGAACCGCACGATCCCCGTGCCGGCCTGGTGCGGCACGACGTGGCTCACGTCGCCACCGGCCAGCCCGCACGCGGCCAGCGCCCGGCCGACGGCCGCCGACATGGCCCGCGGGGCCGTCTCGGCGATCGCCATGCCGTCGAGTGCATACACGAGCCGCTCGACGGCCACGTCGCGGCCGCCGTCCGGCGCGGGGACGGGCACCGCGGGACGGACGTGAAAGTCGAACGCCGGCCGCTCGATGGGCTGCCGCTCGGCGTGGGCATGCACGAGCTCGAAATGCACCGGATGCCGGCGGCTGGCCAGCGGCGCGATCAAGGTGGCGGAGGCCATGTCGCCGAACAGGCCCGCGGTCTGTCCGCAGGCGTAGTCGGTGATGCGGCTGATGCGGGTGGCGACGACCACGAGCAGGAACTCGTCGCGGGCCAGCGGCAGCCGCGGGGCCACGCGGGACTGGATCACCGCCAGGGCGCGGCTGTAGCCGCAGCAGAACCAGTTGAGGCCGATCGTGCGGCAGCGATGCATGCCGAAGGCACGGGCCAGCTGCCGCGCGGCGCGGCCCGGCCGCTCGACCGCCGCCTGGTCGGGATCGAGGTAGCGCTGCGCAATCGACGGGGGGATCAGCGACGGGGAGACGAAGATCAGGCCGCGGCAGGCGGCCAGGTCGCAGCTCGTCTCCCGCTGGATGCGGCGGATCGCCTGCAGGCCCATCATCACCTCGTCGTCACGCGAGATGCCGCGGGCCTCGATGCCGGTGTGATGGGCGAACTTCCGTGGCATCGTGTCGCCGAACCAGCCGTTCTCCAGCTCCCAGGTGGGCTGGTGAACCGCGATCGCGGAGATGCCGAGGGCGGCGGACGAGGTGGCGGACATGGCGAGTCGGCTGCGGGGGGTGAAGTGGGCGGGGGATTGTGGCGGCCGCGGCCCGGCGAGGCCAGCCGGAAAATGACCGCTTTTTCGCGTATACCCTCGGGTTCGAGGGGCGTCCACTCGGCGGTTTTTCCGCTGCGCCGCCGGTTTGCCTGTGCGGCTTCGCAGCGCGGTTGGCTGCCGCAGGGCGTTCAGCCCGGATCGCGATCGGCATCTGCCGGCGGCGGTTCCGCCGCCGACACCGGTGCCAAGCCCGACACGGTCGGTCGCGTCAGTTCGATGGCGACGGCGCCGAGGGCGTCATATTCGCGGTGGTTGCACGACAGCACGATCACCTGCAGGCCCCGGCCGGCGGCCCGGTCGAGCATCGCCTGGATGGCGGCGACGCGGCCGGGATCCGAGTTGACGAACGCGTCGTCGAGCACGATCGGCAGGCAGCCGCCGTGCTCGCCGGCGAGGATCTCCGCCATCGCCAGGCGAAACGCCACTCCTACCTGCTCCCGCGCGCCGCCGCTGAGCCGTTTGAACGGCAGGCGCACGCCGCCGAAGTCCGGACGCGACAGCTCCAGCGTCGTGAAGGCGTCGGCCTCGTAGCCGACGGTGACGCTGGTTTCGGCGCCGAACAGGCAGCGCAGGTAGCCGGCGACGCGGTCGGCCAAAGGGGCGACGAAACGGGCTTCGATTTCCGCTTTCTTTTCGGCAAACAGCCGGGCGAGCAGGGCGTGGGCGCGGGCCTCGCGGTCGGCGTGCCGCTGCGTCGCGGCGGCGTTCCGTTCGGCTGCGATCGCCGTGGCGAGATCCTCGCGCGGGTCGAGCGTGCCCTCGCTGCGGAGCCGCTCCAGGGCGATCGTCCGTTCGGCCCGGGCGGTTTGCACCGCCGACAGCAGGTTCTCGATCGCCCGCACAAGCCGCCCCGAGGTTTCCCGGAGCAGGTCGGGCTGGAGTCGGGCGAGGGCGGCCCGCGTTTCCATCAGCCGCGCGTCGGCCTCGTCGCGGGCGCGGGTCGCGGCCGTCAGTGCGTCGTCCCGGCGGTCGCCGTGCTCCTCGACGAGCACCTCCAGCCGCACCCGTGCGTCGCGCAGATCGCGGTCGATGACGGCCACGGCGTCGGCGGCCGTTTCGCGTTGGCCGTGCGCCTCGGCCGCGAGCTGCTCCGCCGCCTGCTGCTCGGCATCGGCCGTCGCCAGTGTGGCCGCCAGCTCGCGGAGCCGCGCCGTGATCGCCTGCCGGGCCGCGACCGCCGCGTCGAGATCCGCCGGCCGCACGAAGCCGGTCCGCGCCTGACCCGTCAGCATCGCTTCCAGGCCGCCGATCTCCGCGTCGAGGGCGGCCAGATCCCGGTCGGCCTGCGTGTCGCCGAGATCCGCGATCGCGGCCTGCTTGGCAGCGAGCCCTGCCTCGAGAGTTTGCCGCAGGGGCTGGATGCGTCGTGCCTCGTCGGCGTCGGCCACCGCCATGCCGCGCAGCCGGTCGGCGAGGGCGGCCACGGCTGCATCGCGCAGCCGCGTGGCCTCGGCAAGCGACGTGCCGCCGCCGGGCGTGATGACCAGCCGGGCCCCGGCGACCTCGAGCGTCGTGTCGGCGGTGATCGTCTCGGGCCGGCCAACCGTGAGCTCGTGGTCTCCGAGCCGCACCACCGCGGCGGCGGCCACGACTTCGATGCGGGTCGCGATTGCGTCGAGCGTGGCCTGGGCCGCGTCACGGCCGCGTTCGCCCGCCGTGAGGGCGGCGAGGTCGGCCGCCGAGACCGGCGGCAGGGCGTCGAGCCGGGCCTGCAGTTCAGCCGCCTCCGCCCGCAGCCGCGCGATCCTGCCACAGCGGCCGGCGAGGCCGGTCCGTTCCGCGCGGCGCTGCTCGAGATGCTCGGCCTGGCGGTAGAGCTCGGCGAGCTCGGCCACCTCGGCCTGCTCCTGCTGGCGGGCGCGGGCCGTGTCGCGGGCGGTGGTACAGCGGGTCGTGCTGTCGCGTTCGGCCACCAGCGCGGCGGCGTGCCGCTCCGCTGCCGGTGCCCTCCGGGCCTCGATGTCGGCGACGCGGGCTGCACAGTCGCGGATCTGTCGATCGCCCTCGGCGAGTGAGGCGAGCCGGGCGGCCGTGTCGTGCGCGGCGGCCTGCTGCTCGGCCTGGAGCACCTGCAGGGCCTGGGCCTCGCGCAGGAGCCGCTCGTTGGTCTCCTGCTCGGCCCGCCGCGCGGCGAGGCTCCGCTCGCTCTCGACGATGGCGGTGTCGGCTCGTTCGACGGTCGCGACGGCGGCCTCGAGCGTGGCGATCGCGGCCTGCGCCGCGCGGACTCGTACGCGCGCCGCCTCGAGTGCCGCCGCGGCCCGGCCGAGCGGCGAGTCGACCCGCGGCGTGCCGTCCTCGCGGGTGCGGGCGGCGTGCGCATCGGCGACCGCGCGGGCGACCGCGGCGTCGAGTCGCGATTCCGTCACGCTCCCCTCCTCCAGGCTGCCGAGCCGCTCGCGGAGCCGATCGAGGGGTTCGCGCAGGGCGTCGCCGGCTAACGGATCGTCGGCCGCGGCCCCCTGCCACACCCAGAGGTGGGCCCATTGCATTCGCAGCCGCTCCTCGACGTTGCGGCCGCCGATCGCCTCCGCGGCGACGAGCTCCTTGAGCTGCCGCTCCGCCTCGTCGCTGCGCAGCGTGCCGCCGCCGGCGCGAGCGAGCGTGGTGGGGGCCGTGTTGGTGCCGGTGAACTGCTTCGTGACCGTCCACCGCCCGCCGCCGCACTCGAAGGTCAGCTCCACCGCAGGGTGCCCGGCGTGGAAGTGCGACCGCATCGAGTCCAGCACCGCCCCCGAGGCCCGGCTGCGCAGGAACAAGGCGCGGTGAATGGCCTCGACGATCGTGGTTTTGCCCGTCTCGTTCGGCCCGCCGATGACCGTCAGCGGTCGGTCGAGGTCGATGGTCAACTCGCGGTGGATCCGGTAGTTGCGCAGGGTGACAGACAGGAGCCTCATCGCGCCGCCTCCCCGGGCCCCGCGCACAGACCGTGCAGCAGGTTCACCGCCTCCCGGGCGTCGTCGGCATCGGGGCCGCCGGCCGCGATCCGCCGCAGGAGTTCCCCGGCCACGCGGGCGATGATCGGGTCGTCGGCGCGGTCGGCCAGGTCGCGGATCTCTTCGGGCGCCGGCGCGAGCGTGGTCTCGTCGCGGACGTCGAGGCGGAGCAGGCGATGCGACCAGGACTCGAGGATCCGCTCGAGTTCGCGTCGCGCCGCCAGCGACACGCATCCGGTGAGCCCGAGGTCCACCAGCGCACGGTCGAAGCCCGCCCCGCGGGTGACCGTGGCGAGCGTCTCCTCGAGCCGGGCCGGACCGTCTTCCCCAAGATCGAGCGCCGTGCCAAGCCAGGCGAGGCGGCCGGTGGGGAGCGGTTCGACGGCGGGTGGGCCGGCCCGCGTCGCGGTCACGCAGGCGACGTGGCCGGGACGCTGGCCCGCCTTGGGAAAGCGGTCGGTTTCGTGGGCGCCGGCGTACCATGCCTTCGGACCCGCCTGCAGGAAGCCGTGCCAGTCGCCGAGGGCCACGTAGTCGATCTCGGCCATCGGCAGGGCGTCGAGGTCCAAGACGTTGGCGGGGCCGGTGATGTCCTCGCCGTCGGCCTGGCCGCCGAAGGTCCCGGTGCCGCCGTGGGCGAGCACGATCCGTGGCGCGGCGCCGAGCGCGGTGCAGTCGAGGTCGCGGATCCAGGCCGTGGGGTCGGCGGACTCCTGCCGCCGGAACAGCGGGCAGGGCAGGATCACCGCGTCGTTGCGGACGACCGGACGGCGTTCGAGGAGCACGTGGAGGTTCGGGGCGCGGGTGCGGTGCTCCGTGACGAAGAACGGCTGCTCCCACAGGCTGCCGTGGCCGCCGTGATCGTGGTTGCCGGGGATGGCGTAGACCGGCACGGGCATCTCGCCGATCACGCCGAGGGCCTGGGCGACCACCGTGCGGGTCGGTGTGGGGGAGTCGAACAGGTCGCCGGCCACGAGCACGAACGCCGCCCGCCGTTCCACGACGGCGGCGCGGATGCGGCGGATGGCCTCGATCCGCTCCTGCTGCACGAGCGACCGCTTGGCGACGTCGCGAATGCCCGCGAACGGCTTGCCCAGCTGCCAGTCGGCGGTGTGGATGAAGGTGGTCATGCGGAGGTCGGGGGTGGTGGTCAGCCGTCAGTTGTAGGGTATGGCGGCCGGCCCGCGAGCCGCGCGGCCAGGCCCGTGGCCCGGCGAATCGGCCGCTCGATCGCCTTCCGGATCACGTCCTCCGCGCCGATCACCGTCACCTGCTTCGCAGCCCGCGTGATCCCCGTATAGAGCAGTTCGCGCGTCAGCAGGGGGCTGCGAGCCTCCGGGAGCACGACGATCGCGTGCCCGTATTCGGATCCCTGGCTGCGATGGATCGTGAGGGCGTGGACCGTGGCCACCTCCTCGAGCCGCGTCACCGGGACGCGGATCACCTCGTCGCCGAGGGCGAACACGGCGTCTTTGCGGCGGCCGGTCGGCGGCGCCGCGCCGGACTCCCCGGCCGGCACGACGACCCCCACGTCGCCGTTGAAGAGTCCGAGCTCGGGATTGTTTTTCGTGACCATGACCGGCCGCCCCGAGTACCAGCCGGCGGCGGGGCCGAGGCCGAGGCCGCGCTCGACCCGCTGGTTCCAGCCCGACACACCCGCCGGCCCGCCCCGCCGCGCGCAGAGCACCTGCAATTCCGCCTGGGCGCCGAGCACCCGCTGCGCCCGCTCCTCGGCACTGCCCGACTCGTCGCGGGCCAGCTCGCGGAGCCGCCGGGCATGGCCGCGGACGACCGCCGTGATCTCGGCCAGACCGGCGGCATCGCCGGGCTTGATCCAGCGCACGTCGTCCGTGCCGGCGGCCAGCGCGGCCAGCCCGCCGCCTGCGTCGCCGGTGCGGATCGCCCGTGCCAGGCGGGCGATGGCGGAGTTCGCGTCGTAGCGGTGCTGCCCCCCGAGCTCCGTGAGCCGCTGCGCGAGCGGCGTGCCCTGGTCGCGGCAGGCCCGGGCGATGTCGGCGAGGACCGAGCCCGCCTCGACGCTTGCGAGCTGATCGGGATCGCCGACGAGGCGGATGTCGGTCGCGGGGCCGAGCGCCGCGAGCAACGCCTGGAGGAGCGCGCTTGACACCATCGACACCTCGTCGATCACCACAAGGTCGTAGTCGAGCGGATTGGCAGGCCCGAAGCCGAACTGCGGGGCCCGGTCGGGGTTGTACTTGAGCAGCCGATGGATCGTGGTGGCCGGGGCGGCCCGCACGGCCTTGATGACCGCGGCCGACGCCTGCGCCTTGAGGCAGCGATCCTCCAGCGCCTTCGTCATCCGCGCCGCGGCCTTGCCGGTCGGGGCGGCCAGCGCGATCCGCGGCGGGGTCGACGACCGTTCGCAGAGTTCGATCAGATCCTTGGCGAGCGTGAACGTCTTGCCCGACCCGGGCCCGCCGAGCAGGATGCTGACGTGCCGCGATTCGTCGCGGAGCAGGGCCGCGGCGATCGCCTCCTCCGTGGAGAACGCCTGGCCGAGATAGAGGCGGGCGTCGCGGCCTCCGGCTGCGTCAGCCCCGTCGAGGATGAACGGTCGCGCCGCGCCCGGTGCGCCGACGAGGGCGGGAATCGCCTGCAACGCCTCGATCCACGGCCGCGGCTCCGTGGGCCAGGGCAGGGCGGCGGAGTCCTGGTCGATGCCGCCGGCCCAGTCGGCGATCTGCCCGAGGTGCACGCAGGTGTGTCCGTCGCGCGGGGTGCGGAGCGCCAGGCACATGCCCAGCCAAGCCAGCAGCGACGGCTCCACCGGCCCACCGCCTTGGCGGGCGATGCCCACGAGCATCCGGGCGGCTGCCACGTCTGACGGAGCGATCACGCCGGCGGTGCAATAGTCGTCGAGGGAGAGCGGCCTCGAGTCCGCTGGCGCGGGTGCGGTCATGGGCGGTCTCCGGCGAACAGGCGGCTCAAGCGGGGCCACAGGGCCGGTGGCGGCTGCCAGACGAACATGCCGTGGCGGCGGCCGGCCGCATCGACGGGGCCATCCGCGCCGCGCGTGCCGCGGATGAACGCGTAGACGACGCCGGCGATGCAGTCCGCCGGATCGGCTTCCCGGAGCCGCCAGCGGAGCATCCGATAGACCGCCGTTCCGTAGACCGCCGCCTGCAGCGGATAGTGGTGCTCGGCCATCGCGGCCACGAGCCCCTCGTGCGCGTAGGCCTCGGCTGGCCGGGCCGCATCGGCCCGATGCAGCTTGTTGGTCTTGTAATCGGCGATCACGAGCCGCGGTCGGCCGGCCCCGGTATCGCGGATCCGCAGCACCGCGTCGATCGAGCCGTTGATCAGGCCCGCGAGCGGAATGTCGAACGACGGGTCGCTGAGTTCCGCCGCATAGCCGTGGAGCGGATCGGACGGGGGCAGCAGGGCGGCGAATACGCGGCCCACGTCGCTAGCCCGCACCGCGGCGGTGCTGTCGGCCAGCGCCATTTCGAAGTCCATTTCCGCGAGGCGGTCCGCACGGGCGAAGTCGGCGAAGCAGCGATCGCCGAGCGGGCCGCCGAAGGGCGTCTGCATGGCCCGCGTGATCGTGTCGGCGAGGACGGCCTGACGGCCGGCGAACAATTGCGACGTGGCGGTCTCCGCGACGACGGCCCGCACCTCCTCCGCGAGCGGTCTCCCGAGGTCGATCCGCTCGAAGATCTCGTGCACGACGCTGCCGAACGCCGTGCCGGCCGGCAGGTCGGGCACCGCGAACTCCGCCGGCGATGCAGGGCCGGTGGCCGCGGTCACGTCGGCCTCCGCGGCGGCGGGCGACAGGTCCGACTCCTCGTCGGATCCGCCGCCGGTGGCGGCGAACTCGGTGGCCACCCGCCTCTGCCGGCGGGCCGTGATCCCGCTGAACGACGTGCGCGCGTAGGTCTGATGGACGCCGCCGGGCGGCAGCGGCGCGATCGTGGTCGTCGTTGTGTGGGTCCGGTCGCCGGGCCGGTGCCAGCGGCTCGGCAGGGACGGCAGGTCGTCCACGGGGCGGGCCGCGAGGATGCCGTCATGGCAGAGGACCTCGGGCAGGATCGATTCGTCCGCGGACTGGGCCGTGAGCACGCAGAGGAAGTGCTGGGCCCGGGTGACGGCGACGTAGAGCAGCCGTTTTTGCTCCTCGCGGTACAGCCGCGCCACCTCACGGGCGGCCGTCGGCGACTCCTGGCCGAGCGCGGCGGCGAGATCCAGCACGCGGCGGCCCTGCGGATCGTGGAACACGCCGACCGCGGCCGCATGCCGCTGGTTCCGTGCGGCCTTCCACAGGTCGGCCACGATCACGCAGGGGAACTCGAGCCCCTTTGCGGCATGGACCGTCATGATCTTCACGGCATCGTCGTCGCTCTCGACCCGGCGGACGACCGTGTCGTTCTCGTCGTCGAGCCGCTCGAGCCGGGCGAACGTCGCGAGCAGCTCGTCGGGCCGGCAGCCGCTGTCGGGACCGTGCTCGTGGAGCAGCTCGACGATGTGGGCGAGGTCGGTGAGGTGCCGCTGGCCCTCCGTGCCGGCCGTCACATGCCGCATCATGCCGCGGTCGGCGGCGATCGCGGCTCCGCAGGCGGCGATCCCGCGCCGCTGCACGATCGCCGCCAGGGTGGCCACGGCCTCCTGGACCGGACGGATCGCGTCGTCGGAGAGCGAGCCGGCGTCGCGGAGCGAATGGGTGCCAAAGAAGCGGGTGACGGCGGCCCGGCGGAGGCGGCCGGGATGCGACGGCCGGGCCATCGCCTCGAGCAGATCGCGGATGGCGCCGGCCATCTCTCCCTTCATCACGCTGGCGGTGCCGGCCGTGACGGCCCGGATGTGGAGGCGGGCGAGGAGGCCGGCCACCTGGTTGCCGACGTGCTTCGTCCGCACGATGACGCAGATGTCGCCGGGGTTCACCGGCCGCGTCGCTTCCCCGACACGCAGTGCCGTCGCCTGCGGATCGAGCAGTGCGACGATGCGGCGCACCACGGGCTCGACGAGCTGGTTTTGGCTATTGGCTGCGCCGACGCACAGCATCTCGACGGGGTCTGGGCCGACGATCCGCGGCCCGGCCTGTGGGTCCGCGGCAGTGACGGGTTCGTAGCGGACATGCGGGTGGGCAGGATCCGTGGGATCGGCGAGGAACACCGCCCCAGCCATGACCTGGTTGAGCGTCTCGACGATCGGCCGGTCGGACCGCCGGTTCACCGGCAGCGTGCGCCGCTCGGCGGACCGTGTGAACGCGACATAGGCGTTCACGTCGGCGCCCCGGAAACCGTAGATCGCCTGTTTCGGGTCGCCCACCGTGATGAGCCGCCGGTCGTCATCGCCGGGGAAGAGCCGGTGAAACAACTGCCACTGCAGGGGATCGGTGTCCTGGGCCTCGTCCACGATGGCGAGCTGGAACCGCTCCCGGAGCTGGGCGACGACGGCCGCGCCCCCCTGTCCGTCAACGACCTCCCAGGCGAGCCGCAGCAGGTCGTCGTAGCTCGGCTGCGCCGCCATCGCCCGGTAGACCCGCGCGACGCACCGCGCGACGACGTCACCGACCGCGGCGAGCTGCTCCCGCTGGTCGCGCGCGGCGGGGGTGTCGGGAGCCTCCGCGGGCTCGATCCAATGGCCCATGAGCGGGTCGCGGGCCGCGGTGTCGACCAGCGCGACGATCCGCTCCTCGGGCCACAGGCGGCCGTGCACCGATTCGCGGACGAGCTCGTCGTTGACCACCTCGGCAAGGATTCGGGCGCGGGCGTCCTCGCGATTCTCGTTTTGCACCTGCCGGCCCGCGCATGCCAGGACCCGCGCGCAGACGGCGTGGATGGTGGCGATGGTTGCCGTGTCGAACTCGGCGGCCGCCCGTTCGAGCCTGCCGGCGACCACTCCCGGATCGCCCGCCGCGCCGCCGCGGAGATGCGCGTCGAGCGCGTCGGTGGGTTCGAGGGCGGCGTTTCGCAGCAGGGCCGCCGTGGCGACGATCCGCCGCCGCACGCGGTCGCGGAGTTCGGCCGCGGCGTTGCGCGTGAAGGTGGTGACGAGGATCTTGCCGATGCCGAGCGTGGGGTCCGTGGCGAGGGCGAGCGTCACGTGGGCCGCGACGGCGTACGTCTTGCCGGTGCCGGCGCTGGCATCGACGACCGTGCCCACGGGGAGCGGGTATGCGGTGTAGTCGAAGCCCTGCTGGGCAGTGCCCGGCGGGATGATGGCGTGATCGCCGCTCATGACAGCACGTACTTTCGTGAGAGCGTGAACAGCCGGGCGAACTCCGCGTGGAAGGCGACTTCCGGGGAGGCGGGGTCGAAGATGTCGTCGAATCGGGGCGACCTGCCGTAGACCAGCTCCTCGTCGGAGCCCTCGTAGGCGAACGACAGGTGGTTGGTGAACTGGTGGTGGGCCCCCGCGCGATCACCGGTGGCCAGTTTCTCGGTGATCGATGCCACTAGCCCGCCGAACCGTCCGCAGGGCGCGGCCAGTGCCCGCGGCAGGAGGTCGCAGATCTGCGCCAGCCGTTCGGCCGCAGCCGTGCGGTCACACAGGGCGTCGGCCAGTTGCACCGTCCGCGCGATCGCGGCCGGTCCTTCGGAGTTCGGCGGTTTCCAGTCCTTGTGGCGGGAGACGACGACCGCCCGGTCGGCCGCCAGGCCGGCCGCCCGCGCGACGAGCAGGCGCAGCGCGGCGATGTGCAGCGGCAGGCCCCATGACTCGCGCTCGCCGCGCGTGACGCGAATGTCGACGAGCAGGTCGCCGGCGGACGGGCCGGTCCGAGCGGCGTAGCCGGTCAGCGTTCCCGACAGCAGCCGGCCTGGGAGCGTGACACGGACCGGCTGCGTGGTGAACCCGGTCAGGGGAATCGGCTTCTTCGGGTCGGCGGCGACGGCCAGGATTCCGTCGACGAGCGCGATGATCTCCGCGACCGCCGCCGCGCCGAACCGGCCGAACGGGATCCGGCCCGCCGCCCGGGCGGCCTGCACCCAGCCCGCCACGTCGCCCCCGGCGTGGAGGCGGTGCGCCAGCAGGCTCTCCATCAGCTCGCGGGTCTCGCGCGGCGTCAGCGCCAGCGGGAACGTGGCCGCCGGAAACTCCTCCTCGTCGCGCCACATGTCGATGCCGAGTGTCTTGCGGAGATAGAGCCGCAGCGGGTCGCGGACCATGTCTTCGAGCAGCGGCAGCTCGACGACGGGCAGCTCCGGCGCGGATCCGGCCACCGTCGCGCGGTGCGGGATGTCCGTCCCCAGGGCCCGCGCCGCGTCGTGCGCGGCGACGTCGTGGCTCCACGTGCGGCCCGGCTGCACTGCGCCAGGCTCGAAGTTCCGCCGGCCGACGGCATGCCGCGGATGCCGGATCTCGATGCCGCTGGGATGCTCGCCGGCGGCGGGCCGCACGCCATGGCGGACGGCGAAGTCGACGAGCTCGGCCAGGGGCGTGACCAGCGGCAGCGACTTGTTGTTGCGGATGTCCATGCCGGTGCAGGTGACGAGCAGCCGGTCGTGGGCCGCCAGCACGCAGTCGAGCAGCGCCCGCCGGGTGTCGATCCGCGGGTCGCCGTCGCCGGCGAGCGGCTGCCGGGCGATGAGGTCGTCGCCCGGCGACTCGGCAGCGGCGACCGCCCGGTCGTCGTAGCCCGCGACGCAGACCACGCGGAAGGGGACGTCGCGGAGAGGAACCAGCGACGTGGCCGTGATCGCCCCGGTGCGCAGCGGCTGCCGGCCGACGACCGAGGTCAGCGCCTCCTCGAGGACCGTGCGCACGTCGTGAAACGGCACGGCGGTCTCCGATGCGGCCGCCCGCAGCCGCCGCAGGGCCTGCAGCGGCTCGGCGAGGTCGGCGGCCGCGGGTCCGCAGAGCCCGAAGAGGGCGTCCTCGACGGCCCCGCACCAGGCGGCCGTGGGCCGTGTGGACGAAGCGCCACAGCAGGCGTCGTCAAGGTCGCGCAGGACCTCGAAGATCCGCGCCAGCGTCGCGATCGCCGGGAGGTCGCCGAGCGGCACGTCATCGAGCGGAACCGTGGTCGATCCCGGCGGAGGACGGTCGCCGTCGGCCGCGGGCTGCGGCCCGGCCGGGCCCGTCGGCAGGACCGCCCCCAGGAGCATGCGTTCCAGGCCCGCCCGCCAGGTGTGCGGCGTCGCCGCCGCCTCCGGAAACTGCTCCCGCGCACGGTGGGCCGCGTCGAATCCCCAGTGGATCTTCGTCCGTTCGACGAGCCGGTCCCAGCGGCGAATCATGTCGTCGTCGCTGTCGAAGTGCTGCTGCACCAGCGGGTGCGTGGCCACGGCGCGAAACTCCTCGATGGAGCACCGCGAGCCGACGAGCCGCATGACGTCGACGAGCAGGCGGGCCGCATCGCTCACCTCGTGGAGCCCCCGGTCGGCCACGACGAGCGGCAGCTTCACGGTTTGCCCGTCGCTGCCGGTGATCTCCCGGTCGAACACGGCCGCCAGGTGCGGTGCGAGTTGTCCGAGGCACGGACTGACGATGACGACCTCGTGTGGCTGGAGATCGGGCAGGTCGTGAAACGCATGCAGCAGCGCGTCGTGCAGCACCTCCGCCTGCCGGGAGAGCGTGTGGCAGCGATGGATCGTCAGGGAGGCGTCGGTGGCGACGTCGTGCGGCTGGGGGACGGGCCGGGCTGCGGTCGTGATCGCCTGCTGAATGCGGCCCAAGAGCGTGGCCGGATCGGCGGCCGTGCCGGAGGCGGCTGCGTCATGCGCGGGGGTGAGCCCCTGGGACGCCAGCAGGTTCTGGGTTTCGCGGGCGCCGTGCAGCCAGGTCGCCACGAGCGGGTCGAGGTCTTCGGGGAGCTCGGCCGGCGTGCGCGGCGGCGGCACTTCGACCGACACGGGCGGCGCCGTCGTCGCCCAGCGCGACCGCAAGGGGGCCGCGGGATGGACGAGCAGCACGGTCACCTCGCAGGCCAGGCCGAGCGTGCGCAGGGTGGTGATCTGCTGGAGCGACAGCGACTGGAGCCCGGCGACGAGGAGCGGTTCGCGGCTGGCTTCGTCGTGCAGCCGCGTGCGGGCCGGGGGGCTGGGCGTGCCGATCATGTCGCGCACGGCCCGCCAGACGCGGAACTGCCAGGCGTCGCCGGCGGCGAGCGGGTCGGCCGCCCATTCGCTGTCGATGCTGCGCTTCTCGGTGGCGACGGGGCTGAGGTGCGGCAAGCCTGCTTCCCACCGGGCGATCATCGCCGGTCGGCGGACGTGGTAGGAGTCGAAGAGCCCCGCGATCCGCCGGGCGGTGAGCAGCGGCTCGCGGGTGACGTCGAGCGGAAGCTGCAGGGCCGCGGCATCCGCGCCGGTGATCACGTCGAGCACGGCGAACGTGAGCCGGTCGAACGACCACGGGTCGGCCACGCGGCCGGAGGGGGGCTGCAAGAGCCCGAGGATCGTGCCCGGATACGAGATCTCGACGTTGGCGACGATGCCGTCGCCATGGCCCGTCCCGCTCGCCCCGAGCGTCTGCGCCAGCTCGCTCCACAGCCACGCCTTCGCCCCGGCCGTTGGGACCACGATCCGGGGGGTGGCGAACAGGTCGCGGTCGCGTGCAAGGAACTCGCGGGCCGGCCCGACGATCTCCCGCAGGCTCGTGACGTAGCGGATCGTGAGCGGCATGGCGGGCTGGATGACGCGGGGCAGTGGAGCGGCGGACGACGCCCGTGGGGCGGACTGGTCGCCGCCGGTTCGTCATGCCGTGGCACGCATTGTCTCCCCTTCCGGAAAGGGGGCAATACGTTGGACGGTTCATTCACCGCCGGCGCAGGCCGGGAAAAACCGCGCGGATGGGGTATTCTCTGCCGCCGAGACGCGAGGATCCGCAGATGAAGCCCGTGGCGATCGCCCGCCGGTTGGCCCGCGAGGTGGATGCCCTCGTGTTTCGCCCGCCCACGGCCTGCACGTACAACCCGCTCGTTTATGCCCGCAAGCCCCACGAGGCCTACCTGGCCCGCTACGCGCGGCAGGGGATCGATGCGGTGCTCGTGGGCATGAATCCGGGGCCGTGGGGCATGGCCCAGACCGGCGTGCCCTTCGGCGAGGTCCGGCACGTGCGCGAGTTCCTCGGCATCGAGGAGCCGGTGCTGCAGCCGCCGCGGGTGCATCCCGCCCGACCGATCGCGGGTTTCGCGTGCGCGCGGAGCGAGGTGAGCGGCCGCCGGCTTTGGGGGTGGGTGCAGGCACGCTTCGGCTCGGCAGAGGCCTTCAGCCGGCGGTTTCTGGTCGTCAACTACTGTCCGCTCGTGTTCATGGAAGCATCGGGCCGGAACCGCACGCCGGACAAACTGCCGGCCGCGGAGCAGGCGCGGCTGTTCGAGCCGTGTGACGCCGCGCTGCGGCGGCTCGTGGCCTGGTGCGACGCGAAGCAGGTGATCGGCGTGGGCGGTTTTGCCGCCGACCGGGCGCGGGCGGCACTGGCGTCGACCGGCTTGCCGATCACGAGCATCCTCCACCCCAGCCCGGCCAATCCCGCCGCCAACCGCGGCTGGGCCGCGGCCGTCGAGCGGCAGTTGCGCGACCATGGGATCAGACTGCCGCCCGTGCGCCGCGCAGGCCAGCCACGCGGCGGGTGATTTCCGGGTTCGAACCCCAGATTGCATGGCACGTGGGAAGGCGTGCCACCCGGAGTCCCCCGGCTTCCGCCGGGGGCTTTTTGTGGGTGCGTTGCGTGTGTGCCTCCGAAAAACAACGCCGGTCGATTCTCGGGGCAGCGTGGTGTGTGCCCAAGAAGCCCCGGGTGGAAACCCGGAGACTCCGGGCTTGAATGCCATCCCGCCCCCATGCCGTTTGGCCGCTCGCGCCCTATGGCTGCGGCCTCACTGCGTGCGGTCGCCCGCCGCGGCCTGCGGTGTCGGCACCGATGCGATCCGCGTGCGCGCCTCGGAGGCCACGAGGTAGGGCCGCTTGTATTCGGGCATGTAGCCCTTCGAGCCGCGAACACTGACCTGCTGGCCCACCAGCGGAGCGAGGTTCACGCCCGCCTGCGGCGCGATGAACGCGAGCACGTTGTTGTTCTCGTCCACCAGCGCCCACCGCGGCGCATCGGGCCGGCGAGAAACCACCGTCGCCAGTCGGCCGGTCGTCTCGACCTGGTCGGGCGGGGTCCAGGTCGGCTGGCCGCCGGCCGGAGCGCCGCCGGGCATGACGCCGGGTCGGACCGGGCGCGATCCGAGCGCCGAGAGGCTCGACCACATGCCACCCAGCCGCAGCGGCGTCTGATCCGGGCTGGCATCGGCGACGAGCGCCTTTTGGCGGGCCTGGATGGCCTCGAATCGCGTGAGTCGGGCGTCGATCGCCTGGGCCCGCGTCCGCTCAGTCTCGGACGTGGCCCGCGTCGCCGCCAGCCGCAGCCGCTCCCGCAAGGGAGCGAGGTTCCACGCGTCGCTCGGACCGGCCACCGCCAACGAGAGCGCCAGATCGATGTCGGCGAGCTCGTCGCCGCTGACGGCCACCGCGCCGCTGCTGACTGCCGTGGGCTGCGGCGCGGCCGAAGGGTCGAACACGCCGGCGCCCAGCGGCAGCCAGCCGGCGAACAGCTTTCCGGCGCCCGCCGCCGGATCGATCGGACGCGGCTCCGCTGCCGGGGGTGGGGCGTTCATTTCAGCGACCGCCTGCCGAACGGCAGCGCCGGCTTCGCGGATCGCAGCCACGGCCTCGCCGGCGGCCGCCAGGCCGGCGCCGGGTTGCGGCGCCGCGACGGCCGCGGGCTCGGGAGCCAGCTCCACGGGGAGTTGCAGGTCTTCGCAGCGGGCCCAGCGAAACTCCCCCGCCGGCGGCTCGATGCGCACCCACTCGCCGGCATGCCGGCCGTTGTTCACGGTCACGGTCTCGAGAACGGTGACCCGCTCGCCCGCCTCGAGCGCCACCTGGGAGACGTGCCGCAGGTCGTTGAGCTGTGAGCCCACCCGGGCCGCGACGCCGTCGGTGACGACCACGCCCGTGAAGCCCCCGCGCGGCGCGGCCGCCGCCGGCTCGCGCTCGACATCCTGCAGCCGCAGCCAGCTGAAACTGCCGGTGACCGGACGCACGGCGCAGTATCCGGAGGCGTCGATCGCCCAGACTTCGAGCATCGTGCCGGATGCGATCCGCTCGGTGGGATAGAAGTCGTCGCCCGGCCCGGCCCGCAGCAGCGTGTGCGCTGCGGAGACGGGCACCGTCACCGGCAGCGGCGCGGCGGCGGATGCGGTCATCGTCAGCGCGCATGTCGCGACCGCCATCACCGCGGCGACCAGCGCCCGATCCGTCCCTGGATCTCGTCGCATCGTGTTCTCCGCCGATCCTTGGCGGAGCCCGCGGGAGGCAAAAAGAAGCGCGTAGACGAGGCTTGGGCGTCCTCGTCTACGCGCTCACGTTCGGGCGGCTGAAGCCGCCCTGCCGCTGACCTTGTAGACCACGGGCCGGCGGCGCTCAAGCGGCGAATTTTCCCGCCATCGCGGAGCGGAAAAAACGCCTGTTTGCGACCGCTTCCCGCCCCGGGTGACCGGGAAAAACCACCCGCCCCGGTGGTTCAGGCAGGCTGCGGCGACGGTGCCGCCGGCCACTCGACCTGTGACTGCTGTGCCAGCGCCAGCACCAGCGCCTGGGTGCCGAGCCGGCCCCCGCCCTGCGCCAGCATCCGCGCGTAGAGCGCCTCGGCCAGCGCCAGGCCCGGCAGGTCCAGCTGCATGCGGCGGCACTCCTCGATCGCGATCCGCATGTCCTTCACGAAGTGCTCCACCAGGAAGCCGGGCGCGAAGTCGCCACGCAGGATCCGTGGTGCGAGGTTCGTGAGCGACCAACTGCCCGCGGCGCCAGGCGCGATGGCGCGGAGCGTGGTCTCGAGGTCGAGCCCGGCGCGATGCGCGTAGAGCAGCGCCTCGCACATGCCGATCATGCCCGAAGCGATCGTGATCTGGTTGGCGAGCTTCGTGCGTTGCCCGGCGCCGGGGCCGCCACAGGCCACGACCGTGCCTGCGGTCGCCTCCCAGCAGCGGGCGACCGCCTCACGGGCCACCGCGTCCCCCCCGACCATCACGGTCAGCGTGCCCTCGCGGGCACCCTTGTCGCCACCCGACACCGGCGCATCGAGGGCCCACGTGTCGCGACCGGATGCCGTCGTGGCGATTTCCTCGGCCAACTCCGGCGCGCTGGTGGTGTGATCGACGAGGATGCCGCCGGGAGCGAGTCCGGCCAACGCCCCCTCGGGCCCGAGCACCACGGCCCGCACGTCGCCCGGATGGCCGACCATCGTGAACACCACGTCGCTCGCGGCGGCGACAGCCCGCGGGGAGTCGGCCCAGACGGCGCCGCGGTCGAGGAGGGCCGCCGCCGATTCCTTGCGCCGGCTGAAGAGGGTCAGCGAAAAACCGGCGTCGAGCAGCCGTCCGGCCATCGAGCGGCCCATCACGCCGACGCCGATCCAGCCCAGCCGCGTGGCCGTCGGGGCGGCGACATGCGGCGGGGTGCGTGTCTGGTTCGCCTCCATGCCGCCCTCCCTCACCAGCGGTCCGTCGGACGATCGAGCACTTCGCGGAGCAGGATCAGCTGCCGGAGCGTGGCCGGATTTCGCAGCATGGTCACGAGTTCCGCGGCGGGCTTCACCACCGCCGGCCGCGTCTCGGCGTCGCCGGCCGTGATCGACGTGGAGAGATGATCCAGTTCGTGGGCGAAGGCGTCGTGCACGTGCCGCGCCACGTCCGCTTGGGCCGCCGCGACCACCGGCCGCTCGAGGGCTCGCGGTTTCGCGGGGGCCGCCGGCAGGGGGGGCGGCTCGCGGCCCGCGGTCGACCTGGCATCCGGCCGCCCAGCTTGCGGACGGGTGACGGGCCGCTGTCGGCCGGGCTGGCGTGGCCGCTCGGCGGGCTGACCCCGACGTCCGGCCTGCCGTTCCAGAAACTCACCGATCTGCCGCTCGAGTTGCCCGCGGATGTCGTCGGGCCGCGGGGCGTCGGCCGCCGGCCGCGGCGGCCTCACGACCGGCGGCTGCGGTCGGCCCTTGCCCGCCGCCTTGAGTGCGTTGAACACCTGCGACACGATCCAGAAGAGCACGAACAGGACCGGCAGCAGGCCTTCCAGCCAGTCGAGTCCGGCGGCGAAGAGGTTCACTTTGCTGAGCTCCGCAGGCAGCCGGGAACAGCGTTCGCGCCCGGTTCGATTGTGGGTGTCACTGGACGTGGGTTGCGGGCACCCAAAAAGCCCCGGGCGGAAGCCCGGGGACTCCGGGTATGCAAGCCCACCCGTCGTCCATGCCGCATGGCCGAAACCGCTTGTCTGGTTCCGGCTCGCATCGCATGGCCATTCCTTGTCTTCCAGCGGCGTCGCCCATCACGTGCCCGCCGCCGCCGTGGGCAGCGTGCCGGTGGCGATCGTCCGCCGCATGTCGGTGTCGGCCTGGAGATTTCGCAACTTATAGTAGTCGAAGATCCCCAGCTGCCCCGAGGTGAGCGACTCGGCCACCGCCTTGGGCACCTCGGCCTCGGCGTCGACGAGGCCGGCCCGGCTCTCCTCGATGCTGGCGATCATCTCCTGCTCGCGGGCCACGGCCATCGCCCGCCGGCCCTCGGCGTTGGCCCGGGCCACGCGGGTGTCGGCCTCGGCCTGGTCGGCCTGGAGCCGGGCACCGATGTTCGCGCCCACGTCGATGTCGGCGATGTCGATCGACACGATCTCGAAGGCGGTGTTGGAGTCGAGCCGGCGGGCGAGCACCGTCTTCGAGATCACGTCGGGGTTCTCGAGCACATCCGAGTGCCGCTCCGCCGAGCCGATCGCCGACACGATCCCCTCGCCGACGCGGGCGATGATCGTCTCTTCGGTGGCACCGCCGATGAGCTGGTTGAGGTTCGTGCGCACCGTGACCCGGGCCTTGACCTTGAGCTGGATGCCGTTCTTGGCGACGGCGTCGAGCGATTCGCGGCCGCTGTTCCGGCCCGGGCAATCGATGACCTTCGGGTAGACGCTCGTCTGCACCGCCTCGCGCACGTCACGGCCGGCGAGGTCGATCGCCGCGGCGAGCTTGAAGTCGAGCTCCGTGATCTTCGCCTTCTTGGCGGCGATCAATGCCTGCACGACCAGCGGCACGCGGCCACCGGCGAGGTAGTGGGCCTCGAGTGCCTGCCGGGTCACGCCGCTGGAGTCGCCGAGCCCGGCCTGCACGGCCATGATCTTGCTCCGCACGATGACGGTGGGATTCACCTTCTTGAAGCTCATCGCCACCAGGTCGAACAGCCCGATGCCGGCGCTCGACGCGTAGGACTGCACCCACAGCCGCAGGTAACGGGCCACCAGCGCGAACGCGGCCACGACGAGGAAGATCGCCAGGCACAGGAGAATGAGGGGCAGGAGCTTGATCACGGCGAACTCCGGGGGAGGAGGCTGAGCCTCGCAAGCCTTGTTCCGGGATCGGCACGAGTCAAGATTTGGGCCGGTCGAGGGCGTCGAACTCGAACTCCTCGAGCACCTGGGAGAGCCGCTCGGCCGGCGCCGAGTCCGGTTTTTCCGCTGCTTCCGGTCGCAGGGGCTCCGCTGCCACCGGTCGGGCCGCGGCCCGCACCACCAGCGCCCCGCCCTGCACGCCCACCACCTCGACCTCCGTGCCGGCGGCCACCGGCCCGGTTTCACTGACGGCCTCGAACTGTCCGTCACCCACCGCCACGGCCCCCCAGGGCACCAGTTCGCTGACGACGCGGCCGACGCGGCCGACGAGCTGGCGGAGCCGCCGGCGCCGGTCGGCGGCGGGGATCACGTCCTCCGGGGCCGGTGGCGGCGGCAGCACGCGGCGGCCCAGCGGCGTGTCGGGAAACCAGCGGAACGCCACCGCCAGCACGGCCGGCACCGCCGCGAAGGCCACGGCGAGCACCGCCATGCCGAAGCCGGCTCCCTGCTCCATGAAGGCCATGACGATCGCGGCCCCGATCGCCACCAGGCTCAAGAAGCCGAGCACGCCGCCGGAGGGCACGAACACCTCGAGCACCATCACGGCGAGGCCGACGAGGAGCAGCGCTCCGACCCAGAGCAGCGTCTGCATGGCTTTAGATCGACCTCACGTGCAGGCGGCCGCCACGCACGTCGGCCACGCGCACGCGGACGCCGGGCTCGATCAACTCGCCGTCACTGGTGACGTCGCGCACCGCGCCGGCGATATGCGCCTTGCCGGCCGGCGCGAGTCGCGACGTGGTCGTGCCCTCGGCGCCGAGCAGGCCGTCGAGGTCGTCGTCGGCGACCCGGTCGCCCGGGCCGGGGGGCACGAGCAGCACGTCGCGGAGCACGGGCGTCGCCGGCAGCCAGCGCCGCAGCAGAAAGCCGACCGCCGCCACACCGACGGCCGCGCCGAGGACGCCGAGCAACGACCACTGCATCTGCCGGATCTGGTAGTCGTTGGCCGGCAGGACGAAGGACTGGCTCGCCAGCACGAGGGCGGCGATGACGAGCAAACCGCCGCCGAGGCCGAGCACCCCGAAGCCGGGGAGCACGAAGATCTCGGCAGCCACGCAGAACAAGCCGGCGAGAAACAGCATCACCTCGAGCCAGCCGGAGGTGCCGTGCAGGTGCTGGCTCCAGAAGTAGACGATGAACGCGACCATCGACACGAAGCCCCCCAGGCCGACGCCGGGCGTCTTGAGTTCGATGTACAGCCCCGCGCCCCCGATGAGGAGCAGGATCCAGGCCAACTCGGGGCTGGCCAAGGCCTGGAGCAGCCGCTCGGCCCAGCCGGGCTCCGCGAGTGCCGGGGAAGCGGTCAGCCCGTATGCCTGACGCAGTCCGGCCATGTCCGCGACCACGTGCGTCGCCAGACCGAGCGCCTCGGCCTCGGGGCCGGCAAGTTGGATCGGCCCCACGCCGATCGGCTGGCCGACCTCCCAGGCCTCGCGGTCCGGCCGCCGCGCCAGTTCCTCGGCGGTGAAGGCCGCGATCCGGCCCGTGCCCTTCTCCACGGCCCGGCTCACGGCCGTACCCGGCACCACGAGCGCCACCGGCAATGACCCGGGGCGCCCGCGCTCCCGCGCCACGCCTCCGCGCCACGCCTCCGCAATCGCCTCCCCCTGCCGCGGGCTGATCGCGGCGGCGCCCTCGCCACCGAGCACGGCGGTCGGATGCATCACCAGTTCGTCGCAGGCCAGCGCCACAAGCGCCGCGTCGCCACGCGCCTCGCGGGGCACGTAGGCCACGGTGCGTACCGCCGCGGGGTCGAGCGCGGCCAGCGCCGCGGCCAGCGTCAGGCTCTGCTCGGGGGCGCCGCCGGCGGAGTCGATCCGCAGGCAGACGAGGTTCGCGCCTTGGGCGACCGCCCGCTCCACGGCGGTTCGCACGCGGGCGGCTGCGGCGGCGGTGATCGGCCCGGTGAGCGGTACCAACGCCGCTTGCCAGCCGCCACTGAGCGACGGATCGGCCGCCAGCGCCGTCTCGGGGATTTCCAGGCCGCGGGCGATGTCCGCCGGGCCCGACGCGAGCAGCCGCACGAATCCCAGTTCCCGGGCGCGGCGGCCGGACAACGCCAGGGGCGTGGGCTGGAGGTCGTCCACTTCGAGGACGGCCGCCTCCCGCCGCACGCCGTCGAGCTCCGCGCGGTTCACGAACCGCTCGCCAGCATCGGTCGAAACCCGCACCACGCGGGCCGCCGGATCGACCAGCGCCACCGCCACCGCCGGCGGCACGGCCCGGCGCCGGGCGGCGATTTGTGCGTAGGCCGCCCGCATCGCCTCGTCGACCGCCGGCTCGGCGGCGTTCGCCGGGCCGAGCGTCGCGTCGGCCGGCATCACGATCTCCTCGCAGGCCAGCGCCACGAGCACGGCGTGGCCGGTGGCACCGGCGGGCAGCCAGGCCACCGTCTTCACGCCAGCGAGCCGGTCGGAGGAGAGGAACCGGGCCAGCGAGACCGCCCGGCCGAAGTCGCTGTTCGCCGCCGGCTCGCCATCGCTGGCATCGAATTGCAGCACGAGCACCCCGCGTCGGCCTGGATCGCCGCGCAGCCGATCCAGGGCTTTGACGACCGCGGCCTCGACCTGTGTGTCGCGGGTGCCCACGATCGGCAGCCGCACGGGCACGACCACGGCGGCGACCGGCCCGGCGAATGCCGGCATGGCGGCGATCGCAAGCAGGATGGCCGATGCCAGGCCACTGCACCGCATCCCCAGGCGTGTCGGCACAGGCCGCATACTCGGCTCCGGTCTCAAGTGCGAATCAGGGCAAATTCTAGGATCCGCCACCGGCGAGTCAAAAACGGCGACCTCGTCCTTATATACTGCGGTCCCCCGGGCTCGCCCGCCCTGCATTCCATCCGACCACCTGGCAGTCACCATGTCATGAGCACGACCTCCCCTGCCGCGTCCGCCGCCGAACTCATCGACCTGATCACGACCAAGGCGCTCAAGCGCGGCACGTTTCGCCTCGCCTCCGGCCGGGAGGCGAGTTTCTACCTCGACGCCAAGCAGGTCGTGCTCGATGCCCGCGGCGCCATGCTCGTGGGCCGCGCGATCCTCGAGCGGCTGCGGGCCCTCGGACCGCTGCCCGCCGCCGTGGGTGGGATGTCGATCGGGGCGGATCCGGTGACCAGTGCCGTCGTCACGATGGCCGGCGTCGAGGGACTGCCGCTCAAGGGATTCCTCGTCCGCAAGGAGCCCAAAGATCACGGCACCAAGCGGTACGTCGAGGGGCCGGTCGCGCCGGGCGACCGCGTGGTGATCGTCGAGGACGTGGTCACGACTGCAGGTTCGTCCCTCGTCGCCATCGAGCGGGCGCAGGAGTTCGGGCTGGTCGTCGAGCGCGTGGTCGTGGTCATCGACCGGCTGGCCGGTGGCCGCGAGGCCTTGGCGGCCCGTGGGATTCCGCTGGAGTCGTTGGTCACGATCCGCGACCTCGGCATCGATCCCGACGCCCCCTGAAGCCGCGGCGGCGGCTTGCCCGGGCACACGGCCTGGGCGTAGGCTTGCGACATGGCTGGATGGTCGCGTTTCCACCCCGTGCCGAATCGTGTAGCCCGGCTGCTGGTGTCGTTGATCCCCCTCCTGACGCTGGCCACGGCCGGCCCGCGGGCCGCGGCGGCCGACGTCTCGGCAGCGAGGATCGCCGAGATGATCGCGGCCCTCGGCGATGCCGACTACGCCGTTCGCGAGACGGCGGCGGCCTCCTTGGTGGCGCTCGGCCCGGTCGCCGTCGATGCGCTGCTCACGGCGGCCGAAACCAGCGCCGATCTGGAGGTGGCACTCCGCGCCCGCTGGCTGGCCGTCTTGATCCCCGTCACGTCGCCGCGTGATCCCCCGGCGGTAACGGCGGAGTTGCAGCGGTATGGCCGGGTCGATTTTCCGCAGCGGTTGCAGATCATGCGCCGGCTGCTGCGGCTCGACGGCGACGCCGGCATCGAGGCGTTGGCGCGGCTCGTGCGGCTGGAGCGGTCTCCCGACGCCGCCCGCGCCGCCGCGGCATTGCTGGTCCGCGAGTGGCGGCCTGGCGACCCGGACTGGGAGCGGCTCCGGCCGCTGATCACCGCCGGCGTGCGGGAGAGCGGCCGGCCGGCCGCCCGCTTCCTGCGGGCGATGGTCGCGGGCAGTGCGGCTGCTGCTGCGGCCCCGGCGGCCGACGAGGCTGCCGCCGCGCTGGCCCTTCTCGAACAGGCCGGCAGCCGTCGCGCGGCTGACGCCCCCCGCGCCGACGACACCCTCGCGGCCGACGCCGACGCCACCGCGCTGTGGATCTTTCGCCGCGGCCTCGTCGACTTGCTCGTCGCGGCGGGCCGCCGCCCCGAGGCGCTCGAGCATATGCGACGGATGTTCGACGAGGGCCGGGACGAGCGGGGCGCGGAAGAGGACGGCGCCGACTTCACGGTCGCCAACCTGATCTGGGCGGTCGAGCATGGACTGCCCGAGGCGGTGGATCTGCTCGCAGCCCGCTGGCCGGGCCTGGCGATTGATGAGCCGGTGACGGCCTACGCCGCCGCAGTCGCGCTGGCGGCCCGCGGGGACCGCGACCGTGCCGAGCGGATGGCCGAGCAGGCGTTCATGGCCGGGAACGCCGCGGAAGGCGGTTTCACCGGCCGGCTCCGATGCGGCCTGTTGCTGGCCAAATGGGGCGCGACCGAATGGGCGCGGCGTGAGTATCGCGGCCTGCTCGACGACCCGCAGGCGTCGGCTGGGGAGTTCGCGCTCGCCGGCATTCTGTGCTCCGAGCTCCTCCATGACCTCGGCAGCGACGACGAGGCGGCGGACGTTCTCCGCCGGGTGGTCGGCGGCCGCGCCGCCGACGCGACGGAGGCCGAGGACACGCTCCGGCGCATGGACCGCGATCCCGATGCCATCCGTTCGCGGGCGGCCTTCTTCGCATCGTGTGCCGCGGCAGGCCGGGGCGATCCGGCCGGTCGCCGCCGGCTCGTCGAGGAGGCGGTGCGGCATCACAGCCGCGACGTCGACGCCCTGATCGCCCTGTACGAGATCTCCGCCGCCGATCCGCAGGAGCGGGCCGCCGCCCAGGCCCGCGTGGAGCGGGCGCTGGACCGCATCGAGGACGAGATCCAGGCGCTGCCGGATGATGCCAACGGCTACAACGAGTATGCCTGGCTCGTGGCCAACACCACCGGTGACGTGCGGAAGGCCGTGCGGTACTCGAAGAAGTCGCTGGAAATCAGCTTCGATAACCCGAGTTACCTCGACACGCTCGCCCACTGCCAGTTCGCCGCCGGCGACCATGCCGCGGCCGTCCGCACGCAGGCGCTCGCCCAGCGGCTCGAGCCGCACAACCGCACGATCCGCCGGAATCTGGAGCGGTTCCGCAGCCACGCCGGCGCACCGGCACGCCCATGACGACCGTCCATCACATCGCCGCTGCCGGCACGACTTTGACGGTGCACACCGCCGGTGCGGGCCGGCCTCTGGTGCTGCTCCACGGCTTCCCGCTCGATCACCGGATGTGGGAGGCGCAGGCGCCGCTGGCCGACCATGTCCGGCTGATCGCGCCCGACCTGCGCGGGTTCGGTGGCAGCACGGCCGAGGTGGCGACGTCCATGGAGCAGCTGGCCGACGACGTCGCGGCCCTGCTCGCCGCCCTGCACGTGACGACACCGGCAGTGATCTGCGGGCTCTCGATGGGCGGCTACGTCGCGCAGCACCTCGCGGTGCGCCATCCGGACCGCGTCGCAGCGCTGGTGCTGGTCGATACGAAGCTCGAAGCCGACACGGCCGAAGCCCGCGCGGCCCGCGCCGACCTGGCGGCGAAAGTGGGCCGGCTCGGCCAGGGAATCCTCGCCGACGCGATGATCCCCCGCCTCCTCGCCGGCTCGGCCGCGGCCCGCGGACTGCCGCACCGGGCGGCCATCGAGGAAACCCTCCGCCGCACGATCCTCGAGCAGCCCGTGGCCTCGATTCAGGCGGCGCTGGGGGCGCTCGGCGGCCGGCCCGACATGACGGAGGCGATGCGTCACGTGCGCGTTCCCACGCTCCTGATCGTCGGTGCCGAGGACGCCATCACGCCGCCGGAGTGCCTGGAGCGGGCCGAGGAGATCGTGCCTTGTTCGCGGCTGCTCATCGTGCCGCAGGCCGGGCACATGACTCCGCTGGAGGCGGCCGCGGTGTTCAACGCGGCGGTGCTGGAGTTCTTGCGTCATCCTCCGGGAACGCTGGGCGGGGCCGCCCCTCCGGCCTGAACGGCGGCCGCTGCTCGCGCCGCGGACCATGCGGCGGCTCGAAGGCCGGGCCGTCGCGCAGCGGTTCGCCGGTCCCTTCCGCCCGCGGCCACCGCGGCCGCAGATCGGGGCCGAGCCGGGATGGACGATCCCCGCCGCGGCCTTCGAACCGCGCGGCATACCAGTCGAGCCACTCGAGCCGTTTGTCAGTGCTGCGGGCGACGATGGCGGCACGGTCCTCGGGCCTTGCCGCCAGCAGCCACTGATGCCAGGCGACAGCCGCCTCCCGCAAGTCCGGCCGTGCCGGATCGACGAGTGCCCGGGACACGCTGTCGAGCGCCCGCCGCTCGGCGGCGGAGAGCCGGGCAAAACTCTCGGCCGCCCGTTCCAGTTCGACCCGCTCCTCTGCCGGCAGCGCCTGCACGGTGGCACGGCGGGCGGCCAGCCTATCGGGCGTCGGGTCGACGGCAGCGGACGCCCGCAGATCGGCCAACGCAGCCTCGAACTGCCGCTTCTCCTCCTCGCGCGCCTCCGGACTCTTCCGCACCATGAGCCGGGGCGGCAGCGAGTACCGGCGCCGCTGCATCTCCTCCAGAAACTTCGTCGATCCGGCCTCGCGGAGCAGATCGAAGTGTTGCACGAGCGGCAGGTGTTCCAGGATCCGCAGATCCGGATCAGGCGCGGTGAACCGGCCCGCCACAATGCCGGCGAACAATGCCGCGGCCACCGTCGCCGCGGGGCCGAGCCAGCGGACGCTCTGGCGGCGGACGCCGCTCGGGCCCCGGGAGCCCCGAACGCCGGCGACGGCCGCGAGTTCCACCGTCGTCGCCGCCAGCGTGGCGGAGGCCGTGGTGCGGGGGAGCGCGTCGAGCATGTCCCACATCGGCCCCAGGTCGGCGGCGGGAGAAGACGGGGAGTCCTCCGGCGGGGCGGTCATGACTCGCCTCTCTGCAGATAGGGCTCCAGCGCCGCGCGGAGCTGGTCGCGGGCGCGCACGAGGAGCGACTTCACGGCCGGCACCGAAATCTTCATGCTCGCCGCGATCTCCTCGTAGGAGCACTGTTCGAACTTCGCCAGCAGCACCGCCATCCGCTGTCGGTCGTTGAGGCCGGCGAGTGCCTGCTGCACGACGGCCCGGAGTTCGCCCCGATCGGCCTGCCGCGTCGGCATCAATCCGCTGGCGGCGACGGCGATCTGATCGAGGCCGATGCCGCTTGACGAGGCCGACACGCCCGCCGGCATGCCGTGCTCGCGACGGCGGTAGGCCCGTTGCCGCAGGTCGCTGGCCACGTTGCCGGCGATGGTGTGGATCCAGGTGGTGAACTTCGCCGTCGGCTGATAGGAGCCGCGGCCGCGGTACACGCGGAGGAAGACTTCCTGTGCGAGGTCCTCGGCGGTGGCGTGGTCGCCGGTCTGGTGGAGGAACAGCGTGACGAGCCGGTCCTGCCAGAGCGACACGAGTCGGGCGAAGGCCTCGGCGTCACCATCCCGCACCCGCAGCATGAGCGCCGTGGAAGGATCGACCGCCGCCGGCATCACCGCGGAATCGGCCATTTGCCATCTCCGCTCCCTGCTGCCTGTGGGCGACGCTCGCCGCAGGCGAGTCGCCCCGCCGCCGCCACTCCGTGGCGGCCACGCTCGCCCAGACGGCGGGCGGAGCCCGCACGTCGGGACGGCGAGCGCCCGCCCGTCTGGGCACACCTCGGCTGTGCCCGCGACGGGCAAGGCCTGCCGGGGCCAGGGATGGCCCGGCAGGCCTGAAGTGGAGCGGAGGAGGATCGAACTCCCAACCTCGGCATTGCGAACGCCGCGCTCTCCCAGTTGAGCTACCGCCCCGCAGGGGTCGGGCCACGGCCCGTTTCCCACGGAAATCCGATCGTACGGCACCCGCAGGCGGCTGTCCAGAACGGGCTTAC
Source organism: uncultured Candidatus Kuenenia sp. (assembly GCA_964545915.1). Classification (GTDB taxonomy): domain Bacteria; phylum Planctomycetota; class Planctomycetia; order Pirellulales; family UBA1268; genus QWPN01. Next base: position 116,254 of record CAZJHQ010000001.1, on the reverse strand, counting down.
AATGCGGTCATGCACGTTCCCCCGATCGTCGTCAAAGGTGCCCGCGAGCACAACCTCCGCGACGTGACGGTGGGGCTGCCGCGCGGCCGCCTGGTCTGCCTGTCGGGCGTGAGCGGATCGGGCAAGTCGAGCCTGGCCTTCGACACCCTCTACGCCGAGGGGCAGCGGCGCTACGTCGAGAGCCTGTCGACGTTCGCCCGCCAGTTCCTCGGCCAATTGCCCCGCCCCGACGTGGACAGCGTCACGGGCCTGTCGCCCGCGATCTCCATCGCCCAGAAGTCGGCCGGCACCAATCCGCGGTCGACCGTGGCGACGATGACGGAGATCCACGACTTCCTCCGCGTGCTCTTCGCCCGCGTGGGCACGGCCCATTGCCCGACCTGCGACGCCGTGCTCGAGGCCCAGCCGCGCGACCAGATCGTGGAGCGGATCATCGCCGCCCGCGCGGGGCAGCCGGTGATGGTGCTCGCGCCGCTGGTCCGCGAGGCCAAGGGGGAGCATCGCGACCTGTTCACCGATCTCGTGCGGCAGGGGTTCACGCGGGCCCGCGTCGACGGCACCGTGTGCCGCGTCGAGGATCCGCCCGCGCTGGAAAAGCAGCTCAAGCACACGATCGACGTCGTCGTGGACAGGCTCGTGCCCGCCGAAGCCACCCGCAGTCGGCTGGCCGAGGCGGTGGATCTCGCCCTCCGCACCGGTGGCGGCCAGGTGATCGTGGCGGCCGAGCCGGGCCGCGACGACGGGCAGGCCGGCGGCGGTAGGAACGGGGCCGATCTCGTGCTCTCGAGCCGCTATGCCTGCACGGCGTGCGGCGTGAGCTACGACACCCCGGAGCCGCAGCTCTTCAGCTTCAACAGCCCGCAGGGAGCCTGCCCGGCCTGCGACGGCCTCGGCGACATCTACGGCATCGATCCCGCGAAGCTCGTCACGGAGCCGGCCAAGACGCTCCGCAAGGGCGCGATCGGCGTGCTCGGCGGCTTCCGTGACATGCCGCGGTGGATGCGGCGGCTGTTGACGGGTGTGGCGGCGCACGCGGAGGCCAAGAAGAAACTTTCCCCCGGCACGCTCCTCGACACGCCGTGGCAGGAACTGACGGCGGCGCAGAAGCGGATCTGGCTCGACGGCACCGGGCTGGAGGAGATCCAGCTCGCCTGGCGGCGGGGTCGGGCGGAGCGCGGCGCGAAGACGAAGTTCGAGGGCATCCGGGCCCTGCTCGCGAACCGGTGGCGCAACGCCAAGAGCGGCATCATCCGGCGGATGCTCGAAAAACTGATGAGCGTCACGCCCTGCCACGCCTGCCACGGCGCCCGGCTCTCGCCCCAGGCCCGGGCGGTGCGGATCACGACGGCCGTGAAGGGGTGGGCCGCAGCCGGGTCGGGCCGTCGCGACGCCGCACTGTCCCTCGACGCCCTGTGCAGCCTGCCGATCGCCGATGCGCGGGCGTTCCTCGCCGACCTGGCGCTCGACGGCACCCAGCGGGTGATCGCCGTCGAGCTGCTCAAAGAGATCAACGGCCGGCTCGCGTTCCTCGACCAGGTGGGGCTCGGCTATCTGGCCCTCGACCGCAAGGCTCCCACGCTCTCCGGCGGTGAGAGCCAGCGGATCCGGCTGGCGGCCCAGATCGGCTCCGGCCTGTCGGGGGTGCTGTACGTGCTCGACGAGCCGTCGATCGGCCTCCATCCCCGCGACAACGTCAAGCTCCTCGGCGCCCTCGAGGCCCTGCGGGACAAGGGCAACACGGTCGTCGTGGTCGAGCACGACGAAGACACGATCCGCGCCGCCGACTGGGTCGTCGACTTCGGTCCCGGGCCGGGCAAGCGCGGCGGCGAGGTGGTGGCCGCCGGCACGCCGGACGACGTGGCCCGCAGCCCGCGGAGCGTCACGGGGGCGTTCCTCGCCGGCCGCGACGGGATTCCCGTGCCGGCCGCGCGGCGCAAGCCGAATGGCAAGCAGCTCGTGCTCAAGGGGGTGCGGCACAACAACCTCAAGGGCGTCGACGTCGAGATCCCGCTCGGGCTGTTGGTGTGCGTGACGGGCGTGTCGGGGAGCGGCAAGAGCTCGCTCGTCGGCGACGTGCTCGAGCCCGAGCTGCGGCGGCTGTTGGGAAGCGAGGCGGCGACTCCCGGCGCGTTCGATTCGATCCACGGTGCCGACGCGCTCGACAAGGTGATCGTCATCGACCAGTCGCCGATCGGCCGCACGCCGCGGAGCAACCCGGCGACGTACGTGAAGGTCTGGGACGACATCCGGGCGTTGTTCACGATGCTGCCCGAGGCGAAGAAGCGCGGCTGGAAGGCCGGCCGCTTCAGCTTCAACGTCGCCGGCGGCCGCTGCGAGGCCTGCGAGGGCAACGGCTCGGTGCGGCTCGACATGGACTTCCTCGCCGACGTGTGGACGACCTGCGAGGTGTGCGGGGGCGCGCGGTTCGCGAAGGACACGCTGGAGGTTCGCTGGAAGGGGAAGAACGTCGCCGAGCTGCTGGCCATGGAGATCGGCGAGGCCCTGGAGCTGTTCGCCGACGCCCCCGACATCGCCCGCAAGCTGCAGACGCTCCACGACGTGGGCCTCGACTACCTGCACCTCGGCCAGCCGTCGCCCACGCTGTCCGGCGGCGAGGCTCAGCGGGTGAAGCTGTCCCGCGAGCTGGCCAGGCGATCGACGGGCCAGACGCTCTACATCCTCGACGAGCCGACGACGGGCCTGCACATGGCCGACGTGCGGCAGCTGCTGACGGTGCTCGAGCGGCTGGTCGACGCCGGCAACACCGTCCTCGTCGTGGAGCACAACCTCGACGTCGTGAAGCGGGCCGACTGGGTGATCGACCTCGGCCCGGAAGGGGGCGCGGGGGGCGGGCGGATCGTGGCCGCCGGCACGCCCGAGCAGGTGGCGAAGGTGAAGGCGTCGCACACGGCCCGGGCGCTCGCGCCGATCCTCGCCGCGGGGCGGGCCAAGGCGCGGCCGGCCCGCAAGCCGGCGGTCCGCCGCAAGGCCGCCGCGGATCCGGCGGCGGCCGTCCGCGAGATGCTCGCCACGGTGACGAAGTCGTCACGTGATCCCGGCCCGCCGGCGATCACGATTCGCGGCGCCGCGCTGCATAACCTCAAGCAGGTCGATCTCGACGTGCCGCGCGGGGCGTTGACGGTGTGCTGCGGTCCCAGCGGCAGCGGCAAGACCTCGCTGGCCTTCGACACGCTCTACGCCGAAGGGCAGCGGCGGTACGTGGAGAGCCTGTCCCCCTACGCCCGGCAGTTCGTCGGCCAGGTGCCGAAGCCGCTGTTCGAAAAGATCGAGGGCCTCGCGCCCGCGGTGGCCATCGAGCAGCGCAGCGGCACGAGCACGCCCCGGTCGACCGTGGGCACGCTGACCGAGATGTACGACCACTTCCGCGTGCTCGCCGCGCGGCTGGGGACGATGCACTGCCCTGCATGCGGCACGCCGGTGGGGGCGCAGAGCGTCGATCAGACGGTGGAGCGGCTCCTCGCGCACGGCGCCGGCACCCGGCTGATGCTCCTCGCCCCGACCGAGCTCAAGGTGGGGCAGACGCCCGAGGCCCTGTTCGCCGCGCTGCTGGCCGCCGGCCATGTCCGCGTGCGGATCGACGGTCGCACGGTGCGGCTCGACGACAAGCCGGTCGTCGATCGCAAGCGCAAGAGCCGGATCGAGATCGTCATCGACCGCGTCACCGCCGCCCCCGCCGAGCGCAGCCGGCTCGCGCAGAGCGTGGAGGCGGCGTTCGCCGCGGGGAACGGCACGCTGCTCGTGGTCCGGGCGGTGGAGGGCGTCGACGAGCCCGACTGGCCGGTGGAGGTGCACAGTCGCCGGCTCGCCTGCCCGACCTGCGGCCGGGGTTTCAAGCCGCTGGAGCCGCGGCAGTTCTCATTCAACAGTCCCCTCGGCTGGTGCCCGAGCTGCGACGGCCTCGGCACCCGCACCGGCGTGGATCGCAAGGCCCTCGTCCGCGACGCGACGCTGTCACTGGGCGACGGCGCGCTCGACCTCTGGCCGACGCTGCAGGGGCCGGCCGGCCGCCAGGTAGGCCGCCTGATGCTCGAGGCGCTCTGCCGAGCGACAGGGCTGCCGCTCGACGTGCCGCTGGCCGACCTGTCGGGGCTGCAGCAGCGGGTGCTTTTCGAGGGCACGGGTGAGAAGTGGATCGACGTGCCGCTCCCTGCGGCACATGCAGGTCCCCCGGCTTCCGCCGGGGGCTTCTTGGACACAACATCCGCGGCGGTTTCTGCCACAAGAAGCCCCGGGCGGAAGCCCGTGAACAAGGAAGCACTCCCCGCGCCGGTTCCCGCGACAAGAAGCCCCGGGCGGAAGCCCGGGGACTCCGGGTCGCCTCCGAGTTCGGTGTGGTTCTCTTTCCAGTTCCAGGGCCTGGAGGCCGCCTGCGAGGAGGCGGCCCGGCTGGTGGCGGCCCTGCGCGGCAAGGTCGACGCGGTGATGGACGAGGTGCCGTGCAGCGAATGTGGCGGCAGCCGGCTGGCCGACGTCGCCGCCGCCGTCACGCTCTGGGGTCGGCCGCTCGACGTCTGGTGTCGGATGCCGCTCGGGCGGCTGCAGCGGGAGCTGGCGGCGGTGGAACTGGCCGCCGACGAGAAGAAGATCGCCGGCGACCTGCTCCGCGAACTCACCAATCGGACGGCCTTCCTCGTCGACGTGGGCCTCGACTATCTCGACCTGGCCCGGCCGGCGGGCAGCCTCTCCGGCGGCGAACTGCAGCGGATTCGCCTCGCCGCCCAGGTGGGCAGCGGGCTGACCGGCGTGCTGTACGTGCTCGACGAGCCGACGATCGGCCTGCATCCGCGCGACACCCACCGGCTCGTCGCGGCGTTGGGCAAGCTCCGCGACCTCGGCAACACGGTGGTCGTGGTCGAGCACGACCGCGACGTGGTGGCGGCGGCCGATGAGGCGGTCGACTTCGGTCCCGGCAGCGGTCGCGACGGGGGCACGATCGTGGCCCACGGACCACCTGCGAAGCTGGCCGGGATGAAGGCGAGCGTCACCGGTCCGTATCTGGCGGACAAGCGGGCCTGCGATGCGGTGCTCGCGCGAAAGCAGGCGCGGGGCCGCCGCGAGCCGGCCGGCTGGATCGAGGTCCGCGGCATCGCCCACCGCACCCTGCGCGGCCTCGACGTGCGGTTTCCGCTGGGGGTGCTGGCGGCGGTCACGGGCCCCAGCGGCAGCGGCAAGACGTCGCTGGTGCTCGAGGTGCTGTGGCGGGCGGCGGCCCGCCGGCTGCACGCGGCCCGCGAGCAGCCGGGACGGCACGCGGCCGTGAAGGGGCTGGAAGCGATCGATCGGGTGATCCTCGTGGATCAGGAGGCGATCGGCTCCACGCCGGGATCCACGCCGGCCACCTACACCGGCGTCTTCGATCACATCCGCCAGCTGTACGCCAAGGTGCCCGAGGCCCGGACCCGCGGGTTCACGCCGCGGACGTTCTCCTTCAACGTCGCCGGTGGCCGTTGCGAGGCCTGCGAGGGACTCGGGCAACGCCGGGTGGAGATGCACTTCCTGCCGGACGTGTGGGTGGAGTGCGAGGCCTGCAAGGGCCGCCGCTACTCCGCCGAAACGCTCCACGCGAAGTGGCATGGGAAGAGCATCGCCGACGTGTTGGAGATGAGCGTCGCCGACGCCGCGGCGTTCTTCACGCCGGTGCCGCCGATCGCGCGGATCCTGTCCACGCTGGTGGACGTCGGCCTCGGCTACGTGACGCTCGGCCAGCCGGCCCCCCAGCTCTCCGGCGGCGAGGCCCAGCGGGTGAAGCTGTCCCGTGAGCTTGCCAAGCCGGGCACCGGCAGCACCCTCTACATCCTCGACGAGCCGACGACGGGCCTGCACTTCGCCGACATCGAGAAGCTCCTCCACGTGCTCGAGCGGCTGGTGGACGCGGGCAACACGGTGCTCGTTGTCGAGCACAACCTGGAGGTCATCGAGGCGGCCGACTGGGTGCTCGACATGGGTCCCGAGGCGGGGGCGGGCGGCGGCCGGATCGTGGCCGAGGGGCCCCCGGAGGATCTTGTGATCCACGCCCGCCGCTGGCGGCAGCAGGAGGCCGGCGGCGGCACCGGCGACCTGCTGCGGAGCCACACCGGCGAGGCGCTGGAGGCGTTCCGCGCCGCCGCGGCGGCTACCAGCGGGCCTCCAGGCCCGTCGTCGCGCCGTGCAGGAGCACGCTCCCGTTCGTGTTGATCGTGGCGGTGGGCGGCACGGCGGCAAGGTTCGTCGTCGAGAGCTGGTTGGCCGGGATAGCCACGCCGCTCAGCCAGAACAGGGAGTAGCCCAGCCGCCACGAGAGCGAGTCGGTGAGCCGCAAGTTCCCGTTGACGCCGAGCTCTCCGAAGAATGCGATGCGATCCACCGACGCGGCGGCCGCCGAGGTGAAGGCCGGGTCTGTGTACGAGGTCCGCTGATAGGCGTTGTTGTAGAACGCCCCCGCCTTACCGATGCCGTTGACTGTAAACGGCCCGCCGGCGTTCCAAAGGCCGAGCTCCATGCCACCCTGGCCGCCATACAGGTCGTTGCCGGTTTCGGAGAAGAACGAGCCGATGGGCCCTCCTGCATGCTCGGTGATCCGCATCTGTTGGTTCCACTCCACCCAGCGGAAGCCGGCCAGCCAGGTCACCGGGCACCAGCATTCTCGGCGCCGCCAGTTCAGTTCGGCGCTCTGGATCGCACCGTTGGTGAACACCTGGGCGCCGTCGAGGCCTGTCAGGCTGAAGCCGGCGAGACTGCGTGCGGTGAGCGCCTGGCCGGGTAGCGCCGTGGCCTCGCCGTCGAACGGTCGGACGTTGAAGTAGTTTCCCTCGATGGCGTGCGTCTCATTGATGAAGTAGAAGAGGCCGACTCGCGGTCCGGCCGACATTGGCGTTTGGGCCTGGTTGGCGTCGAGCGCCGTGAACCCGGCACCGTTGACGAACAGCGGCCGGCTCGCAATGTTGCCCTGCCAGAGCATAAGTGCGTCGATCTGCACCACCCAGCGAGGCCAGGCGTCGCCGCACAACCGCTGGAAGAGGCCCGCGCCATCGCTGCATCGGCCGCAGCCCTGGCCGCCGCACGCGGTGCAGCCGACAGTCAACCAATCCGCCCCGGAGCCGTCAGGATTCACGGTTTCGTCCGTCTCACCCGGTGCCGACACTTGCTCGTCGAGCGACTCGAACGAGCCCGGGCCCGCGGGACTGACGAGCACCGATTCGCCGGCGTAGCCTTTGTCGTAGGCCGACGGTGCCCGCAGGCCGCCGTCTTCGATCAGGTAGCCCTCGGCCCTGCCGATCGCCGGGGCGGCGAGGCCTGCGAGGCAGGCGAGGAGGCAGGCGAAGCCCAAGGACGCACGAGCCTCACGATCCCAATAAGCGATCATCTCGGCAAATCCCTCCCTGTGGAACGTCTCGACTGGGATTTCGACTGCCGGTCGTGCCGGTCGTGACTGGCGCACGTCGAATGTCGGTCACGAAAGCCGGGTGGTCTGGGTAAGCCGCGGCGTCCGTCCGGGCTCCGCGGATCGGTGAAGCCGCCGTCAGGTCGGCAGCGAAATCTCGCGAGCTGTGCTTGCGGGCGAATCCCGGCGGTTGCCCAGAAGACCGAGCGACGTTTTGGCGGCCCGCCGGGATTTATGGCACGTTCCGCAAGTCCGCCGGCTTCACGCCCTTCCGCCCCCCGTTGAAACTGAACGCCGTCGGCACGAACTCGCCGACGAGATCGACGTTTGCCGCCGCCGGGATCCGCCCCTCGAGCCCCACGGCCCAATAGCAGCCGTTCACGAGCAGCCGCCGGGTGCCGGCGGCCACCATGTCGGTCGCCGCCCCCATCGTCGTCGCGAACACGCGGCCGGTCGGACCGCCCGCGACCGAGTAGGTCTTCGTCCAGGCCACCGGCATCATCGGCTCGTTCTTCGGGCCCACGACGGCCGCCGAGCCGGGCTGCATGCCGGAGAGCACCTGGCCGAGGACCAACGGCCGCGCGTCGCCGGGCAGCGGCAGCCGCACGCCGTACACGTCGGTCGGGCCCCAGATGTCGCCGTCGTTGATGCCGCGAAGGATCGGATGATCCGCGGCCCCCGGCGCCACCAGGCCCCGCGTGCTCTCCTTGCCATGGTGGCCGTGGTGCGAAATCCAGGTCTCGCCGAGCACCTGGCGGCCGAAGCCCTGCGGCATCGCCTCGCCCTGGTGGTTCCACGAGTAATGGTGGAAGGCCCGCCCCGCGGGAATGTTGAACGCATGCGTCGCGGTCCGCATGCCGACCACGGGTCTGCCGGCCCGCAGGTGGGCGTCGATCTCCCGCATCTGCTCGTCGGGGAGGTTGCGGAACCGCGTCGCGATCACCATCAGGTCGGCCGTCCGCAGCGCCTCCAGACCGGGGATATTGTCGACGGTGTCGGGGGAGATATCGCCGGTCGCCGGGTCGATGGCATACAGGACCGTGCAGTCGAAGCCGTGGTGCCGGGCGAGGATCCTGCCGAGTTGCGTGAGCGCCTCCTCGCTGCGGTACTCCTCGTCGCCGCTAACAAGCACGATCTTCTTGCCCTTGCCCGGCCCCTCCCCGCCGGGCAAGGTGAGCGAGGAATCCGCGGCCGTGGCCACGGCGGCGACCAGCCACAGGATCGGCACGAGGATGCGGGCGACGGGGGGCATGGGATTCTCCGAGAGGGGGCTGCGGGCGGTGCCGCCACGATATCGCGTCCGCCGGGGTCCCGCATGGCGCCGCCGTTGAAACCGCGATTCGACGGACTGCCGGCGCGAGGGTAGTCTCGCTGCCATGCCGGATTTCCCGCCATTTCCCCGCCGTCCATCCCTCCCCCCCGGCGGCTTCTCCCTGCCGTGGGTAGCCGCGGCCGCCCTCGCCGCGCTCCTCGTCGCCGGGCTGGCCCGTGGTATCTACACCGTGGGCACGGAGAGCGTGGGCGTGGTGCAGCGGTTCGGCCGGTTCGTCGGCGTGACCGGCCCGGGCCTACATCTCAAGCTGCCCTTCGGCATCGACCGGGTGACGATCCTGCCGGTGAAGCGGCAGTTGAAGATGGAGTTTGGCTTCGGCTCGTCGGGGGCCACGAACCCCGACCAGGTGTCGCAGGAGGGCCGCCGTGAGAGCGACATGGTCACGGGTGACCTCAACGCCGCCCACGTCGAGTGGGTCGTGCAGTACGAGATTTCCGATCCCGAGGCGTATCTGTTCAACATGCGTGAGCCGGGCCCCACGCTCCGCGACCTCGCCGAAAGCGTGATGCGGGAGGTGGTCGGCGACCGGACCGTCGACGAGGTGCTGACGATCGGCCGCCAAGGGATCGAGAACGACGCCATCGCCAAGCTCACGGCGCTCGTGCAGGACCTGCGGATGGGGCTCCGCGTCCAGCAGGTGCAGCTCAAGAACGTGCATCCGCCGGCGCCGGTGCAGCGGTCATTCGACGAGGTCAACCGCGCCCAGCAGGAGCGGGAGCAGATGATCAACCAGGCCAACGGCGAATACAACAAGGTGGTCCCCCGGGCCAGCGGCGAGGCGGCCAAGGAGATCAGCGCCGCCGAGGGCTACGCGCTCAAGCGGGTCAACGAGGCCGAGGGGGACGTGGCCCGTTTCCGCGCCCTGCTCGAGCAGTACGAGAAGGCTCCCGAGGTCACGCGGCAGCGGCTGTACCTGGAGACGATGGCCGACGTGATTCCGCGGCTCGGCGGCAAGATCATCCTCGACGCCGACGCCCGGCAGTTTTTGCCACTGATGAATCTCCGCCCGCCCGAGCCCACCCCCGCAAGGGCCCAGCCGTGAGCCCGCTGCCCATCAACCATCCGCTGCTCCAATTCGCCCGTCGGGTCGGCGACTTCCTCGTCTCGCCGGCAGGTGTCGTCGCCGCCGTGGCCGCGGCGATCGTGATCTTCGGCTGCGCCTACACCGTGGACCAGACGGAGCAGGTCGTGATCACCCAGTTCGGAAGCCCGGTCGGCCGGCCGATCAATTCCAACGCCCCGGACGCCCGGCCCGGCGCGGGGCTGCACTTCAAGATTCCCTTCGTGCAGACGGCCAATCGCTTCGAGAAGCGGATCCTCGAGTGGGACGGGCCGCCGAGCGAGATGACCACGCGCGACAAGCTGTACATCGTCGTCGATACGTTCGCCCGCTGGCGGATCGTCGATCCGCTCGTCTATTTCCAGAGCCTGCGCGACGAGCGCAGCGCCATGTCGCGGATCGACGACATCATCGGCAGCGAGACACGAAACGTCGTCGCCCGCCACGACCTGGTGGAGCTCGTCCGCTCCGACAAGGGACGTATGCCCGAACAGGACGCAGCCCTCGCCCAGGCCGGCGCAACGCTGGGCGGTCTGGCGCCGATCCGCTTCGGCCGCAAGGAGCTGGAGCGGGAGATCTTCACGGCCGCCGCCCCGAAGATGCACCTCTGGGGCATCGAGTTGCTCGATGTGCGGGTCAAGCGGCTCAACTACAAGGCGGGCGTGATCGAGAAGATCTACGACCGCATGATCTCCGAGCGGATGCAGATCGCGGAGCGGTTTCGGTCCGAGGGGGCCGGCGAGGCGGCGAAGATCGAGGGCCGCAAGGAGCTCGACCTGCGGCGGATCCAGTCCGACGCCTACCGGAAAGTGCAGCAGATCAAGGGCACGGCCGATGCCCAGGCCTCGGAGATCTACGCCCGCGGCTACACGGCGAGCCCGCGGGCGGCCGACTTCTACGCCTTCCAGAAGACGCTCGACACCTACCGCACGGCGCTGGGGGCCGACAGCACGCTGATCCTCACCACCGACAGCGACATCTTCCGCCTTCTCAAGCAGGTCGCGCCCGCCGGACAGCCGTCGCCCCCCCGCTGAGGCTGCGGGCTTCGATGTCAGGGCTCCCCAACCTTCAGGTTGCGGAACTCGACCTTCATCCGCAAGTCCCTGTGGACCTGGAGGCCGATCGGTGCCGGCTCCCGATGGGCGGGCGCGGTGTACGTCGACACCTGCTCGCCATTGAGCCACACGGTGAACGTGTCGCCGCGGGCGACGATCCGAAGCCGGTTCCACGCGCCGGGCTTGAGAAGTTCACCGGCCCGCTTCGCCTGCGCCTCCTCGGGATACTTGCCGACGTAGAACGAGCCGGTCATGTCGCGCTTCAGGCTTCGCGAGATGCCGATCTGCACCTGGACCTCCGGCTTGCGCATCATGACGCCGCTGTCCACTTCCCCATGAAAGCGGAACTCCGTCTCGAAATCGACGTCGGCATAGGTCTTCTCGGTGTAGAGCATCGAGCCCTTCTTCGCCTCGTCGCTTTCGCCGACGATCGCGCCGTCTTCCACGCGCCAGTATGGTTCCGCGGGCAGTTTCCAGCCGGTGAAGTCCCGGCCGTTGAAAATTTCCGTGAGCCCGGCCCCATCGGCCCGCTCGGCCGCGGCCAAGCCGAAGCGATGCGGCACGACGGTCATGCACGCGACCGAGCCGATCAGGACCAGACGACATGCGAAGGAATACGGATGGATCACGGGATGGTCTCCAGAGGCGGCAGGCTGTGCGTCGCACGGGCGGCTTACCATCGTACCCACCTTGTCACAGCGGTATAGCCGCCCGGGCCGCACGCCGTGGTTCGCGGGTTCTATACTGCCGTCTTCGGGCCCGTAGCTCAGTGGTTAGAGCAGGGGACTCATAATCCCTTGGTCGTGTGTTCGAATCACACCGGGCCTACTTTCGTTTTTCGCACCATTTCGCCAGCAGTCGCCTCACCTCGCGCAAGTTCCTTTGCCACATGGTCTTCGAGCGACCGTGGCGAAACGGTGCGATTGGGGGCGGCTGCCTGCTGCGTCGTCAAATGCGTCGTGCGCGCGTCGTCTTTTGCGTCGCGCCTTTCGGAGCCGGCCACGACCGCTTCGAAGTGGACGTCCCGGGCTTGGATGTAGTGCTTCAGGGCGACCGTCGGTGAGTTTCCCAGCCACCGCGTGACCGAGGCGATCGGGTACCGCTCGCACCACTCGGTTTCACACGAGGAGCGGAGGTTCTGGAGCAGACGAGGCCACGGCGTGAGGCCCGCTCGTTCAATGATTCTCTGCAGCGTCGTCCTCAGGTTGATCCTGTTGTCCTGCACGCGGGGCACCAACCGCACTTCTCCGTCGGGGGCGATCTCAAACGACTCCGTGAGCAGTTCGCGCAACCGCGGGCAGATGGGGGCGTGCCGGACTGCATGTTGCCCTCCATGATGCTCAGTCTTTGGGGATCGCACCGTCAGTATTCCCCTGCCCCAGTCAACGTCTGCCCATGTCAGGCCGACCATTTCGCTCGGGCATCGCAGGCCGGCGTAACGCGACAGCCCCACCACGAGGCGCCACTCAGCGTCCGGGCAGGCGTCGAGCACTGCCTCGGTCGCCTGCTCGGTAACGAAGAACTCACGATCCGGGTTCGCCTGTGACCCAGCCTTCATGCCATCGAACGGCGAGACCGGCAGCATTCCCCACCGCACCGCACGGGCGAACACGCTCTTTGCCATCTTGATCCGCTTGCTCTGGGTCGCCTTGGATAGCCGATTGTCCTTCGTGCTCCGCTTCTTCGTCGTGCCCTCGGTATCCATCGCGATGAACTGCCGCCACTCGTCACACCGCTTCGGGGTTATCTCCGTCAGCGGCGTCTCGTTCCCGAAAAAGGCCCGCAGGCTGTCGGTCGACTGTTTGTAGTTTGCGTATGTCGATGCCTTCACCGTGGCCCGAGCGAGGAACTCATCGAGCAGGCCGCTTACGGTGACCTGAGCGTCGCGCTCCCGCGCCTCCAACAGTCCCACCTTTACGAACTTACGGTGGAATGGGTCGGGCAGATCGCGTATCCACCCTGCCAACTCGGGACTGTGGGCCGTGCCGGCGATGCGACCCGCGATTATCTCTTCGATGCGTCGCTGCACCTGTTCGGCATTCTTCTTTGCCATGCGCCCGAGATAGATAGCCTGCCTGCAACCCTCCGAATCGACAAACAGAATGCGTCGCCGTCCTTTGCCGTCCGTACTTAGGCTCGCCATGAACGTCCCCTCCTTTCAGGACTCAGTTTCCACTGTTGTTAACAAGTTCTCCGCTCTCCACCCGCGAAGTAGTTGACGCCGTCGTTCCGACGTTTGACGTGCTAGCGGTTTCTTCCCGGCCGGCGATCGCCTGCTCCATAAGCCACTTTACGAGTAGCGGCTTGGGGTACCGCACGCTCTTTCCGAACTTCACATGTGGCACGCTGCCGTCCTTGCGCATCTGCCACAGCGTTCGCGCACCTATTCCGAGAAACTTGGCGGCCTGCCGTTCATCCAAATTGATTACAGCCTCGTCGTGATCGCCTGCGGTGCCCGTTGGCTTGCCGCGAGACGCCCCCGCACCGCTATCACTTCTGTTCATCGTTCACCTCCTTCGTGATCATCTCCACGAGCGCCTCCCGCAGCCGCTCGTGCTCGTGCTCCTCAAAACCCGCCAACAGCCGCGCCCATGCTCGCTCGACCCGCTCCTTGAAGCACAGGTCGGCGTCGATGATCAGCCGCCCGGGCAGGACGCGGCCGAACATCTCGGCGGGCTGGATTAGGCCGCCGTGGTCATGTGATTGACCGCGAGAATGCTTGTTTCTGTTATGCGTCATTTGCCATCGCCCTCTCTGCTCGCGTCTACAAGCGCCTCCGGTAGTTGCTCGTGTTCATCCTCGGCGAGCCTTGGCGCCGCCCATTGACGCCGCGCCCGCTCGACGCCTTGCTCTGCTTAAAGCCGGGGTGTCGAGCGGGGCGGGGCCAGTGACCTCAGATCATTTGGATCTCGCGGTCCGTGAAGTAAGGGTCAGTCGTGATCGCCGTCACGCTGGCAGTCAGGCACCATGGCTGGCGGCCGCCCCTGAAGTAGCCGCATACAACCACGAACAAGTCGCTGCCTTCTGCATCGGTACCAACAAGCGACTCGTTAATTGCCTCCTCCACCATGCGCGACAATTGCACCTGAGGTTCACGCGCGCGGTGGTCGAGTCGCCCTGTCACGCGGACTCCTTTGGCAAACCACGTGCGATCGAAAAGGGTGTCCGCGCTGCTGCCATCGAGGTAATGCAGCCCGAATCGAAACTCGCGGACGCCAATCAAGTACAGGTCGTCCAGTAACTTGCGGCATTTCGGGTTGTCTCGGAGCAGATTCTGCCGTGGTGCGCTGCTTCGGGCTGCGCCTTGATCGCAACGTTCTTCCTGCTTCATCTCGGTGCCAACTTCTCTCTGCATGATTGCCTCTCCTGCCGCTCTCTTGCGGCGTTGAAGTAGTCGTTGTCATGACCACGCGGACACGACAACTCCAACGGTAGCAGCCGTGGCGTGTGTTTGAAGTAGCACGAGTGACTTGATCATCGGGTTGACTCCTGTTCATGCAGGAGTCGGACTCCTGTCGTGGGCGGAGTCGCAGAGAGCCGACTTTGCGATGGTCACGCCGACTCCTCTTTGCAGCGGAGTCCGACTCCCATTGTGCGAGGAGTCAACGCGCGCCAGACCGCTCAATATGCGTTGTGTTATTCAGCCAATGCGTCATAAGAAAGGTGTGGGTGCACGAAGCACATCACACCCAGACATCGGAGACATCACATGCCCAAACATGCTCAACGCTCGCAGCGGCCGAACCGGCGCCGCAGCCAGCAACAAGAAGTAGAGGCCGGCCAAATGGCAGCATCGCCGTCGCCGGATATGGCGAGCGAAAGCGGATGCGAAAGCGCCGCCGGCATCTGCCGCACAGGCAATGAAAACCGCGGTACCACCGACGACCGTCAATCGCTGGTGAATGACTGCCGGCGAGGCCCGGCGAACCTCATTACACCGAAGGTCGAGGAGGTCGCCTCGATTCATGCCTTCATGAACGACCTCGACTGCAAGATTCTCGACCCGGCGGTTGTCGGCGAGGAATGCGTCGCGTCCTCCGAAATGCTGTACGAGAAGCACGTGCGGCACTGGCTTGACCGCGACCCAGTGCTCGCCAAGGCTGAGGTACGAGACACCGGCGGCGGGCTGCATATCGTCCTCTGGCTGGATGCCCCAATTATCTGCGGGGCCGGCGAGGCGGTTGTGTGGGACAAAGTCGCCCGGGGCATCTGCAACGCCCTCCCCGGCGACCCGAACTTGAACGGCATCATCGCCCTCACGCGGCCCGTTGGCGCCATCAACTCGAAGTACAACCCGCCCCGCGAGGTTCGAATCTTGCGCCCCGGGGAGTCGGTCACGCGGGCCGAAATCCTCGACCTGAATCGCCGCGTCACCGAGCAGCCCGCCCGGCTCTGGATGCGGCTCTTTTTCGGCGGCGAGCGGGCGTCCCCATGCCCGCTCTGCGGAGGTGTTTCGCTGGGCGTCGCCGGGTATTGGCAGTGCCGCTGCTACCAGTGCGGCCGTGTGAACGCCGCGTCGCTCGTCTACCGCTTCTATTTGCCCGAGTTCCTCGACCAACGCATGGAGGCTCAGCATGGTTAGTTTCAACACGTTCAACAGCCGCGGCAGGCACAACTGGATTCTTCGCGACCTGCGAAACGCACAACGGGCGGCGGCATCGCTCGAACGCGGCATCATGCGGCCGCTGCTGATCTCGAACGTTACGCCCTCCGGTCAGTTCATCGGCGACGCCGACGACACGCTGAATCGGATGATGGCGAACCTCAGGAACAGTCGCCGCTTGTATCGACAGGGCAACACGGTCGTGTTCCTGACGGGCGGTCTGAGGCCGGGGGGCGGGTGCTCACCCACGCCGCTCGTGGTCGACGGGGTCATCACGAAGACCGCGCCCGCGATCGTGCGGAACATCATCATGTGCCGGGAGTTGAAAGCCAACTCGAACGGCAAGGGTTCAAAGCCAAACCAGCCGTCGGAGTTCGAGGTCCAGTTCGCGGTACCGCAGCCAGTGCTTCAGCAGGTCGTCGCGATGGACGGCTTCATGGAGGAGATTCCGGAGGCGCGATACATCGTCAACCACCCGGTCTTCGACGCCGACTTCAACTGGCTCGATGTCGGCTACCACGAGTCGCAATGCGTGCTCGTCTGTGGCGACTCCTTCGAGCCGGGAATTCTTGATCCAGTGGCGCGGTCCCGTTCGGGTGTCCACTCGATTGCTGATGTGCTGAACCTGTTGCCACCACTCGTGTACCGATTGGTCGCTGGTTTCCACTGGAACGGGCCGGTGGACCTCATCAACTACCTCGGCGCGGCCCTCATGATCCCGCTCATGCCGATGCTCGTCGAGGACGGGCACCCGGGCGTCATGTTCTGGGGCAACCAGCCGGGCGTCGGTAAGTCACTGGCCGCGCAATGTCTGGCCGTTCTAAAGGACGGGGAGCAGGCGTCGCCTACC
The DNA here is from genome assembly GCA_964545915.1 of uncultured Candidatus Kuenenia sp. Classification (GTDB taxonomy): domain Bacteria; phylum Planctomycetota; class Planctomycetia; order Pirellulales; family UBA1268; genus QWPN01. Next base: position 99,972 of record CAZJHQ010000001.1, on the reverse strand, counting down.
TCGGTCGATGGCGGCGGCAGGGAGGTGGAAAACCAGATCGCCAGCGAACTGAACGATGGCCGGACGGTGTTGTTCATCGACAACCAGAAGGGCGCGATGAATATCCCGGTGCTCGAAGCCAACATGACGGCGGCGCAACTCGGCTTCCGCGGGTTTCATGTCCAGCGAAAAATCCGCCGCCCGAACGATGTTCTCTGGCTGGTGACGACCAACGACGCCGTGCCGAGCGACGACATGCTCTCCCGGTGCGTGCACATCCGGCTGCATTACGAGGGCGTGCCGGACACCCACCGGTTCGCCCTGAGCGAGAAAGAACTGATCGATCACGTGCGCAACAACCGGTCGGGCATCCTCGCGGAACTGGCCGGCATGGTCGTTCGCTGGCTCGACGCCGGCAGGCCCAGCGCCCCGGCGGATTGCAGGTTCGGCGTATTCGGGCGGGTCATCGGCAGCGTGCTCACCTTCAACGGCCTGCCGGGCTTCCTGTCGAATACCCGCGAGGAGGTCCGCGAGCACTCGATCAAGCACCAGCAACTGGTCGCCCTCGCGGAGCGGCTGATCGACAGTCGGCCGAAGGGGTTCGTCTGGGAGATCGACTCCGGCATCCAGTCGGCTGACGAAGAGTTCAAGCGCCGCAGCCCGCCGGAGGCCCCGATGGAGCAAAAGGACTGGGTGCCCTACCTCGCCAGCGCCGGCGTCATCCCGGCCTCCTGCGACACGCCCCAGAAGCAGAAGACGGCCGTCACCCAGTACATGGCCAGCGTGGTCAAGGTTCCCGTGGAGGTCGAAGTCGGCGACCGGACGGTGCGGGCGATGCTCGTCAGCCGGCCGCTCCGGAGCCGCCGGACGGCGTATGTGCTCGCCGTGGAGGGCCTGCCAGTCGAGGCCGGGGCCGACGGTGAAGACCGCCCCGCGGAAGCAGCGACGAACACCCCGCAGCCGGCGGCGCCGACGCCGGCCGACGCCCGGGCCGACGACGAGGAGGAGCGGGAGGACGAACTCTGGGGCGGCTGAGCAGAGCCGCCCCATTGCCCGGGCGATGGTGAAGTGGTGAAGACATGGTGAAGACTAAAAAATTGAGTCTTCACCATCGTTTCGATCTAGAAAAACAGGCCTTTTCGTTCAAATGGTGAAGTGGTGAAGACTAAACCTGAGTTGGGCGCGAAAAAATCCAAAGCCCCTGATACTGGCCCTGAAGTCGGTCCTGTACGCCAGCCACGAGAACATGGCGTCCAGTCTTCACCACTTCACCATTTTGCAGAAAACGCTGGAAAACAAGGCCCAAATCGTGGTGAAGACTTAAAAAATAGTCTTCACCATGTCTTCACCACTTCACCATTCGGGGGCTACCTGCTCGCCCTCGGAGCCGGCCAGTACCCGTTCCGCCGCTGGTTGCCCGCACTTGGCCGCGTCATTACCGGCCCCTTCGCGCTGGATACTGAGACAACGCTGATCGACGAGAAGCGGCCGGCCCATGTCCCCGTTCTCGTGCTTGGCATGGCCTTCGACGGGCGGCAGGGCTGGTTCATCTTGGCCGAGGACATGCCCGCTTTTCTCGCCGCCCACCCCGCCAACTCGCTGGTTTTTCACAACGCCGCCTTCGATCTGGCTGTTCTGCAGGCGACCCACGACCGGTTGGGATTGGATTTAGATATTTATGCCCGCGTCGAGGCCGGGAAAGTAGCCGACACCATGATCCTCGCCCGGCTGCTCTCGCTCGGCACCGTTGGGCATTCCGCGCGTAACCAGTGCTCGCTCGATTACTGCGCCCGCCACTACCTCTCCCTGACGCTCCCGAAGGACCTGCAGACCCCGGGCGGCGAATCTGTCCGGCTCACGTTCGGCAGGTATCTCGGTCGGCCCTTCGAGGCGATCCCGGCCGAATACCTTCAATACGCCTCAGGAGACCCGGTGGCGACGTGGCTCCTGTTTCAGCACCTCAAGACGCGGCTTCCAAATATCAAAACCGCCGCCAATCGGGCCTTCGGCTACGCGGGCGACAAGTGGCTCGACGAACAGTGGAAAAAACACGGCCCCGGCACCCATCACATTCAACTTCGGGCCAGTATTGTGCTCGACCGCATTTCGCGCACCGGGGTCCTCATCGACCAAACCCGCCGCGAGGAAAAGGTGGCAGCCCTCGAACAGATCGTCGCCGAGACCCGCCACACGCTCGCGCTGGCTGGCCTCCCGGCTGAGGGCAAAGGCGCGCCGGGTGCTCTGCGCAAGCGCATCGACAGGCTTGCCCGGGAGCACAAGAACCTGCCGCTCGTCTATACGGAGACTGGGCAGATTTCGACAAGCGAGGAGCAACTACACGAACTCGCCGCCTTGGACCCCGTGCTCGAAGTCCTGCTCAAGCACCGGCAGGCCACGAAACTTCTCTCGACCTATGCAAACAAGATGCAGCCCGGGAAACGTATCCACGGCAAGTTCCAGTACCTCATGAACACGGGGCGAACCAGTTGCGGGGGCGGCTTCAACCTCCAGAACTTGCCGAAGGAACTCGACGCGGCCAGCAACCACGAGACGACGATCCGGGGCTGTTTCGTGCCGTCGCCGGGAAACGTGTTCGTCGTGGTTGATTACGCCCAGATCGAACTCGCCGTACTGGGCTGGGCGTGGAAGCATCAACTCGGGTTCGGCGGCAGCCTCCATGAGATTGTTTCACAGGGCCGCGACATGCACCGGCTGATCGCGGCGGAAGTGCTCGGCAAAAATCCCGCCGACGTCACCAAGGCCGAGCGAAATGCCGCCAAGCCCGTCTCCCTTGGCCGTCCCGGTGGTCTCGGCTGGCGCACGATCCAGAAGCAGGCGAAGAACGACTACGGCGTCGAACTCTCCGAGGAGCAGGTCCGCGAGCGCATGCAGGCGTACGAGAATCTGTGCCCTGAACTGACCGAGCACCTGAAGTCCCGCGTGAATGCTGGCATTGAAATCGCCCGCGCCTTGGGACTCACTCCGGCGGCCTACAACGGAGCAACAGGAAGGACCACGAACCGGCCACAACCCGAAGACGAACTGCCTGCGGGGTGGCTCGGCGGCATGCTCCTGAAAGTCTTGGAGTCGGCCAGCCCCGAGACCAGTGGCAACCCCGAGGCCGGCCGCGCACCACGCCTATACACGCCCGCCGAGGTCAATTTCTTCTGGACGGCTGCTGCCCGCCTGCCGCTCAGCGAACTCGACGACCGGGACCGCGACGCCATTCGGGAACGAAAACCGTCGAAGCGCCTGCGGGACAACGTGGCCGGGATGTTCAGCCGCGAGCCAGTCATCACGGCGACGGGCAGGCTCCGGGCGAACGCCAGTTACTCGGCCTGCAGGAACGGCATCATGCAGGGCCTCGCGGCTGACGGGGCGATCCATGCGCTCTGGAGCCTCATGCGGGCCGGCTACACGATCACGAACTTCATCCATGACGAGGTGATTTGCGAAGTCCCTGAGGACGAGCATCTCCCTGCCAAGATCGCCGACATCGAGAGGCTCATGATTGCCGGCATGCAGATGGTCGTGCCCGGGTCCAAAGTGCGGGTCGAGACCACCGTGCGCCGGTCGTTCAGCAAGACCGACGCTGTCACGTTGCCGGCTGGGTAGCGGCGCCATCAGGGTCAGCGCGATCGGGCTGGCTCGTGGGGGATTCAGCCTGCTCGTCCGCCAACCCGATACCGCCCGTCGCGTCGCTCCATTCCGGCCAGCCGTTGAACAACTCGCGGCCCGATGGCGTGAGATACCGAGAGTAATCCGATCTCCGCCCCGTTCGGTTCTCCTCGACGCGGGCTAGCCGCATGTTCTCAAGGAGCCGGATTCGCGGCCTCAACTGGCTGTCGTAGAACGTAGCGTGCTTGTCCTGCGGGCGACTGGAACGGCCTTGCATCAACTCAACCATTTCGTCGCTCAGGTGAACGTAATCGACGATCGCGTTGTCGGTCGATTCACCCTGTATGGGTTGCGGGCGGAGTGCGATCGTGACGGCGTTGTAGATCGCATTGAATAGCACGTAGGGGCTTTTCGCCGCGTTGCGGTCGAACGCCCCCTCGTCGTGCATCACCCGGCCGATGATCGCAGGAGTCGGCCGTACCAGATTTGCAAATCTGCAGGCCCCGGCGAAGAAGCGGCGAAGTGCGGTCACGCTTGCCGGAACGTCCAGACTGGGGTCACGCGGAGGCTGCTGCACACAGGCTCCGATCCTGTACGTACGTTCCGATGTCTCCGCGATAGATTCCGGAAGCGCAGCGAACGCGTCGTCGTGAGGAGATGGCGGGGCGGGCGTAGCAGCCTGTTGTTGTCGTTCCTGCCGGTCCTGCTCCAGCCGTTGATTGAGCGTTTGCTGCCCCTGTGCAAGAACCCGCATTTCCCGTACAAGGCTGTGCATCAGCGCCTCGAACCCTCGCGCCTTTGTAGCCGTAACCCGCGGCTTCGGGAGTTCTCGGTCTTTTTTTCCTGCGTTGCTAGAGCCAACGTTGCTAGGGCCGCTACGGGCTTTTGCCTTCGCAGGCTTGGCCGGCTTACTTTGCTTCTTCGACAACTTTCGTTTCTTGGCCATCGCTGCATGGGCTAGGTGTTAGTGATTTCCCCCGCCTCTGCGACCAGCGAATCAGCCAATCGCCGCCACAGCCTCTTCTCCTCAGGCGGCATGTCGTCCGGCTGCATGTCCACAGCCGTCTTGAAGAACCCGGCTGCGATCCGCGACAGTCCGCTCTGGAGTTCGGGGAGCATCGACCCAGTTTCTGCGGCGTCTTGCGAATAGATCACAGCCGCCAACGCCTCATTCAGCGCGGCTTCTGGTCCTGTCCCGCCTTTCGCCCCGAGGGCCTTACCCTTGGCAATTGCCGCTGAATATTGGTCTTTATGGGCCGTCAGGAATTCAGCCATGAGTTGCCGCAGGTTGGCCGCCTCCTCAAACTCGGGCCTGCGCTCAGGAACAGGATTCGATGCGAGCAGCAACCGCGGTAGGTTTTTCGTGACCTTGTTGATCTTCTTCGTGAGTTGCTTTCGAACTGTCTCGTCCTCCGCGGCTGCTGGGTCTTGTTTAGCGCGGACGACCATTCTCCGGGAGGTGTTCACGAAGTCGTTGATCAGTTCGGCGGCCTCGCTACGCAATGCTGGGTCTTGAATCGTGTCGGCGTAACTCACCGGGGCCGTGAACCGCCACTGGAGCATCACCGCGGCGTTGTAGGTCAACAGCGCCGCGTCATGCGCCCGGCCTCGGTTGATGTCGTCGTCGATGCGCTCGGCCAGCCACGCGAGATGGCCCAGCACCGGCGCTATTCGCGATTCGCCTTCCATCGTGGTGTCTCGCCCTACGCTGCCCCGGGAACACTCAGGTACGCCCGCCACACCCGGGAATACGCACAACCCCACGCCTCGCCATGGGCCTCGGCTTCGAACTGGTCTGGGTCGGGATTCGGCTGCCTACCGATGGCCTCAAGAGCGTAATTCCAAGCCAAGGCATGCGCCCACTCGTGGCAAAGGGTCTCGATCGCCATGTGCTCATTCAACTCGTCGCTCAGTCGAATCACGAACTTCTCGGGCCGCCTGACGCACTCCCCGAGGGTCCCGTCAGGCAGCCAACTCGACCTGACAACCACGGGCCTCGGCGCCGGACATAACCCTCGGAAGTGGGCCAGAACCCGCCGGAAGGTACCAAACGCTGGATCGGCCACGAAACTGCGCCGAAATGCCAACGGGCGAAGGCGTTCAGCGCTGCCCGCGGAGGCCAGTTTCATGCGGCACGCGATGACTGGAGCATGTTCCATGGCAGCCCTGAGCATAGCGCGTTTTTTGCTGCGCGCAAGGCCCTGCGGACCTGCGTATTTCCCGAGAAAAACCGCTGTATTTATGAAAACGACGCAGATTTTTTCGTGTCGCAAGTCTCGGCCGCACATGGGGTTGCGACGAAAAAACGCTCAAAATGTCAACTTTGACCGAACTACTTCCTACTTCGTAGGGAAGAGCATTCGCTAAGAAGAAACTCCTCTGCTGAAAAGCGTCGGTGAAGGCAGACCCAGACTGCCTTTCACCAGACCTGCAAAAACCCCAGCGCCAGATTTTGAGGTTGGGCAGGGGAGGTCGTGGTGCGGTTCAACCCCATTCAGCCGCGACACAACCAACCAGCCGACCAACCAGCCAGTCACGGCCAACCCCCGCACTTCACCCACCGACCCACAGGCGCCGAGATTCTTCCCCAGCGCCCGTTTCGACTCCCGACCAACCCAACTACCCCTCACAACAACCCCGGCCTAAGAACACACGCCCGGGGCCTCAGCGAGCGTTTTCATGCGCAGCCAACAGCCCGGCTCGCCTTCCCCGTGTCTGCGAGTGTTTCGGCGAGCATGGCAGTGAGTTGGCTGGTTGGCTGGTTGGGTGACTGGCTGGCTCGCACAGGCTCGCTCGCCAATAGAACTCACTGCTGGCCGACCTTGTTTCGTGACCAGCACCAAGGCGCACAAAACCCGGGAATCCAGCACTCAGTGGGGCTATGTGAACAACTGGATTTTCCGTACTCCCTCACAGTGACACCCAAACCGGCCCTTTCAACGCGCCCCAGCCGACCAAGATATCTTTATCTGCCGCTTGTTCTGGTCTCGGCCGGCTTGTTTACGCGCTTCTTTGCTCGAACTCAGTGCTGAAAACCGGGGCTTTTTGCGCGGCTGGTTTTTAAAATCCCCTGAAAACCCGGCTGGCGGCAAACTGGGCCTCACGAACGCGCACGCTGGCCCCAAAAACCAGCATTATTGAGCAACACCCGCGCGTGAGTCTGGTCGCTGCTCTGCTCTGTCCGTGGTTTGGTCACGTGCTGGTCGCGATTTCCGTGGGCGAAAAACACGCGGCTCAAAGTAGCGCTGATGGGCCGAACGCAGCGGTTTTGTCCAGAAAACCCGGGCTGAATTTCACGAACTAGAGTTGAGTCGAGCCGTAAATACCTCCAGCAGGTCGAGGCCCGGTTTTCTCGCACGAAAGGGCCGTAACCATGGTCATCGCGAACAAGAACCTGCTCAAAGACGTCCGGAGACTCGCCATCCGGGACGAACTCTTGGTGATGCGGCTCCGGGGCGCGTTGGTCGTGGTCCCGGTGGCAGAGCAGCCCGTGAAGAAGCCCGACGCCAAGAAGTGAGCGGCTGGGCCTGCTTGGGGCCGCGTGGCGATCTGCGTCGAGGGCTTTCTCTACTTGATATCTTTGGCGCCTCAAGTTTTCACAATCTGGAGAGCGTTACCCATGCCCAGATTTGCCGCCGTGGCCCTTGCCGTCTTGCTCGCTGGCCCGCTTTCGAGTGCCAGCGCCGACGAGTTCCGGATTCTGGCATGGAACGTCGAGAGCAACAGGCCGGGCGCAGAGCAGGTCAGTGATCCGGGCGTCATCAGCGAGCAGTTGGCCGGCATGCTCAGCGCCCAAGCCACGCGCGCCCAGATCGTCGCGCTCTCCGAGGTCGAGCCGAAGACCATGCCGATCTACAAGCAGGCTGTCCAAATGGGCTTGGACACGGAGGTAGATTTCGTGACATCGGCCAGCGGGGGATTCAGGGATTCAGACTCGCTCCTGCTGGTCGTGGATGCCAAGCGATTCGCCATCCAAGACGTGTTCGAACTCCATCGGTACGCGGGAATTCGGGCCAACTTCAACAACATGGAAAACGACTCGGCTGACTACGGGGCTGTTCGGGCACGCTCGCCGCTCGTTGCGAAACTCCGGGACAAGACCACGGGCGCGACCTTCTGGCTGATCGTGAACCATCTGGCCCGCGGCGAAAACGACCTCCGAACCGAGCAGGCCAAGGCCCTCAAGAAGTGGGCCGAAGATCACCCCAACGAGCCGGTCATAGCCGCGGGGGACTTCAATTTTGACTACGACTTCAAGACCCAGAAGGGAAACTCAGCCTACGACGCCATGATCGAGGGCGGGGTATGGCAGTGGCTCAAGCCGGACCCCCTTGTGGACTCCAACTGGGCCGATGATCGCAACAACCCGGGCCACGACAAGTATCCGGACTCGATTCTGGACTTCGTGTTCGTTGCCAATCAGGCCAAGAACTGGAAGGGCGAATCAGACGTGGTTGTACGCGAGGGAGACTTTCCAGACACCGACAGGACCAGCGATCACAGGCCGATCATCGCGACTTTTACGCCGCCGCGCTGACCAGCAGACCAGCGAATGATCCTTGGTGACGCTCTGCGCGGCCCCAAGGTCAGCCAATCGCTAAACCCGCCCCCAAACCCCGGCATATCCCATGAGCCAGTCCTAGCCCTCAACAGGCCGGGGTGTGCTCAATGGGTGGCCCGTAGTTGGGTCCACCTGCCGACAGGCCGCCCGGCTTTTCTTCTGGCGGTCAGGGGTTCTTCATGTTCAGGAAAGGTGGGTATTTCCATGGCTACGCTGATTGGTCTCGCTGTCGTGATGGCGCTCGTGGGGTGTGCGTACTGGCTTCACGGCCTGCTCGACGGGCTGGTCTCAAAGGCCGAAGGCAAGGTCCGGCCGCATGTTCCTGCGATGAAGCAGAAGGTCGCTGCCGGCTTGGAGGCGGCCACGGGGTACGTACGGCCTCGGGCTATCGGGTGGGCACGGCGGCTGGCGCTGGGGGTGGCGGCGCATGCGGTCGTGTTCTTCGGCGCGGCGACGTGCGTGGCGCTGGTCAGGCCGGCTCCGCAGCAAGTCACGTACGAGAGCATCGCGAAGCGTGAAGACGCGACGTGGCTGCAGCACGGGCTGGCCTACGCGGGCTACACATCGGGTTGGCTCGTCGAAGAGACTCGGCCCGGGTTCTTCTACTCCACGGCCCGGCTCAACGACGGCAGCACCCTGATCGGCCTGCCCGGGCTGCAGCAGTGGTTCCGGCTGTGAACTCCGCGGGGCTTGCTCCCTGCCCACTTCACCGAGACGCGCATGCCCGGGGGTTCACGCTCCGGGCCGCTGCGCGTTTTCCTAGGTATCAGGGGGCCAAGGGCCTGCGACGCATCGACTCTGTCGACCCGCGCACGCAGGCACTACCATACGGACTTTCCCGCCAGCGTCTTCACCACCCCAGCCGGATGGCTCACATGAAGGTCGTGTTTCATCAATACAGTCCCACCAAGCACCAGATGGAACTGATCCACCGTGCTAGCCTGAAGGCCATTGCAGATCGTGGCGAGATAAGCCGTGAGACATACTCACGCGAACTGATTGCTCTGGCAAATGAGTTCGACCGTCCTAATACGGAATGGCTGCTTGATCACATCAGACTAGGCGCGGAGAGCGTCAACAGTGGCCGTGTGCCTGTTGAGGGAACAACTGTCACTCAACTGGAAGCAGAGCGCAACTGGTTCATCGACGAACGGCCCTTCTACAACGTCTATCCGGTGCTTCTGCCGCTGATAGAGTCGACAAAGTTAGATGCACACGTAGCGAATGATCTCGATTTCCCCACCGAGGTCATCTGCATGTGCTTTCCTGTCGGCAACGAGCCATTCGGCATCCGTTCCGTGTTGGCACGGCGCATAGACAAGTACATTGCGATTATCGTGCAAACAGCGTTTATTCCGGCTGTAGAAAAGGCGGCGATGGGTGCCCCGGACAAGCCCGACCCTCGCTGTGTCGGTATGCTTAATTTTCTGTTCGTATGCTCGAACGCTGAACAGTCAAAGACGCTCGAAGACGATGTCAACGCGATCGGTGAGCGAATCACCAATCCGCGATCGGGTACAACGTCTTGGGAGTATACGGAAGCAGAACGGAAACTTGCGGTTGATGCTCTTGTCTTCTCTGTACGCGCGGTACTTATTCTAGCGCTGTTGGCTGACGGCTCCGACCTAATCAGCCCAATTATCTTGAAGGAAGATGAGCATCGAACGAATCCACTTAATCCTGCTGATTGGGCGATTCAGCGTGCGATTAAGCGAGGCCGAAAAGGCTTCTGTCTCGGAAGACGATTGCAGGAAGTGTATGAAGAGGAAGGGCGTTCACCGCATTACCGAAGGCCACACCTCGCGCTCTATCATGTCGGCAAGGGTCGCCAAGAGAAAAAACTCGTCCTCCGTGATGGGTGTATCGTCATGCCTCGCGAACTGACTGATGTGCCAACTGATTACCTTGGGCCTGAGGTGCAATCAGACATTCCCCCTGCCGACGCTGTTGCGCGTGGCTATCGGGCGCCACTTCCGAATCGCGTACGATTCCTCGTGCTTGAGCGTGATCAACATCGCTGCGTGATGTGTGGACGCACGGCTCGCGATGGGATAACGCTTGAAGTGGATCATCGCACCGCGGTTGCCAGCGGAGGAACAAACGAGTTGGACAATCTCCAGACGCTTTGCAACATATGCAATTCAGGCAAAAGTGATCTGCCGACAACGCTGCAGCGCGCATAGGAGGACTCACGCCGACGAACGCGCAGGCACTTTCAGAGGTGGTGAGTAATGGCCTGACATCTAAGAAAAAGCGGCACAGGTTTCCCCATGCCGCCTATTTCTCCCAGCGTCAGCCAGTCCACGTCCGACACGCAGCCCGATAGCCGCATGACGAGCAGTTCATCGTGCTCGGCGCCGGATAGAACACGCCTGATTGAATCGCCCGCCAGACCCGCTCCACGCCTGCCAAGGTGCGTTTCACGGCGGCTGGATTGACCTCGCGAACGTGCTCCTCGATGACCGGCTCTCGGGTCTTCGTGATGATCAGGAATCGCGTCTGCACCCGCTTCTTGGGCGCGATCTCTGAGGCGAGGTGCGAGTACAGCAGGAGTTGCTCGCCGCTGTCCTCGACCTGCTCCGGGCTCCATCTTCCACGTGAGGTCTTGATGTCGGTCACCACCAGCGTGTCGGCGTCTTCCGTGAGCAGGTCCACGCGACCATACAGGTCCGGCACGCCCTCGGCCAGCAGCCCACGAACCGCCTCCTCGACGCCCAAGACCCGCCCCCGAACGCTCGCCGCAGGGCTACCCAAGAACGCCGTGAGCATCCGCGCGGCCAGAGCATCCAGCGAGGCCCGAGTCTCCGTGCCGCCAAACTGGATCGCGTCTGGGTCATGGCCCAACCACGACGCCCGATACGCGAACATGAGCCGCTCGATGTCGGGTTGCTCTTCACCGGACAGGATCGACTGGAAGTGCTGCTCGACGGCCGTGTGAATCCCGGTGCCAAAGATCAACGCCGACGACACGCTCTCCTCGGGTAGGCCATCCACGTACCGGAATTTGTATCGCAGCGGGCAGGTCCGGAACGTCGAAAGAGCCGACCAACTCACGTAGTCTCGGCCGGTGAGGCTCTTGGCGACCTCGTTGGCGGGGTTCGTGCTGGCGGGCTTCTCGGGCGTGAGCACCGGCAGCAGGTCTTCTCCTACTCCGGCGATCATTTGGCACCTCCAACCGCGTAGGCCCCGTTGCCATTCGTGTGACCGTTCGTACTGGGGCTGGCGGTCGGCTCGTCGGATTTCAACTCGTCGATCAAGGCCGAAGCCTGCCGGATGCCGAGTTCGTCCGCCGTTGTCAGGCCGAAGCGCTCCCGCAGCAGGCCCATGAGGTCGATCTTTCGGCGAGCAGCGATGGCCCGGATGGCTTTGACCTGCGAAGCCGTGGCGGGACGGGGGCTGGGCGCGTCACGGAACACGGCACGGTTGGTCGCGAGCAGTTCAGCACCCTTGGTCGCGGCACTGTTGGTCGTGATCCGTGCGCCGCTGATGGCCGGGCTGGTGCGCACCTCGATCACCTCCTGCGGCTGGGGCTGAGGATGCTCTTCGTGGCCGTCGCTGGTCAGCCGGGCGATCTGGTCCTGCACAGCCTTCTCGCACGACTGGTAGGCCCTCGCGACGACGATCTGAAAGCCCTCGGTGTCGTTGAGGAGCGTGCTGTCGAGTTCGGCCTCGATGGTGCAGGAGGCCGAGGCGCTGGAGAAGTTCGGCAGGCCGACCTTCTTCGAGACGCCTGCATGGAGTTTCAACATGGGGGTGAAGTTCCTGTGGGGTGGTTGGGTCGGGCGGTGGTACGGCGGCGTTGATTGCACCGCCGCCATGAAGCGCCCGTGATTCAGATATCTGGAACGGAAAAGCGACGGGCGTGGGTGCAGGGAGGCTTGGGCACCTCCACCACACTCCACGCCCGTCACTTGTTGGGGTCGCGGGATTTCTTCGAGCCGGTCAGCAGGTCACGCCGCTCGGGCCGCCTGCTTCGTCGTGTTGGCCCTCATGTCGGCCTTGGCCTTCCGGCGGGCCTGCTGCGCGCGCGTGTAGAACGGCGACCGGAAGCCGCCGTCACCGAGCACCGCGTCCCAGTCGACCGTGCCCGTTTCCGGGAGATCGACCAGCAGCACGTCCAGCAGGCACTCCGGCTCCAGATCAGAGCCAGAGTCTTCGGGGCCGGTCAGCACGAAGCCGCGGCGCCGAATCTCGTGGGAATCCTCGCCGGTCTTCTGGGCCACGGCGTCGAACAGGTCAGAGTCACTCATGGGTTCTCGATCTCCTGAAAAGTGGGAAATGGGAAACGGGAAATACACAGGGACACCGGCCGCCAACGCAGCGGGCCGGAAGAAGGGACAACACGCCCGGCAGCCAGAGGGGCGAGACGGCAAGGCGAGACGGCCGCAAGGAAGCCGGGGAGCTGATTTGCCACTTGGTGTGGCTAATTGCCACTCTCGCAAGAAGCGATAACCTTTGAACACATGCGGCGTCGCATTTTGATGCGCATGCCTATCGCAGATACCAAGTGACGGGAGTCGGCCGTGCGGATTGCGCTTTCGAAGTCAATTCGTTTCGAGGTGTTCAAAAGGGATGCGTTCACCTGCCAGTATTGCGGTCGCAAAGCCCCCGACGTCTTACTCGAAGTCGACCACGTTGAGCCTGTCTCACAAGGTGGAACAAACGACCTTCTGAATCTCGTGTCTGCATGCCGAGACTGCAACGCGGGCAAGTCCGACAGGCGACTTTCGGATACCTCGCGACTAGATGCTCAACGTCGTCAACTCGAAGAGTTACAGGATCGCAGGGAACAAATCGACTTGATGTTCCAGTGGCAACGAGAACTCTCGTCACTGGATGAAGACGTTGCCCTGCGCATCTCTGAGTTTTGGCAGAAAGTCGTCCCGGGCTACTCGCTGAACAGTCAAGGCATGCAGGACATGAAGGCTCTTTCCAAGAAGTACTCGCTTGATGAGGTGCTGGCGGCAATGCAATGCGCCGCGGATCAATACCTTGTCTTCGAAGGTGATGAGCCCACAAAGGAGTCGGTTGAGTTGGCGTGGTCGAAGGTGAGCGGAATCTGTCGCAACAAGCGTGCCGACAAAGACGATCCGCAACTCAAGCGTCTTTTTTACATCCGCGGGATTGTGCGAAATCGCTTTTCCTACTGTAACGAACGTGTGGCCCTCGCGCTGTTGCAAGACGCACGAGCGAGGGACGCGTCCATCGACGGTCTTGAACGGTTCGCCAAGAGCGCCAAAAACTGGACTGAATGGCGGGCAGGTATGAACGACTACATCGCACAATGCGATGTAGAGGACGGCGATACGAGCGGGGAGGGGCTGGGCTAGTGGCGAGGGAGGCTTTTCGTGACATGGATAGCCACCTCCTCTCTGCCTCTAACGCCTCCGTCCGACTCCTGAACGGTCCCAGCACCGGCCCTTCAAAAGGCCCCTTATCGGCACACCAGTAGCCCTCGGCATCTGGCTCGCCGGGGCAAAACACTGCAGTGCATAATCTCGTGACGATACTTGCGTAGAAGGGTACGCGAGTAGTTTATCGATTACCCATGGAGGCCAAATGTCACCGCAGCAGTCTTCCGACGCCGAATCCGCTTGGGATGCGCGTTCAGCGGAACTGGCAGGCCGAGTAACTAAAGCTCTTCGAACTCTGCTAGAGGACAAGCACCTATATCAGCGTGTAGAGGTGGATTTTGGCGACTTGGCGGAATCGCCACCGCCCGTTGCGCGGGAGCGACTTGCCGAACTGTTTGTTGAGAACTGCAAAAACGCGATTCGTGGACCGTGGGATCTAGCGGACAACACTGGCCATTACCGTAAGGTGGGGCTCGATCAGCATGGCCTCCGTCCGCAGGTTCCCGACGTCAAACTTTTCTGCGAACGTTGCAATCGGCTAGAAGCGTTCAACTCGCTGGCTGCGGAGGACATGCTTGGGCGTGATCGACAGAACCCCAAGTACGAAGTAGACGAGCAGACGGTCCAAGTTTTTGCGTTGTCCTTTCTTTGCCAGTCGTGCAAGAGCGTGCCGGAGGTGATATTAGTCCGTCGCGATGGCGCGCGGCTGACTTGCTCAGGGCGAGCCCCCATGGAGCACACACCAGTTCCTGATGCCATTCCGAAGCCAGTGAATCGCTATTACCGCGATGCCGTGATCGCGTACCAGTGCGGCCAGACACTACCCGGCCTATTCATGCTTCGCACGGTGATTGAGCAGTGGGTGAGGTCCCAAAGGCACAGCGAGGAACGGGCTTCTGATGCCATCGAAGCGTATCGGAGATCTCTGCCGGAGGACTTCCGCAACTGGTATCCATGCTTACGAAAGGAATATGAGGACTTGAGTGCGGATATCCACGCAGCGATAGGTTCGGCGGAACTTTTCCGAGATGCCATCCGAAGAATTGATCTGCACTTCAATGCTAGGAATCTTTTTACTCAGGCTAACCCAGATGCCTTTGCACCTCGGCCAACCAGCCCCTCTCCGCACCCAGCGCCTCCGTCCGGCTCCTGAATGGCCCCAACACCGGCCCACCTGACGGCCCCATGTCAGCCCACCAGTAGCCCTCGGCGTCTGGCTCCACGTGGCTCGCCCGGGTGATCTGCAACTTCCCGATCTCCCGCAGGTCCAGTGCTTCGTCGTAGATGCACTTCACGCCGCCATCACAGCCGACGACCAACTCCATCTCGCTGGTCATGCGGCACCTCCAACACCACCGCGCCTGAGGATGTTCCGTCGGGGGCGATCGACGAGCAGGTCACCAACAGCAGCCTGAATCTGCTCGAAGTCTCGGGCCACCATCTGCCGGAGCCTGTTGGAGTCCCTGAGCGTCTGCGGCTCGACCCCATTGATGGTTTGCTGGGCCTGCTCCACGAGGGCATCCAGTTCCGGGCTGCTTCGAATGTTCAGCCGCCGGAACCGCTCGAAGAACTCCCGAAGGTTCTCGACGGCGGAGTCCCGAAAGACCTTGGGCTGGCCGTCGTGCAGGCCTGTGAGGCGTTCAGCGAGATGAGCCGTGAGCCTCTGGAGTTCCGTGGCGAAGGCTTGTTCAGCAAGTTCGACGGCACTCTCGAAGCGCTCACGGACCCGGGCTTGCTCCTGCTGATAGACCTCCGGGTGCAGGGCCATGAGGTAGTTCGGTGGCTCGATGGTCGGGTATGAGACTTCAAGATCGAACAGGCCATCGAGCGTGCTGGGATAGTCGCTGGCGTTGAAGAGCGTGCCGAGGCGCCGCTGGGCTTCCAACTTGATCTGGTCGTACTGGCTGGCGAGTTCTCGGGCTGCCTCTTGGAGCCTCTCGCGGTACGTCTGCATCGTGCTGGCGAACGTGCTGAGCGAGTTCTGCGGAAGAAGGCGAACGCCAGCCTCGGGGAAAGGCAGCGTGACAATGCGCCAGTAGGAAGAAGCCTCAGACCGGACGGCAGCCACGGCACGGTAGGCGGGGTTCTTCGTGTCGAGTATGAGTTTGCTGGCCGAGAGAAGTTCACGGTCGGCATGGAACGCTCGGGCTGCTGTCGTGCGCTGCTCCGGGGCGAGGGTCTTACGGACGCCCAACCACGTGAAGGAGAGTTTCACGGCCGCCATGGTGGTGCGGAGCCTGTTGGCGGCGGAGCGTTCGAGTTGGCTTGTCGGGGTGTTGGTGGGTTGGGTTGTGGTCCGGCTCGTGGTGTGTTGGCCGGTGTCGTGGGATGTGGTGGTTGCTGTGGACATGCGGGAATCCTTTGGATGTGAGAAACTGGCGACCGGCTGTCAGCCGCAGTGATGGCCTCGGCAGCCCGGCCAGAAGCCTTGTCTACGCGATGCGGGATGCGACGTTGGGCGGCCGTTCGTGAGCCGCACCACTCACGCAGATATGCTTTTCGCGATCCGGAGGCATTGGCGTTATCGAGAGCGGTGTGCCGTTGTTGCCGGACACAATGCCACTCACCCGCCACTGCATTCAACTATCCAACGCGAAGATGCGTTCGTGCAGATGCCACTTCAGTCATGCTGGCATAACTCGATATGTGAGTCGCTCACGGCACAGAGCGCGAGCGGAATCTACTGGTCCGCGTGGTCTCTCTGTGTCGAAGAATGGGTAGGCACTTCCATCTCAGCCCGGACGAGAGTAAAGGTCACGGCAGCCTCTCCCAACAAGCAGTTCAGTCGAAGAGACACGCGAGAATCTTCTGCTGTTGCTTTGCGTAAGAGTCGCTCCCTTGCTGTCGCAGCAGATTGAGCTTTGCAAGATCGGACTCCATGAAATCACATGCCAAGTCCGGCCGCGCACATTCATCACTGACTCTGACCGTTTGAACGTCCTCGAAGAGAAGTGACCGCAGCAACTCCATTGACTGCGCATTTATTTCAAGCGTCTTTTGTAGGAGTTGCACGCTGGCCACGTACTTGTGTGCGAACCACATCTTCCAGCTTGGCTGTGGTCGTGCATAAACGCCCACCCCAACACTTATGACTCGCACATTCTCCGGCCTGTGCGTCAAGGCATAAATGGCATCAGCGATCGCGTAGAGGGTTGGATTGTTCGCGCAATATCCGCCGTCGATGAGTTCGACTCGGTCCCCGACCGATGTCGTGACAACCTTCCGCTCGAAGAAGGGTACTGCCGAGCACGACGCCTGAACGGCATCAGCAATCCTGACCCCGAAGCTTGGCACAAACGAGTCCTCACGGCCGTGGGCTTGCGAGGCGTGAGATTTGAAGATCATTGGCCGTGCACTCGCCCATCGCGTAGCAACAACGCCAAGAGCGGTCTTAGAGTCTGTGAACAGCTTGTCAGTGAAGAGTTCGTCGGCAAGGGTAGCCAATGCTGCAGATTTCTGGGCAGGCTTACGTCCCCGCATCACTGTCGGGACATGACGCTGATAGAGTTCATGGATTTGTTCGACTTCATGGCCAAGGGCAATGAGCGTCGCGATAATGGCTCCCGTACTCGTGCCGTACACAAGATCAAAGTGCTTGTAGAGTGGGCATTTCAGAACTGCTTCGATTTCGCGAAGTACGCCGAGCGTGTAGAAGCCCTTTGAGCCACCGCCATCAAGACTCAGGACGTGACATCTGCCGTCCTTGGGGTGTTCGGCCGAGGAAGCGGAAGGTGTGTTCATGGAGTCACCGAGAAAACGTCAGCCCAGACCATTGTGATGAACGCTTTGGCGTCGTCTTCGTTCCAGAAGCGACTGTGAAACAAAGGGAAGATCTGGTTAGCTTGTGTGTAGGCGTCGCGTTCATCGGTCGCGGAATGGCGATGGAGATCGCGGTACAGGCGTCTAAGCACGTTCTCAAGGACGGAGTCGTACCCACCAACAAAGTGGTCATCGGGGGCGTTCCAAACGAGACTTTCAAGGTAGAACGATGGTGAACGTCTGCGATCCCACTGTCCATGCTCTTCCAAATCATTTCGGATGCGTTTGAGGATACGAATGCATCCCTTGACCTTGCCGCCGGTTCGCTGATCCTTGACCGCCAAGTTGTCGAAGTGCTGTTTCGGAAAATTGACGATGCGGTGTAGTTGCTTAGTGAAAAATGCGATTCCATCGTGAAAGCGAGCTTGTCCGTAGGAATCCTGAAAGTACTGACGGAAAGATATGCACGGCAGAACATCTGCATCGAGCCGATTTGTGTTACCCCGCACAGTGATGGCTTTGTTTCCGTCGATGACTGCGTGGGCACCGTACTCCGACGCGAGGGAAGCAAGCACATCCGCTCTGTAATCCACGAAGGTGAAATCGCCCTTGCCAAGGTTGCTCAATGACTTGTCGACCGATTCCTTTAGCGAGATTTTCGGCCGGCCATATTGGTCCTGCGCCGTGGACGGCAGCCACTCGGTGTCGTAGTAGAAAACTTCGTGCGTTTCACTTCCGAGATCCACGTCGCTGTCGCCGCGCACATTTGTCGAGTTCTTGTATGACCCCTGCAGGAACGTGTCGATCCGGTACTTCTTGAGCGCCGGTGCAGTTTCAAGGTACTCACGGATCATCGTGTGTGTTCGGGCGGCCTTCTCTCGTTCTGATTGGCTTGGAGCGGCTGCCAGCCCCTCCAGATCTCTAGTCGCCTTCAGTCCCATTACCGCCTCCCTGTTTGTTCTGTCGGTGGTCAACTGGCATCTGTCAGAGGAGCAGAGTAGTGCTCGGCGGATCGCATGACGACCACCGTTGGGGAACACGCAAAGTAGGTGAACGTCGTCGTAGAGAAGGATACGAGGGCAGTCTCAATCGCTACAACGTGTCGTTGCGGACTTGGGGGATATCGCGAGTGCCGTGCCAGTGGAGGTGGTCGCGTTAGAGCGGCCACCGCTTCAGGTCAATTCACCCCCGGCTCCCGTACCACCCGCCTGACGCGACTGCCACTGCCTCCCTCCGTCCGCGAATACACTCCCGCCCGATCCGCCGACAGGCACCGACCCGAAGCCCACTGGCGTAAACCTTCGATCTTGTCGCCCGCAGTGACAGCCACGGGGACGACGTTCTGCGCGGCCTGAACGAGCGGCACGTCCAAGAGCGACGCCAGCCGACAGCACGACTTGATCTCGGCGCCGGTCCAGTTCGTGTCATCCGGCCGGGCCTGCTTCGCGCCCAGCCCGTAGTGCCGCGTATAGATGGCCCAGATCGCGTCCTTCTGGTCACGGCCGGGTAAGTCCACGAAGAACACGCCGTCGAATCGCTCTGCACGGGCGAACTCTGGCGGCAACTTCGAGGCGTCGTTGCAGGTGCCGACGAAGAAGACGTCGCTCTCGTGGTCGTTCAGCCACGTGAGCAGTGAGCCGAATACTCGGGCCGTCACGCCGGAATCTGTCTGGCCCGATGAACTGGCTCCAGCGAGGGCTTTTTCCACCTCGTCCGCCATGAGCACGCACGGGGCCATCGCGTCGGCCAACTTGAGGGCCGCCCGGACGTTGCTCTCCGACTGGCCGACGAGCGAGCCGAGCAGGGCGCCGACATCGAGGACGACCGTGGGCCTGCCGGTTTCGTTGCCCAGCGCCTTCGCGAACTGGGACTTGCCGCAGCCGGGAGGAGAGAGAAGCAACACGCCGCGGGGCCTGTTGCTCACGGTGCCTTCGCTCTGGCGGCGCATGGCCCGCAGACAGAAGGCCTTCAGGTTGTCGAGGCCGCCGAGTTGGTCGAACGACTCGGTGCCGCGGTGGATCGAGACCAAGCCGGACTTCTTGAGTTGCCCGGCCTTGATCTCCCACAGTGTCTCGGCCTTGAGCGTGCCGTGCCTGACCAGCGACAGCGAGTAGGCATTTTCGGCTTCGCTGTGCGTCAGTCCCTTCGCGGCGTCGATCACCCGGGGGACTTCATCAGGTCTGGGAAGTTCGCCTTCCTGTGTGGCAACTCCCCGGGCGATCTCCTCCAGTTGGGCGTGGTCCGGGAGTTCATGGTCGACGCACACGAACAGTTTGTCGAGTTCCGCGGGTATCTGCGTCACGGGGGCCAGCACGACGATGAACGCCCGGTTGTGCTTGCCCGAGATAGCCTGCCTCGCGACGGCTTGGATGAGTTCGACGCTGCCAAGGAATCGGTGCATATTTTCAAGTATCAAAACCGTCGTGCCGGAGCCTTGCGAGACCTGCGGTAGCGCCCGGATCACAGCCAGTGGGTCTTGGGTTTCAGTGACGCCCGGGATCGCGATCTGCTCGATGGGGAACTGCACGCCCGAGTCGCAGTTCCAGATGCCCAGCCGCCAGTTTTCACGCCTACACAGGTCAGTGATTTCCCGGGCGGCTTCGTGTGGCTCGGCGGTCTGGCACCAAATCGCCGTGAAGCAGGCAGAGATGAGTTCGTGGAGGCGGGAGGCGAGGGTGGGGGCGTTGGTCGGGGGTGTTGTGCGGCGCGTATTCTTGGTTGAAGGCATATGGTTCCTTTTCAGCGGGTGGAGACGACACTGTGAAAACGACTGTCCTTGGTCTCGTGGTCGTTCTTGTGGCGGCCGGAATAGTCAGCGTCGTGGTCTATGCCGATCACGACGAGGACGAGAAGGTGGAAGAACTCATGGAGGAAACCCATGAGGGCAAACGGTCGCCTTATCGGCAGTTGCGGACGCAGGCAGAGGCACCGGCTCCATCGTGGCAAGTGGTCGAGCGGACGCTGGCGCGGTTTGAGGCGATGAGCAAGGCTCTGCAGGAATCCAAAAACGCCGATATCAAGGGTTCGGCGGACGGCTACGTTGATGCCGTGAAAGAAATCGCTGCCGCCGCCAAGCAGAAAGACGCCAAGTTGCTGCGAGCGGGATTCCAAGCCCTCAGTCAGTCGTGCGGTGACTGCCACTTCAAGGGTGGCGTCGGGGGCGAACTCGATGACTGACGACAGGGGTTATTCCGTGAGTTCCTGTCCGCGGCCGAGCATCCAACTCTCGGGCTGAATCTTTCCGAGCCAGTCAGCCACCGTAGGAATCCGGCCAAGGTCTTCAAGAACGTGCTGCTCGCCGATGAATCTCACGGGAAGAACCCGGCCGGTCGAGAGCGTGATCGTGGAGCCGAACAGGGCCTCCAGCGCGAAGATGCCCTCGGAATGATGTCGGAGCGCGCGGTGCCGGAAGTCAGCCATGTGGGCCTTGCTGCCGTCGAGCCATTCGTGCAACCGGAGGTACTCGACAGGCTCGCCGCCGTACTTCTTGGCCGACGAGACAGCGTGGTGGTAGGGGTGCGCCATTACAGGTCGAACTCCCGGGTGGAATCTCGGGTCTCGGTGTAGTTCTCCTGATGATTGATCGTGACCTTGGCCGTCTGGGTGTCGATCGTGAGCGTGCCTTGGCCGCCGTCGTTGTTCTCGAACCCCGACGGCAGGAACGCGTACACGCAGTTTTCCAGTTGCTCGATCACGTCCTTCGGCAGGCTCGCTCGGTCTACACGCTCACCGGCTGCATCCCGAAACTGCACCCCGTCGATAGCCCCGTCGTCACCGTAGCCCGAGTAGGCCGCCTCGATGTTGGCGACCCGGTGCTGCACGAGTTGGGGGATGATCTGGGTGCGCAGCCGGTTCTTGGCGTTGTCCATGCGGGCCTGCTCGGTCTGGTGGAAGTGGGCAAGGAGCAGTCGGATGTTCTCGTTCTCGTCGGGTGGGCCTTCATCGGTGTGGGAGGTGGGCATGATCGGTGAATCCTGTGGGTGATGAGATGAACGCGCAGCAGCCGGTAGCAGGCAGGTGGGGGGCCGGAACTGAAGCCGTTTCCCATCCACCTGCGTGCACCGGCGTTGATGCTGCCCGGCGTTACTGGCCCTGCTGAACCTGCTCGCCGGCGCCAGTCTGGTTGTAGAACTCGGGCAGCAGGCTCTCGCGGCCGGCTACACCGAGGGCACGCTCGATGTCCCGGGTGGCGTCCCTGCACGAGCCTCCGGTGAAGCCCGTGGTCTTGATGCTCACGGTGCCTTCGGGGCTGACGGTGATCTCGATGGTCTTCTCGCTCATGCCGCACCTCCGACCTTCACGGTGACGCGGATCGAGCCGTCCTGCAGGCTGGTTTCCGTGACCGAATGTCCTTTTTTCCGGGCCTCGATCTTGGCCTTCTCGACGGCGTAGCCCTGCAGAAACGAGTTCAGGTGCTTCTGCTCGCCCCAGTGGCCGCCGTAGTTGTCGTACTGGACTTGGCCGGTCTGGAGGTTGCACACGACTGGGTACGACCAGCCAGCGAGTTGCACGCACAGGCCCGTTGCTGTCGCGTTGAACAGCCGGACGGTCTTGTGTTCGGGGGTGGGTATCTGAAGACGAGTGCAGGCGGCTTTCACGGCTGCCTCGTCGCGCACCTCGGTCTTGATTTCGACGATGTGGGACAAACCTTGGGGTCTCCTGTAGGGGGTGATGTCGGGCGCGGTGTTTGCCTCAGCGGCCGAACAAGAACCCGCTGATGGCACCGAGGCCAGCGACGAGTATCCACACTGGACTCATGGCCCAGAGCAGCCACTTCGCGAAGAACCAGCCGCTGAAAAACAGGGACTTCGCGAGCCAGAGCAGCCCGGTGAAGCCCAGTGTCAGAATCGTTTCGAGGACGCTCACGTTGCGTCTCCTTGAGGGGTGATAGTGTCAGAGCGAATGGAAAATCAGTCAGTCAGTTGCGGCAGGCGAGTTCGGCCAGATCAATTGCCAGCCACCGGTTACTGGCGAAGTCGTAGAACTCGACCTCTCGGAACAGGGCAGTGGGGACAGGCGTGGGAGTGAATCGCCACGTGTCGGGATCACTGCCGAGTTCGAGGCCGGCAAGCAGCAAGCCGACACAGACACTGGGCTTCGTGCCGGCGATCAGGGGCAGTTGCGGGAACACGTACGGCGCGCTGGTTCCCGGGACTGCGATGCGCACCAGACCGCCTTGGGCCTGCGCCGTCATGATCTGGCCCTGCATGCCCGGGATTGGAACCTTCGTGGCAGTCGGTTCCCACTGGTCTTGGGTGCTGAACCACGCGACGGGCTTCTCATGCGCGTCGATCTTGGCGGTCGTGGGTTTGATCTGGCCGCTGTTGATGATCGAGCGGAGTTTCAGGCCGGTCGTGTAGTGGTAGACGTGCGCGGGAGGGTCAGGGCCGAGGGGGAGTTGGGCAGGACTGGAAATGGGAATCAGCGTGACGTGGATTTGCATGTGGGTAGGCTCCTTGGGCGCAGACGGGGAGCGCCAGCGAGAGAGGGAAATCAGCCGCCGGAGAGATCAGCGGCCGGGAGAAGACGCGCGAGGGCTGCCGAGTGCGAACAGAAGTCCGCTAGGGAATATGCCCGGGTTTTGGCGGGGATTTAGACCTTGAACACCTTCATCACCTCGTCGCCGAGGTGGTTGATGACCTTCACGGCGAAGCGACCTGACGACGGCTTCCGGAATGGCCGGGATGTGTCGCTGTTGAGGCTCTCCCATGCCTCGGGATTGATCTCCGCCTTGAGCGTTGTCTTCAGGGCGCCGTAGGGATCGTTGGCCCCGAGGAAGTAGGCGTGGCGGACGAAGAAACTCTCCTCGTTGTAGTCCGTGTCGATGAACCAGCAGGCGATCCCGTCAGCGCCGTCGCTGCGGACCTCGCCGGTGTTGGGGTGAAACACGTCCACGCCGTTGATCTTCACCTGCAGCATGTCGCCATCGGGGAGAACCTCGATGTCCGGCTCGCCGAAGATCACGAACAGGTTGCCCTTGCCCGTGGTCTTGAGGTCCTCCGCCATGTGAAGATCGGCGTTCATCCGGGCCTTGAGGACCGGGATGCGGCCGAGTTTGTTGAACTCGGTCGCGTGGGCCTCGTAGTTGAAAGCGCAGGAGATCAGCACGTCGAAGCCCGCGTCGGCTGCTTCACGCGCGGCAGCCACGAGATCGGGCCGCGTCACCGTTCCGAACTCAGGGCCGATGAAGATCGCCGCCCGGCGGTCCTTGCCGCCCTCCTGATAGAAGCCCTCGGCGCAGACGAGTTGGCCCGGCCAGTGCGCAAGCGAGGTGAACGTGATCTTGTCTTCCTTGTGGGCCTGCTGAACCCCGGCTGCCTTCAGGTTCTCCAGAATCACCTGCTCGAAAGAACTGTCGGACTCGGAGGCGACGCGGGCCTTCTTGGCGGGGTCGATCAGGGCGTCGTTCTCGTCCACACCCAGTACACGGTGGGGCGACAGGCTTTCGACTGTGAACGGCCCAGCGACACGTACCTTTTTCTTGTCCTCGTACGGCTTGTCGTACAGGTACTCGCACTCGGCCTTGGCGGCGATCGAGGCGTCAATCTCCTTCTGCCGAGCGATACGCGCCGCCCACCAGTCAGAGTGGGCTTTGGTTGCGGCCGCAGGCCACTTCGAGTCTGCCTCCCGAGGAATCTCCCACTCTTCCCATTTCTTCTTGAGGGCTGCGTTGAGCGCCTCCCGCAACGGCTCCTGTTTCGCCTGCCACTTGTCGTAGATGACGTCGATCTCAGCGTTGTTGGCGATCGACTTCAGGGTGATGTGAGGTGCCCGCTCGTAGACAAAGCCGAGGCGTACGTTGCCGTGGACCGGCTGCGTCGATATCGCTGTAGCCGTAATCTCTGCCTCCTTTTTCTGGCCATCACGGGAATCAGCCAGAAGGTAGTACGGGTAACGAGCGCCCATGATGCGAGCACGTGCAAGGGCTAGTGCGACGCGCGAGGTGTCGATCGTGATCCAGCGGCGTCCCCATTGCTCAGCAACGTACGCAGTTGTGCCCGAGCCGCAGGTAGGGTCGAGGACGAGGTCGCCGGGATCGGTGGCCATCAACATGCAGCGGGCTACGACCTTTGTGTTGGTCTCGACAACGTACTGCATACCGCTGGGGGCAGACGTATCTCCCCATAGGTTGGAGTACGGAGTAACGGGGTAGTCAGAGAATCGCAACAAGTAGCGGAGCGTCGAGCCGCCGCTGTACGGAAACAGTCGCGCCGCGCGTGCGAGTCGGGTCATGCCGTCGATGGGAGACTTCCATGATTTTCCTGCTGGTGGAGCGTACTGCCGACCCTGAAAATCAAAAGGGTATATCCCGGTCGCAAATGCCCCCGTCGGGTACAGGCTGATGAGTTGGCCGACATCTGTCTCAGGCGGCAGCAATTTGTGCTCATCGATTTCCGCCCTGCTCATCGGCCGTGCTGCACCGCTCTTCTCCATAGCGATGTTCCAGTGGCTATCACCCTGCACATCCATAGCCTGATAGAGGCTGCGGTATTTCACCTGCGACTTGTTGCGCGCGTACCAAATGATGTAGTCGCAAATACCCTCCAAAAGTCGCCCCCCGAGTGGCATGGTTTTCTTGCGGAAGGCAATCGTCTCTATGCAGTTGTCCTCCCCGAAAACCTCATCGAGGACTTCCCTAACGCGATGGACGTTCTCGCCACCGATCTGCACAAAAATCGACCCCGATTCCGTGAGCAAATCGCGGGCGACCGTTAGCCGATCCCTGAGGACCGTAAGGTAACTGTGGATTCCATCTCGCCACGTATCGCGGAAAGCCTTCACCTGTTCAGGCTCGCGCGTGATGTGATCCACCTTGCCATCCTTCACGTCCCGGCTCGTTGTGCTCCACTGGAAGTTGGAGTTGAACTTGATGCCGTAGGGTGGGTCGAAGTAGATGCACTGCACCTTGCCGCGTAGCCCCTCGCGCTCTGCCAGACTCGCCATGACCTGCAGCGAATCGCCGAGGATCATCCGGTTCGACCAGTTCTGATCGTGCTGGTAGAAGTCCGTCCGGTCAGCCCCCTCGGGCGCGCCGTTGAACACGTGAAACAGGTCGTGCTGGTACTCCCGGCCGGTGCGATCGCTCTTCTCGGTCTGCTTCAGGAGGTCGTCGATCAGTACCTTTGGGTGCACCTTCTCTTGGATGTAGAGCGGCGGGGCGTTGACGACGAGATCGCTCCAGTCCTGCTCGTCCTTGCCCCGCCAGACCAGTTGTGGGTCGAGGTCCCGGTTGCGCCGGTCGTACTCGACACGAATCGGCCCCTGCTGCTCGGGTTTCATCACCGACTGCATTTCGGCCGTCGGAATGTTCCGCCGCTTGTCGCCCTCGTGCGTGAGCGTCTCGACCGACTTCTTGGCTGCTGGCTTCTTCGCCATCTGGCTCGTTTCCCTACGTGGCTGGTTGGGCGGCTACAGAATCGATCATCTCGCCGAAGGCTTTTTCGACCTTGGCCGCGAAGTCACTCTCCATCTGGTAGACCTCGGTGAACTCGGCGAATGCCCAGCGGCCGTGGGTCCCGAGGTTGTTCACACCGGGTATCCAATACGTCTGCATCGTGGCCGCCTTCTCCTTGGCGTCCTCGCGGCGGTACCCCTTGATCTCGACCACCAGATGCAGAAGGTCATCGTCGCCGTGGCCGTCGTCAACGAGCACGATGAAGTCGGGCAGGTACTTCCGGACTTCGGAGCCGTAACGGTACGGGACCTCGAAGCCGAGGTTGTGGTTCTTCACGTACGCCCGGACCTGCGGATGGGATTCCGCCACGCGGCAGAACTCCGCCTCCCAGTCGCTGTCGTACACGACCCAGTTGACGTGGCAGCGATCTGGCGACGTCTGCCAGCGGGTGTCGCGCGATGTGTTGAACTTCACGTGGCGGGATGACCCTGTCGCCTCGTAGGCGTTGAGCATCGCCATGACTGGCCGCGTTCCCATGTACGCCTGCGTGATGCCGCTCGTGATCCGCTGGCAGGCCGTGTCGGCGAGTTGCTCGTACAGCAACAGTGCGGGATACGTGCTCCCCTTGCAGACCAAGCAGGTGTCGAGCCACTGCTTCGTGATCCGCTTGAGTTGGCCGAACAGGTGAAGTTTCGGCTCCTCGCCCGCGTCGCGAAACTTGGTGTAGAGCAGCCGCCGGGTGAGTTCGTACAGCAGCGTCGACTGGCGCATGTTGCCGAGGTGCTTGAGGCTCATGTCAGCGGCCTGACCGATGATGCCCGCGTTCTGTGTGATCGACGGGCCGACCAGATCGGGCGTCAGTTCGAGCACGGAGTCGCCGCTGAACGTGGCCGCTAGGCTGTCCTCGGGCAATTCAACGCGGTAGCCCTCCACGCGCGGGAAGCGAATCTCCAAGTGGTCGCGTTCCGGCCGCATGGCTTTGACCATGACCGTCTCACGCGGCGGCTGTGGCGGGGCGACGACGGGCTTCGCCGTGAAATCGAACGGGATGCCAAACACGTCGGCGTACTCGACGTTGAACAAGCCCTTCTCGTTGAGTTCGTAGGACTGCCGGCGCAGCGAACGACCGATCACCTGCTCGCACAGGAGTTGTGTCCCAAATGCCCGGATGCCTAGGACGTGCGTGACCGTGTTGGCGTCCCAGCCTTCGGTGAGCATGGCAACGGACACCACACACCGGATGCCGCCACCGAGCGTGCCCGGCTTGCCGACGGTGTTCATCACCTCCCGGAGCAGTTCCTGATCCGACAAATTTTCCGCGTCTCGGGCATTCCCTGTACGCTCCACGATCTCGCGACGGAACCGCTCGATCTCGTCCGCTGCCATCGCGCGGAAGTTGCTATCCAAGGCGTTGCCCGTCTCCAGTTGCTCACTGTCGATCAGGAGTGTGTTGGGCTTGGACAGTGGTTTCCCGTCTGCGTCGAAGTTCCGAAAGAGGGGAAGGCGGCCGTTCTCTGGAGTCGTGGAGCCATCGGCGTTTTCGCGGACGAAGCCCGAGACGTAGTCAAACACGAGTTTCGAGATGGCCGTGTTTTGGCAGACGATGATGAAGCAGGGCGGCACCTCGATGCGGCTGTCCTGCCAGAGCCTGAACGTCTGCTCGTAGTGGCCGTACAAGGCATGAAGGGCGGTCTGCAGCCGGGCAGGGAGTTTCAGGGGGTCGAGTGTGCCAGCCGTGCCGCGGCCCTTCTTCGGCATGTCGGCTCGGATGTGCTCCCAGAGGTTGCGAAACATGGGCATCTCGTCGCCGGGAATGTTCTCGGCGACCGGCACCCGCGGGAGTTTCACAATTCCGCACTCGATGGCGTCCATGAGGGAGAAGTCACTCATGGTCCACGGGAAGAGCGTGCCTTCGGCGTAGCCAGAACCCTGCAGGAAGAATGGCGTCGCAGACAGGTCGAACACCCTTTGGACGCCGAGTTTCCGGTTCACGGCCTCCAGCCCGGATATCCATACGCGGGCCTTTTCCCTGTTCTTCTCCGCCTCCTTCCGTTCGTCGCCCTTCAGATCCTCGTCGTCCTCGTCCAGTGGCTTCGCACGGTAGCAGTGATGGGCCTCGTCGTTGATCACGAGGATGTTCTTCATGCCCATCAGGTCGGGCATCACCCTCTGGAGCATTTGCCCCTCTGTCTCCTTGGTCTTCAGTTCCTCGCCGCGCCCCTGCAGCAGCCCACGAGTACCTGCCGAGACTTCCAGCCGCTCGCGCAGCATGAAGGCGTGGTAGTTCGTGATGACGATCTTCGCCCGCTGCATGTCTTCGAGCATGTCGCTGGGAACGAGTTCACGCGTGCCGTAATAGTTGTCAGGGTCGTTCGGCAGGAGGACCCGAAGACGGTCGCGAATCGTCAGGCCCGGGGCGACGAGCAGGAATCCGCGGGCGAAGTTCTTACTGCCCGGGCGGCGAACAGCATTCACCGTCTGCCAAGCGATCAGCATGGCCATCACGGTGGTCTTGCCCGCGCCCGTGGCCAACTTCAGGGCCAGCCGCAAGAGACCGGGGTTCGCATCCTCGTTCGCACGGGCAAGGTATTCGAGCACCCGCTTGCCGTTGGCTGTGTGGGGAGCAACCTCGGTCAGCCAGATCGCGGTCTCCACCGCCTCGACTTGGCAGAAGAACGGTCTCACCCCGGCAAACTTGTGTGACCGCCAGTGCTTCAGCAGCCGAGCAGTTTCAGGCGTCACTCCCCATTCGCTGGGCTTCAACTTGTCACGCCACAACGAGACCGCGTTGCGGACCTCGCTGATGATCGACATCGACTCGTACTGCTGCTTGGTCGTCGACAGGCCCGTGTCGTCCCCGAGTGGTAGCGACGTCTGGGTATCCCGCTTGCCCTTTCGCTTCTTTGGCTTGGGAATCGGCGTGATGAACTCAGCCCGACGCCGGGAATCGACGATCTGTTGCGTTGGCTGGCCATGCTCGTCCAACTCCCAGTGCCGGGAAGGGCACTCGTACGGCGAGTTGAGGATCGGCTGCTCGAAGAACAGGTTGGACATGGTGCCCTATGGCTACGGTCGATACGTCTCGAAGCACCAGTAAATTACGGCTTCTGTGGCCCCCGGAATAGGGGAACGAACGGGCCTCGGATGCGAATCGTGCGGCGAGTTTTCCGGACGCTCGAACAGCGGCGAACTCGGCATCTGAACACAGCGGGCGGACAACCATGGTCCGCGGCGTCAAAGCCCACGAAAACGCGGTTCAAAGCCATCGACATGGACGCGGACAACCTTGGTCCGCAGCGCATAGACGACCCTGACAAGCGGCCGTCTACTTGCCTGATTGCGGGTTCTGACGCCAGTGTTCGTCGGCCAGCCCGCGGAGCCTGTGAACCGCGAGGGCCGAGCCAGATGCCGTCCGATTGGTACGTGGTCATTGCCGGGAACTCATGCGGGCCATTCGACGACAGCCGCATCAAGGCGCTCACGCAGGAAGGCAGGATCACGCCCGAAACGCTGGTGAGCCGCGCGGGGATGAAGCAGTGGGTTTCAGCCCGGCAGATCAAAGGGCTGTTTCCGTCCGGTGAGGCAGCCGCGCAACCCTCTCCCGCCTATCCGAAGCAGCCAGCGGTAACGACGCCCACGGTACGGCCCCAAGAATTACCGGTTCAACAGGAGTCGCAGTTTCCGATCCTGACGACTGGAACACGTCCTGCTCGCGCTCGATACACCGCCAAGCCCGATAGCACCGTGAACATGCTGCTGGGCTTGGGTGGG
The DNA here is from genome assembly GCA_964545915.1 of uncultured Candidatus Kuenenia sp. Lineage (GTDB taxonomy): Bacteria > Planctomycetota > Planctomycetia > Pirellulales > UBA1268 > QWPN01. The sequence continues at coordinate 70,535 of CAZJHQ010000001.1, read as the reverse complement.
GCCGGCGCGCTGCTCTTGGGGTTCTTCTGCTCGATTTTGCGCCTGCCGATCATCGGGAGCATGAGTTATCTGGGATTCATGGGCCTGATGGTTCGCGAAGGCGCCGTGAGCGAAATGACGATCTCAGGGTTTCTCGTGATCGCGGCCATCGTGGTTGCCCTGATAGCCGCCGTTGCCAAGCAGACGCCTTTGTTTTGGGTGCCGGGAATCGCGGGTTCTCTGGCTGCCGTGCTGACCATCGGGAAGTACTTCTGGCTGCACGGCGAAATGGCCAGCCAGATGAAGAAGGACTTGGACGGCAATCCGTTTGCTGGCTTGGCGCAGGCGATGGTTCAGGCTGTTTCGCTGGACTTCGGCATCGGGGTCATCGTGATCGGCGCGGCCCTGATAATCGCCGCGGCTGTAGTCCCGGCCGCCAAACGCACCTAGACGGTCAGGACGCGACGAAGAGGAAGGCCCATGGTCCGTATCGGCTTCAGAATCCCGTCGCTGAAAAAACGCCTCTCGGCCAGAACGAGCCTGAAGCGGTACGTCCGGCATGGTCTCGGGCTGAAAGTGCCGCGCGGGTGGGGCTGGCTGACGAACCCGAGGAAAGCCGCCTACAACCGGGTCTACAACCGGACGACGCGCGGGTGCTTGGTCGTGGTGGGGGCGTGGGGTGTGTTGGCGTTGGCCGGGCTTGCTGCCGCCGCCGTGCTGGTCAGGTAGGCACGAGGGCTTCCGCGCTGGGCGACCTACACCACACCCGACTGCACCGCCCACACTGCCGCCTGCGTCCGGTCCTTGGCGTTCAGTTTGCGCAGCAGGTTCTGGACGTGTTCTTTCACGGTTTCGACGCTGATTTCGAGCGACCGGGCGATCTCGTCGTTGGACAGGCCGAAAGCCACATGGGACAAGACCTGCGATTCCCGAGGCGTCAGGCCAGAGTCACGCGCAGCCCGAGCATCTCTTGGTTCCATCGACGCGGCGATCTTGGCGAATGGCCCTGATCCCGAAACTGGCTTTCCTGCAGCGGCGCCCTCGATGGCTGTGACGAGTTCCCGCTGGCTGAACCCCATGAGCAGGAAATTCGCAGCCCCGACAGCACGTGCGCGGGCCATGTAGGTCGGGTTGTCGATCTCGGTCACGAACACGAACTTGGTGGCCGGCAGGGGCTTCGAGAGAGTCCGTGCCAGTTCAAACGAGTCGCCGCCCGGAATCGCAGCGTCCAGAAGAATCACAGCGGGCTTGTGCTTCTTGGCGAGCGTGAGGGTGCTGGGGGCGTCTACGGCCTCTCCGACGATCTTGATGCCGGTTTTCTCCAGCATCACCCGTAGGCCCGCCCGGATGAGTTCCTTGGGGTAGGCGATGAGCAGGGAAATTGGGGTGGGCATGGAAGGGGGAGAATGGAGGCGCGGATAAAAATAGAAATATCCCCGGCCGGTCACCGTTTCGCCACCAACCGGTCTTTCTCGGCCCGGCGAAGCCTCTTGATGGCGGCCTCCCGTTTCAGGGCCGCCGATTTCGACCGCTGCGGCTCGGTGTAGGCCAGTTTTACGGGAAGCCGGCTGCGGGTGTATCGAGACGCCTTGCCCGCGTTATGGGCCTTCAGCCGCCGGGGAAGGTCGTTGGTGATGCCGGTGTAGAGCGACCCGTCACGGCAGCGCAAGAGGTAGACGAGCCAGCGGGAGTTCGGCCTTCGAATAAGCATTGGCGGATCGCGCGCAGCGGAACATCGATCATCGCCGGCTGCGCCGATTCCCAGCAGCCTTCACGATCTTGAGCACTCGCTGCCTCACCGTGACGGCAAGATCGGGCCACAGGAGGGAGATTTCGGCCAGCGCGTCGTCTGGCGCGTCGCGCCCCTTGGCGGCTGGCCTTTTTCCCGAGTAAGACGAGGGGTGTTCGGGGCACACCGGGCCTACTTCGATTTGGTTCCGTGCTTTCCAGTGCGGATGGCTCCTCCGGGGGTGCGGCGTCGGCACCCCCGGAAGTGGCACTGTTAGCAAAACTGTTAGCAAACGGCCCTCCGAACACCCGCTGGAGGGCGTCGAACGCCGCCCAAGCCGCCTCGGCCGTCCGCTGGGCGTCGGTGCCCGCGTAGAACCGCAGGGTCGTCTCGATCGACTCGTGCCTGCCATGACGAGGCCTGGGGCTGCGCCTACTCCCGAGTCTGGCGCGTCTATCTAGACGTCATCCGGGAAGCGGCGCGACGTTGCCGTGGTGGTCGCTGTTTGCCGGGCGGGTGGGCATGACTCGCCGGTCAGCCCCGGGATATACTTCGGGCATGACGGCCACAACCCACCCGCGGATCACGATCGAGCCCGGCAAGTGCGGCGGAAAGCCCTGCATCCGAGGCATGCGCATCCGCGTCTCCGACGTGCTGGAACTCCTCGCCAACGGGGCCTCCGTCGAGGAAATCTTGGCTGACTATCCCTGCCTCGAGCGGGACGACATCCTCGCCGCCATCGCCTACGCCGCCCAGCAGACGAACCACGTCGTCGTTGAGGTCGCATGAGGTTTCTGGTCGATAACCAGTTGCCTCCTTCCTTGGCCCGTTGGCTCCGCGACCGCGGACATGAGGCCGAACACGTCTTTGAGAGCGGGTTCCACCGGGATGGATGCTCGCCCACCGGGAGTCCCAGCACCTTGCCGAACGACTGATCCGCGAGACGCTCGGCAAGGAAGGCATCCTCCGAGACCAGCTCACGATCCACAGCGACCGCGGCCCAGCCATGCGATCCCAGGCCGCGGCCCAGCTGCTGGCCACGCTCGGCGTGACCAAGTCGCACAGCAGACCCCACGTCAGCGACGACAACCCCTTCTCCGAGAGCCAGTTCAAGACCCTCAAGTACCGCCCCGACTTCCCGGACCGGTTCGCCACCTTCGATCAGGGCCTCGACTTCTGCCGCCGGTTCTTCAACTGGCACAATGACGAGCACGCTACTGGGGCATCGGGCTCCTGACGCCCGCAGTCGTCCACGCCGGCCACGCCGACGCAGCCATCGCATCGCGCGCCTCGGTGCTGGCCACCGCCCACGCCCGGCACCCGGAACGGTTCGTCCACGGCCTCCCAAGGCCCCTCACACCAGCGGCAGAGCCCTGGATCAACCCACCCGAAAACAAGCCGCAAGTCCGCACACTGGAGCTACCGCGCGACAGTAAATTCGTTCCGCAGATATCTCAAAGTCATTGACACGTTCCGCATGATCACCCGGGCGAGCCACGTGGAGCCAGATAGGGATGGCTTCTGGTGGGCCGATATGGGGCCGTCAGGCGGGCCAGTGCTGGGGCCTTATGGCAGCAGGACGGAGGCGTTGGGGGCGGAGAGGGAGTGGCTACTTGGTCAGGGTCGTTCCGCACGCCGCAGCCCGCTCCCTGATCAAGACTGCAAGATCGTCTACAACCGCGCGGTCCAGCTTGAGTGACGCGAACTCGGCCACTACGGACTCGATCTTCGTCTGAACGAGTTCAGCAATCCTCCGGACCCTCTGCCGAACAAACGGCCAAGTCATGCCGGCATCGTCAGCGAACTTCTCCCATCCTCTTGCATCGAGCTCACCAAGGGTTGCCCGTTTACCAATCTTCATCGCAAAGGACTTCGAAAGGTCCCGATAGTAGGCGGTGCAGAGAAGGTCATATAGCGGTGCGAGCCTGGGAGAACCGCTTCGGTAGAGAATCGCAAAGTTCTTCCCGTGGGCGTCGGCATTGCCAACGATCACGTTGAAGATCGCAGCATCGAGAAGCGCGATAACGTCCAATGCTGGCGCTTTCGAGCACCCACGCAGAAGGTCGAAGCAGTCCACGAAAGTGGGGCCTCCGTCGCAGGCGTACTTCTTCTCCGGTGGCCTTCCAAGTGCTTGGCAGAAATCCTCTTGGTGCAGTCTGTACACGTGGCCGTCGGCACCGAAGAAGCGGTCATAACGCTCGATCAGAAGAAACTTTCTGTCGCTGACTGTACGCGGCTCGACGTTAGCGACATTGAGGTCCACTGCGCGAGCAAGCCTCATGACGAATGCTTCGTTCTCGGTCGTGCCATTGAACCGTTCGATGGAGGGCTTGAGGATGTGTGTGGTGGGTTGTCCAGGTGCCGGCAGCGCAACCGCGTTGTCCACTAGAACCACAGGCACCTTCGGTTGCGCGCCGGCTAGTGAGAGCCGCAATCCCTCTTGGCCAGTGAGAAAGGGGCGACGCGGGAGGTCGTCCAACACCTCGAGTAAAGCCACATCATCAAGCCGCGTTGGCAGTCGCGGGGAGGGCACAACTGACGACGGCGTGCCAGGCGGGAGCAGCTCTACCGCCCCAGCGACTTCGCCGCCTAGCCGATCGAGAAGTGAGAAGTCATTCGCAACGGATACGCCGAGCGACTGGGCGACGGCTTCTCGTTGGTTCTCTTCGGGGAGCAGACCGGCAAAAAAAGGCCGGCACTCCCTTAAGGATAGCCCGGTCAATGGCACTACCGCAACGGTCTTCCGGCCGATGAGCGACTCGTGAGCCTCGGGAGGAGCGGCCCGGGCGTCCGGAGCGGGTTTCTCGAAACGCCCCGCACCCGCTTCGGTGGCGTTTTTCTCGCGTCTCTAGCAGACCGCGTCCCCGTTCGCAGTTTCCCGACAGTCGTGGGTCGCGTCCGGCACCGCTCAGAGGCTGTGAATATCGATCGCGGGCAGTTCGTCTATCCGTCGCTTGAAAGACGTCGCGATCGTCATGGATCTGCACGAGCTCGCCCCAGTCGGTGGGCGGTCCACGAGCGTGTGACACCGGTGGTGGCTCAAGCGGTTCGCCAAGATGCGTGAGGATTTTCCGGATCGGCCCCGGCTCCGTGATGAATGCGATCAGCCGGATGTCGCCGCCGCAGTTCGGGCACGCAAGCGAAAACTCCTCCCCGACCCTCGCCATCAGCTTGGCCCAGGCAATCCGTGACGTGTCGTGGGAGCGGGGCTTTTGATTCGGATTCGCGTCACAACAGCCCCCCGTGGCGCGACCGCCGGCCGCATGCCCACCGGTCACAGCCTCGCGACGCTTGCCGACATTCCCGATCGCCAGCGCGGTGACGGCGGACCTCAGCTTGTGATTCGGCGCGAATACTCCGTGATACCGGTGCCGGTGCTTGCGCGGCGGCGGTACGAGATCGGCGAGCCGGTCCAAAAACTCAAAAGGCGAGAGGTCAACGACGCCATTGGCTCCCGGCCGCGTGGACTTCCGGCCGCGGCCCGGCCTGACCCAGTTGGCCGCTTTGTGTCTGGGCAGCACGTAGCGGATGCGGGCGATCCGGCCGTCTGGGCCGCGGATCACGGACAATCGTTCGAGCGCGAAAGGAGGGCGGGCACAGTATCTCAGCAAGTGTTCGAGGCTCTGAAAAAAGCTCGGCACATCGCGGTCGATGAGCGTGATCCGGACACTCGCGTCGATTGAAAACCCGCTGTTCTCCCAGGCGAGCATGTCGGCAGCGGCCGCGGCGTCGAGCAGCCGCTGCATGCGGAACCACCGGATCACGCGGCGGCGGACCCGCTCGGTGAGCGCGGCCAGGTCAGCCTGGGTGATCGGCCGGGCCGGCAGGAACGTCGGCGGGGCGTCGCAGTCTGCTTGATCAGCAGCCGGCACGAAGACGCCGTCGGTCACGCAGGCATGCAGGTGGACGTGGTGGTTGAGCGCCGAACCGAAGCGGTGCAGAAAGGAGATGCCGCCGAGCCTCGGGCAGCAGGATGCGGGGGCGTCGCTCGTCACACCTGCCGCAGCGCACAGCGACCGCTCGATCTCGTCAAGAAAGATCTTCGTGAGGGCAGCGACGGCTCGGGGTCGGTCGGCCAGCATGCCCCGCAGTCGCTTCGGCACGGAGATCACCCACTGTCGCACGGGCACCGGCGGGATGACGTGATCGGCGAGGTGTGCGGCGGTCTGTGCCATGTGGCGGCCGTTGCAGGACGGACACACACCGCGGCCCTTGCAGGAGAAGGCCACGACGAAGCCCGTGCGGCACGTCATGCAGACCGCGCGGGCGAATCCGAAGCAGAGCAGTCCGCACTCGAGATAGCCGCGGAGTTCGTCCTCGACGTGGCCCGGCACGGGCCGCTCGGCCGCTTCTCGCCAGGTGAGCCAGCGCTCGAGGTTCTCGGAGACGACCCTGTGGAGCGGCGTCTTCTCGGGCCGACGCCGCTCGTAACGCCGTGACGCCGCGGGGCCTCCGTGCGGGCGGAGGCGGGTTCGCGCGGGAAACCCTGTGACCGCGGCGACCATGGGCGGACCGGCAGGTGGACGGCATGAGTAAACTGCCGTACACTATCCGCGGGACGGAGCGGTTCGCCTTCAAGCGGAGCGAACTCTTCAAGAATCTGGCGCCGCTCCCGGACGGCGAACAGATGAGCGTCTGGGGCGAGGAGTACGGGACCACGCCGAGGAGGACGCTGTTCGGGTGCCGGGGTAGCGAGTTCGCCTGCTGCCCCGGGGCCTGAGCCTGGGCATGAGACCCTGCGATAGGCTCCCTATGGCATGGGGTCGCATTGAACGCGGAGAGGTTTGGGTCTGAACCCCGGCAACATTCAACGCAACTCTACTTTTAGTCGGCGGTTGAGCGCTGTCGCAGCCTTCTCGAGCGTGCCGATCGTCACCGATGGGTTGTCCGGATCGAGCAGCCGATCGAGTGCTGCCCGGCTGGTCTTCATACGGGTCGCCATGGCAACTTTCGTCAGTCGCCGCCGCTTCATCTCCTTGGCGATCTGATACGCGATGATTCGCTTCGTTGCCGTGGCCGTCGCCGTTTCGAGGAGACGTTCTGTCTGCAGGAAATTATCGAAACTGCTACCAAGGTGCTTCTTTTTCATGCGTCACTCCGATCGTAGTTGAGCTAGCCTTCGCTTCGCCGTCATGAGGTCGGCCGGGGGTGTACGTTGCGATTTCTTCTGAAAGCCGTGCAGGAGAACCATCGTCTGCCCATCCACTGTAAAAATCACTCTCGTAATGCCAGAACTGATCCGCGACCGGACTTCCCATAGACCGCTCGCCAGTTTGCGGATGAGCGGCATTCCCATCGGCCATCCGAACTGAGCTGTCTTGATATCTTCCCCGACGGCTTTGCGGTCTTCCCGGGCCAGGCCTCGCAGCCAATCCCGCACTGGCTCACTGCCGGTCTCAGTGCGAAAGAACGCGACCTCCAAAATCGGCCGTCGCGATCCGCGTCCATGGCCACCTAACACCATGCACATAGTGTATCACATTTGGTACATGGGTCAACGGCAGAATCGCATCCCGCTGCCCCGGCATCTCAGCTTGGGCATGAAACCCTGCGATGGGCTTCCAATGGCATGGGATCGGATTGGGGGCGGAGGGGTGTGAACGCCGGTTGAAAACGGCGGCGCTGGGCGGTCGAAAATAGTGGCGCTGGGTGGTGTTGATCTCTCCTGATTCCGTGGGAGTGGCGCGGGTTGTTCGGTCGCCTCGTCAGTCTGTCCGGCGCGGCCGCCCGCGGGCCTTGACCCGCTCGGAAACGAGCCGGGCCCCCGCGATTCGTCGCCGCGGGGGCCCGGAGAGAGTGCACTGCCGTCGGGCCGCGACGGCGGCCGACGAGCCGGATCAGTTGGTGGTGTTCTGGAACTGGAACGACCGCAGCGTGCGGACGCCGGTCCGCGTCGCGGCGTTGGTCGTTAGCGAGTTGGTGCCAGTGCCCCCGTAGAGGAACGCGGCGAACGCCTTCGCGTTGTTGAGCGTGAGCTCGTCGTTGCCCGCACCCAGGTAGACGAACAGGTTGTACCGCGTGGTCAGGTTGCCGCTGAACACCCTGTCGTTGCCGGCCCCGGCGTTGACCACCGTGTTGAGGCCCACGGTGGAGCTGCCGAACTCGATCAGGTCGTTGCCCGCGCCGGAGTTGATCGCCAGGCCGAGGCCGATCTTGGATGAACTGACGTAGATCTCGTCGTTGCCGGCACCCGTGGTCACGGACAGGTCGCCCCGGATGTCGCCAGCGAGATCCAGGTAGTCGAAGTCGGCGCCGGTGCCCGTGTTGAGGATCACACTGCCGCCGACGGTCACGGGCGCGTACAGGCCGATTTCGTCTTCGCCCTGATTGCCAGTGAACACGCTGACGCTGTTCCGGACGGTGAGATTGTTGAGGTAGACGTAGTCGTTCGCCGTGCCGCCCGTGTAGGCGAACGACCCGATGGTCGTGCCATATCCCCTCACGTCCGTGTCATTTTCACCGTTCCCCAAGGCCAGCGTCACGCCGCCCCCGACATTGGTCGCGTTTATCGCAACATCGTCGTTTTGGGCCCCGCCCACCACCGAGACGGCCCCGCCCACGCGGCCCGTGACGCCGCCGAGTGGATCGCCCAACACGAACGCATTGCCGTTCTTCGGGCCCGTGATGGCCGAGCCGAGGTTCGCCACGACCGAGCCGCCCACATTGCCGACGATCCCCACGGCGTCGTTGCCGTCGCCCGTGGTCACCGACAGGCTACCGGGCAGCGAGAACGTCGTCACGCCCGGGGCGACGAGGTTGATCGCCGTCTGCAAGTCAGCCGGACTCACCGACAACGGTACGTTCGTGAAAAACAACGCATTGCTCAACGCGAGGGCATTGTTGCCGAACCCGATCGCGTCATTGCCGCCGTTGAGGTTGGCGACGATGCTCGTGACGGCCCGGGTCGTCACGAACGGGTTTGCGGAGCCGTTGATCGTGGTGCCCGGCGCACCGAGGACGGCCATCGTGCCGCCGGGAGCGGAGGCCACCACGACTTCGTTGCCCAGGGCGTCACCGGTGAGCAGGAGCGTGCCGCCCGAGAATTGGGCGGTGACGTTGCCGGCCAGCGGCAGCCGCGGCTCCAGGCTCTCCAGTCGCAGCGACGAGCGGGAGGCCTGGCGGGTCTTACGGGCGCGGGAGGTCTTCATCGACGCCATGGATCGGCTCCTGGTTTCGGGATCGAAATTTGAATGAAAAGTGAGCATCGCCAGCAGGGGGGATGGGCAAGACGCGCAAGCCCTGCGGCCTGTTTCCGATGGCGGCGAAAGCATAGCGCATCCCTTGGAGATCCACCAAGGGGCTGCCCAGCCCGGGCGGCCGCCGCCGGGGAGAACCCATCGAAACAGCGGGCTCCAGGAGGCTCAGAGGTACGAATTGACCAGGTTTTCGCAGAACTTCTGTACGGGTTTTCACCGACAAGGACGACACGTATCTGGAGCGTTGGGACCTACTCGGGCTGTGAGCGGTTGCTTCATCGTGCTTCGACCCTGCTGAGCAATGGGGAACCTTTGGCTACGGCTGCTCGCGCACCACCTTCACCCACTCGACCTGCATCTGGAACTTGCCCGGCTTCTGGTCGCTGAGCATGAAGCCCAGCCCGTTGATCTGGCTTGGATCCACCGGCCCCATGCCTTGAACCCGCCTGCCGAACGCCGTGGGGATGAAGTCTGCCAGCCGGATCTCGACTTCCCGCCATTCGTCCTTCGTGGTCGGCAAGGGAGCCCGGTACGAGAAGGCCATCCGGCGGCTCTTCGTGTAGATGTTCAGGACGTATTCCCGGCCGTCGCCCTTCACCCGGACGACGAGCGTGTCCCCGGCCTGGATGCCGAGTTCAGAGGGCTTGGTTCTCACCGACGCAAAGCCGCCGTTGTTTTCCAGCGAAAGCGTGCCGAAGAACTCCAGTGTGTCGTCCGTGGTGATCTTGAACCGGCCGTCAGAGATTCCGCCCATAACGCCATCGTTCACGGCCTGCCACTTTGCAGCCGCCTCGGGGCCGGCAAAGTCCAGCAGCGGCACAAGGGCTTTTTCCGTGACCCCCTGCATGAGAAGCACGGCCAGCAGGAGGGGGAGTTTGGTCGCGGTCATGGCGGGTGCCTCGGGGATCAACGCCGGTGCTTTTCCGGCCGCCTCGGATTGTCTTGGTTTGGCTTCAAACTGACGAGCGGACCTGCGTGCTGCCCGCGACGTGCCTGGGCTCATAGGGGCAGTGGCGGCAGCCCGAGCCGCAGCAGGATCCACGTTTCAGGTGGTAGGCGGCCGTGTAGACCAGCAGGCCGTTTTCGAAATACCAGTCCCGCTGCCCCTGGGCTTTTTTGTCGTCGGGAAGCGAGTCGTCGGCCGGCATCATGGGCTGCCCCTTCATTTCGCGAGCACGATGATGGCCGGCCCGATGAAGATGAAAATCCCGCCGAGCACCATTTGCCGGTCCGCGGTGTCAACGCCGGTCGTCCGGCCGATCGGTGTTGGCCCGCATCGTCTTGGGGCGGTCGTTCTCCAGACGGTCGAGGAGCCCGCGGACCTGCTCGAGGTCGATCTCCGGCGGCATCCGTTCAAGCAGCCAGCGGGCGTCGGCGACCGCGGCCTCGCGCCGGCCGAGACGCGCGGCCGTGACCATCCGCATCGCCCGGTCGCGGGCGGAGTCGGGGTTGATCACGAGGATCGCGTCGAGGTAGCGGAGCACGTCGGCCTGGCCCCCCTCGCGGACCGCGATGCCGAGCAGGTTGTTGACCATCCGCGCGAGGATCGCCCGCGGGGCGGCCGCCGCCAGGTCGTCGTCGGTGATCTCCGTGCCGGCCTCTTCGCGGCGGCGTGCCGCGAGATCCTCGCGTGTCCGCTCGGTCGCCCGCTCGAACACGTCCAGCCAACGCGGCTCGCCTCCGGCGGGCTCGTACCGCACGAGGAAGTGACCGGGGAACCCGACCCCCTCGACCGTCAGCCCGAGCCGACGGGCCAGGGTCATATAAAGGATCGCGAGCGTGATCGGGATGCCCTCGCGGTCGTCGAGGACCTCGTTGACGTAGCTGTTGGAACGGTTGTAGTAGTCGCCGCGACTGCCGTGGAATCCGAGTTCGTCGAAGAGCACTCGGTTGAGCGTCGCGAGCTTCACCGCCTCGTCGGCCTGCGCGGGCACCGCCCGGGCCACGTCGGCGGCCAGCCGGTCGAGTTCCCGGCGCGAGGCGGCCACGTCGAGGTCGGGATTGTCGAGCTTCGCGATCAAAAGCGCCGCGTGGAAGAGGTCGATGTCGGCGTCGGCGGCCCCCACGAGCCTGCCGAGTTCGTCGAGCGTCCGCCGCTCGTGCACGCTTGCCGCAAGCGCCTCGAGCCGCTCCGCCCGCTGGTGGAGATCAGCGGCCTCCCGCAGCAGGCCGGCCCGCGCGAGCGGGCCGTCGGGCAAGAGCTTCTGCACGATCTGCTCCCGAACCGACTCGTCACCGGCCCGGCCGTCGTCCGGGAAAAGGGCCGCCGTGGCGGCCTCGATGCGGGCCATCACGTCCGCCGCCGGCGCGGCCCGCGGCAGGTCCCGACCGGTCGCAAACCCGCGAAACTCCGCCTCCGTGTCGCGGAACTTCGCGAGCCCCACGCGTCCTCCGGCGACCGCCGGGGTGGCCGTCGTGAAGACCAGCGCGTCGTTCACGAAGCACGAGGTCCTGTCCGCCTCGACCCGGACCCGCAGGTGGTTCCATTCGCCGGGCCGGTATTGGGGCGCGGGCTGCTCGTCGAGGATCCTCCAGGAGAGCACGTCGGGGCCGTCGAACCGCGTGAGTCGCAGCCGGCCCGCGGTCGGGTAGAAGCCGTAGTGCCGGTCGGCGCTATCGGCCGCGAACGCGAGGCCGGCCGCCCCAGCCTCGTCGTCGAGCTTCACCCACACGGCCAGTTCATAGGGCGGCTCCGGCGGCTTGGCCACGGCTAGGCAGAGCGAGCGGCCCCCGAAGCCGTTTCCAGCCCCGCTCACGGAGATCCGGCCGGCCCGCTGCCGCCACCGCGCGCCGCCGATGGGCGTCCACTCCGCGGGGTCGATCGCGCCGATCGTGAGCCAGCGGTCCATCGACACGGGATTGGGCCGGTCGAGCAGCCCGCGGAGCCTGGCGACCGACACCGCAAATCCGAGGTTCGGCGTGACGAGCGACTTCATCGACACGATGCCCTGTACGCGACCTTCGCGGTCGAGCAGCGGTCCGCCGCTGTTGCCCGGCTCGACCGGGAGCGCGAGCTGGATCATCTCGATCCCGTTCATCTCCCGCAGGGCGGACACGCGGCCGGCCACGACGCTGCGCTTCAGGCCGTGCGGGTTGCCGACCGCGATCACCTCCTGGCCATCGACGAGCGGGCCCGCCTCGGCGAGCGGCAGTGGGACGAGCCCGTTGGCGGCGATCCGCACGACCGCCAGGTCGCCGTCGCGGTCGGTCGCATGCACCGCGGTGGCCTCGTGAGCCGTGCCGTCGGCGAGCTCGACCGTGATCGGGCGGGCCTCGCCGATGACGTGCAGGTTGGTGGCGACGAGACCGTCGCCGACGACGAAACCCGTCCCCAGCCCCGCGTCCGACTCTCGCCGCCCCTGGAACCGGATCGTGACCACGGACTTCTTGGACTGCTTTGCGATCTCCTCGACCGACTTCGGCGCGGCGGTCTGCGGATCGGCGGCGATGCCGTGGGACGCCGCAGAAGCCACGACCAGGGCGGCGGCCACGACGGCAGGAATGGTTCGCATGTCGGCTCCCCTGATGCAGGCAATCCAACCCCGATCCGTCACCGGGCCAGCACGAGCTTCTCGCCGTCAAACGTCAACGTCTGCTCGCCAACCTTGACCTTGTTGCCCTCCACGACCACTGCGGGCGGTTCGCCCTTTTGCAATGTCATGATCGCCCACGGCACGGCCGGGTCGGCGGTGAGAATGGTCGTCTTGGTCGCGAAACCATCCTGGCCGGTCACGTCTTTCACGTCCTTCGGCAGGTTCAGCTTCTTGATGTCCATCCAGTACTCGACCCGGTAACCGACCTGCGGACCGACCTGCGCCACGAGCAGCGGCGCGCCCGACGCGCCGCTGTAGTCCACCGCGAGACTCGTCGGCGTCTTCGGCAACGCCATGGCCGGGCCAGACTTTTTGTGGCCGGTCTTGTCGAGCACCATGCCACTGACGACGCCGGAGCCGTCCGTATTGAGTTTCGAGTAGGTGATCTTGCTCGAATGGAACATGCCGGGGAATGTGTACTTGAGGCCCTTGCCGGCCACCATGATCGAGCCGCCGATGGCCATGCCGCGGCCCGAGCTCGGGCTGCTGCCGAACAGCGCGGTGACCACGATGTTGCCCGTGTCGGCCCAGCCGTTGCGGAACACGCAGTACCCGGGCCCTTCGTCCACCATCGCCAACGGAAACAACTCCGCCGGGTTTTTCTCCGTCACCTCCATCGGCCAGTTCGCCAGCGCGTAGGCCGCCCGGTGCGGATACGGCTCATCGGCACCGTAGGTCTTCTCCCCCGGTTCGATGATGTGGTTGTAGAGCCAGAGCACGGCCGGGACGTGTGCCGGCGGGCAGATGCTGAAGCCCTGGGCGAAGTCCCCGGCGGTCGACGCCCCCGCGCGGTCGAACTCCCGGGCATACATCCCGCGCGAGTTGTACGTGTACGCTCCCGCCGATTCCTTGCTCGCCGGGTGATCGACGAACTCATACACCCACTTCGTCAACAGCCACTGTGCGTTGCCGCTGTTCGGCACGAGGTCGCGTCCCATGGCGACCCGGTACGCCTGGATGAACGGCACCAGCCCGGTGTTGGACGACAGCCGGCCGCAATGATGCCCCTCGTAGTAATAGCCCCGGCTGCCGTACCCCTCGGCGATCTCGCGACGGGCGTTGTCGACGACCTTCCCGAGCAGTTCCTCGATCCGCTGCGCGTCCACGCCGTCATCCCCCCGCAAGGCCAGCAACGCGATGCCCGCTCCCCCCGTGTGCGCCCCCCAGTGATTGCAGCCCGGAACATGCCGCGGACTGGTCGCGATCTCCGCCAGGTGCTTGTTGGCCACGATGCCCTTCGCGACCGCCTCCCGCGTCGCCGCATCCCAGCCGTCGTACGCCATGTCGTAGGCCAGCGCCAGCGCCGCCAGGCACGGTCCCGCCCGCAGCTGCCCGTTGCCCGGCCAGGTGTACCGTCCGTCGGGATCGGGCTTGCGGGCGAGGGTTTGCTCGGCGGCTGCCTGCGCCTTGTCCGCCCACGCCTGGTCGCCGGTCACCTGATAAAGGAACGCATGGCCGGCCGCGTGCCACGTCGTGAAGGGCGCCTCCAGCTGCATCTTCGCCCGCTCGAAGATCACCTTGCCGGCCGGCGTCTGCGCCCGGTTCCGCAATGCCGGCACGTCGTCCTTTCGGAAGATCAAGCGCGGATGCTCGTTCGCCGCGACCGGCTTCCAGCCCGGCACCGCCACCGACCAATCCGGCGCCGCCACGGGAGGGGCCCCGCGGTCGTCCCCGTCATCCTCTTTGCCTGGGGCGAGTGGGCCGTGGGTGAAGACCATCCCGGCCATCAACATTACCGACATCCACGCCATGTTCATCGGCCGGATCATGGTTGTGCCTGTCGGGGTTTCGCTGCCTCATCCAATGCCGCGGACACCAGGATATACCGACGATCGCCATTTCCACATGCGCGGGCGTCGGATTCGAACCCATGGTTCAACGACCGTGGACATCGCCGTCCCTGGAATAGGGAGCGGCTTCACGCGTGCGCGGCTGCCCGGGGGTGTCGGCGAGATCGGCTGGTGGGATGCCAGCTTCACCGCCGGGCTGGCGCGAGCTGGTCCGCCGGCAGCCAGCGGGCGGCGAGCTCCGCTTGCATCTCGTCGGGCGAAACCGCTGCCTGCGACCGGGAAGACGCTGCGCCCCCGGCCAGCCGGGCGAGTGTCCGCCGGTCCGCCGGCGCGGTGCGGCTCATCCGTTCGACGAGCCGCTCCACGCCGGCCGGGTTGCGCCGGGCCGCCGCCGCGAACTGCGAGACGAACAGGCAGATCTCGTGGAGGTTTGCGGCCGCGGAGCGGATGATGAGCGGCTGCAGGGTGCGGGTCACGATCTCCAGGCCGAGCCCGTCCACGTCGAGAAAGGCGTCGATCTGCACGGCCTGCTGCGGCCGCCCCTGGGCGTCAGGATCGAGCATCGCGTGGCGGACGACGACCAGGCAGGAGCCGGTGAGCTGGCGGGGCGCGAGCGGGCCGGTGTAGCCGCCGCGGCCATGGAACACGAGCAGGCCGCCGTGCGGCGTCCGCTCGTGATGGAGCAGCCGCACCGTGCCCGTCGTGCCGTATCCATCCGCCATTCGCCACTGGCCCGGTCCGGCCGGATCGAGCGCGAGCCGGCTGATGCCCAGCGCCCGCCACAGATCGACCATCACCTCGGGCCGCGCGAGCACGAACTCGAGCAGCGCGGGATCGCAGGTCACGGTTTCGGCCGGCAGGTGGCGAAACAGCGTGGCCGACCGCAGGCTCTGGGCGGCGAGTTTCCGCTGGGCCTCCGGCATGCGGTCGAGCGGCACCGCCTCCGCGGCCCGACGCCGTGCGTCGCGGCCCGATGCGCCCGCGTCGGCCAGCGCCGCGGCGATGCCCCCCTGCGCCATGTGCGGTGATTCGGCGGCTCGGATCACTCCGGTCACCAACGCCAGCCCCACGGCCAGTGCGATTGCGCGCCCACCCATGCGAATCCCCCCGGATCGACAGGCCCCTCTGGACGGCGGCGGTCCGCCGTCTCCCCGGGGAGTTTTCGGTCTGAGAGGACCGTTTGGCACAGTGATTTCCCGGCGAATTTCCCAGGGTTTGCCCACCTTGCCGGGGCTGCCGTCGCGGGGCGAATCGGGGCTTGGCCGGGTGCCGCAGGTTCCCTACCATCCCGCCCCCGTTCGTCCGCCGGACCGCGTCGATGCTCCACCTCCACGATCCCACCGCCGATGCCGCACCGGGCACCGAGTCCGCCCGGCCGCTCCACCCGCCGAAGAGCCTGCTGGGCCGTGGCCTCGTGGCCTGGACGCATGTTTGCCTGCGCTGGCCGCTGGCGATCGTGATCGGCGCCATCCTCTCCGCGGGCCTGGCCGGGGTCTGGACGGCTCGGCACCTCGGCTACAAGGTGAGCCGCGTGGACCTGCTCGACCCGAAGAGCGAATACAACAAGCTGTGGATCGACTACATCCATGAGTTCGGCGAGGACGACGACGCCGTGGTCGTGGTCGAGGGCCGTTCGCGGGAGGAAGTGATCGCCGTCCTGGAGGCGGTGTCACGCGAGGTGGCCCGAGAGGGCGACCTCTTCCGCTCGGTGCTCCACGAGGTGGACCTGTCGCGAATTCGTGCCAAGGGCCTGCACTACCTCTCCCCCGCCGACCTCGCCGCCATCGACCGTTTCATCGAGCGGACGGAGCCGATCCTGGCCGGCGGCTGGGCCCAGTTGAAGGTCGGCACGATGGTCGCGGGGATGGCCGGCCAGATGGTGGCCGGCGGTGTTCCCGGCCAGGCGGAGTCCCCCACGGCTGCGCTGGAGCGGTACAGCGAGGCGCTGCTGGCGGGCATGGAGCGGTCGGCCCAGGCCGCCGATCCGCGGCTGGCGGAGTATGTCTCGCCCTGGCCGAGCATGCCGGAGTCGCTCGGCACGCTCCGCGACTTGTCGAGCGAGCACCTCCTGGCGAAGGACGGCCGCCTCGGCTTCGTGCTCCTGCGGATGGTGAAGGCGGAGGGTGGGTTCGCAGGCGCGTCGGCCGCCACGGACGAATTGCGGCGGATCATCGCGGCGGTGGCCGCCCGGCATCCTGACACCACGATCGGCCTCACCGGCCTGCCGGTCATGGAAGACGACGAGATGCGGTCGAGCCAGCAGTCGATGGTGTGGGCCAGCGGCCTGTCGCTGGCGGCCGTGGCGATCGTCATCATCGCGGGCTTCGGCGGCATCCGGCACGCCATGATGGCCAACGGCGTGCTCGTGATCGGCATGGCCTGGGCCTTCGGCTGGGCGACCGTGAGCGTCGGCCACCTCAACATTCTCAGCGTCACCTTCACGGTGACGATGATCGGCGTCGGCATCGACTACGGCACCTACTACATCGGCCGCTATTTGGAGTTCCGGCGGGCGGGGCATACGTGCGACGCGGCGCTGCTGGAAACCAGCGGCTCGGTCGGCCCCGGCATTCTCACCGGCGCGATCACCACGGCCGTCGCCTTCTTCTGCGCCGCGCTGACGAGTTTCGTCGGCGTGGCGGAGCTGGGCATGATCGCCGGCGGGGGCATTCTCCTCTGCTGCGCGGCGGAGCTGCTCGTGCTGCCTGCGGTGGTGGCGATCGTCGATCGCAGCCGGCTCGGGGGCCGGATTCCCGAACCGGTGCCCGTGCATGCCTGGCTGGCGCCGGTCCTGCGGCATCCGCGGTTCGTGGCGCTGGCGGCGATGGCCGGCACGATGGCGCTGGCGGGGGGGCTCCACGAGCTCGACTACGACCACAACCTGCTCAACCTTCAGCCCGACGGCCTGGAGAGCGTGGCCGTCGAGAAGAAACTGCTCGAGGAGTGCGACCAGAGCGTGTGGTACGCGCTGTCGATCGCCGACTCGCGCGAGGAGCTGCTCGCGCGGAAGGAGCGGCTCAAGGCGCTGCCCAGCGTGGAGCGGGTGGACGAGATCGCGTCGCTGCTGCCCGTGGACGAGGACCTGAAGCGACCGATCATCGCGCGGATCCGCGGCCGGCTGGCGAACCTGCCCGAGCGGCCGCCGGAGATCCCGGTCGATCGGCTCGAAGCCCTCGGCGAGACGCTCGGCTGGGCTCAAGGGGAGGCGGTGAAGCGGCCCGGCGGCCTGCGGACCGCATGGCATCTGGAGCGGGCCCGCGAGGCGCTGCGGCGGATGGGGCCGGACGACTGCTTCCGGACGCTGGCCGCCTTCCAGCAGCGGGCCGCGGGCGATCTGCTCACCCGCCTCCACGCCCTCGCCGGCGTCGCCGATCCCGAGCCGCCGCAGCTCGCCGACCTGCCGCCGAGCCTCGTGGAGCGGTTCGTGGGCTCCAGCGGCCGCCACCTGCTGAAGATCTACGGCCGTGGCGACATCTGGAACTTCGACTCGCTGGAGCGGTTCGTGAAGGACGTCCGCGCAGTCGACCCGCGGGCCACGGGCAATCCGCTCCAGGCCTACGAGGCGTCGCTGGAGATGAAGCGGAGTTACGAGCAGGCTGCGCTGTACTCCCTGATCGTGATCCTGGCCGTGCTGTGGCTCGACTTCCGCAGCATCCAGCATGCGCTGCTCGCGGCGCTGCCCCTGGCCCTGGGCATGGCGCAGACGCTCGGCCTCATGGGCCTGGTCGGCATCGACCTCAACCCCGCGAACCTGATCGGCATTCCGCTGATTCTCGGCATCGCCGTCGACTATGGCGTGCACATCGTCCACGACGCCCTGGAGCGGCCGGGGCCCTACCGGATCAGCGCCTCCACCGCCAACTCCGTGCTCGTCGACGCGCTGACCACGATCCTCGGCTTCGGCGCGTTGATGGTGGCCAGCCACAAGGGCCTGGAGAGCCTGGGCCGTGTGCTCACGCTGGGCGTCACGACCTGCACGATCACGTCGCTGGTCATGCTGCCGGCGATCCTGGCGCTCGTGCGGCCCGCAGGTGGCGACGCCGACGCGGGGGGCGATGCGGCCGGGGAACTTGCCGCGGCGCCGGCGAGCGCCGGCGAACTCCGGGTCGCGGCCTGAAACACGCCTTGCCCCGGCGGCCGATGGCGCGGTACCTCCCTCGCTTCACTCACCCCAACGGTGCCCCATGAATCAGCCGCCTGCGAGATGCCTGCGCCCCCGTTATCTGTGGCTGCCGCTGCTCGCGTCGTGCCTCGTGCTCGGCGTCGTGCCGGACGCATCGGCCCAGGTGGCCGACCGCGTCGTGGACGTCATCCTCGAGGACCAGTTCAAGAACCGCCGCGAGACGGCGCTCCTGCGCGGCGACGTGGTCGCGCTCGTCTATGCCGACCGTCACGGGGCCGAGGCGGCCCTGGAAATCGGCCGCAAACTGCACGTTCGCTTCCATCCGACCGCGGCGGGTGCGCCGGCGACCGAGTGGTCGCGGCAGCCGGTCGTCGGTCTGCCCGGCTGGCCGGCGAATGCCCGTGTACCCGACGTGCACGTCATCCCGGTGGCCTGCATCCCGGAGGTGCCCAAGCCGCTGCGGG
Source organism: uncultured Candidatus Kuenenia sp. (assembly GCA_964545915.1). Classification (GTDB taxonomy): domain Bacteria; phylum Planctomycetota; class Planctomycetia; order Pirellulales; family UBA1268; genus QWPN01. The sequence goes on along the minus strand of CAZJHQ010000001.1, from coordinate 51,661 downwards.
CGGTGGCCCGGTCACGGCTCCGCAAGGAATCCGAGTTCGTCTCGGTGTGGCTCGACTTTGACGACAGCATGCGGCGGCACTTCGGCATGGTGCCCCAGACGCCCAACGTCGCGATCCTCGACATCCACGGCCGCACGCATGCCACGCTCTCGGGCCACCTTGACGAACTGAAGTTCGAGGAAGTGGTGGCGGTGATCACCCGCCTGCGGATGCAGGCCCGGCCCGACGGCCGCACCGCCGCCCTGCCGGCAGCCATGCCGCGGTGACCGGCTCTACCGCGAGCGATCCTTGAGCTTGCGGCTGGCGCGGGTGAGCGTCGCCCGCTCAGCGGGCGTGAGGCTCGACTCGCCGCTGCGGCTGATCTTGGCGAGGATGCGGTCCACCATCTCGTGGAGCGCCTCCTCGTCTTCTTCATCGGCCTGGTCGGCGCCGGGATGCACGACCCGCATCCGCGGCCGGCGGCGGAGGAGCTGCTGCGTCCAGGTGCCGAAGTCCTCCAGGCTCCAGCCCCGCCAGGCATAGAGGAGGCCGAAGGCGGCGCCGGCCAGGTGGGCGATGTGGGCCACCACGAGCTTCGACTCCTGCGTCACGCCCCGGCCGCCGGTCAGGGCGCCGCCGAAGTCGATGGCGATGTAGAGCACGCCGAGCGCCCACACCGGCACCGGCAGCACGCCCCAGAAATAGACGGTCTGCTGCGGGAAGTACCAGATGAAGACGGCGAGCACCGCCATCACGCCGCCGCTGGCCCCCACGAGCCGGACGTTGATCCCCGGCTCCTGGAACTGCTCCCCCACCACCCAGAACAGCCCCGCCATGACGATCGCCGTGCAGTAGAAGCGGAGGAACTCGGCCCGCCCCATCGTCGCCTCGACCTCGCGGCCGAAGAAGAAGAGCATCAGCATGTTGCCGAGGAGATGGAACGGCGAGTAGGTCTGCGTGCGGCCGAAGGCCCGCAGGGTGTCCTGCAGCTCCAGGCTCGGGCCGTCGTGGAGGAAGCCGTAGGTGAGCAGCTGCCAGAAGTTCCAGGGATGGCTGGTGAGGTTCGAGTGCAGCGAAAAGATGTCGTTGAGGCACAGCCGCAGGGGGAACACCTCGCGGATCAGATCGCCCGAGAGGATGAAGTTCGCCAGCCAGAGGCCGACATTCAGGGCGATGATGATCGACACGCCGCTCCATTCGGACGCGAACGATCCGGGTGACGAACGGTAATAACCCCGGTCCTGAAATCCCATGGCATGTCCGAGGGTGGAGGCGGGCGGTCAGTTCTGCCCCGGCCCGTCGGCGCATCGTAGGCTGTCCGCCATGTCCGCGGCAACGGCCCCGCCCCGTGTAGCCGGGCCGGCGGTGTGCTAGAGTCCCCAGCCTCCGGCGGCCGCCACGGGGCGGCGCAGCCGAGGAGCATGCATCGGGACAGGCAAGGGAGAAGGAACAGCGCTATGGCGACCAATGGAACGCTGGGCCGCAAACTGCGGATGGGCATCGTGGGCGGCGGGCAGGGCTCGTTCATCGGGCGGGTGCATGTGACCGCGGCGGTCCTCGACAACCGCGCCGCCCTGGTGGCCGGGGCATTCTCCAGCGACGCGGCCCGCTCCAAGGCCAGCGCCGCCGATTACGACGTCGCCCCGGAGAGGGCCTACGGCTCCTATCAGGAGATGTTCGACAAGGAGCGGGCCCTGCCGGCCGGAGAGCGGATCGACTTCGTGTCGATCACGACCCCCAATCACATGCACTTTCCCGTGGCCAAGGCCGCGGTCGAGGCCGGCTTCCACGTCGTCTGCGACAAGCCGCTGACGCTCACCCTCGCCGAGGCGGAGGACCTGGCGAAGGCGGTGGCCACGTCGCGGTCCGTGTTCGCCGTGAGCCACAACTACACCGGGTATCCGCTCGTCCGCCAGGCCCGGGAGATGATCCTCTCCGGCCAACTCGGCGAGATCCAGGCGATCCGGGCGGAGTACATCCAGGGCTGGTTGCGGACCCGGCTCGAGAGCGAGGGGCAGAAGCAGGCCGCCTGGCGGACCGACCCTGCTAAGAGCGGCGCGGCGGGCTGCTTCGGCGACATCGGCACCCACGCCTACAACCTGGGCCGTTACATGACCGGGCTGCTCCCTGAGAAGATCAGCGGCCATCTGAAGATCTTCGTGCCGGGCCGGCCGCTCGACGACTACGGCACCGCCGTGATCCGCTACGAGAACGGCGCCCTCGGCACGGTGACGGCCTCGCAGATCAGCCACGGCCGCGAGAACGACCTGCGGATCCAGATCGACGGCACGCTCGGCAGCCTGGAGTGGTGTCAGGAGGAGCCCAACAAGATGCTCGTGCGGCACAACGGCAAGCCGCACCAGCTCTACACCCGCGACCCCAACGCTCCGTTCATGAACGACTCGGGCCGGGCCGCCTGCCGGCTTCCCTCAGGTCATCCGGAGGCGTTCTTCGAGGCCTTCGCCAACGTCTATCGGGCCGCCTTCGACGCCATGGCCGAGGCGGCCGGCGGCGGGGCCGTCGAGCGGACGAACACCGTCTACCCCAACATCCACGACGGCGTCGAGGGGATGTACTTCATCGAGCAGGCGGTGGCTTCGAGCAAGGCCGACGGCGCCTGGCTGCCGCTCCGGCACCCGCTGGCCCGGCGGTGAGCCACGTCATGGCCGCGACCGACACGAAATACCTCGTCTTCGACATCGAGAGCGTGGCCGACGGCGACCTCGTCTCCCGACTGCGCTATCCGGGCGCGGGGCTGACGGCCGCTGCGGCCATCGCCCGCTACCGCCAGGAACTGCTCGCCGAGAACGGCAAGGATTTCATTCCCTACACGTTCCAGGTGCCGGTGTCGCTGGTCGTGGCCAAACTCGGCCGTGACCTCGCCTTGCAGGATCTCGTGGCCCTCGACGAGCAGCAGTCGCGGCCGCACGAGATCACGAAGCAGTTCTGGGCGGGGTGGATGAAGTATCATCGGCCGCGGCTGGTGAGCTTCAACGGCCGGGGCTTCGACATCCCGCTCCTGGAGCTGTGCGCCTTCCGCTACGGCCTGCCGATCCCCGACTGGTTCGCCGAGGACGCGCGAAACTTCGACCAGCCCCGCTATCGCTACAACACGGCCGCCCACTTCGACCTCCACGAGTGGCTCACCAACTCAGGCGCCTCGCGGTTCACCGGCGGCCTGTCGCTGGCGGCGAACCTGATCGGCAAGCCGGGCAAGATGGACGTGGCCGGCCACATGGTGCAGGACCTGTGGGACGCCGGGAAGGCGGCGGAGATCCACGACTATTGCCGGGGCGACGTGCTCGACACGTATTTCGTGTTTCTGCGGTCACGGGTGGTGGCCGGCGACATCGACGTCAAGCGGGAACATGCCCTGATCGAGCAGGCCCGCGGGTGGATCGAGAAGAAGGCCGAGACCAGCCCGGGCCTGGCCCGGTATCTCGCCGCCTGGGGGGACTGGAAAAGCCCCTGGCCGTGAGCCGCCCGCGACCGCCGTGCCGCCCGCAGCCGCGGGTTTTGATGTTGCGCCGTGTGGCTCGACAGAGCGTCCTCGCTGCAGGAATCCGCTTGCGACCGTGGTTTTGCAGATCCGTTGATTTGGGAATCGGTCTTGTCACCCGTCCAAGAAGCCCCGGGTGGAAACCCGGGGACTCCGGGTGCGAAAACCACCCCGCCGTCCATGCCGGATGACGGCCCGCAATTTTACGGTTCAAACCCAGATCGCATGGCACCTGGGAAGGCATGCCACCCGGAGTCCCCCGGCTCCCGCCGGGGGCTTTTTGTGTGTCTATGGCGCGCGTGCTCCAAGAAGCCCCGGGTGGAAACCCGGGGACTCCGGGTGCGAAAACCACCCCGCCGTCCATGCCGGATGACGGCCCGCCAAGCGAACTGCGGCAGGATGCCGCAGGTTCGCGTACATCATTCTCCCCGGCTCCCGCCGGGGGCTTTTTGTGCGAGCGCCAGGCCCGGAGGGCCGGGTTGCCTGCGTGCGGGCGGCGGCCGGTCTCGGTCACTCCGAGATCGCTTCCTTGAGGAGCTGGATGAAGTGGTTCCCGCCCAATTCGGCGGCCTTCTTCTCAGCCGCCTTCTTGTCGGCGTATTCGAACATCGCCAGCCGCTTCATCGCCTGGTTGAACACGCCCCAGTAGGCCTTCATGCGGACCTCCTTGGCGACCTTCTTCCGGCTTGGCTTCTTGGTGGCGGCCTTCTTCGGCTCCTTGGCGGCCTTTTCCTTCTTCTCCTTGGCCGGCTTCTCCTTGGCGGCCTTCTTCGTCTTGCCGCGGGCCTCCGCGGCCTCCGCCTGTGCCCGCAGTTCCTTGCGATTCACCACTTTTCGCGCCATCGTGCCGTCGCCGTCCTTCCCGTGCGTGGCGGCCTGGGGCCGCCGAGACATGTGCCGGGGCGCCGCAGCCGGCCGCTGCCGGCGGGCCCCAGGAGGGCGGCAGTATACCGCACGGCCGCCGGCCGTTCGACGGGCGTATACTGGTGTCGATGACGCCCGCCACACTCGCTCCCGCTCCGCAGCCTTTCGCTCACTACCGCGGCCTCGGCGACGCCGAGCTCGACGCGCGGATCGAGGCCGTCCGCCGCCGCATGGGCCCGCGGCTCGTGATCCTCGGCCACCACTACCAGCAGGATGGCGTCATCGCCCACGCCGACTTCCAGGGCGACAGCTACCAGCTCTCGAAGTCGGCCGCCGGCCGCGACGCCTGCGAGGCGATCGCCTTCTGCGGCGTCCACTTCATGGCCGAGACGGCCGATATCCTCGTGAACACCCCGGAGAAGGTCGCCGCCCGCGGCGGCCGGCGGGTGACGGTCGTGCTCCCCGACATGGCAGCCGGCTGCTCGATGGCCGACATGGCCGCCATCGAGCAGGTGGAAGACGCCTGGGCCGATCTCGGCACCGTGATCGACACCGCCGACGTCACGCCCGTCACCTACATCAACTCGGCCGCCAGCCTCAAGGCCTTCTGCGGCCGCCACGGCGGCATCGTCTGCACGTCGAGCAACGCCCGGGCCGTGCTCGACTGGGCGTTTGCCCGCACCAAGCGGGTGCTCTTCTTTCCCGACCAGCACCTGGGCCGCAACACGGCGCGGAAGATGGGCATCCCGCTCGACGAGATGAGCGTGTGGAACCCGCACGATCCCACGCTCGGCGGCAACGCCCGGGCCCAGCTGGAAAAGAGCCGCGTCATTCTCTGGCAGGGGCATTGCAGCGTGCATGCGATGTTTCGTCCCGAGCACGTAGACGCCTTCCGGGCCAACCTCCCGGGCGTGAAGATCCTCGTCCATCCCGAGTGCGCGATGGAGGTGGTGGACAAGGCCGATCTGACGGGCTCCACGAGCTTCATCCTCAAGACGGTCGCGGCGGCGCCGCCGGGGTCGAAGTGGGCGATCGGCACCGAGCTGCACCTCGTCAAGCGGCTGGAGCAGAACCACCCCGAGCAGACGATCCGCTTCCTCTCTCCCACGATCTGCATGTGCGCGACGATGTATCGCATCGATCTGGCCCACCTCTGCTGGAGCCTGGAGCACTTGGAGGCGGGCAAGCCCGTCAACGTGATCCGCGTGGACGACGAGACGGCACGGTGGGCCGTGACGGCGCTCGAGCGGATGCTCGCGGTGTCGTGACCGCGGGGTGGTTTTCGTGGCCGGAGTCCCCGGGTTTCCACCCGGGGTTTCTTGGACCACACGCGTCACGCGCACAAAAAGCCCCCGGCGGAAGCCGGGGGACTCCGGGTGGCATGCCTTCCCAGGTGCCATGCGATCTGGGTTTGAACCAGAAAATTGCGCGCCGTCATCCGGCATGGAAGGCGGGCTGGTTTTCATGCCCGGAGTCCCCGGGTTTCCACCCGGGGCTTCTTGGACCACACGCATGAGCCGCGAATATGTGGCAGCCCCACCGGTCACGGCACCGCCGCGACCTCTCCCCCGGCGCGGGTGGCCAGGGCCATGAACAGGGCGTGGTCGACGTCGGGGGAGATCGCCCGGGCGCTGCCGTCGGCGAGGGCGAAGTGCGGGCCCGAGGCGTGCCAGCTCCACCAGTGGAGCAGTTCCTCGTCGGCCGTGGCGGCATTGCCTGGTCGCAGCGGGCGAAAGACGCCGCGGGCGGCGGCCAGATACTGCTCGCACTCCTGTCCGCCGGCGATCACCCAGCCCCAGCCGAGGTTCTCGGGCACGCCCCGCTCACCGATGGCGAGCGTCTTGGAGAGGCCATCGGCGACGTCCTTCATCCGCGTGCGGCTGTCGTCGAAGAAGAGGCCCGAGCCCGCAGCGATGCCCCGGCTGGTGTAGCACTTGTTGATCGGCTGCGTGGCATCCACCCCCTCCTCGCGGCCCGCCACGCCCAGGTAATTGCCCGGACGGACGATGCCGCAGTCGCCCGAATTCGGCAGCGGGCCGGATGGGCCGCTCTGCAAGGGCCGGCCGGCCTGCGGGTCGGACGGGCAGCCGAGCACGGCCGGCCGCCGCGACGCGGGATCGGGCCTGCCGGCGGCCTGCAACGCCCGCACCTGCCCGCAGGCGCCGCCTGTGTGCAGCACGACGGTGTCGAACAGTACCTGCTCCTCGAGGTAGGGCAGTAGCGGCACCGTCAGCCCCCACGACGTGCCGTCGGCGGCGATCAGGCTACCGGCGGGAAAGCGGCCGCGGGCGTCGTGATGGACGCCGGCGGCGAGGCCGAGTTGTCGGATGTTGTTCAGGCACGACAGCCGTCGGCTCGCCTCGCGCGCGCCCTGGATCGTCGGGATGAGCATCGCCGCCAGGAGGCCGATGATCGCCATCACGACGAGGAGTTCGACGAGCGTCAGACCGGGGCGGCGTGAGATGGCGACGATGCGCGGGCCACGAGCAGTCACGGGGAAACTCCGCGGTCGATCGTGAAGTCGAGTCGGGGCGGGTCGGTGGCGGGCACCTCGACGTCGAACTCGCGCATGTTTGCCGGAGGCGGAGCGGGGGGCTGAGGGGGCGGTTCGCCGGAATCAATGGCCGGTTCGTCGGCGGCGGCGGGTTCATCGGCGGCGGCAGTCGGATCGTCCCCATCTGCCGCCGCCGGCGGCGAGGCCGGTTGCGGCGGTCGGGCCTTGCCGCGCCGCGGCTGGAAGGCGTGCGCCTCGGCGGCATCCCGCAGGAACACGATCACCGCGCGATGCGGGCCCGCGGTCGGGCCGGTGGTGTCGGTGAACGCATACCGGCCGGCGCGGATTTCGGCCGTCGCCACCGGGCCGGTGTGGCCAGCTCGCGGATAGAGGCTCACCGCACCCGAGACGGCCGGAGTGCCGGCGACGACGACCGCGCCGACGAGCGGCCGGCGCCGCGGTGCCCGAGCCGACCGGCCGCAGCCTGGGGCAAGCGTCGTCACGACGAGCGCGGCGACGATCAGGAAGACCGGCCTGCGGGCCGCGTGTGTCGGCATGCCGCTTCAGCCATGGATGGCCGCGTCGAGCTGTGCGTGAATCGCCAGGAGCCGCTGGTGCCGCGCGAACGCCCGGTCGAGCGCGGCGGCCGCCTGCGGCCGGGGCGTGAACCGCGTCGGCGTGCCGGTGGCGTGGCGTTGCAGGAAGGCCGGCCAGGTCGTCGCCTTGCCGGCCAGCGTCTCGGCACGAAACTTCGCCATCAAAGCCGCGCCCCAGGCCGTGCCCTCGTCGGCACCGTCCAGCAGCACGACCGGCGTGTGGAACGCGTCGGCGAGGATCTGGGCGAGACCGGGCGTTTTCGTCAGGCCACCGGAGAGGATGATCTCCGTGCGCGGAAAGCCTTGGGTGTCGAGCAGGTCGCTGCCCATGCGGAGGTTGAAGATCGTGGCCAGGAGCATCGCCTTGGCCACGTTGCCCGGCGTGGCGTTCGTGGCGTCGAGGCCGATCAGGCCGGCCGTGCCCCCGCGCGACACACCGAGCCCCGGCTCGTCGTCGAGGAAGGGCAGTGCCGCGACGCCGCCACAGTCGTCGGGCGCCGTGAGCACCTGCGGCATCACGGCCGCGAACGCGGCGGCCTGATCGCCACCGGCCGGCAACGCCTGGCCAAACATCCCCACCACGGTGTTCATCGCCGTGGTGCCGTTCCGCAGAAACACCATGTTGATCGGCTTGCCGTCGGGGGCGCAGAAGTGGTCGATCGCCCGGGCGATGCCCTGAAACGGCCGATCGCCGACCGCGTTGGCGACCACGCTCGTGCCGAAGCTCATCGACACCTGGCCGGCGTCGCCGATCAGCGAACCGGCCAGCGCCGCCGGCTGGTCTCCCTCCGCGGGCGCCACCGGAATGCCCTGCGGCAGCCCGAGCAGTTTCGCGCCGCGGGCGTCGAGGGTGCCGCCGTCCGCGCCCGCCCGTCGCACGGCCGGGAGCAGGTCGCCGAGCGGCGGCACCCGCGGGCCGCCGGGGAGCGTGGCGACGAGCGCGTCGAAATCGGCGAGCAGCCGAGTGTCGTAGTCGAGCGACCGCTGGTCGATGGGAAACATCCCGGCGGCGTCGCCGATGCCGAGCGTCCAGCCGCCGGTGAGCAGGTGGGCGATCCAGCCGGCGGGCGTGGTGATGTGGGCCGTCCGCGCGGCCTTCTCGGGCTGGTTGCGAATCGTCCACAGCCAGCGGGCGGCCGTGATCCGCTTCGGCATCTTCACGCCCAGCCGTTCCGTGAGCTCGTGCCCCTCCGCTTCGTTGCGGCCGTCGCACCACAGCCGTGCCGGGCCGAGCGGCGCCCCCGCCGCGTCGGCGAGCACTTCGCCGTGCATCTGCCCCGAGATGCCGATGGCGAGCACCTCCATCTCCATCCCGACCGCGGCCAGCTTCCCGCGGAGATCGGCCATGGCGCCGCCGAGCGCCGCCTCCCAGTCGGCCGGCCGCTGCTCGTAGCAGCCCGCGTCGAGGCCGGGAACCATGTCATAGGAACCGGCGCCGGCGGCTCGGATCCGCATCTCCTCGTCGGTGAAGATCACCGACAGTCCCTGCGTGCCGGCATCGATGCCCAGGTAGCCGCGTATCTTGGTCATGCGTGGTGGTCCATGAGTGGCGAAACTCCCGCCGCGCGGGGTGCGGCTATCCTACCGGGTCATGGGCGTCGCCCGGCCTCATGCGTCCCAGCGGACCGCCGCCGCGCCCCCCGGGCCGCGGGTGCCGCACAACGAAACTTCGATGCCCAGGGCCCTGGCGCAGGCGGCCTTCGCCAGCGCCGCCCGCTCGGCGCCGGCGGCGTCGCGGGCGTAGGCGACCTGCACGTGGTTGGCCTTGTGGCGGGCCATCATCTGGTCGCGGGAGACGCCGTGCGTGACCGCGTGCATGATCGGCCAGCAGGGCGTCGTGGCGTCGAGTCGCCGGCGGGTCTCCGCCTCGGGCAGACGCACCACGTCCGCCCGGCCGATGTCCATGCAGAGCTTCTCCGTGCCCCCCGTGCCGTCGACCCAGATTCGGCTCCACACGATCGCGCCGGGTTTGCTCACGCCGGCCAGCGTGCTGCCGCCGAGGCGGAAGTACATGGGCGGCTGGCGGAAGCCCTGCGCCCCCTTCCAGCCACCGATGAAGTGGGCCGGCGGTGCCGCGCCCGAGATCTCGAACACCCATACCCATTGGTCGGTCGTGCCGGAACGGTCCCAGTCCCCCCACCGGACGTCGTGGAGCGTGTTCTCCACCGGCTCGCCGAGGGCGGCGTGGATCCGCTGCGTGAGCAGCCCGTCGAGGCCGGCGCACTCGTCCACCTCGTTGAAGTGCACGAGCGGCGCTCCCTTGTAGAGGACGCGGGCGGACCCCGCGGCCGTGACCGGCGGCCGCCGCGCATCGTTGAGCATGCCCTCGACGAGGTCGCTCGCCGGGAGCAGGTCCTTGAGCCCCTGCTGATACTGGATGCCGACGAGATCGCAGCCGAAACGGTCGGCGATCCGCAGGGCCGCCACGTACATCTTGCACTGCAGCAGCACCTGCCGCCGCGTCAACGCCGTGGCCTCGTCCTTCCCGAAGTTGAAGGTCATCCCCGCCTTCTCCAGCCAGGCGAGCACGCCCTTCGCCTCGGTGTCCGAGACCTGCATCGTCTCGTGGTACAGCCCGCTCTGACTGAGCCGCTCCTTGAACACGCCGGTGGCGTGCAGCAGCCGATCGGGGACGATGGCGTTGAACATCCCCATGCAGCCCTCGTCGAAGACGCCCATCAGCGCCTTGCGGCGGACGAGGTCGGCGGCGATCGCCTCCCCCTGTCGCACCAGCGCCGCCGGGATGCGCACGCGGTCCAGCGGCACGACGTGGCTGGTGTCGTGATGCACCGCGCCGCGGTCGAGCCAGGCCCGCAGGTGGCGGTCGAAGCTCGGGCTCGCGAAGTCGTCGGCCCACAGCGTGGCATAGGGCACCCCCGCCTTCGTCAGCGAGCCGTTGAGGTTGAGCATGCCGACGAGGCCCGGCCACTGGCCTGACCAGTTGGCGACGGTGAGGATCGGTCCGGTGTGGGTGGTGAGGCCGGGCAGCACGTGGTTGGAGTACTGCCAGACGGCCTCCGCCACGACGAGGGGCGCGGCGGGGTCGATCGTGGCGAACGCGTCGAGCCCCTCGCGGGCGCTGGCGAGAAAGCCGTGGCCGCGGGAACGTGACACCCCGTGGCCGCGGTCGAGCCGCCATCCGGCCCGTGTGAAGGCGGCAGCGAGGTCGGCCTCCATCTGCCGCTGGGCCGGCCAGCAGGTGCGGTTCGCCTCCTCGCGAAGATCACCGCTGGCGACGAGCACGGCGCGGCGGTCCGCGGCGGGTCGGCGGGTCGATGCACGATGGGAAGCGGCCATCGGGGGGCCTCCGGTTGAAATGGATGGAACGGGGACAACTATACTGAAGTCGTTCGGCGGCAGGCCATGCACTCATCGGTCTGGCGTGGCGAAATTCTTGGAGATTCACGATGCGTGCGGCGTGGCGCGGGTTGCGTGCAGTTGGCTTGTCGGCGGCGGTGGCCGCCGCGGCCCTGTCTCTCGGGGCCAGCCGGGCCGCCGACCCGCCGGTGCCCGCTGCAGCGCCGCCAGTGGCCGCCCCCAACGGCCAGAAACCGTGACCGCATTCTTGCCTTCGTCTTCTTCCATTCATCTTCAGGAGTGATGCGATGACCGATGCCCGGCAGAGCGGTTGCGGACAGGGGCGGGTTCCGTACGGCTCCCAGGTCCTTTTCGCCGTGGTGGCGGTCGGCCTCGGCGTGGTCGTCGGCGGCTGGCTGCGGGGCGAGCCGCGGCGCGCCCACGCGTCGGCGGCGGCCGTCGAGGACTCCTTCGCGGTCTGCACCACGCTCGTGGGCGACGGCATGGAAGCGCTGTTCATGCTCGACTTCGAAACGGGCGACGTGTCAGGCGGCGTGCTCAATCAGAACACGGCCAAGTTCACCGTCGGCTACCGCTACAACGTGCTCAAGGATCTCGGCTTCAAGGCCGGAAAGGTGAAGCACCCGAAGTTCCTCCTCATGCCGGGGCACGTGAGCTTCATCGGCCCGCAGGCGAACAAGCTCGCCGAGTCGGTGCTCTACGTCACCGACGTGAGCACGGGCGTGACGGCGGCGTACGGCGTGCCGTGGACGGACGCGGCCGCGACGGCTGCGGGCGGAGGCGTGAATCCACTGCTGCTTCTCGACGTCGTCCGGCCGCGGGGCGGCGGCGACAAGGCGCCGTGACGGGCCCCGGCCCGCGGCGGGAAACCGCCGTCAAGACCCTCGCGCCGGACGGCGCGGCGGAGACGATCCTGGTCGCGGTCAACGGCGAGCCGCATCGCGTGGCCCGCGGCGCGACCGCCCACGACGTGGTCGTGGCGCTCGGTTTCGCGGGCCGGCCGTTGGCGGTGGAGGTGAACGAGGCCGTCGTGCCGCGGGCGAGTCTGGCAGGCTGTATGCTGGCCGCAGGTGATCGAGTGGAGATCGTCACGCTCGTGGGCGGTGGCTGACGACGAGAGCGGGAGCGAGGCAGCGATGGCAGAGGTGCGGGACCCGATGCGGACGGATGCTGCGGCCGAGACGTGCGCCGACGGGCGGCTCGTGGTCGGCGGCGTCACGCTCGCGAGCCGCCTCGTCGTTGGCACGGGCAAGTATGCCACCTACGCGGAGATGGCCCGCTGCCTCGAGATCTCCGGGGCCGACTGCGTGACCGTGGCGGTCCGCCGCGAGCGGCTCGTGAACGCCGCCGGCGAGAACATCCTCGATCATCTCGACGCCGCGCGATACACGCTGCTGCCGAACACGGCCGGCTGTTACACGGCCGACGACGCCGTGCGCGTGGCCCGCCTCGGCCGTGAACTGCTCCGCGACCTCGGCAACCCGGGCGCCGAGTGGGTGAAGCTCGAAGTGCTCGGCGACCAGAAGACGCTCCTGCCCGATCCCGTCGGCACGCTGGCGGCGACGGAGCGACTGGTCAACGACGGCTTCACGGTGCTCGTCTACACCAGCGACGACCCCGTGGTCGCCAGGCGGCTCAAGGCCCTCGGGGCCGCCAGCGTGATGCCCGCCGGCAGTCCGATCGGGTCCGGGCAGGGAATCCTCAATGCCAACAACCTGCGGATCTGCATGGAGTATCTCAAGGGCGACGACCCGGACTATCCCGTGATCGTGGACGCGGGCGTGGGCACCGCCAGCGACGTGGCCGCCGCCATGGAGCTCGGTGTCGATGGCGTGCTGCTCAACACGGCGATCGCCCATGCGGCCGACCCGTTGCGGATGGCCGCGGCGATGCGGGGGGCCTGCATCGCGGGGCGGCAGGCCTTCCTCGCCGGGCGGATTCCGCGCCGGCTCTACGCCACGGCCTCGAGCCCCGACGAGGGCACGATCGGCGGCACGATCGGCGGCACGAGGCGGCCGGGATGACGCTCGCCAGACGGGTCATCCCCTGCCTCGACGTGGAGCGGGGCCGGGTCGTGAAGGGGACGAAGTTTCTCGACCTCGTCGATGCCGGCGATCCGGTGTCGGTCGCCGCCCGCTACGAGGCCGAGGGGGCCGACGAACTGGTGTTTCTCGACATCACCGCCAGCCACGAGGGGCGGGCGATCATGCTCGACGTCGTCCGTCGGGTCGCCGAGACGATCTACATGCCGTTCACCGTCGGCGGCGGGATCGCCACGCTCGACGACGCCGCGCGGCTCGTGCAGGCAGGCGCCGAGAAGGTGAGCATCAACTCGGCGGCGGTTCGCACGCCGGAGCTTGTGACCGCCGTAGCCGACCGGCTCGGCAGCTGTGCGACGGTCGTGAACATCGATCCCAAGCGGGTGACCCGCGACGGACGCGAGGTGTGGGAGGTGTTCATCAACGGCGGCCGCCTGCCGACGGGGCTCGACGCCGTGGCCTGGGCCCGCCGGGTGGAGGAACTCGGCGCCGGCGAGATCGTGCTCACGTGCATGGATCGCGACGGCACCCGGGACGGGTACGACCTTGAGATCACGGCGGCCGTGAGCCGCGCCGTGGGGATTCCGGTCGTGGCCAGCGGCGGCGCCGGCGGCCCCGGGCACCTCGCCGACGCCGTCACCATCGGGGGCGCCGACGCGGCTCTGGCCGCTGGCATCTTCCACTTCGGAGAGTGTACGATCCGGTCGGTCAAGGAGGAGTTCGCCCGCCGGGGGATTCCCGTCCGTCCCGCGCCCCGCTGATCCATACCGCCCGCTCCTGCCCCGCGTTTTCCCGATTCTCCGCTTTCACGCCCTCCCGCACGATGGCCACCAGCGAATCACCCACCACCGAGGCGGCCTCCGGTGTGCGGTCCGCCCAAGGCCCCCGCACTCCGCTCGAGATCGACCGCCTGTTCGAGGCGCTCGTCAAGCTGCAGGGCAGTGACCTGCACCTCAAGGTGGGCCAGCCGCCGTTCATGCGGGTGAAGGGCGCGCTCCAGCCGCTCAAGGCCCCGAAACTCGACGACGAGCAGATGGAACGGCTCTGCCTGCCGATGCTCGATGACCGGCAGCGGAAGATCCTCGAGCACGACGGCGGCGCCGACTTCGCTCATTCCGCCGTCGTCGACGGCGTGAAGTGGCGGTTTCGCGTGAACCTGCTCTATCAGCAGGGGTCGCTCGGACTCGTCGCCCGCCGCGTCAACAACACGATTCCCGATTTCAAGGGGCTCTTCCTGCCGCCGGCGATCGAGCGGCTCTGCCAGCTCGACCAGGGGCTCGTGCTACTCGCCGGCGTGACGGGCTCCGGCAAGAGCACGACGATCGGCTCGATGCTCAACTACATCAACCAAAACTACCGCAAGCACATCCTCACGCTCGAGGATCCGATCGAGTTCGTCTACACCGACGACAAGTGCCTGATCAACCAGCGGGAGATCGGCACCGACGTGCGGAGTTTCGAGATCGGGATGAAGCACGCCGTTCGCGAGGATCCCGACATCATCGTGGTCGGCGAGATGCGCGACGTGGAGACCTTCAAGACGGCGATCCACGCCGCCGAGACGGGGCATCTCGTCTTCGGCACGATCCATGCGGCCAACGCCCCGAGCACAGTGACCCGCATTCTCGACCTGTTTCCGCAGGAAGAGCATGCCGCGATCCGCAGCGCCATCGCCTTCAACATGAAGGGCATCGTCGCCCAGAAGCTGCTCAAGTCGATCAAGCCCGGCGTGAGCCGTGTGCCCGTCGTCGAGCTGATGTTTTTCGACGTGCTCGTGAAGAAGTACGTGCTCGAGGGGCTCGACCACCAGCTGGCCGACCACATCAAGAAGTCGTTTCGGGACGGCATGCAGGACTTCACGATGAGCCTCAAGAGCCTCGTCGACCAGGGGCTGATCGACCGCCACGCGGCCCTCGAGATCGCGCCCAGCCGCGAGGCGCTCGAGATGGCATTGAAGGGCATCGGAGTGATGGGAGGATGAGGCGGCCGGTGCGGATTGTGGTCGCCGCGGTCGGGTCCGCCCTGGCGGCGGCCGTGGCCCGCGCCGACGGCGGCTGGCCGGCGGCGCTGCCGGTGGAGTTCGCCCCCCGCGGGCCGGGCGGCGGCCTGGCGGTGGTGCCGCTGGTGGCCTGGTGGCTGTGCGTGCTCGGCTGGGCGGCGACGGTAGACGGGGTCAACCGCGACACCCGCAGGCACAAGTTCCGTCCGGCGCTGTGGAGCACCGTGGTGGCGCTGCCCTTCGTGGTCGCCGCCCTGCTGGCCTGGTGGATTCCATCGGCGCTCGGTGGAATTGTGCTCATGCTCCTGGCGTGGCTCGGGCCGGTGGTGGCGTTTGCGGTGCTGCGCAACCGGGAGGTGGCCGAGGAGGAGCGGATCCTGACGGCGGGGCACGCCCGCCGCGTGGTCGCCGGCCTGCTCGCGCCCCTAGGCATCGACCTGGGCCTGGCTCGCGACGAAGCCGAGGTGCTGCCCGTCGTCAAGTTGGCGGCAGCCGGCGGCCGCGACGCCGTCGAGAACGCCGACCGTGAGCAGCGGGCCGGCGCCACGCCGGGATGCGAGGAGGCGATCAAGCTGCTGCAAGGGGCCGTCGTGGCCCGCGCGGCGACGGTGGTCATCGAGCCCGACCCGCATGGGATCCTGGTGCGACACGAGGTGGACGGCGTGTGGGAGAAGCCCCGGGTGCGGAAGCCGCCGCGCAGCCGCAAGGAGAAGGAGACATTCCCCGAGGCGCCGCGGCCCGATCGCGCGGCGGCGCTGGCGGTCATCGACACGCTGGCCACTCTGGCCGGCCTGCCGCAGGCCCGCGGCGGCCGCTCGGGCACGTTCGCGCTGCAGGTCGATGGCAAGCCGCGGAACTGCCGGCTGGCCGTCCGCACCGCGTCCGGCGGTGAGCAGGTGGTGGTGCAGATCGAGCCGCCGGCCGCGATCTTCAAGACGCCCGCCGACGTGGGGATGCCGGCGGCGATCGCCGACCGGCTCGGCGCGCTGCTCGCCCTGGAGAAGGGGCTGATCGTGGTCTCGTCGCCGCCGGCCGCCGGGCTGACGACCACGTTCGACGTCGTCGTGCAGTCGGCCGACCGGCTGCTGCGGGACTTCATCTCGCTGGAGGACGCGGCGGTGCCGCCGCGGGAGATTCAGAACGTCAGGCCGGTGAAGTTCGACGCCCGTACCGGGGTGACGCCGCTCGACGCGCTGACGGCGGTGCTGCGGGAGTATCCCCGCGCGATCGTGACCCGCGACCTGCGGGATCGGGCGCTGGCCGTGGAGCTCGTGCGGCTCGCCGCGGACGACAAGCTCGTGATCGTGAGCATGAAGGCCACCGACGCGGTGGACGCGGTGGCCCGGCTCGAGGCCTGCGGCGTCCCGCCCGATCAACTGGCCCGCACGCTGGTGGGATCGCTCTCCCAGCGTCTCGTCCGCAAGCTCTGCCCGAAGTGCCGCGAGGAGACCCCGATGCCCGCGGTGGTGGCGCTGCGGTTCCTGGGAGAGAAATCAGGCGAGGTCCACGCCCGGCTCAAGGCCACGCCCGAGGACCTCCCCCACCTTCGCAAGCCCTCGGCCCACGGCTGCCGGCTGTGCCGCGGCACCGGCTACCTCGGCCGCACGGCCGTGTTCGAGCTCGCTTCGGGTTCGACCTTCCGACAGGCGATCGCGGCCAAGGCCGACCCGAAGATCCTCCGCCAGGCCGCCGCCAAGGACGGCATGCAGCCGATGCGGGAGGCGGGCATGGCGCTGGTGGTGGAGGGCGTCACGTCGCTGGAGGAGATGCAGCGGGTGTTTTCCGCGGCGGCGACGTCCCGGCCCGAGACGGCGGAGGCGCGGGCGAAATGATGCTCATGCTGATCCTGCTGGCGGTGTTCGTGACGGTCACGGCCGCGCTGTGGAAGGAGGGCATCTGGTCGTCCCTCGTGATGCTGCTCAACGTCGTGCTCGCGGCGACCGTGGCCACGGCCTGGCACGAGAAGATCGTCGCGGTCCTCGAACCGCGGATGCCGAGCTTCACCTACCTGCTCGACTTCGTGGCCCTGTGGGGCCTGTTCTGCCTGCTGCTGCTCGGCCTGCGGGAGGCGACCGACCGGATTTCACGGACGCGGGTCAAACTGCGGCGGCCCGTCGAGCTGTTCGGCGGTCCGCTCGTCGCCGCCCTTGTCGGCTGGGTGATGACCTGCTTCACGGCGGCGACGCTCCACACGGCGCCCGTGCCGCGGGACGTGGTGCAGCCGACGCCCGAGGCGCGGATGTTCTTCGGCCTCGCCCCCGATCGGAAGTGGCTCGCCTGGGTGCGGGGGGCGACGCTCATCGGGCCGTTCGCGGTGCCGGGCGCGGCCTTCGACAAGGACGCCGATTTCATCATCCGCCACGCCGACCGCCGCAAGCGGCTCGAAGGCGAGCCCGGCCTGCGGGTGAACCGGTAACGAGGCTGCGATGGACGAGACCGGTGGTGACTACCGGCCGGTGAGCCGGCTGGCGGTGGCGGCGCTCGCGGCGGGCGGGCTGGCGGCTGTGGCGCTGGTGAGCCCGATCGGCTGGGTGCTTCCGCTGGTGGCGATCTGCCTGGCCGTCGCGGCCCTGGCCGACGTCAACCGGCCCGGCGCGAAGAAGGCGGGCGGCTGGGCCGCGGTCGTGGGGCTGGCGCTGGCCATCGGCTTCGGCGCGCAGGCGGTGACGTCGGCGGTCGTGTGGCGCTGGCTGGTGGAGCGGCGGGCGGCCGCCGTGGCACGGCATTGGATCGACGCGGTCCGCGCGGGCCGGCTCGCCGACGCGATGACCGTGTGTGAGCCGCGGACGCTGCCTGGCGGCGAGTCGCATGCCCATCCGGGCGAAGCGGGCCCGGCAGCAGACAGTGACCGTGAGGCCGCCTTTGCGGCGTTGGCCGCGGTGCATGGACTCGCGGCCTGCGGCCCGGAGTCGCCGCGGGTGACAGCGATCGAGCCGGCCGCCGAGACCGAGGTGGGCTGGGTCATCGTCGCTTCCCTCGCCCCCTGCGGCCGGCCGGCAGAGTCGCTGCGGCTGGTCGTCGAGCCGGTCCCCGTGCGGCGGCAGGGTGGATTCGTCGAGCGCTGGCAGGTGACGGGCTTCACGCTCGAGCGGTGACCGTCAGGCGTCGGTCGAGGAAAAGCAGCGCACGGCGTCGATCGACGGGGCGCCGGCGGCGAGCATGACGAGGCGGTCGAAGCCGAGCGCCGCGCCCACACCGGCGGGCATCGCGGCGCCGTGGGCGGCCAGCAGCCGCGCGGGCTCGGGCAGCGCGGGCCGGCCGTCGGCCACGCGGGCGGCGTTGGCCGCGGCGATCCGCGCGGCGACGACCTCGCGTCGCGTCTCCTCCTCCCAGCCATTTGCGAGTTCCACGCCCCCCACGAACAATTCGAACCGCCGGGCCGTGCGCCCCGTGTCGGGGTCGAGGCGAGCGAAGGCCGCCTGCGACACCGGCCAGGCTTCGAGCAGCGTCGGCCGCCCGTGGCCCAGCCGTGGCTGCACGACTTCCGCGAGCAGGATCTCGAACGCCCGGTCCCAGCGGTCGGCGGGCGCCGCCGCTTCCCAGGCCGCCGGCACCGCGATCCCAGCCCGGCCGATCGCGGCGTGCATGTCTTCGAGCGGCGCCACGAGCGGATCGACGCCCGCGTGCGCGAGAAAGGCGTCGCGGCACGGCACCCGCTCGATGCCCTGCGTGCCCAGCGCCGCCCCGCAGAGCCGATCGAGCAGGCCTGCCGCGTCGGCCAGCGACGTCCGGGGGGCGTACCACTCCAGGAGCACGAACTCCACGTCGTGCTGCCGGCCGCGCTCGCCGGCCCGGAACGACCGCGCGAACTGATAGATCGGCCCCGCGCCCGCCGCCAGCAGCCGCTTCATCAAGGCCTCGGGGCTGGCCTGGAGGAAGCGGGGCGGCTCGCCGGTGAGCGGCACTTCGATCGGGTCGATGTGCGCCTCTGGCAGCACCTCGCGCGAGAGCACCGGCGTGTCCACCTCGACGAAGCCAAGCCCGTCGAACACGTCGCGAATCCGCTTCCGGACGGACGCCCGCAGTTCGAGGATCGGCCGGGCCGTCATGCGGTGGCTGCGGCCTTCTTCTTGGCGAGTCGCTCCGCGACCTCGCGGTAGACGAGCACAGGGCAGGGGGCCCGCCGCACGATCGCCTCGGCGACGCTCCCCATCAGGAGCCGCGTCATGCCGGTGCGGCCGTGGGTGCCGAGGATGATCATCTCCGCGTTCTCGTCGGCCGCCATCCGCACGACCTCGCCGGCGGGATCGCCCATCGTGAGCCGGTGGGTGTAGGGCACCGACGGATCGGAGGGCTTCACGTCCTCGAGCATCTTCAGGATCCGCTCCGAGTTTGGTTCGGGCAGGCCGTAGTAGAGTTCGCCGCCGCCGTAGGCCAGGGGCGGCTCCTCGACGTGGACGATCAGCAGCCGGGCGTTCATCTGCCGGGCGAGTGATTCCGCGTGGACGAGCGCGGCATCGCTGGCGGTGGAAAAGTCGGTCGGGAAGAGAATGGTTTTTTGGGCCATGACGCAAACTCCCAGGTTTCGAGCGATTCTACTCGAAGCAGTTGCCCGCCGGCTCGGAGGCGGCAAAAGTCGCCGCTTGCAGATTCTCGCTGTGGCCGAGGCGGCCACACGCTCGTCGAGCGTTCGCCGACCCCCTCGCCTCCCTTTCCAGGTACGCCGAGGGGGCGTTTGTCGGCTGCCGGAATCGCCCCACAGACTGTGGGATAAGTCTGCCCGAGCAGGATGCGAGGAATGCCGGCCGTGGAAACCCTCGGCGTTTCCACCGGTCGGCCAAGTGGACAAAGGCCATGGAGGGCTTTGTCCACGGACAGCTAGTGGAGCCGCATGCCCGGCAACGCTCCGGAGTCGGGGGCGAGGAGGTAGACACCTGGGCCGCCGGCGCCGCTGGCCGCCACCACCATGCCCTCGCTCAAGCCGAACTTCATCTGCCGCGGCGCGAGGTTGGCCACGACCACGACCAGCCGGCCGACGAGGGCCGCCGGCTCGTGAAAGCCCTTGATGCCCGCGAACACGGTCCGCGTCGCGTCGCCGCCGAGGCTGATGGTGAGCTTGAGGAGTTTCTTCGCCTCGGGCACCTCCTCGGCCGCGAGGATCCGCGCCACGCGGAGATCGACCTTCGCGAAGTCGTCGATCGTGCACTGGGCTGCGAGTGGCTCGGCGGCGAGCGCCGCTCCCGAATCCTGTGTGGCCGTGGTCGGCGGTGTGGCATCCATCTGCGGGGCTCCCTTCGGTGGTGTGTCCTTGGCGGTTTCCGCCCGCGCCGCGGCGAGCAGGGCATCGAGCTGTGTCTTTTCGACGCGCTTCATGAGCGGCTGAAAGGCCGCCACCGGCAGGCCCACGAGCGGCGTCTGCGATTCGTCCCAGGCGCGGATCGGGCCCCCCACGAGCGCCCCGGCCTGCTCGGCCAGCGTCGGCAGCACCGGCGCCAGATAGACGGCCAGCTGCCGGAAGAGGTTGAGGGCCACGCTGGCCACGTCCCGCAGTTTCGCGGCGGCGTCGGGGCCGGCCTTGGCGAGCTTCCAGGGCTGCTCGGCATCGACGTAGGCGTTGGCCCGGTCGGCCGCCGCCATGATCGCCCGCATCGCGCGGGCGGTGTCACAGTCTTCGTAGGCGGCGGCGATCTCGGCCCCGTCGGCCGCCGCGCGGGCGAAGAGGCCGCCGTCGTCGGGATAGGCGGTCGCCAGCCCGGTCGATTCCAGCCACCGCGCCGTGCGACTGGCGAGATTCACGACCTTGCCGACGAGATCGGCGTTCACCTTCGTGGCGAACTCGTCGAGGTCGAGGTCGATGTCGTCGATGCCTCCCGAGAGCTTCGCCGCGTAGAAGTACCGCAGCATGCCCGGGTCGAGGTGGTCGAGGTACGTCCGCGCGAGCAGGAAGGTGCCGCGGCTCTTCGACATCTTCTCGCCGTTGACGGTGAGGAAGCCGTGGATGCGGACCTTCGTGGGCAGGGCGAGCCCGGCCGCCTCGAGCATCGCCGGCCAGAAGAGCGTGTGGAAGTAGGTGATGTCCTTGCCGATGAAGTGGTGGATCTCGGCGGCGGGAGTGTTCGTGCCGCCGCGGCCCCACCAGTCGTCGAGCGTGCCGCCGTGCGTCGCGCACCACTCGCTCGTGGCCGCGAGGTAGCCGATCGGCGCGTCGAACCACACATACCAGAAGTGGCCGGGGGTGTCGGGAATCTCGAAGCCGAAGTACGGGGCGGGACGGGAGACGTCCCAGTCGCGGAGTTCCTCGCCGAGAAAGTGGCCGGCCAGGTAGTTGGCGATCCGCGGGTCGAGGGCCCCCGATTCGCGGGTCCACGTCGCGAGAAAGCCGTGCATCTGCTCCAGCGTCACGAACAGGTGCTCGGCCGAGCGGATCTCGGGGCGGGTCCCCGAAAGCGTGCTCACCGGGTCGCGGAGGTCGCCCGGCGCGTAGGCGGCGCCGCACTTCTCGCAGGAGTCGCCGTATTGGTCGGCGGCGCCGCACTTCGGGCAGGTGCCCTTCACGAACCGGTCGGCGAGAAACACGCCGGCGGTCGCATCGTAGAGCTGCTCGACGCCCCGCGACACCACGAGCCCGCGGTCCCGCAGCCGCTGCCAGATCATCCCGCACAGGCGGCGGTTCTCGGGGCTGTCGGTCGAGCCGTAGTGGTCGAAGGCGACGTGGAAGCCGGCGAAGTCGTTGCAGTGCGCCTCACGCATCGCGGCGATCAGTGCCTGCTCGCTGCGGCCCTCGGCCCGGGCCCGGATCATGATCGCCGTGCCGTGGGTGTCGTCGGCGCAGAGATAGATGCAGCGGTGCCCGCGCAGCTTCTGAAAGCGAACGAAGATGTCGGTCTGGATGTACTCGACGAGATGCCCGAGGTGGATGTGGCCGTTGGCGTAGGGCAGGGCCGACGTGACCAGGATGCGGCGGGCGGAGGAAGCGGCCATGCGGCGACGGGCTCGGGCGGGGCGGAATGAACGCGGATTGTAGAAGCGGCCTGCGACCGGGGAAACAGCGGTCGAGATGGGCGATTGGGCAAGCCCGCGGCGGAGCAAAGTGGTCTTGTCGCCGTCTGCCGGCCCCGGCAGTATCCCGCCCCCTTCCGGGCGCCGTTGGCCCGCGGGCAGCCTCCGGGCCGCCTGCAGGCCGCCGTGCCCCGGCATCGTTTGGACGCGTGGAGCCTCGAGGATGATCCGATCGTCACGACCGTACGTCTGCGGGGCTGCCATCCTCGCCATCGCCGCCTGGGCGGGGCCCGCGCGGGCCAATCCCGCCGCCGCCGCCGCCTCCGGCGAAGCGATGCTGCTCGACTTCTCCGCCGCCTGGTGCGGGCCGTGCCGCCAGATGGCCCCCTTGATCGACGAGATCGCCGCGGCCGGCTGGGTCGTGCGGCACGTGGACGTCGATCGTGAGCTCGACATCGTCCGCCGCTTCGGCGTCAGCGGCGTGCCCTGCTACGTGATGCTCGTGAAGGGCCACGAGGTCGGCCGCATCAATGGCGCCACGACGCGGGGCGAGCTCGAGCGGCTGCTCGCCAAGGCCGCGGCCCCGCTGGGGGGCGCGGCTCCGGTCGCCACCACTGCGGCAGCGTCCCAGCAGCCGCTGGCCGGCATGCCCCTGCCGGGCGGACAGGCCGCCGCGCCGCTGGCCACCGAACCCCCCGCGCGGTCGCGCACACCCGCGGCCGCCCTCGCCGCCACGCCGATCGTCACGCCCCCTTCAGCCGCCACGCTGCCGGAATGGCCCACACCCGCGCCGGTCCGCGAGCCTGTCGCCCCCGTGGCCGCGGCCGCGGTGCCCGCCGCCGCGCGGGCGGCACTCGAGCAGCGGCTCCTGGCGGCGACGGCCCGCCTCAAGGTCGAGGACGCGCAGGGCAGTTCGTGGGGCACCGGCACGGTCATCGACTGCCGGCAGGGCGAGGCGCTGATCCTCACCTGCGGCCACATCTTCCGCGATTCCCAGGGGGCCGGCCGCATCGAGGTCGACTGCTTCGCGCCCGGCGGCCCCCGCGGCGTCGCCGGCCAGGTGGTGTCGTGGGACCTGAAGCGCGACCTGGCGCTGGTGAGCATCTTCACCGACGCGGCGCTCGAGCCGGTCCGGGTCGGTGGCAGCGATCGCGTTGCGACCGCCGGCGAGCCGGTCGTGACCGTCGGCTGCAACGGCGGCGCCGACCCGACGATCCACCTCAGCCGGATCACGGCGGTGGACAAGTATCTCGGACCGGCGAACGTCCAGGTGGCCGGGCAGCCCGTGCAGGGCCGCAGCGGCGGCGGCCTGTTCGCCGTCGACGGCACGCTCATCGGCGTGTGCAACGCGGCCGACCCGGCCGACAACGAGGGGCTGTTCGCCGCCCTGCCCACGATCCACGAGCAGCTCGAGGAGGCGGGGCTGGCCTTCGTCTATCGCAACGTCTATCCCAGCGGCGGCCTCGACGCCGTGGCTGCGGGTCCCGGTGGCTCGGCGCACGTGCCGGCGATGCCGGCGGAGATGCCGGCCGTCGCCTTCGACCGCCGCGACCGCGCCGCCGCGCTGCCCACGGCGTCCACCGCCCCGGCGGGCGAACGTGCTCCGTTGCCGCCGGCCGCCGCACCGGCGGCGCTGTCGTCCGGCGAGCGGGCGCTGCTCGACCACGTGCGGCAGCACGGGGGCCGGGCGGAGGTGATCTGCATCGTGCGGCCGCACGGGGCCGCGGAGAACGCCAGCGAGGTGTACGTCCTCAAGGACGCCAGCCGCGCGTTCGTCGATCACCTATCTGCCGCCCACCGCGGGTCGGCTCCGCATGCCCCCGGTCAAGGGCAGCAGCATCCGGGCCGCTCCGACGTGGCGGCGTTGCCGCCGGTCAATCCCGTACGCTGACGGCATGCGCCAGTATCTCATCCGCCACGGGCAGAGCGTTTCCAACTCCGCCGGCCGCGTCCAAGGCCGTGAGGATGTGCCGCTCTCGCCGCTCGGCGTGCGTCAGGCCGCGACCATGGCCGGCTGGGCGCAGGGGATCGCCGTCGAGATCGAGGAACTCTGGTCGAGCCCGCTCGAGCGGGCGCGGGCCACGGCGGCGCCGATCGCCGCGGCGCTGGGGCTGGAGCTGCGGATCTGCGACGAGCTAGCGGAACTGCACGCCGGCATATTCCAGGGGCACCTGTGGGCCGACCTGGAGACGCGGTTTCCGGAGGAGGTGGCCCGGTGGCGATCGGGAGACGCCGACTACGCGATCCCGGAAGGTGAGTCGCGGGCGCAACTCGCGGCCCGTGGCCGCGCGGCGCTGGAGGTGCTCGCGGCCCGCGACGTTCGCGGGATGATCGTGGTGGCCCACGGCGGCATCCTCACCGCGGCGCTCGGCAGCCTGCTCGGCCGCCGGCATCCGCTGCTCGCCGCGGCGGCCGAGCGGCCGTTCACGAAGCTCCCGGCGCTCGACAACTGTTCGGTGTCGCTCCTCGAGTGGCCGGGCCCCGAGCTGCGGGCCTTCAACGACACGACGCACCTGGCGGCGCCGGCCCCGCCGGAGATCCGCGACGAGCCGGCGTGAGCCGGCGAAAAAACGGAAAATCATGACGCCGGCACGGATTCGATCTATAGTTTGGGTCCGGAGGCGTGCCACGTGCTGCGAAATCGAGGCATCACTTATCGGATGCCGGTCATCGCGGTTGCGGCGGTCCTGCTCGCCCCCGCCTGGGCCGCGGCCGCGGATGCAGTTCCGTCGTTCACCCGCGACATCAAGGGCATCCTGTCAAACCGCTGCGTGCGCTGCCACGGGCCCGACCCCGAGGGGCGGGCCGGCGGCGGCGAAGGGGGGCTGCGGCTCGATACGTTCGCAGGAGCGACGGCCGACCTCGGTGGCCATGCCGCGATCGTGCCGGGCAAGCCCGATGAGAGCGAACTCATCGCCCGGATCACGTCGACGGATCCCGATCTCGTGATGCCGCCCCCTGAGGCTGGCGAGCGGCTTCCGGCCAAGCAGGTCGATCTCCTGAAACGCTGGATCGCCGCTGGCGCGACCTACGAGCCGCACTGGGCCTACGTGCCCCCGAAGCGGCCGGCGGTGCCGAAGGTGAAGCACACGGTTTGGCCACGAAACGCCATCGATCACTTCATCCTCGCACGACTGGAGGCCGAGGGGCTCGTGCCGCAGCCCGAGGCCGACCGGGCCACGCTCGCCCGCCGGCTCGCCCTCGATCTCACCGGCCTGCCGCCGACCCCCGCCGAGGTCGATGCGTTCGTGGCCGACACATCAGCCGACGCCGTCGAAAAGCTCGTCGATCGGCTCCTCGCTCACGACGGCTACGGCGAGCACATGGCGCGGCAGTGGCTCGACCTCGCCCGCTACGCCGACAGCGCCGGCTACGCCGACGACCCGCCGCGCACGATCTGGGGCTGGCGCGACTGGGTGATCCGGGCCTTCGACGCCAACATGCCGTTCGACGAGTTCACGCTTCGTCAACTCGCGGGCGACCTCCTGCCAAACGCCACTCTCGACGACAGGGTGGCCACCGCCTTCCACCGCAACACGCTCACGAACAACGAAGGCGGTACGATCGACGAGGAGTTTCGCACCGTTGCCGTCATCGACCGCGTGAACACGACGATGAGCACGTGGATGGGCACGACGATGGCCTGCGCCCAATGCCACGACCACAAATACGACCCGCTTTCGCAAACGGAATACTTCCAGCTCTACGCGGTGTTGAACAACACGGCCGATGCCGATCGGACGGATGAGTCGCCCGTGATCCGGATCCCGTGGGCGGAGGCCGATGCCAGGCGGGCCGCGATCGAGCGGGAGATCGCGGAGATCGAGGCGGGCATTCCCGAACTCAAGACACCGGTCGCGAAGGACCGGCCCGAGCCGCCCGAGTTTCAGCCGGCGCGGAAGATCGTCGCCGACCTGCGGAAGCGGCTCGCCGAAACCCCCGTGGCGACGGTGCCGGTGCTCGAGGAACTCGCCGGCGACAAGCGGCGGATCACGAAGATCCAGCTCCGTGGCAACTGGCAAAACCTCGGCGACGAGGTCCGCGAGGGCGTGCCGGAGGTGTTCAACGACGTGCCGGTGGTCGAGGGGCGCCGCGTCGATCGGCTCGCGCTCGCGAAGTGGCTCGTCGACCCGGCCAATCCGCTCACGGCCCGCGTGATTGTCAACCGGCTCTGGGAGCGGCTCTTCGGGATCGGGATCGTGTCGACGAGCGAGGAGTTTGGCAGCCAGGGCGACCTGCCGAGCCATCCCGAACTGCTCGACTGGCTGGCCTGCGAGTTGGTGGCGAGCGGGTGGAACCTGCAGGCGATTCAGCGGCTGATCGTGACCAGCGCCGCCTACCGGCAGTCGTCGAAGTGCCCGCCCGACCTCGTGGCCCGCGATCCGGAAAACCGGCTCGTCGCCTGCGGACCACGGGTGCGGCTTTCGGCCGAGGTGATCCGCGACCAGGCCTTGGCGGCGTCGGGATTGCTCTCGCGGAAGAAGGGTGGCCCGAGCGTGCACCCGCCGCAGCCGAACCTGGGCTTGAAAGCGGCCTTTGGCGGCAGCACCGACTGGAAGACGAGCACCGGCGAAGATCGCTACCGCCGCGCGGTCTACACGGCCTGGCGGCGGAGCAATCCCTATCCTTCGATGGCCACTTTCGACGCCCCGTCCCGCGAGGTCTGCACGGTTCGCCGGCCGCGGACCAATACGCCGCTCCAGGCCCTCGTGACGATGAACGACCCGGCCTTCGTCGAGGCGGCGCAGGCGCTCGCCAGGCGGATGGTGCGCGAGGGGGGATCGACGGACGCCGAGCGGGCCGCCTTCGGCTTCCGGCTCGTGCTGGCCCGGCGCCCGGCGACCGACGAGGTGGACCGGCTCGTCGGCCTGCGCGCAGACGCCCAAGCCGATTTCCTCCAAGCCCCCGACGACGCCAAAAAAATGGCCACCGACCCGCTCGGCCCCGTGCCCGCCGATTTCCCGGCCGACATTGCCGACCTCGCCGCCTGGACGGTCGTGGCGAACGTGATCCTGAATCTCGACGAAGCCTTCATGTGTCCGTGAGGAAGCCGCTTTTCGGAGACGACATCATGGACCCGATTTTCGAACACAAGCTGCTGGCGACGCGTCGACACCTGCTCGGCTCGATGGCCGGAGGCATCGGCGCGATCGCGATGCACGAACTCCTGGCGGCGACCAGCGCGGCTCCCGCCCCGGCGGTCGCGGCCGACCCGATGGCGGCGAAGCAGCCGCCGCTGCCGGCCAAGGCGAAGCGGATGATCGTGATCCATCTCACGGGATCGCCGCCGCATCTCGACATGTACGACAACAAGCCGGAGCTCACGAAGCGCGACGGGCAGGACTGCCCCGCCGAGACGATCGCCGGCAAGAAATTCGCATTCACCTCCGGCACGCCGAAGCTCCTGGGCACGCGGCGGAAGTGGACGCGGTGCGGCGCGAGCGGCATGGAACTCTCCGACGCGATCCCGCAGCTGCATCGCGTCGCCGACAAGCTCTGCCTCGTGAGGAGCATGTTCACCGACCAGTTCAACCACGCTCCAGCCGAGCTCATGGTCTACACCGGCAGTCCGCGGGCCGGCCGACCGAGCCTCGGCAGCTGGGCGACCTACGGGCTCGGCACGGAGAATGCCGACCTCCCGGGGTTCGTCGTCTTGATCTCGTCGGGCACGCAGCCCAACGGCGGCACGAGCAGCTTCGGGTCGGGCTTCCTGCCGAGCGTCTACCAGGGCGTGCAGTGCCGCTCGAAGGGGGATCCGGTGCTCTATGTGTCGGATCCGCCGGGGATGAGCCGGGCGATGCGCCGCAAGACGCTCGACGCGCTCAAGGATCTCAACGAGCTGCAAGCCCGTGAACTCGGCAATCCCGAGACGGTCACGCGGATCGCGCAATACGAGCTCGCCTATCGGATGCAGACGAGCGTGCCCGACGTGATGGACATCTCGAAGGAGCCGCAGCGCGTTCTCGAGGCCTACGGCGCGAAGCCGGGGCAGTCGAGCCTCGCCAACAACTGCCTGCTCGCCCGCCGGCTCGTCGAAGACGGCGTGCGGTTCGTGCACCTCTTCGACTGGGGCTGGGATTTCCACGGCACGAAACCGCAGGAAGACATTCGCGACGGCCTCACGCACAAGGCGGCCACGTTCGACCGGCCGGCGGCCGCGCTGATCGAGGACCTCGAGCAGCGCGGGCTGCTCGAAGACACGCTCGTGCTCTGCACGGGCGAGTTTGGCCGGACGCCCTTCCGCGAAGGCCGCACGGCTCAAGGCAGCATCCTCGGCCGCGACCACTATCCCGACTGCTATTCCGTCTGGATGGCCGGCGGCGGCGTGAAGGCCGGATACGTGCACGGCGCGAGCGACGATCTCGGCTTCAAGGTGGCCAGCGACATGGTGCACATCCACGACCTGCAGGCCACGATCCTCCACCTGCTCGGCTTCGACCACACGAAGCTCACCTACCGCTTCCAAGGCCGCGACTTCCGCCTCACCGACGTGCACGGCCACGTCGTCAAGGCCTTGCTTTCTTGAGCAGCAGGTCGCTCCACAACGCGGCGGCGTTGCGTTGGCCGGCCGGGCTGAAATGGCGGCGCGACCCCGGGCCACCGCGATTGGGGCCCTGCAGCGTGTCGGTGTCGGGGCCCAGGCCGAATCCCGGCAGCGTGCCGAGTCGGGCGATCGCCGCGCGAATGCGGGTTTCCCCTTCCGGATTTTGGTAGACCGTCGGATGATGCGTGGAAAACGCACAGAGCCAGACCGGCTCGAAGCCCCAGGCCTCGACGGCGGCGGCACGGATCGCCTGGAGGCGGACCACGTAGTCGTCGGTCGACGTGCCAGCGATCACGTCGGATTCCCCCTGCTGCCAGAGGACGGCGCCAAACCGCCCCACCATCCGCCCGGCCTTGTGCAGCCGTGCCGAGAGTGGCCCATCCGCCGCCCATTTTTGCGTCGACGTGGCGCTGAAGGCCACGTTCACGAACCCGATCGGCATGTCCAGCTCGGCGGCCAGGCGGTCGCCGACCGCGGGCCAGATCGATCCGCCATCGCTGCGGTCCGGGGCGGGCTGCGGATCGTTCGCCAGCCGCCAGCGGCCGGTTTCGACGTCGAGCGCCGCGACCCGACGCCGCGGATCCGCCACGACGAGCCGCTCGTCGTTGGTGTTGGTGGCATACGACTGGCCGGCGACGACGAAGACTTCTCCCACACCGAAGGGCTCGACGGCCGCGATCCCGGCCGACGCTGCGCGCACCTCGAGCCGATACCAGCCACCCGCCGGCAGGTCGACCGAGGCCCGGGCTCGATTCGGCGCGGTGGGCTCGGCGGGTTCGACCGCGAGCGGCCGCCACGCGGACGCAGCGGCCGGCAGCGGCGGGGCCGGCTCCGGTCCCATGCTCGCCGTCAGCAGCCGGCATTCGATGCGGGCCCCCGCGGCGAAGAGGCCGGTGCCCGAGAGTTCGATCCGCGCGGGGGCGCCACGCTGCGACACCTGCCAGGGCACGGGCGCCACGACCACCAATTCCGCCACGGCCGACGACGACCAGGCGACGAGCAACATGGCCGACAGGCCGGAAACGCGAGTTGCAGGGACGCGATGTGTTTCAAGCGCCATGCGGCTTGATTCCCGTGCCCACGGGGCTGACCGGCCAACGGGAGTGCGAGTCGGTGAAAAAACCAGGCGAAATGCCAGGCTGTTCGCCGGAAAACATCTCATCCGCCGTCGCCGGGATTCGATAAACTACAATGTTCAGTGTAACGGAGATTTGCCGCATGCGGCGACGTTCCACCATCCCAGTTTGGATTCCAGCAGGCGCCGCCCTGATCGCGGTGGCGATCGCGGCTGATTCCGCGCGGGCGGTCGATTTCTCCCGCGACATCCGGCCGATCCTCGCGGCCCACTGCTTCAACTGCCACGGCCGCGACCCGCATTCGCGGCAGGCCGACCTGCGGCTCGACGAACGCCCTGCCGCCCTCGCCGAACTGCCGTCAGGCACGCGGGCGATCGTGCCCGGCTCGATCGCCAAGAGCGAACTCGTCGCCCGGATCGAATCGACCGACCCCGACCTCGTCATGCCGCCCCCCGAGTTCAAGAAGCCGCTGACGGCGGAGCAGAAAAAAATCCTCCGTGAATGGATCGACGCCAACGCCCCCTATGCACCGCATTGGTCGTTCGAGCCGGTCCGCGACCCCCCGCCGCCGCAGCCGCCCGCAAAACTCGCCGCGTGGCCCACCGATCCGCTCGATCACTTCGTGCTCGAGCGATTCGCCCGCGAGGGGCTCGAGCCCGCGGCCCCCGCCGATCCCGCCACCTGGCTGCGGCGGGTATCGCTCGATCTCACGGGGCTGCCGCCCACGCCCGACGAGCAGGCGGCGTTTCTGGCCGACGCGTCGCCGACCGCCCGCGAACGGCTGGTCGATCGGCTGCTCGCCTCGCCCCGGCACGCCGAGAAGATGGCGCTGCACTGGCTCGACGTCGCCCGCTACGCCGACACCAACGGCTACAACAACGACGAGGAGCGAACGCAGTGGCCGTGGCGCGACTGGGTGATCGCCGCCTTCGCCCGCAACATGCCGTTCGACCAGTTCGTCATCGAGCAGCTCGCCGGCGACCTCCTGCCCGAGCCGACGCAGGCCCAGCGGATCGCCACCGGCTTCGGCCGCAACCACGTGCTCACGACCGAAGGGGGCGTGATCCACGAGGAGTATCGCGTGGAATACGTGGCCGACCGCGCGCAGACCGCGGCCACCGCCTTCATGGGGCTCACGCTCCAGTGCGCCCGCTGCCATGACCACAAGTTCGATCCCATTTCCCAACGTGAATATTTCCAGCTCTTCGCCTTCTTCAACAGCATCCCCGATCCGGTGGCGAAGCATCACAAAAACAAGTCGATCAACGTGGTCGAGCCGTTCGTGACGCTACGGAGCCACGCCGACGAGGCGGCACTCATCGCGATCAACGACCGGCTCGGTGGTACAAAGCCCGACGGCGACACGGCCAAGGAAATCGCCGCCATCGAGGATCGCACGGTGAAGGTGATGGTGATGGCCGACCTGCCCACGCCAAGGCAGGCACATGTGCTCGACCGCGGGCAATACGACGCCCCGCGCGAGCCGGTTGCCCCCGGCGTGCCTGCCTTCCTGCCGCCGCTGCCGGAGGGCGGAGTGGCCAACCGGCTCGCGCTTGCCCGCTGGCTCGTCGATCCGCGGCATCCGCTCACGGCTCGGGTCGCGGTGAACCGCTGGTGGGAGATGCTCTTCGGCCGCGGCCTCGTCGAGACGGTCGAGGATTTCGGCACGCAGGGGGCCACTCCCGCGCATCCGGACCTGCTCGACCATCTCGCCTCGAGTCTCGTCCGCGATGGCTGGGACGTGCGGAAGCTCCTGCGGCGGATCGTGCTTTCAGCGACCTACGGCCAGTCGTCGCGGGCGCCGGCCGATTCGTTCGCCCGCGATCCGGACAACCGGCTGCTCGCCCGCGGGCCGCGGTTCCGGCTGCCTGCCGAGACGGTCCGCGACCAGGCGCTGTTCGCCTCGGGGCTGCTCGTCGAGCGGATCGGCGGCCCGAGCGTGAAACCCTGGCAGCCGGCGGGCCTTTGGGAGGAGGTGTCGGTGCAGCGGCAGGCGACCTACGTGCCCGACCAGGGCGATGGGCTCCACCGCCGCAGCATGTACACATTCTGGAAACGGAGCTGCCCGCCCCCGTCGATGGCGCTCTTCGACGCGCCCGACCGCGAGACCTGCGTGGTCCGCCGGGCCCGCACGAACACGCCGCTGCAGGCGCTCGTGGTGATGAACGATCCGACGTATGTCGAGGCGGCCAAGGCCCTCGCGATCCGCGGCCTTGATGATGCGGCGGCTGCGAGCGATCCATCCGTGATCGATCGCCTCTATCGCCTGCTGCTCAGCCGCGAGGCCTCGGCCGATGAGCGGGCGGCGGTGCTCCAGAAACTTGCGGAGTTCCGCCGGCACTTCGCCACCGACATCGTCGCCGCCAAGAAATTTCTCGCGCTCGGTCCCGACACCAATCAGCGCAGGCCCGCCGAACTCGCCGCCTGGACGATGGTGGCCGGCACGCTGCTCTGCCTCGACGAGACGCTCACGAAGGAGTGACCGATGTCGCAGCCTTTCACGCCCCACCCTTCGTCGATGCTCCTCGGCCGCCGGGCGTTTTTGGCCACGAGTGCGACGGCCGCCTCCACGGCGGCGCTGGCGTCGCTCCTTGGACGGGATGCCGGCGGCGCGCCGGCGGCCCCGGCGTCGTCGCTGCCCAAGGGGGCGGTGCTCCCCGCGCTCCACTTCGCGCCGCGAGCCAAGCGCGTGATCTACCTCTTCCAGTCGGGCGGCCCATCGCAGATCGAGCTGCTCGACCCGAAGCCGGGGCTCGTCGCGCGGCACGGCAGCGAGCTGCCCGACTCGATCCGCCAAGGCCAGCGGCTCACCGGGATGACGAGCGGCCAGAAGAGCTTCCCCGTGATCGCGTCGAAGTATGGCTTCAAGCCGTGCGGCGAAGCGGGCACGCTGATCAGCGAACTTTTGCCGCACACCGGCCGGATCGTCGACAAGCTCTGCCTCGTGCGGTCAATGCACACCGAGGCGATCAACCACGACCCCGCGATCACGTTTCTGCAGACGGGCTCGCAGCAGCCGGGGCGGGCCTCATTTGGAGCCTGGCTCAGCTACGGCCTCGGCTCGGAGGCCGACGACCTGCCGAGTTTCGTGGTCATGCTTTCGCAGGGGAGCGGCGAAGATTTCAACCAGGGCCTGCTCGATCGGCTCTGGGGCGCGGGCTTCCTGCCGTCGAGCCACCAGGGCGTGAAGCTCCGTTCGAGCGGCGATCCCGTCCTCTATCTCGCCGACCCGCCGGGCGTGTCGCGGCAACTGCGGCGGTCGATGCTCGACGGCCTCGCCCGGCTGCACTCGCTGCAGCAGGCCCGCGACGGCGACCCGGAGATCGCCTCCCGCGTGGCGCAGTACGAGATGGCCTTCCGCATGCAGGCCTCGGTGCCCGAGCTCACGGATCTTTCCCGGGAATCCGCGGCCACGTTCGACCGCTACGGCCCCGAGAGCAGGAAGCCCGGCACGTTCGCGGCCAACTGCCTGCTCGCGCGGCGGCTCGTGGAGCGGGGCGTGCGGTTCGTGCAGCTCTATCACCGCGGCTGGGATCAGCACAACAAGCTGATGAGCAACATCCCCAAGCAGTGCCGCGACATCGATCAGCCGCAGGCGGCGCTCGTCGAAGATCTCGCGGCCCGCGGCCTGCTCGAGGAGACGCTCGTCGTCTGGGCGGGCGAATTCGGCCGCACGGTCTACGGCCAGGGCGGCCTCGTGGAGGATTACGGCCGCGACCATCACGGTCGCTGCTTCTCGATTTGGATGGCCGGCGGCGGCGTGAAGCCGGGACTCGTGCACGGACTCACCGACGACTACTGCTACAACATCCTCGAAAAGCCGGTGCACGTCCACGATCTCAACGCCACGCTCCTCCACCTGCTCGGCGTCGACCACGAGCGGCTCACCTACCGCTTCCAGGGCCGCGACTACCGGCTCACCGACGTGCATGGGAAGGTCGTGACAGACCTTCTGGCTTGAGAGAAGGCGCGGATGGTGACGGAGCGAGTCATTCCTCTCCTCGCTCGCGCCCGCCAGGCTCACCCGCACCGTGTCGGCCCCGTCTCCGCCCGCACGGAGTCCCTGCGCCGTCTCGCCGCCCTCAGCAACGCCGCCCCGAGAAGACGCCGCTCCACAGAGTTCAGTGGGGCAGGGGGACGAAATCAGCCTCTTGGAATGCAGCCACCTCGGGCACCCACCGGTCGCGAACGAAGGCCACGTGGAGCGGGTGGGTGTTGTAGCGGTCGTAGGCGGCCTGGTCGGCGAACCGCATCGTGATGCCGAACGTGTGGTCGTATTTCGGGCTCACCTGGCGGCGGATCGCGAAGTCGCGGACGCCAGGAATCGCGGCCAGTTCCCGAGCCGCGGCGAGGAAGTCGGTTTCCGCCGGGCTTCCCGAGACGTGCCGCAGGCGAAAGGTGACCGTGTGTTCGATCATGGGGCAACTCCGCTTTCGATTCTACGCCGGGGCCGAGGCGACGGCTCCGCCATGCGCCGCGAGCCGGTGAGGACGCTGCGGCCGAGGGCGGTGGCCGCACGCGCGACGATCTCGAAACCAAGTTCAGCCAGCCAGCCGGCGATCTCGGCGGTCGAGTAGAGCCGGCCCTGCGTGACGGTGGAGAGCAGCACGGAATATTCCGCGGCCCAGAGCGGCCCCGCCTTGTCGTCGTCGAGCAGCATGTCGTGGATGAGGAGGCGGCCGCCGGCGGGCAGCGCGGAGACGCTCATGGCCAGGAGCCTGCGGCAGTCGGCCTCGTCCCAGTCGTGGAGGACGTTTGAAAACAGATGCAGGTCGTGCCCTGCGGGCCACGGCGTCGCGAACATGTCGGCCGCGACCACGGCCACGCGCCCTTCCAGGCCCGCCGCGCGGATCGTGCGCCGCGCGATCGCGTCGACCGGTGCCGCCTCGAGCACCGTCGCCGCGAGCGTCGGAAACCGTTCGGCCATCGCGATCGAGTAGACGCCCGAGCCGCCCCCCACGTCGAGCAGTCGTCGTGCAGCACCGCCGTCGACGGCGGTCGCGAGCGCCGGCGCCAGCACCCGGCCGCGGCAGTCCATCGCGGCCGTGAACGCCTCCGCGAAGGCCTCCGTCCGCATCGACGCATGCCAGTCGGCCTCCCCCTCCGCGCCCGGCCAGTTCGCCGGCCGGCCCGTCCGCAGCACCTGGATAAAATCGGCCACGCCCGGCTTGTCGGCCATGGCGGCGTAATAGCTGCGGGCGTCGAAGGGCGCAGCATCCACGAGAAACTCGCGGGCCGTGGCGGTCGGCTCGAACCGCCCGGACGCGTCGCGGGCGAGCAGCCCTTGGGCCGAGAGCAGCGTGCAGAGCACGTCGGTGGGCCGCGGGTGAAGACCGTGGCGGCGACAGACCTCCGCCAGGTCCGCAGGCGCACGGGCCAGGCCCGTGAACAGGTCGAGATGGACGATCGCGGCTGCCAGGGCGTCGGCCGCGGCGATGGCGTCCCGAGTGCGGTAGATGACCGCGGGATCGGTTGTGGGAGGGTTCATGGCCGCCATCATGGCCCGCTTCAGGCCGCCGCATCCAGCGGGTGTGTTTCAATTCGCCGCGGCCCCCAAGGCGGTCGCCGGATCACTCGCCGACGGTGATCGTCACGGGCGCCGCGTTGACCGCGTCGCCGGGATTCGGGCCGGTGCGGCCGGTGGCCCGGAGGGTCACCGGGCCGCGGCCGAGCAGCTCCGCCGGCAGCTCGATCGTCGCCTGCCCCGTCGCCATGCGGCCGAGCACACGGCCCATGCCGTAAACGACCGCCGACTCCACCCCCGCACCCGCCAGGCTCACCCGCACCGTGTCGGCCGGCCGCACGCGGCGGGGCTCCACCGTGAGCGTGAGCGCGAGGCCGTGGTTCGACACCGTCACCGGCACGATCCGGCGGCCTTGTGTCTCGACGTCCGTGGCGGCGATCGCCACCACCCGGAGGTCATGGTGCCCGTCGGCGAGCGGCGTCGTGTCGAGCGGCAGCCGTTCGCCGAGCCCGCACTGCGCCACCCGCACGCCGTCCACGTAGAGCTCGAAGCGGTCGGCGCTCTCGCCGGCGGGCAGGCTGGCCCGCGGCTCGAGTTCGAGCGTGCCGGTGAGGGGCGTCCCGGGCTCGAGCGGCCGCGAATCGGCGGCGTTGACGATTTCCACCTCGGGAATCACCCCCCATGGCTGGCACAGCGGGTCGCCGACGACGAGCAGCTGATGCGGCGACCGCACCGCCTGGTAAAGCGCCTCGGCCAGGTTCGCGCCGCGGACGTAGTGCAGTTGCACGGCCGGATGGGGGAACTTCGGCTGAAACGCCGCCGGTGACTTGCCACCTTCCGCCGGCAGCATCACGTAGGGCTCGATCACGGTGCCGCAGGCCCCGGCCGCGCCGGCCCGGATGAAGGCCGACAGCGGTGTCTGTCCCGCGCCCGGCGTGAACACCCCGCCGAAGCTCGTCAGGTTGTCGCAGATCGCCCCGGGCACGAGCCGGCTGCCACTGGCGGCCCAGTCGAAGTCGGGCGTGCCGGTGACGAGGCCGGCGACGTCGCGTCGGCCCTGCGGCAGGACGCCTTCGAGGATCTCGGCCTTCACGCCGGCGGCCTCGATCGCCTTCACGGTGCCCTTCACGGGGCCGCTGCGAGCCCGCGTGCGGACATCGCCATTGGTGAGAAAATAGATCGTGCCCCGCGGCCGGCTGCCGTCGGCCGCCGCCGCCGCCTCGAGCGCCCGCACGATCTCCGCGACGCTGTTCCCACGGCCGGCCGTGACGCCGAGCATCGTCGCCAGGAGGTAGCGGGCACCGCCCGCTTCGAGCAGCTCGCCCTGATCGCTCCAGCCATACCAGCCCCGGAACCCGACGGTCGATGCCGGCACGCCATCGGGCCCGGGGGGGCGGAAGTAGCGGTTGATCGCCGGATCGAGCCAGTTCGGCCCGCCGCTCTGCACGGCGGCGTAGAGCATCGTCATGCCGGTGAGCGACCCGGACGGAAACTGGAACATCTGCTGCTTCGCCAGTTCGGCGGGCAGCTCTGCGGCGTAGTCCACCCGCCAGGGAAAGCCGCACGAATAGACGACGTGGTCGATCTGCGCGGCCAGGCGGCGGGCATCGATCGTCCGCAGGATCGGCTGCAGGATCTCGCCGCGGAAGCGGTCGATGGGCACCGCCTCGTCGCCGTCCTTCCAGGGGAGCATGAGCACGTTGCCCGGCGGCACCTGCCGCAGCGCCGCGTAGGCGTTGGCGACGGCCAGGCTGTCGGCCCGCGTCGGATTGACGACCAGGAGCACGTTCTCCGGCCCGCCCCCCGCCCGGGCCGGCGGTGCGGCGAGAATCGCGGCCAGCATGCAGACGACGGCGACGCGGGAGAGAATCATGGCCGAAAAGCCCGAGGCGATCGGGGACGCGAAAACCCGCAGTCTACCCTACACTGAAGTTCCAATTTGACCGGCACCGTGGCGCAGCACGGGTCGGCCCAAGCCGGCTCGGGGACGGCATGAGTTGCGTCGCTGGCGAAGGTCCGCCACGCTCCGCATCCTCACGCCGATCCCCGTGCCTCCCGGTGCGGGTGATGCATCTGCTTGTCCGCCCTAGCAAAGGCGCAACCAACTGGATTCGTCATGCCGCTTCGCCGCTGTGCCGTGCACGTGAAAGTGATCGTCGTCGCGGTGTGCGTCGGCGTGCCGATGGCCGCGGCGCGGGGCGAGGAGCCGCCGCGGTTCTCCGGGCCGCGGGCCATGCAGCACCTGGAGGAGATCTGCGGGCTAGGGCCGCGGCCGAGCGGGTCGGCGGCGATGACGAAGCAGCGGGCGCTGCTCGTCGCGCACTTTCGCCGGGCCGGGGCGCGGGTCACAGGGCAGGCGTTTCAGATTCGCGACCGGCGGACAGGGAAGCCGGTGCACATGGAGAACCTGGTCGTGGAGTGGCACCCGGACCGCACGGAGCGGATCCTGATCGGCGCCCACTTCGACACACGCCCCTTTCCCGACCGCGACCCAGTCGATCCGCAGGGCGTGTTCATCGGGGCTAACGACGGCGCCAGCGGCGTCGCCGTGATGATGGAGCTCGCCGGCGCGATGCCCGGGATCGCGGGACCGGTGGGCGTGGACTTCGTCCTGTTCGACGCCGAGGAATACGTCTTCCGGCCGCGGGATCCCTACTGCCTCGGCTCGACCTTCTTCGCCCGGCAGTACGTCGCCGAGCGGCAGGCGGGACGGCTCGGCCACCGCTATCGCTGTGCCGTGGTGGTCGACATGGTCGCCGATCGAAACCTCGAGATCTGGCAGGAGCAGAACAGCGTCTCCTGGCCGGAGACGCGGCCGGTCGTGGATTCGATCTGGGCGGTCGCGCGGCGGCTCGGCGTGCGGCAGTTCGTGCCCCGGCCGCGGCACGCCGTCGAGGACGACCACATGCCGCTGCGGATGATCGGCGGCATCCCGGCCTGCGACATCATCGACTTCGACTACCCGCAGTGGCACACCACCGCCGACACCCCCGAGCACTGCGCGGCGGAGTCGCTGGAGGCGGTGGGCAGCGTGCTCCTGGCCTGGCTGCGGGAGCAGCGGTGAGTCGATGGCCGCGACGCCGTCAGGATCGCCGCTGCAGCGGGCCCGACTCGTGGTGCCGGAGTTCGGTCTCGACATGCCGCTGGCCGTGGCGGTGTGGCTGGTGCCGCAGGGATCGGCGGTCATCGAGGGGGACCGCGTGGTGCAGCTCGTCGCCGGCGGCGTGACGATCGACCTCGAGGCGCCGGTCACGGGGCGGCTCGCGGCCTGCCTCGTGGAGGAGGACGAACTGGTCGCGACGGGCACGGTGCTGGCGGAGTTCGCGGTCGAGCCCGAGACGCGAGGCGCAGCATGACGACCGCGGCGGACGAGCGGCGGCTGTGGACGCTCGTACTCGGCGGCGGGCTGGCGCTGTTTCTTGTGCAGCCCCCCGCCGATGTGTGGTGGGCCGCCTGGATCGCGCCGTTGCCCTGGCTGCTGCTGGTGACCGCCGATCCGCTGCCCGGCAGGCGGCCGTGGCGGGCCCTGTGGATCGGCGGATTCCTCCACTGGCTGGCGACGATCCACTGGCTGCGGCTGCCGCATCCGGCCACGTCGATCGGCTGGGTGCTGCTGGCGGCGTATCTGGCCGCGTACGTGCCGGCCTTCGTGTGGCTGGCCCGCCGGCTCGTGCACCGTTGGCGGTGGCCGCTGGTGCCGGCGGCCGCCGTGGCCTGGATGGCCTGCGAGCAGCTGCGCGGCTGGGTGCTCGGCGGCTTCACGTTCGGCGGACTCGGCCACACCCAATGGCGGTGGACGACCCTCATCCAGACGGCCGACATCGCGGGCGCCGTGGGGGTGAGCGGACTGGTGATCGCCGGCGCGGCGGCCATCGCGGCGGCCCTGCCGACCGCATCCGGCTGGCGGCCGCTTCGCGCGGTCGCGAACCTCGCCGCGGCCGGAGCACTGCTTGCAGCGACGCTCGCCTACGGGGCATGGCGGCTGGCCACCGCTCCCGCGCCGCGCGGCGCGCCGCTCGAGCTCCTGCTCGTGCAGGGCTCGATCGACACCGAACTCAAGCACGATCCCGACGCCGCCACCGACGTCGCCCGCCACTATGACGAACTCACCGTCGCCGGCCTCGCCGCCTGGCCCGCCGGCGACCGGCCCGACTTGATCGTGTGGCCGGAGACGATGTGGCGCTGGGGGCTCGTCGAGATCGACCCCGCCGAGATCCTCGAGGAGCCGGTCGTGGAGCGGCTCCTGGGGCCGGAGCCACCCGGTGCCGACGCGGCCGTCCGTGCGGAGCGCCAGGCCCGCTGCCGCCGGGCGCTCGAGCAGGAGCGGCTCGACGCGCTCGCCGTCTTTGCCCGGCGGTACGCCGCGCCGTGGCTGGTCGGGCTCGACAAGCAGGCGATCGCACCGGCCGCCACCCGCCACTTCAACTGCGGGCTGTTCCTCGACGCTACCGGTTCACCGGGGGCGTGCTATTGCAAGCTGCACCCGGTGATGTTCGGCGAATACATCCCGTTCGCCGACCGGTTCCCATTTCTCTACCGGCTCACGCCGCTGCCGGCGGGGCTGACGGCCGGCAAGGATCACGTGGCCGTGGAGATCGCGGGTCACCGCGTGGCGGTCAACATCTGTTACGAGACGGCGTTGCCCGATGCGGTTCGCGCGCTCGTGAACGGGCTCGAGACCCGGGACGGTCCCCCGG
Source organism: uncultured Candidatus Kuenenia sp. (assembly GCA_964545915.1). Lineage (GTDB taxonomy): Bacteria > Planctomycetota > Planctomycetia > Pirellulales > UBA1268 > QWPN01. The sequence continues at coordinate 12,153 of CAZJHQ010000001.1, read as the reverse complement.
ACGTGCTCGTCAACCTGACCAACGACGGCTGGTTCTGGGGGTCGAGTGAGCTCGACATGCACCTGGTGGCGGCGATCTTCCGGGCGGTCGAGGTGCGGATCCCGATTGCGATCGCGGCCAACACCGGATTCTCCGCGGCGATCGACGGCTGTGGCCGGCTGCTGGAGCGGGGGCCGCGGCGGGCGTCCGCCACCCTCGCCGCACGGCTGCACCCCGACGGCCGGCGCAGCCCCTGGCGCGTGACGGGGACTTTGCCGACGGGGGCGTGTGTGGCGGTCGCGGTGGCCGTGATGCTGGAAGCGGCCCTGGGACGCCGGATTCGGGACCGACTGCACCGGCGCCCGCAGTCGGGGTGAGGCCGCCGGTCCTGCCTGGCCGATTTCAGGCCAGGGTGCGGGCTGCCGCGGTCCCGGGGAACTTGCCTCGGGGGCCGTCCGGGCAGGAAGATACGGGGGCGGTGCCGCGGCGGGGCTGCGGCCGCCGGCCGGGTGCGCGCGGGAGGCGTCATGAACGTCATCGGCAAGATCTTCGTGTTCGCGGTGTTCGTCATGAGCCTCGTGTTCATGAGTTTCGCCGTCGCCATCTACTCCTCGCACACCAACTGGGAGCGGGAGGTGAACCGCAAGCCCGAGGAGGTGAAGGGCGCGGAGCGGCCCGGCCTGAAGTACCAGCTGGAGCAGGCCGAGAGCGACCGCAAGAAACTCAAGCAGGAGATCGACGTCCTCGTGCGGAAGGTGGCCGAGTCGGAGGCGGCCCGCGATCAGGTCGTCGCCAAGCTGCAGACGGCCCTGACGGAAAAAGACGGCGAACTCGTCGAGCTCCGCAAGAACAAGGAGGACCGGGAGAAGATCCAACAGGAGGCCATCGCCAAGCTCGACGCGGCCGAGGCCGAGCTGAAGAAGGCGATCGACGAAGTCGCCGCCCTTCGCGAAGAGGTGCGGCAGCAGCAGGTGAAGGTCGATCGGGAGGTGGGCCGCGCCGCCGATATCGCCCAGAAGCTCCACGAGACCCAGTCGTTCCTCGAGATCGCCACCGAGCGCAAGGAACAGCTCGAGAAGCAGGTGGCCAACGCCCGGCTGCTGCTCAAGCAGCAGGGCCTGGCGATCGACAGCCTGCCCAAGGATCGGGTGCCCGCGCTCGACGGCGACGTGCTGGCGGTGGCTGACAACGCCATCGAGGTTTCGCTGGGGGGCGACGAGGGGCTGCAGGCCGGCCACACGCTGGAGGTCTATCGCGACGGACAGTACGTGGGGCGGGCGGTCGTGAAGACCGTCAAGCCCGACCGCGCGGTGGCGTTGATCCTCCGCGAATATTCCCGCGGCATCGTGCAGCGGGGCGACAAGGTGACCACTCGGCTCAAGGGCTGACCCACGGGCTGATCTCGGAGCACGCCATGGCAAACGACGCCTCGCAGCCGCGGTCCCGCCCCCCGATGAACGTCTACACGGCGATGCTGCTGCTGTCGTTCGTGGCGATCTCGGTGGGCTGCCTGATCCTGTCGCTCGATCTGTTCTCGCGCCGGCTGCCCCTCAAGCCATAGGCCGGACCGGCCCGCGGCGGCTGCGCTCGTCATGCTCTTTTCCTGGCTTCGGGCCCGCCGTCGCCGTGCCCTGGGCGACCGGCCCTTTCCGCCGGCCTGGCACGACATCCTCGCCCGGCTCGTGAAGCAGGTGCAGTGGCTCGACGAGACCGAGCGGGAGCGGCTGCACCGCTGGATCCTGGTGTTCCTCGGCGAGAAGCGGTTCGAGGGCTGCCGAGGGCAGGAGATCACCGACGAGGTCCGCGTGGCGATCGCCGCCCAGGCCGGGCTTGTGACGCTCGGCTTCGCGGGGGAGCACTTCGACACGCTCCGCTCGGTGCTCGTCTATCCCGGCGACTATCTGGTGCCACGATCGACGCCGCTCGACGGCGGCGGGGAACTGGAGTGGAAGGAGGCCCGGCTCGGCGAGACCTGGGCGGGTGGCAGCATGGTGCTCTCGTGGCCGGGCGTGGTGGACGGCGGTCGGCTGCGGGACGGTCCGCGGAGCGTGGTGATCCACGAATGTGCCCATCTCATCGATCTCCTCGACGGTGAGATCGACGGGATTCCGCCGGTCGGCCCGCGGCTTGCCCGCGAGGCGTGGCGGGCCGCCTTCGCAGACTGCCGGGCGCGGTTCGAGGAGGCGCTCGACGATGGGCGGGCCACGGCGTTCGACGAATACGCCGCCGAGAGCGCTGCCGAGTTCTTCGCGGTGGCCAGCGAGTGCTTCTTCCAGGATCCGCACCGCCTCGTGCGGCACGATCGGCAGCTCTACGGCCTGTTGCAGGAGGCGTGGCGGCAGGATCCCAAGGCCCGCGTTCCCGCGCGGCCGGCCCGCGGCCGCTGACGCGGCATCAGGTCTCCGCCGCGGCTTCCCCTTCTGCGGCCGGCGGTTCCGCGGGCTGCGGTGGGGCAGGGCGTGGCGCGGGGCGCGGGGCGGCCGGAGCCGCGGCCGGTCGCCGCGGCGCGAGCGACACCAACAGCCCGGCGGGCGACGCGAGGATCAGCCGATCCGAATTGGCGTTGACGACCGGGAACGAAAAGCCGGCGAGACACAGCCGTTCGCGGCGCTCGCCGGAGGCCAGGTCGATGCCGGCGAGCCGCCCGGTGCGGTCGATGATCCAGATCCGGTCGCCCGCCACGGCCAGCACCCGGCCCGCGACGGGACTCCGCCACAGCGGGGTGCCGGTTTCGGCGGAGAAGGCGGCCATGCCCGACTCGCCGAGCGACACGACGAGCGTGTCGCCGCCCAGGAATGGACCGGCGTCGGGCACGGCGTCGAGCACCACGTGCCAGCCGGTGCGCAGGCCGCGCGTCCCCGCTTCGATGAAGTCGATCCGGGCCAGGTCGGCAGCCGTGGTGGCGGCGAACACGGCACTGCCGCGGATGAGCGGTGCTTCCACGGCCGGCGAGTTGAGCCCGAACTCGAAGCGGTCCGAATCGGTTTCGGTGGGCTGCAGGGTGACGAGGACGCCGTTGGCCGTCGTCCAGGCCAGTCCCTTGCCCAAGGCCTGCACCGGCCGCTCGACGCGGCCGGCGCTGTCGAACGTGCGCGGCCGAAGGCTCTCCGCCGTCGGCTTGGCGTCGGCCTTCGCCTTCGCGGCCCCCTTCTTCGCACCGGGCTTCGGCCGCTGCGCGGCGACGGGAGCGGATGGGTCGGCCGTCGGCTGGAGGGGGTCGAATGTCAGCCGGCGGATGCCGCCGCCGGAAAGCGGCTCGTAGACCCAATCGCCGATCTCCACCACGCTGCCGCCGGGCGGGCGACCGGTCCGCTGCTGCCAGCGAGTCGCTCCCGTCGCGCGGTCGATGGCGAAGAGTTCGAGGTCGCGGGCCACCGTCACCAGTCGCGGGCCGATGCCGGCGGGCGCCGTCGGGCCGCCGGCGGCGCCGAACTGGCGTGACCACAGCAGCGTGCCGATGGCGGCCGCTCCGGGCCGCGCCGCGGCATTGAAGGCCGCCGCCGCGAAGGCATGCACGCGGCCGTCGTCGGTCTGGGCGACGACGAGGCCGTCGCCGACCACCACGTGCTCGAGAGCCCCGCGGGCGGAATCGAAGGGAATCTGCGCGACCCATTCGCGGACCAATCCGATTCGCTCGGCGACGAACTCGTCGGCGGGCGTGCCCGACAGTCCCCCGCCACAGTCGGCGCGGCCGCCGCCCGTCAGCGCGCCGGCCAGCATGGCGGCGGCCCAGACGTGTCGAAGACGTGTCGTCATGCCCATCGGATGGCCCGCAGCGGCGCGGTAGCAAAACGGTGCAAAAAGCCGTGCCCGCAAGGATAGCCCACGAAAAACGCCCCGCAAAAATGCTACGCTCTCGCGGATTGGAGGCGGTGCGCCGGTCGCGCCGCCCGTCCCGAGCCCGAAATGACGCCGCCCCCGCGATGCCGACGGATGTGAAGCCTGCCCGCGCCCCGGACCCTGCGGCCCTCGTCCTCGGCTACCTCAACTTTTCGTCGGGGGCGTTCGACCCCGCCGCCTGGCGGGCGTGCAGCGACCTATACGCCAGCCTCGAGCCGGCCGATGCCGATGGCGTCGTCGGCGAATCCCCCGACTCGGCCGCGCGGTTGGCGGCGACACTCGCCACGCGGCTCGGGGAGCTCGAGCCCGCCGAGCCCGCCTTTCGCGACGCCACGCAGGCCCGCTGGGTGCTCGATGCCGTGTTCAACCACGTGCTGCCCGGCTACCACCGGTTTCATGCCGACCTGTTGGAGCATCAGCCGCCCGGCGGCCTGGACCGCCCCTACTTCGTGATGGCGGCCGCGCAGGCCGTGCTGGCGACGTCGAGCGGTGGCGACGACTTCGCGGAGGCCGCGGCCCGGGCGATCGACCGGCTCAACGACTACGTCGGCTGGCGACCAGTGGCCGTGCTGGAGAACGGGCGGCTGTCGGAGCCCTATCGTCACGAACGGGTGCGTCCCGTGCCGCTCTACGTCGCCGGCGCCGGTCCGGCCCACGGCCGCTACGGCGGGCTGGTTGCCGGCGCGATCGACATCCTCCGGGACGCGCCGCCGGAACTCGTGCAGCAGGCCGACTTTGACCTCGAACTGCTCGAAGAACTGGCGATCGACCCCCGGGCCTTCGACTTTCTCCATCCGGCGGCCAGCCGCCCCAACTATCTCTTCGGCCTCTGGGACCCCGCGCGGATCGACGCCCAGGGCAATTACCGCCGCATGGTCGTGCAGCAGGCCACGCTCGACGGCATCCTCTCTTGGCCGCAAGCCGATGCCGCCGGCGACCGCGACGGGGTGCCGGCGGCCGACCTCCGCTGGGAAGCGTCGGCCGTGCTGGCCGGAGTGATGCTGATGGCGTCGGGCCTGTCGGGACACGGCCCCGGCGCCCGGCAGGCCGGCCTGCCGCTTGCCGAACTGCTGCCGCGGATCGCCGGTTATCGCGACGGCTTCTATCGCTGGCTGCTGACGCGGCTCCCCGACGTCCATCGCAGCCGGCTCGAGGACGAGGCACGGCGGATGCGGCAGCCCTTCGGCGGCGTGCGCCGGCACATCAACACCGTGCTCGCCGGGCGGCGGGCGCGGCAGGTGGAGAGCGTGGCCCTGGCCGCGGTGCTCGCCCGCATCGGCCGGGCCGCCGGCGCCGAGCGCATGGCCGCCGCCGTGCCGGCGGCGTCGGCGCGGATGTTCGCCCGCATCACCAGCCGGGTGGTCGCCGCGCAGCAGGCGCTGCGGCGGGCCGACGATGCCGTGGCGGCGCTCGACGAGCTCGACGCCGCCGCCGACCTGCTGGTGCGGGCGGTCGGCTGTGGGGCGGCGGTCGATCCCTGGAACATCCTCGGGCTGTCGGGCCAGTTTCCCCTCCACGAACCGGGCGGCGAGAGCCTGCCCGACCCGCGGGTCGATGACCTCGTGAATGTGACCGGCTCGATCCTCGACGGGTATGCGGCCGCCTGGCGGCAGGCCGGCCTGGCGGGACCGCCGCGGGTTGCCGATCGCGCGGCGGCGGCGCTGGAGCGACTGGCGGGCTGGTGGGACCGCTTCGCGACGACGACCGTGTCGGGTGTGCCGCACCTCTCCGGCCGCGAGGCCTTCGCTGCCGCGCGGGAGGTGATCGCCGCCCTCAACCGGCGGCGCGAGTCGGCGCCGGCGGCGCCGCCGCCCGGATTCTGGCGCCGCGAAGTCGCCGCCTTCACCTCGCCACGGACGCATGCCGAGGCCGCCGACGCGCTCCTTCGTGAAGGCGATCTCGACGGCGCGCTCGGCCTGCTCGTGCACTGGGCGTCGCTCTTGGAGGGAGATGCAGTGGAGCGGTCCGGGCCGATCTGGCTGGCGGCCGCGAACCGGTGGATGTCGCAGGCCTGCGCCGATCCGTCGCCGGAGGGCCGCGGGCGGGTGCGTCGCTTCCTGGAACTCGTCGAGGCCAACACCAGCGCGGTCGTCGATCTCATCGAGACGGTGGCGGTGGGCCGCGAGCCGGGGGATCGGCGCGGCGCCGCCGGCGAGGAAGACACGGCGGACGATCAGCCCGACGGCGAGGAGAGCGTGGCCGCGGCGTATGAGTCGATGGTGTGGCGCGACTCGGCCGACGACGGCGTGGACGGCGGCATGATCGATGTGGATGCGCCGGGCGGGTCGACGGCCGGCGGGCTGGCGGCCGTCGAGGATGCGGCGGAGTTTCTCATCGGCGTCGGCACCCTCGTGCGGCAGGCCGTTACGGTGTGGTGCAGCCTCGACGTCGCGGCCGCCACGAGCCCGCCGCAGGCGGAGATCGATTCCGTGATCGGCTGGCGGCACTCGCTGCGGCGGCTGCGACGGGCGCTGGTCCGCGCCGCGACGACCGTCGCGGCCCGCGATCGGCAGCCGCCCCCCGGCATGCCGCCGACGGAATACGACCGCCTGCGTTGGGCGCGGGACGGGGCCGCCGAACGGCTCATCGAGGCGGCGGTGCATGCGGCCGAGACCTACTGGATGCTCTCCGCCCGGCTGCATCTGCGGTCGTCGCAGCCGCGGCTCGGCCAGGGCTCGGCCACGGCCGCGGTGGGGCGGCTGTTCGCCGCCCTGCTGACCGGCGACGCGGCGGCGGCCGCGGTGGATCTCGAGGTCGTCCGCGCCCGGCTCCGGGGCCGGCCGGTCCTGTACGTGCCGCTGTCGCGGGGCGGCCGTCCCGACCGGATCGTCCGCGCCCGCACCCGCGAGCGGCTCCTCGAGCGGCTGGCCGCCTGCCTGCCCCGGCTCGGCCTCGTCGCGGAGACCGCCGACGTGGTGCAGATGGCCAAGCAGTTGGAGAGCCTGCGTCCGCGCGGGGCGGCGAGTGTCAGCGAGTTCGACCGTGTGTTCGAGGCGGCGACGACGGCGCTCGTGGAGCGGATCGTCGTCAGCGCCGCGTCGGAAGCCGATGGCCGCCCGCCGGATGACGCGGTCGTGGTGGACCGCATCCTCGACGGCCTGGCCCTGCTTGTGCCGCGGCTGCTCGAGACCTGGACGACCCACGCGCGGCAGCTGCGGCTGTCGGTCCTCGAGAAGGTGCGGGACGAAAAATCCTTCGCTGTGATCCGGGAGTTCATCGAGCACTACGGCTCCGGCCTGTTCACGCAGCACCTGCTCGCTCCGGCGTCGCTGCGGGGTATCCTTCGCGGCGGCGTGGGGCACTACCTGGAGCAGCTCGTCGACCGGGCGGAGGTCGAGCCCGAGGCAGATACGCCCCGGGCCCGCCGGCCGGTGCGGCTGCTCCAGGACCTGGCCTCCGGCGCGCTGCCCCTGAAGCAGGCCGCGCCGCGCCTCCGGCTGGTGCTCGAGAGCATCGCCGAGAACCATGCCGAGTATCGTGACTGGAACTCGACCACGACCCAGTCCGACCGCGGCGAGTGCCTGCACATCCTCCTCGACTTCCTCCGGGTGAAGGCCGAGCACGACCGGATCGCCTGGACGTTGCGGCCGGTGAACATGGCCCATCGCGTGCTCGCGCGGCGGGGCGTGGTGGCGGCGGCCGCGGCCTGGCGGACGAGGATGCGGGACGAGACCCACGACACGGCCGCGGCCCTCGTGCAGCGGCTCACCGACCTGGAGACGCACTGGAGCGTGCGGCTGGCGAGCGTGAGTGACCGCGTGCGGCGGCCGTTCACGGCGGCGTTGGAGCAGGACGAACTCGAGGCGCTCGTCGAGCCCGCGGTCGCGGAGTTGTTCACGGGACAGCCCCCGGGTGCCGGCGCGGAGCTCGAGGCGCAGGCGGAGAGGTTCCTCGGCGTGGCCAGCGGGTCCGGTGTCGAGGTGCCCGACTGGCTGGAGCGGCTGGGATCCGCGGTCGATCGGGCGCTCGAGGTGGCCGAGAGCCGCGGCCCAACGCACGGCGCCGGTCTCGACCGCGGCCGGCTGCCGGAGGCCGTGCCCTGGAAACCGCTGGCATGGGACCGGCTGCAGGCGGCCCTGGCCTTCGACAAGGGCGGCCGCGGCTGAGGTCGCAGGGCCACCGCCGACCCGAGGTCGCGTGGTAGAGTTGAGGCATGAGCCTTCCTCCGCTCCGTGCCTCCGAGCACCTGCACGACGTCCGCTATGAGATCCGCGGGGCGCTGGCCCGCCGCGCCGAGCAGCTCGAGCGTGAAGGGCACGAGATCGTGAAGCTCAACATCGGCAACCCCGGGGCCTTCGGCTTCCGCATGCCGGGATCGATGCGGGTGGCGATCGTGGAGAACCTCCACCAGGCCGACCCCTACTCGCACCAGAAGGGCATCTTCCCCGCCCGCGAGGCAGTGGTCATGCAGCAGCAGAGCCGCGGGGTGATGGACGTCACGGCCGACGACGTGTTCATCGGCAACGGCGTCTCCGAGATGATCATGCTCGCCATGCGGGCCCTGCTCAATCCCGGCGACGAGGTGCTCGTGCCCAGCCCCGACTACCCGCTGTGGACGGCGAGCGTGGTGATCCACGGGGCGAAGGCCGTGCACTATCCCTGCCGCCCGGAGCGCGGCTTCGTGCCGGATCCCGACGAGGTCGAGAGCCTGATCACCGACCGCACGCGGGCGCTGGTGGTGATCAATCCCAACAACCCGACCGGCGCGGTCTATCCGCGGCCGGTTCTCGAGCGGCTGGCCGGCATCGCCGAGCGGCATCACCTCGTGCTCTGCGCCGACGAGATCTATGACGAGATGCTCTACGACGGCGCGGAGTTCGTGCCCATGGCGACGCGCGCCCGCCACGGCCTGTGCCTCACGTTCGGCGGCTTGAGCAAGATCTATCGGGCCTGCGGCCTGCGGGTCGGCTGGCTCGTGTTCTCCGGCGAGCGGGAGCACGCCCGCGACTACATCCAGGCGGTGGAATTGCTCGCCTCGCTGCGGCTGTGCTCGAACGTGCCGGGGCAGTATGCGGTGCAGACGGCGCTGGGCGGCTACCAGTCGATCTTCGACCTCACGCGGCCCGGCGGCCGGCTGCATGCCACGCGGGCGGCGGTCCTCGACGCCGTCTCCCGGAGCCGCCATCTCTCCGTCGTCGCGCCGCAGGGGGCGATGTATGCCTTCGTGCGCGTGCACGCCGAGCGGCTGCCCGGTGGCGCGGCGGGCTTCGACGACCGGGCCTTCGCCCTCGACCTCCTCGAACGCAGGCACGTGCTCGTCGCTCCGGGATCGAGTTTCAACGTGCCCTACCGTGACCACTTCCGGGTCACGCTCCTGCCCGACGCGGAGCAGATGGCCGACGTCTTCGCGCGGATCGAGTCGCTGCTCGACGAGTACGCCGTGCCGCCGGCCTGACGGCCCGGGCCTTGTGACGGTGCGGAGCCACGCATTCGCAAGCCTGGAGGCGTGCGCCACCGGGGACGTGGTACAAATACGCCATGGTCGCCAGTCCGCCACCGCCGTCCATCGCCCGTGCCCGCCGTCCGCTCGCGGTCTGGCTGGCGGGGCGGATCGGCTGGGAGGCGCACGCGACGATGGCGGAGCGACTGGCCTGGGAGGTGTCGGAACCAGGCGGCCGGCCGCCGACGCTTGTCGTCAGCGAGCTGGAGCCGGCGATCACGATCGGGCGGCTCGGGTCGCGGGCCGACGTCGATCTGTCGGCGGAGGAACTGCGGAGCCAGGGGCTCGAGGTCCGCTTCGTCGGCCGGGGCGGTGGCGCGGTGCTCCACGGGCCGGGGCAGGTGTTCGTGAGCCTGTTCGCGGCGCTGGAGGACCTCGGTCTCGGCCGACACGACGTGGGGGCCTACGTGGCGCGGTTCGAGTCCGGCCTCGCAGCGGCGCTGCGGCGGCTGGGCTGCGACCCGCAGCGGCGGCCCGGCTTGCACGGCCTGTTCGGCCGCACGGGGCTGTTGGCGGCAGTGGGCATCGCCGTCCGCCGCGGAGTGGCCTGCCACGGCGGTTTCGTCAACGTCTGCCCGGCGCTGGAGGCTTTTCACCGGATCCGTGCGACGGCTGGCCCCCGTGGCGGGGAACCGCCTACGATGGCGGCGACGGCGATGGGCTCGGTCGAGGCCGAACTCCGGCGCAAGGTCCGTATCCAGGACGCCCGCACGGCCCTCGTCGAGCAGCTCGTCGCCGCCTGTGGTTTTCAGCGGACGCAGATCCAATCAGGCTTTCCCTTCGTGACGCCGCACCCTGCCCAGCCGGAGTTTGTCAGCCGTGTCGGATGATGCCTCGCGCGGCCTTGCGTCGCTCTTGCTGCCGATCGTCGATGCCCCCGCCGCGACCGCCTGCGGCAGTGCTCCGGTCGCGGCGCCGCCGGTGTCGCGCCGCCTGCCCCCGTGGCTGCGGCAGAACCTCGCGCCCGGCGGCGGCCATGCCGAGACGGCCCACCTGATCGCGGAGCTGAACCTGGAGACGGTCTGCTCGTCGGCCAAGTGCCCCAACCGTCTGGAGTGCTGGTCGCAGCGCACGGCCACGTTCATGATTCTCGGCAACGTGTGCACCCGGCCGTGCGGCTTCTGCTCGGTGCCCAAGGGCAAGACGGAAGAACTGGAGGCCGACGAGCCCGAGCGGGTGGCCGAGGCGGCCCGGCGGCTGGGGCTCGCGCACGTCGTGATCACGAGCGTGACCCGCGACGACCTGCCCGACGGCGGCGCGGAGCATTTCCGCCGCACGGTCGAGGCGGTGCGGGCCGCGACCGGTGCCGCGATCGAGGTCCTTGTGCCCGACTTCATCGGCAAGGATGGGGCACTGGAGCGGCTCATGGAGTCGCGGCCCGATGTCTTCAACCACAACACCGAGACGGTGCCCCGGCTCTACCGCACAGTCCGCGGGCGGAAGAGCGTGTATGCGTGGACGCTGCAGCTGCTGGCCGACGCCAAGCGGCTCATGCCGGCCGTGAAGACCAAGACCGGCCTGATGCTCGGCCTGGGCGAGACGCGGGACGAGCTGCTCGACGTGTTCGCCGACCTGCTCGACCATGGCGTCGACTTCCTCACGCTCGGCCAATACCTCCAGCCGACCCTCGACAGCCTGCCCGTGGAAAGATACGTGCCGCCCGAGGAGTTCGACGAGCTTGGCGGCATCGCCCGGCGGATGGGATTCCGCAAGGTGGCCTCCGGCCCGCTCGTGCGGTCCAGCTATCACGCCCGTGACATGGCAGATGACGTATCCGCGCGGGCGTGAACACGGTACGCTGACGTTTTTCCCAGCGGAATCCCCATCAGGAACAAGAACATCATGGCGAAGTCGTCCAGCGTGCCCGGCCTCGATCGCGTTCGCGAACTGTTCACGTCGGCCGAGCGGGCCGTGCTCGAGGCGACGGCCGGCGGCACGCTCTCGGCCGCCTCGCGGAAGCAGCTCGAGAAGACGCTGGCCCAGGCGCGGTCGCTGCGTGACAAGTGGCGCGACCTCCACGCCGGGCAGGCACGGACCACGAAGCGGTCGGCGGCGGCCGGTCCGGCGGCCAACGCCCGCAGCCGCGAGAAGGCCGACATGTTCACGGCGGCGATCGAGCGGCTCGAGGCCCGGCTGGCGGAGGTCGGCCGCGGGGCCGCGCCGGCCAAGCCCGCCACGGGGAAGTCGGTGACGAAGGCCGCCCGTCAGGCCGGCCACCGCACCACGCGAGCGAGCGTGAAGGGCAAGCTCGCCGCGGCCGCTGCGGAGATCAACAGCACCCGCAGTCCGCGGCCCGCGGCCAAGCCTGTAGCGCGGCCGGTGGCGGCTGTCGTGCCCGCCGTGGCGGCGCCGGCGGCCTCGGCGCCGGCCGTGAAGCCGAAGCAGGCCGGCAAGAAGCAGCGGCCGACCGCGAAGGCGGCGGCGGTGCTCGCCAAGGGAGGTGGCCAGCCGCTGCGATTCGACGCGGTGAAGCAGCGATCGGCCAAGGCCTCGACCACGCGGCACAAGCTTGCCGGCAAGGTGACCCGCCGTGGCGGCCACACGCTCGCCGCCGGCAAGCGCCGTCAGGCCGCCCGCGACCACCGATCGCGGTAGCGTCGTGCGACCCGGAGTCCCCCGGTTCCCGCCGGGGGCTTTTTGGGGGTGCGTCACGCGTGCGGCACAAGAAGCCCCGGGTGGAAACCCGGGGACACCGGGCATGAAAACCATCCCGCCATCCATGCCGCACGACGGCAGGTGATTCCCCGGTCCGCACCCGCTTCGCATGGCACGTGGGAAGGTGCGCGACCCGGAGTCCCCCGGCTTCCGCCGGGGGCTTTTTGGGGGTGCGTGACGCGTTCCAAGAAGCCCCGGGTGGAAACCCGGGGACACCGGGCATGAAAACCATCCCGCCA